>NZ_JAHLJC010000054.1:0-2888 GCF_020496255.1 Pseudonocardia sp. ICBG1142 | reverse complement strand
TTACGCAAATCCCCTCCCCACTAGTCGGCGAGGTCTCACCTGTCACTAAAGAGATAGAGCAAGTGCATGCACCAGCTGGCCGCCTTGTCGGCGAGCCGACGCGACCTCCTCATGAATTACTAAGATCATCCAGATTGGTCGCGATTGCAAGTCTCGTCAGTAGAGTTACTGGCTTCATTCGCAACATCGCGCTCGTGTCGATCCTTGGATTCGCATCCCTAAATGATGCATACACGATTTCTAACACGCTTCCTAATGTCGTTTACGAGTTGCTCCTCGGCGGGGTTCTAAGCAGTGTAATGATCCCCGTCCTAGTCCGCGCTCAAGGCGACGCTGATGGGGGCGAAAAGTTCACGAGAAAGTTGCTAACACTTACAGGAGTTGCGCTCCTGGTCGCAACTATTCTAGCCGTGCTAGCTGCGCCCTTATTGACACGTCTCGTGATTAGCGCGAGTGAGGCAGCTCCCGCAAACTCTGAGCTCACCACGGCATTCTCCTGGCTCCTTCTTCCGCAGATCTTTTTCTATGGCATGGGAGCGCTACTCGGGGCGATTCTCAATTCAAAGCAAGTTTTTCGGCCCATTTGCCTGGGCCCCGGTCCTGAACAATATCGTCGTGCTCGCCACGCTCGCGGTCTATGCGCTAATCCCTGGTGAGATTTCAATCAACCCGATAACTATGGGGGAGCCTAAGCTGTTAGTGCTCGGCTTAGGAACAACCATCGGTGTTGTCGCGCAAACACTGCTGCTACTACCATACATGAAGCGCGTCGGATTCAATTATCGTCCGCTATGGGGCTGGGACTCAAGACTGTCGCAAGCTGGCGGAATGGCCTTGTGGGTCACTGGGTACGTTGCAGTGGGGCAGATCGGCTACGTTATCACTACGCGTGTAGCGACAGCAGCTGATGCTGGTTCTGTTGTCACCTATACGAATGCCTGGTTGTTACTGCAAGTTCCTTATGGCGTTCTGGGAGTCTCTCTTTTAACCACACTGATGCCTCGGCTTAGTCGGGCCGCAGCAAACGCTGACATTAGACAGCTCGCTAATGACTTTTCTCTAGGGGTAAGATTATCCACCCTGGCTTTAGTCCCCGTCGCTGCCGTAATGACCGCCTTTGGCGACGTCCTTGGTATCGCCTTATTTTCGATCGGTGCTGGGGGCGGCTCGGGCGCAGAACGGCTTGGCCTGACTGTTGCATGGTCGGCATTTGGAATATTGCCGTACGCGGTGATGATGCTACAAATTCGCGTCTTCTACGCGCAGGGCGACTCGCGCACCCCGACGCTAATCCAGTTGTGGCTGATCACGTTAAAGGTGCCACTTCTGCTTCTGTGTCCGATGGTCCTGCCGTCTGAGCAAGTGGTCATCGGGATTGCCGCGGTTAACTCTCTTTCTTTTCATCTGGGCCGCCATCGCTAGCCAATGGCTCCTCCGTCGAAAAATGGGGGAGATTCCGATCAGTGAAGTGCTAGACTTTCTTTGGCGGGTCTCCCTATCTGCAGGATTAAGCGCAGTCGCTGCTCGGGGTGCACTGGAGCTGGCAGAGCCGCTGCTGGCGACCTACCCGGGCCTCGTGCGTGCGTGGGCTCTGCTCCTTGCCGGAGCCCTTATCTCCCTATCCCTTACTTTTGCCACGTTAAAATTACTGAAAACGCCCAGCATTAACGACCTTCTTGGTCGTAAAGATCACATGGGAGCAAACTAAGCCTCATGGGCAAGAAGAAATGGTGACTCGCTCGCTGACCTCGCCACGATCCACGCCGACCACCACGACCTCGACGTCTCCATCTACGGCGGCGAGTGGGACGATCCCGGCATCATCACAGTCCAGGTCTGGCGCACAGAACTCATCGACCGCAACGAAGACCTCCCAGACTCCTGACTCAACCGGGTCATCCGAAAAATCGGATGACCCCTGCCTACCAGCACAAACACCCACCCAGGAGACCCGCGTGTCTGTCGTGAAGATCAACGCCATCACCGTCCCCGACGGAGCCGGACCGGAGCTGGAAGCCCGGTTCGCCGCCCGCTTCGCTCAGGGCTGCATGAACGAGGTGCCCGGGTTCCTCGGCTACGAGCTGCTCCGCCCCGTCGCGGGCGACACCCGGTACTTCGTCTACACCCGCTGGGAGCACGACGCCCGCCTTCCAGGCATGGCGCACCGTCGGCGCCGCGGCCGCGCACTGCGACCGCGACAGCGACAGCGACAGCGACCGCCCGCAGGTCGGGACCGGCGCTGACCTGCTGGAATTCGAGACCGTGCCCTCGGCAACAGCATCGGACACAGCATCTGGGACGGCTTCTGAGGAAGGGACCGCGACCGCATGACCACCGCCACCGGGCTCCGTGTCCTCGCCGCCACCGGCGCCGCCGCGCTCACGCTCAGCGCGGCCGGGGTCGCGACCGCCGCCGAGGACATCCACTACGAGAAGGCCGGGACCTTCCCCGACGTCGCTGCCTGCGCCGATGCCGGACACACCACACCCGGGTGTCACGACCTGGCTCTGCGACGAACACCCCGACGGCACCGCCGACCTCTACCTCGTCCCGGCATAGACGTCAGGTGCCGGTCTTGACCAACACCACCACCCAGACTGGGTCTGATGGGTAAGAAGAAGCAGCACAGCCGGACCGACCCGAGCAGCAAGGCCCGACGCCGCGCACAGCGCAAAGCCCGCGACAACGACCTCCCGCCCTTCCCCGGCCGCGACGCCGACCACGGGCTTGGGCTCGGGCTCCGGCTCATCGGGACCATCGTCGTGAACGCCGACTACCACCAGCACGACGACGGCACCTGGACCGCCACCGTCGCCCCCGAACTGCTGCCCGGCGCGGTCACCATCGACGACGTCGACCCTCCACACCGTCTTCCACAAAGTCATCGC
>NZ_JAHLJC010000053.1:0-1989 GCF_020496255.1 Pseudonocardia sp. ICBG1142 | reverse complement strand
AGAAGCAGCAGCGCCGGACCGACCCGAGCAGCAAGGCCCGACGCCGCGCACAGCGCAAAGCCCGCGACAACGACCTCCCGCCCTTCCCCGGCCGCGACGCGACCACGGGCTTGGGCTCGGGCTCCGGCTCATCGGGACCAATCGTCGTGAACGCCGACTACCACCAGCACGACGACGGCACCTGGACCGCCCACCGTCGCCCCCGAACTGCTGCCCGGCGCGGTCACCATCGACGACGTCGACCTCCACAACCGTCTTCCACAAAGTCATCGCCGTCGTCGAAGTCCTCGCGCAGACCGCCCCACCCGACGCCGACATCAGCACCATCACCCTGCACCGCGTCGACGGCGACACCCTTCGCTGGCTAGCCGCCGTCGACGAGTACGGCTTCACCGACTGCGTCAACGCAGCCCAGTTCCCCGCCACTGACCACCACCGACCCGCCGGACCAGCGGCCAGCTCCTGGTGCTGCCGCGCCGCTTCCGGTCCTCACCCGACCCGGAAGGCGACTCGCGGGCAGACGCAGTGACTATTCGGAGTGGAACTCCACCCGCACGATCCGCATGTCCATCTCACGGGCATAAGCAGGCACGACCCAGGTCATCTCCTGCGGCGCCGCCGCCAGCGTTGCGGACCCAGGCCGTGTGCTCATGACGGCCTTGTCCCTCCGCGTTCTCCATCGTCCACGGTGAACACCACCGTGCTCGCGCCGCAACCTCGAACCACAACTCCTCAACGTTCTGCCCGCGATCGAACTCGATCACCGGCAGACACGCCCCGGAGCAAGCCCTCCCGGCACACGTCCTCCCCGACGGCGGGCCCGCCCACACCGACGGCGCCGGCCCAGCCACCAACCCAGCCAGCACCACACCGGTCACCGCCAGAACCCAGCACTCCGCCGCACCACCACCCGCAGCAGCCCCGGCCTCTTCCTCAGCGCAGTCGTTGTCGTCGTCACCCATTTAGCCAAAGTCGTCACCATTCAGATGTCAACTCCGACGCGCCCCGCGACTGAAACGCCGTCTCCGGACCGCGCGGCAACCGCTAGCGGCCAGGGCTAGCGGCGGGCCGGGCGGCCCAGGGCGAGGTAGACATACCGGCCGACCAGCACCCGCGCGGTGATCGCGACCATCACGTCGCCACCGGCGCCACACCGACCACCACCGCACGCCGACCACCAGCACCCCGGCCTCGGCCACCCCGGTCGCGATCAGCAGCGCCGCCGGGCCCGGCCCGGGCCGGGTCACCACCGGAGCCGGGACCGGACCCGGAACGGTCGTGGGCACCGCCCCACCCAGTCCTGCGCCCGATCCTGCGCTTGAGCCTCCTGCAGCAGCTCATACGCTGCGGTGACCACCGCGAACCGGTCCGGATCACCACCGGCGTCGGGGTGCTCGCGGCGCACCGCCGCCCGCCACGCCGAACGCACCACCTCCGCGGTGCTCCCGGGGCGACACCCAGGATCGCCGCAGCCCGCGTCACCTCGGGCCCCCGTCACCAGACCGGTCCTCACCGCTGACCTCCCCCACCGTCGATGTCGCCGCCGATGTCGCCGCCGCCATCGATGTCGCCGAGCCAGATGTCGGCGTCCGCCCCGACCCGACCAGCCACCGCCCTGACCAGCACCACCACCGCTACCGCTCCTCCGCCGTCCCCGGAGCCGCTACCGCCCCGGTCTCGGCGGGCGTGGGCGTGACCGGCCATGAGCTGGCGGCGCGTCAACACCGGCCCCGACACCGGCTCCTCCACCCCGACCGCCTCGTCCCAGCACCGCGACCGCCCCGACAGCGGCGTCACCAGCCCGTAGACGACCTTGTCCGGGCTCGCCCACGCGAGGTGGTGCGGCGGCATCTGCCGCACCCGGTTCGGAATCCAACAGGAACGCGTGCTGGCGGCGCACCGTCCCCGCCCCGCTGTACCCACCGGAGAAACCGAAGCGCCCCAGCCCTCGTCCGACCCGGCGCCGACCAGCTGCAACCCGACCTCCCC
>NZ_JAHLJC010000052.1:0-1043 GCF_020496255.1 Pseudonocardia sp. ICBG1142 | reverse complement strand
GCCTCGTCCAGCACCCGCGACCGCCCGACAGCGGCGTCACCAGCCCGTAGACGACCTTGTCCGGGCTCGCCCACGCGAGGTGGTGCGGCGGCATCTGCCGCACCGGTTCGGATCCAACAGGAACGCGTGCTGGCGGCGCACCGTCCCCGCCCCGCTGTACCCACCGGAGAACACCGAAGCGCCCCAGCCCTCGTCCGACCCGGCGCCGACCAGCTGCAAACCCGACCTCCCCGACCATCCTGGTCCCGACCGGGCCGCCAACTCCTCCGCATTCGTCGTCCGCCCCACCAGCACCCCGCCACCCATCGCCCCGAGCAGCCGGTTCCGTTCCTGAGGCGACTCGGCCAGGCCCTCGACCGGCTGCGCCGACACGATCACCGCACCACCCATGAGCGCAGCCGCTCAACAAGGTTGATGACACTGCCCGCAACTTCACCCGAGACCGCCGAGATCGTCCAGCACGAACAACGCCTGACGCCGCCCGCAGCCCCGGAACGAGCACCGCCGAGTTCGTGGGTGAGCAGCTCGATCAGCACCGCCGTCTTCGCCGCCGCCACGACCTCATCAGTCGTGCCCGCACCGACACATACAACGCGTCGAAGTCCGACAACGGCGCCCCCCGATCGAAGTCCGCGCCCAACGACCGGAACAGGCCGCAGAACAGCATCAGGTCCGCATCCAGCGACGACGACCCGACCCGCCACCCGACGGCTTACTCAACGCCCGGACCTGCCGCGACTCCACCGCGTGCCCCGCCCACGCCTCACTCAGCCACCGCCCGTCCAGACGCTCCAGGAACTCCACCGACGATCCCGGCGGCCCCTTCGGGGCATCCACCACCAGATGCAACAGGCCACGTTGCAGCACGTCATAGAAGCGGTGATCGGTTTTCGCGAGCTTGTGCAGCGACGCCCGCAACTGCCCCGCAGGCATCCGCCACATGTTCAACCGCGTCTCGAACGGGGAACACCCGACCCGATCCGATGCAGGCCAAGGTCAGTCATCGCCTCCGCCCACGACTGCGCATCCTCCGCCGCGTCCGG
>NZ_JAHLJC010000051.1:0-7690 GCF_020496255.1 Pseudonocardia sp. ICBG1142 | reverse complement strand
GGCCTGGCCGAGTCGCCTCAGGAACGGAACCGGCTGCTCGGGGCGATGGGTGGCGGGGTGCTGGTGGGGCGGACGACGAATGCGGAGGAGTTGGCGGCCCGGTTCGGGACCAGGATGGTCGGGGAGGTCGGGTTGCAGCTGGTCGGCGCCGGGTCGGACGAGGGCTGGGGCGCTTCGGTGTTCTCCGGTGGGTACAGCGGGGCGGGGACGGTGCGCCGCCAGCACGCGTTCCTGTTGGATCCGAACCGGGTGCGGCAGATGCCGCCGCACCACCTCGCGTGGGCGAGCCCGGACAAGGTCGTCTACGGGCTGGTGACGCCGCTGTCGGGGCGGTCGCGGGTGCTGGACGAGGCGGTCGGGGTGGAGGAGCCGGTGTCGGGGCCGGTGTTGACGCGCCGCCAGCTCATGGCCGGTCACGCCCACGCCCGCCGAGACCGGGGCGGTAGCGGCTCCGGGGACGGCGGAGGAAGCGGTAGCGGTGGTGGTGCTGGTCAGGGCGGTGCTGGTCGGGTCGGGGCGGACGCCGACATCTGGCTCGGCGACATCGATGGCGGCGGCGACATCGGCGGCGACATCGACGGTGGGGGAGGTCAGCGGTGAGGACCGGTCTGGTGACGGGGCCCGAGGTGACGCGGGCTGCGGCGATCCTGGGTGTCGCCCCGGGAGCACCGGCGGAGGTGGTGCGTTCGGCGTGGCGGGCGGCGGTGCGCCGCGAGCACCCCGACGCCGGTGGTGATCCGGACCGGTTCGCGGTGGTCACCGCAGCGTATGAGCTGCTGCAGGAGGCTCAAGCGCAGGATCGGGCGCAGGACTGGGTGTGGGCGGTGCCCACGACCGTTCCGGGTCCGGTCCCGGCTCCGGTGGTGACCCGGCCCGGGCCGGGCCCGGCGGCGCTGCTGATCGCGACCGGGGTGGCCGAGGCCGGGGTGCTGGTCGGCGGTGCGGTGGTGGTCGGTGTGGCGCCGGTGGCGACGGTGATGGTCGCGATCACCGGCGCGGTGCTGGTCGGCCGGTATGTCTACCTCGCCCTGGGCCGCCCGGCCCGCCGCTAGCCCTGGCCGCTAGCGGTTGCCGCGCGGTCCGGAGACGGCGTTTCAGTCGCGGGGCGCGTCGGAGTTGACATCTGAATGGGTGACGACTTTGGCTAAATGGGTGACGACGACAACGACTGCGCTGAGGAAGAGGCCGGGGCTGCTGCGGGTGGTGGTGCGGCGGAGTGCTGGGGTTCTGGCGGTGACCGGTGTGGTGCTGGCTGGGTTGGTGGCTGGGCCGGCGCCGTCGGTGTGGGCGGGCCCGCCGTCGGGGGAGGACGTGTGCCGGGAGGGGCTTGCTCCGGCGGCGTGTCTGCCGGTGATCGAGTTCGATCGCGGGCAGAACGTTGAGGAGTTGTGGTTCGAGGTTGCGGCGCGGAGCACGGTGGTGTTCACCGTGACGATGGAGAACGCGGAGGGACAAGGCCGTCATGAGCACACGGCCTGGGTCCGCAACGCTGCGGCGGCGCCGCAGGAGATGACCTGGGTCGTGCCTGCTTATGCCCGTGAGATGGACATGCGGATCGTGCGGGTGGAGTTCCACTCCGAATAGTCACTGCGTCTGCCCGCGAGTCGCCTTTCCGGGTCGGGTGAGGACCGGAAGCGGCGCGGCAGCACCAGGAGCTGGCCGCTGGTCCGGCTGGTCGGTGGTGGTCAGTGGTCGGGGAACTGGGCTGCGTTGACGCAGTCGGTGAAGCCGTACTCGTCGACGGCGGCTAGCCAGCGAAGGGTGTCGCCGTCGACGCGGTGCAGGGTGATGGTGCTGATGTCGGCGTCGGGTGGGGCGGTCTGCGCGAGGACTTCGACGACGGCGATGACTTTGTGGAAGACGGTGTGGAGGTCGACGTCGTCGATGGTGACCGCGCCGGGCAGCAGTTCGGGGGCGACGGTGGCGGTCCAGGTGCCGTCGTCGTGCTGGTGGTAGTCGGCGTTCACGACGATGGTCCCGATGAGCCGGAGCCCGAGCCCAAGCCCGTGGTCGGCGTCGCGGCCGGGGAAGGGCGGGAGGTCGTTGTCGCGGGCTTTGCGCTGTGCGCGGCGTCGGGCCTTGCTGCTCGGGTCGGTCCGGCGCTGCTGCTTCTTCTTACCCATCAGACCCAGTCTGGGTGGTGGTGTTGGTCAAGACCGGCACCCTGACGTCTATGCCGGGACGAGGTAGAGGTCGGCGGTGCCGTCGGGGTGTTCGTCGCAGAGCCAGGTCGTGACACCGGGTGTGGTGTGTCCGGCATCGGCGCAGGCAGCGACGTCGGGGAAGGTCCCGGCCTTCTCGTAGTGGATGTCCTCGGCGGCGGTCGCGACCCCGGCCGCGCTGAGCGTGAGCGCGGCGGCGCCGGTGGCGGCGAGGACACGGAGCCCGGTGGCGGTGGTCATGCGGTCGCGGTCCCTTCCTCAGAAGCCGTCCCAGATGCTGTGTCCGATGCTGTGCCGAGGGGCACGGTCTCGAATTCCAGCAGGTCAGCGCCGGTCCCGACCTGCGGGCGGTCGCTGTCGCTGTCGCTGTCGCGGTCGCAGTGCGCGGCCGCGGCGCCGACGGTGCGCCATGCCTGGAAGGCGGCGTCGTGCTCCCAGCGGGTGTAGACGAAGTACCGGGTGTCGCCCGCGACGGGGCGGAGCAGCTCGTAGCCGAGGAACCCGGGCACCTCGTTCATGCAGCCCTGAGCGAAGCGGGCGGCGAACCGGGCTTCCAGCTCCGGTCCGGCTCCGTCGGGGACGGTGATGGCGTTGATCTTCACGACAGACACGCGGGTCTCCTGGGTGGGTGTTTGTGCTGGTAGGCAGGGGGTCATCCGATTTTTCGGATGACCCGGTTGAGTCAGGAGTCTGGGAGGTCTTCGTTGCGGTCGATGAGTTCTGTGCGCCAGACCTGGACTGTGATGATGCCGGGATCGTCCCACTCGCCGCCGTAGATGGAGACGTCGAGGTCGTGGTGGTCGGCGTGGATCGTGGCGAGGTCAGCGAGCGAGTCACCATTTCTTCTTGCCCATGAGGCTTAGTTTGCTCCCATGTGATCTTTACGACCAAGAAGGTCGTTAATGCTGGGCGTTTTCAGTAATTTTAACGTGGCAAAAGTAAGGGATAGGGAGATAAGGGCTCCGGCAAGGAGCAGAGCCCACGCACGCACGAGGCCCGGGTAGGTCGCCAGCAGCGGCTCTGCCAGCTCCAGTGCACCCCGAGCAGCGACTGCGCTTAATCCTGCAGATAGGGAGACCCGCCAAAGAAAGTCTAGCACTTCACTGATCGGAATCTCCCCCATTTTTCGACGGAGGAGCCATTGGCTAGCGATGGCGGCCCAGATGAAAGAAAGAGAGTTAACCGCGGCAATCCCGATGACCACTTGCTCAGACGGCAGGACCATCGGACACAGAAGCAGAAGTGGCACCTTTAACGTGATCAGCCACAACTGGATTAGCGTCGGGGTGCGCGAGTCGCCCTGCGCGTAGAAGACGCGAATTTGTAGCATCATCACCGCGTACGGCAATATTCCAAATGCCGACCATGCAACAGTCAGGCCAAGCCGTTCTGCGCCCGAGCCGCCCCCAGCACCGATCGAAAATAAGGCGATACCAAGGACGTCGCCAAAGGCGGTCATTACGGCAGCGACGGGGACTAAAGCCAGGGTGGATAATCTTACCCCTAGAGAAAAGTCATTAGCGAGCTGTCTAATGTCAGCGTTTGCTGCGGCCCGACTAAGCCGAGGCATCAGTGTGGTTAAAAGAGAGACTCCCAGAACGCCATAAGGAACTTGCAGTAACAACCAGGCATTCGTATAGGTGACAACAGAACCAGCATCAGCTGCTGTCGCTACACGCGTAGTGATAACGTAGCCGATCTGCCCCACTGCAACGTACCCAGTGACCCACAAGGCCATTCCGCCAGCTTGCGACAGTCTTGAGTCCCAGCCCCATAGCGGACGATAATTGAATCCGACGCGCTTCATGTATGGTAGTAGCAGCAGTGTTTGCGCGACAACACCGATGGTTGTTCCTAAGCCGAGCACTAACAGCTTAGGCTCCCCCATAGTTATCGGGTTGATTGAAATCTCACCAGGGATTAGCGCATAGACCGCGAGCGTGGCGAGCACGACGATATTGTTCAGGACCGGGGCCCAGGCAAATGGGCCGAAAACTTGCTTTGAATTGAGAATCGCCCCGAGTAGCGCTCCCATGCCATAGAAAAAGATCTGCGGAAGAAGGAGCCAGGAGAATGCCGTGGTGAGCTCAGAGTTTGCGGGAGCTGCCTCACTCGCGCTAATCACGAGACGTGTCAATAAGGGCGCAGCTAGCACGGCTAGAATAGTTGCGACCAGGAGCGCAACTCCTGTAAGTGTTAGCAACTTTCTCGTGAACTTTTCGCCCCCATCAGCGTCGCCTTGAGCGCGGACTAGGACGGGGATCATTACACTGCTTAGAACCCCGCCGAGGAGCAACTCGTAAACGACATTAGGAAGCGTGTTAGAAATCGTGTATGCATCATTTAGGGATGCGAATCCAAGGATCGACACGAGCGCGATGTTGCGAATGAAGCCAGTAACTCTACTGACGAGACTTGCAATCGCGACCAATCTGGATGATCTTAGTAATTCATGAGGAGGTCGCGTCGGCTCGCCGACAAGGCGGCCAGCTGGTGCATGCACTTGCTCTATCTCTTTAGTGACAGGTGAGACCTCGCCGACTAGTGGGGAGGGGATTTGCGTAAGAGGTTGCGTGCTCTCGGCGTCATCCCGGCGCATGATCACTGCGGTAAAGCTGTGTCTAGTAGAGAGACAGGGAGAATTTCAGCGAGGGCCGCGACCGGGGCGCGCTGGCCACAGCGAATTGTTTCCTCAAGCATGCTCTGGTGGAGATCAGCAGGAGCCGATTACCGTGGCCCCACGGATAGCTCCTGGACCAACCGGAATTAGTCCGGCGCCAAGGTAGCGGTCCTGACCTTGCGGTACGCAGACCTGAAAGTCGGGCCAGAATGCGCGGTCGACATTAATGCGCTGACCGTGGCTGACGCAATTGCGCCAGTAGGCGGAAGACTCATGTTGTGAGATTCGTACGCTGCGAAACCCGCATGACTGCTGAGTCGGAGCAGAAATACTGGAGTGGGACGCTCCAGGCTGTGCGGCATCGGCAAGGCCGCTAAATGAAATTGCTCCCAAAGTGATAGCGCCACTGAGGAGAAAGGCTTTGCCAGCGGATCGCAAAATAGACACAGTGTTCTCCAGATAGATTGGACAGTTAGGCTGAGTGACTGACAGGCCAGACTGAGGAAGTAACTCCCCGGTAGCAGCCAGAAAAAGTATCAGATGAAGGGGATGTGGGTAGTTGAACAGGACGTGGACGATCTCGTGACGGATGCTGTGATCGCGCGAGGTCGTGCGGGTGGACGATGTAGTCGGTAGTCGTGGTCTTCACGCAGAACCCGAGCAGCGAGGAGCAGGGCATCCGGGTCGAGACGATCTCGATCGGGTGGTCTCGGTGGATGCTCAGCCGTCGGCATAGCTCGACCGGGTCGAGGTCGGGGGTCGCGCCGATCTCGGCGAGCGCGCTACGAGCGAACGTACGGATCTCAGCGTCGGTGTCGTAGCTGCGCGTGGCTGTCGCACGCGTCGCGGTTCCCACGGTCGTACTCCCGGAGAGATCGATCAGACACGGTGTATCACGTGGGTTGATCATGCCCGCCGTCGCCGTTTGGTGGGCTTGTCGGTGACCGGCATTTCGATGCGTTGGCGCTGCGCGGTGCGCGGTGGGGGGCCGTTGGCGAGGTCGGGTAGGCGTCGGATGGTGTCGATGAGCCAGTCGCGGATGGACGGGTCGAGCTGGACGGCTCGGGCGGCGATCTCGCGGACCTGGGTGTCGCGCATCGCGTCGAGAAGCTGGAGATCGGCCTGCACGGCGTCGGAGTGGGCGTTGTCTTCGATGAAGTAGGTCGCAGGGATCTTGAAGAAGCGCGCGATGGATTGGAGCTTGCCGACGGTGGGGTCGGTGGCCTCGCCGCTGCGGAGCAGGCCGAGGTAGTTCAGGGAGGGGATGGACTGTTCGGGGGTGGAGTTCGCCTGGAGCCAGCGGATGACTTCGCGGTTGCTGTAGGGCCCACGGTCGGCGGGATGCAGCGTCGCGAATGCCCGGTTGAGTCGATCAGCCAGAGTCTGCGGCGGCAGCGCGGGCATGACCGGGTCGTCGCTGTCGCTGTCGCTGTCGGGGTGTTCGGTGGTCTCGCTCATGCCCGTCGGCGCTCTCCCCGTCTCGTTTCTCCCGAGCTGGGGCCGGGATAGCTTTTCCTCGGCTCGGCTCGGCTCGTGTACACGTCGCTGAGAGTCGATGAGCGAGGGACCCAGCGTATCCCGAGCAGGAAGGGAGGGACGCGCCACTATCCCGTCGAGATGTTCTTGACAGGGGCGGAGTGTGCTGATCTGCTTCCGGCCAGTGACCGGTGGGCACCCCCGATGCCCTCCGGGATGAAGGAAGGCGTGTGTGCATGTCTGACGTGCCCGGCGTCCTCGACGCAGGCGAGGATGAGCCCGCTGAGTCAGAGGCGTCAGCTCCGGCGGCGCCCGAGGAGAAAACGTCGATGCGGGCGTCGGAGGTCGTGGCGCTGGTGGAATGCGCCCTCGACCGCGTTTTTGACGATCGCAATCCGACCTGGATCTCGGACTCGTTGCTCTCCCGCTCGCACCGGGCGCAGGTCGTGAGGGTTCTGTGCTCGGCGATCTCGGACCTGTCCGACCTGGTAGCCGACCTCAACGAGGAACCGATCCCGGTACTCGCCGGAACCCCCGCTCCGGCCTAGTTATCTCTGTCAGGCCAGACCTGCACCCCTGGTTGCGCGCGTTTCGCCACGACCAGGGAAAATACGGGTACGCAGGCAGAGCCAAGTCAGATAGTTCGCTGTCCCAGCGATCCCAGGCCCGCGTCATCGGGCCGAAGAAGACAGGGCGAAGCTCAATGCCCTACGACTGGACCACCCCCTACCTGGAGCCCCCCCTTGTCGTCGTCGACCCTGCACCTGACGGCCCCCGCTACCCCGGGGGAGGCCGAGCTGCGTGCGCTGTTCGAGGGAACTGGAAGCCCCGACGCCCGTATGCCACCGACAACCTGGCCTGGGGCATCCGCCGGATGGGCCGGGATGCCGCGTTGCTGCTGGCCTACATCGAGGCGTCGCCGTCGGTGATGCTGACCTTCCTGATCGTCGACATCGACCACCCCGACGCGTTGCTGCGGGCGTTGTCGGCGAACGGGAACCATCCGATGCCGAACCTGATCATCACCAACCCGTTCAACGGGCACGCCCACGCCGTCTGGATCCTCGCTACCCCGGTCTGTCGTACCGAGTACGCCCGTCGCAACGTGCTGGCCTACGCCGCCTCGGTCCTGGAAGGCCTCCGCCGCGCCGTGGATGGCGACCGCCGCTACTCCGGGCTGCTGGTGAAGAACCCACTCGCCGGGAGCTGGGCCACCCAGTACATGCACGACCACCTGTGGACTCTCGGCGAGCTGGAGGCGGCGCTGCAGGCGGGTGGGCACATGCCGCCCAAGGACTGGCGCCAGCAACGAGCGCGTAAGGCCGACCCGTGCGGGCTCGGGCGGAACTGCACCCTGTTCGACGGTGTCCGCCTGTGGGCCTACCGCGAGGTCCGCCACCACTTCGGCGACCCCGACGGCTTCAAGACCGTC
>NZ_JAHLJC010000050.1:0-8079 GCF_020496255.1 Pseudonocardia sp. ICBG1142 | reverse complement strand
TTGGCAGTGCCAGCCGCGCCCGTCGTGGACGGGTGGGAGGTTCCAGCGTGGTGTCCAGCCCTGCTTGAACTTGCTGTTCAGCGCGGGCAGGCCGAGGTTGCGTAGGGCGTTGACCACGGCGCTTTCGTCGACGATCACACCCCGCCCGGTGCCGTCCTCGTCGTCCTCGACGGGAGCAGCCCAGGTCGGTGCCTCGGTCCTCGCTCGCCCGAGCGCCCACAGTCCGAGCACCGCCCCGGCTCCGGCCAGGGTGGCGATCACGGTGGCGTAGACGGTCACGAACGTGACCACCCACGCGACCGCGTCGATGACCCCAGCGATGGGGGCGATGACCAGGGAGATGTCCTTGGCGGCGATCGCGAGGACGGCCCCGAGGCCGAGGAGCATCCCGAGCGCGATCAGCGCGCCGACCCCAGCCGCACGCGCCCAGGCCAGCGGCGCGTTGACCCAGTCCATCACCCGCCCATGACGACGCTGCTTCTCGGCGACGTCCCGGGCCTCCCACTCCAACAGGCGGTCCTGGTCACCTGCGATCTCGGCGGCGCGCATCTGACGCTCATACCGGCTGGTGCCGTGGGTGTCCCGCCACCGCTGAACGAGGACCCCGGCGCCGGAGAACACATAGAAAGTGTTCCTGACCAGCGCCTTCGTGGTGGTGACGGTGGCGGGATGGGTCGCGGCGGCGAGGGCGCCGCGGCCGGCCTGCGGCGTGCAGGTCGGAGCGGTAAAGGTCCCGCCGCGACACCCACCCCGGTCCCCGGTGTCCCGGGCGCGGGGCCTTCCACCTGCGCGCCGCAGGCCACGATCTCGCCCTCGACCACCACCGGGGCTCGGCGTCGCGGGTGCCGGTGTGCTGGTGCAGGGTGATGACCTGCGCCAGCTTGTCCCCTGATGACGCGTGGTGGGCTGGGCTGGCGCCGCCAGCCTCGTCGCGGCCGGTCTGGTCGTCGTGGTGGCTCATCGCGGGCCTCCGCCCTGCTGTTCGTCTCCGCCCCG
Source organism: Pseudonocardia sp. ICBG1142 (assembly GCF_020496255.1). NCBI lineage: Bacteria > Bacillati > Actinomycetota > Actinomycetes > Pseudonocardiales > Pseudonocardiaceae > Pseudonocardia > Pseudonocardia sp. ICBG1142. The sequence continues at coordinate 7,083 of NZ_JAHLJC010000050.1, read as the reverse complement.
AGGTTCGGGGTCGTCACGGAGCTGGCGGGCGCGGGCGGCCGAGCAGCGCAGGCCCCTGCGGATGGACTCGGCTGAGCCGGGGTCGACCCGGCCGTCAGCGACCGCGGTCCGGAGGAGCTGCCGAAGATCATCGAGGGTGCGCGGGGTCGACCCGGTTTCAAGATCATGGTCGGGGTCGACTCCTAGGGTCGACGATGATCTTGGAGGGGTCGACTGTCGCAGGTCAGCCCTCGACTCCCCACCCGACTCCTCCGGGCTGCGGTCGAGGATGGCGACACCGCCCCCATGATCATCGTCGAGGTGCGAGTCGACCCCGGAGTCGAGGCCGTCGAGGGCCGGGTCGGCCTCGTAGTCGTGGTCGTTGGTGAGTCGGGAGCCGACACAGCCCGCGCCCTCGACGAGGGCGGCCAGTGCCCAGTCCCAGTCGTCGGCGCGATTGATGCCGACCGACGCATCCGGTGTGACAGGTCGTTCCGGGGCGGTGGTCGCGGCGAGTGTGCGGCGCCGGACCTGGTAGGTCCCGGGTCGGTAGGCCAGCTCCGCTGTGCCGTTGGTCTGGATGACTGCTGCGGCGTCGCGGACGGCGAGGCGTCGTGCGCGGTCGGTCTTCGCCTCCACCAGCGCGGTCAGACGTGCCGCCCGTCGCTCGGCCCGGGAGCGCGGTGCTCCGGCCAAAGTCAGTTGGTGCGCGGCGACGCCTGCGATGGACACGACGGCCATGACGATCCCGGCGGTCCAGCCTTGGTGGAGGCCGTGGAGGAGGTTCATCCCGGCGGCGACCAGGGAAAAGAGAACGACCCCGGCCTGCAACCCGGCCACCGGCTGGTCCGGTGCGTGGTGTCGGGATGCGGTGATGGCGAGGGCGAAGGCCCACATGCCGAGTTCGGTGATCCCGGCCAGTAGCAGGCCGCCGGGGCCGTAGATGGTGGTGCCGTAGGTGGCCATGGCGGGTGCGGCGAGGGCGAAGGACAGGAGCGCGATCGGGTAGATGAGCAGCTCCACGACGTGGGCAGAAGCCCAGGTCAGGACCTTGGCCAGGGCGTCGGCGCGGACCTGCCGCTGCTCGGTCCGGCGACGTTCAGCCGCGTCGCGGTCGGTCTGGGCGCGGTCGCGGCGGGCGTTCTGCTCGGCGATCCGCCGCTGCGCGGCAGCGTCGGCGGCTTCGCGGGCGAGGCGGGCGTCCAGAGCGCGGGTCTCGCGCCGCTCGGCCGCCCGGGTCGCAGCCCCCGAGTGGTTCGTGGTGGTCATGCTCCGGCCCTCCCCTTGCCCTGCTGACCAGCCGAAACCCGCTCAGCGGGCGACTCAGGGCCGTCGGAGGCGTCGTCTGCGGCAGGCAACTCGCCCCGGGCAGTCGAGGCAGGGACGGCCCGGCGGACCTGCCAGAGGCGCAGCTCAGCGGCAGCCCACCAGCCGGTCACGAAGCCGAGCGGTGCGGCGAACCACCAGGTCAGGCCCAGTGTCGCCCCCGCCAGGGCGGCGACGACAGCGATCTCGGTGGCCCGATCCCGAACCACCGTGACGGCACGGTGAAGCAGCGCGTTCATGCCACCTCACCGCCCTGACCAGCGGAAACGACCACGGGACGTCGGGGCGGAAGCGTCAGCAGGCGACCTGCGGACGCCCCGTCAGACGACTCGTCGGCCGGATCGGGGTCGTCGAGGAGGTCGCCGTAGAGGCGGTCGATGACCCGCTCGGTCAGACCATCCGGGCACCACGAGAAGCCCTGGTCAACGCCGGGATCAGGGTCGCTGTCGGGGGAGTTTGGAAGAAAAGTTCCACCTACCGGTGGAGACGTGCAGACGCCAAGGGCAGCATGGCCCATAGCCGATCACCTGTTCTCTCAGGTTGTTCGGTTAGGTCGCCGCCCCGGAGTGGAATCCTGGGCGGTGACCGCAACCCCGCCGGGCTGGCGGGCTCGCTCCTCAAGCTAGACACGACCCCGCACCGGCTGTCAAGCACTAATCTCGACCGGCCTGCCCGCCGTCACCTGCGCCCCACATTGATCACGGAACGTGACGATGGGCTCGAATGGCTGCCTGGGCGCCGTTTTTGCTGGTCAGCCCACGTTCAGGGTGATCTTCGGCGCGTGTGAGCGCGCTGGCCGTTGAGGGGGTGGCACGGCTTGAGCCGTGCCACCCCCTCAAGCCGTGCCAGGGGAAAATGGGTATTGACCTGGGTAAACAGTAGGGGTGGCACGGCTGTCTCGGCTTGACTCGGCTTGGGGGTCGTTTCGGGACATCCCCTGGAGTCTCACTCTGCGTGACGGGCCGGGGCCGAGTGGGGCGCGCCAGCGGTCTCGATTATCGGTGGTGCGTGGTTGCGTTTCCGGTGCTGCAGGGTGCGGCGCTCTGCAGGTGTTGCTGAGTACTCCCCTGCCGCCTCTTCTGCCGCTTGTAGTACCGGAGGGCTGGGCGTTGTCAGAGCCACGGATGAGGGCTCTTTTGCGCTAGGGCGGGGGTGGCGCCGGGCACAGTATTGATGTGACTGGTTGTGCGGTTTCAAAGGTGCCGCAGGATGGATTTAGTATCTGCCTGCACGGTGTTTTGGTGCGTGCAGGAGCCACTGCATCCGCCCGATGCGCGATCCGGCGGATGTGGGGGTTGTCGCGCTATCGTTGAGGTCGCGTGTCCTCGGTGCTGTCGGCCTGACAGGTGGCCCAGTAACTCCCGAGAGGGGTTTTGTTCCTCCCGAGAGAACACAAGATCGTTTTCGGGGCCGTCTTCTGGACTTGCCCCGGGGCGCTCTCAGGTAGGTCATCGTTGTGACCTGCTGTTGTGTGGGTGGTGGAGTGAGTCCCGCTGGGTCGGGCTGGCGGGTTGTGGTCGCGGAGCGGCCGTGATCGTCAGTACGTAGTTCCATGGTTTGAAAAAGGCAAAGGTCAAGGTCAACTGACTACGGCAGGAGTGGGTGGTTTGAGCTTGTTTGGGTGTATCTGTCCGTAGTGGCTGAGTGTGTTCGCGTGATTGCTTCTGGTAGTGGTTCTTGACCACCGGGGGGGGGGGGCGTGTTCGGATGCGGTCATGTGCACGAAGAGGTTCGCATCTGCGTCGCGTGTTATCGGGACTGTGTTAGTTGTGGCTGTTGCAATGGGGTCGGCCACTGGGATCGCTTCGGCCGAAGCTCCGGTAGTGATGACAGGAGTCTCGGTCGCCGCCCCCAGCCAACGCGGAGACCTTGAAGCTAGTGGAGTCTCCCCAGTTGGAGATGAATCGCTGAGTCCGGATGAGGCGCGCCGGGCCGCCGAAGAGGCAGAGTATTTATTCTCTGTCGTGCTTGTGAACGACGGTGAGCAGTGGCGGGTAAATCCGGCGTTTTCTCGCGATAAAGATTTTCGAGAGCTGGCCCAGGTGGCAGAAGCGCTCAATGGACCCGTTCCTTACCATGCGATCGACTCCCCGCAGTATCGCGAATGCGTGCTCAATGCTGTAGGGCTAGGGGCTCTTACTGCGGGTGCAGCTAAAGGGGGCTCTCAACTCGCGTATCTCATGGCCGCTAAGAAGTGGAAAGACGTCGCGTACGTGCTGGCGCGTTTGGTCGGAGTGAACGCGTTAAAGGGTGGTCTTGCCGGGGCGGCAGTTTCTTTGGCGGGAGCTGGAGCGTGGTGCGCGACTCCGTGGGCGAAATGAAGCTGTATCGGATTTTCAGGACGCCCAGTGCCGCGCGAGATGCTGCTGACTTCGTTCTCGGACACCTTCGCGAAAGAGGCGCAGTCGACTACTTTTCGGAAGAGAGATTCAATCCTGTCATTGAGCTGGCTCGACATGGTGCATGGAGCGAGGCAGCAAAAGAGTATCGGAACATCACGGGTGCGGGCATTAAAGATAGCGTAATTGCGGCCGAGATTGCCCGACGGATCGTCAAAGACGATAAGCGCCGATGAAGAGGATCGTTCCCTGCCCGCCATGAGTCTATATCGCCGATCATCGAGGCTTATTCAGGCTCCGTCAGGTAAGTGTGTAGAAGATGAGTCCGATGACTGCCGAGATTGTCGTTTTAAATGTGGCGTAGGGCCGCCGGTAGTCTGTGTGGAGAACTTTCCACGTTTTGATATGGGCGATGACTCGTTCGATGGTGGCGCGTGTGTGGTTGAGGCTCTTGTTGAATGTTTTTTGCCAGTCGAGAAGTTCCCGGCCGGGTGGTTTTTTGAACGGGGTGAGCATGCCGCGCCCGATGTATCCTTTATCGCCGATCGGGGGGTATGTGGCGAGGTGGTCGAGGGCGCCGGATTGGTCGAGGCAATATAGGTCGTGTCGGGATCCTGGGGTCGGGTCGGAGATCCACGACAGCTGCCCTTCCAGGGTGGCTGCGACCTGGACGACGACGCCGGTGGTGCGATGCTTGCCCGACCACAGACCCGGCACCGCGGCCCATGACCAGCAGGGCAGCAAGGTTCCATCGATGATGTACTGCCGATCGGCACGAAGCTCCTCTGCCGTCGGAACGACACTCCGCAGCGCCTGTGCCAGCAACGGTGTCACCCCCGTGATCGCTCGACTAACCGTCGACTGCGACACCCCATAGGTTTCCGCCAACTCCCACTGCACACGATTCCCGCGCAGATACGCCAACGTGATCACCACCGACCAGAACAACCCCAGAACCGGCGGCCAAGACAAACGTGCCTCCGTCGCGTCCCGCTGATCCTGCTCATACACTATAGCGACAAGATCCTGAATTTCATCACGCCGGAAACCAGTGGTATAGTACATACTGCGGCAGCCCGTTCATCTCGGATTGATTCGGCAAACCAATATTCGCGATGGACGGGCTGTCGCCCAACCCGACACGCCGGGCTAGATCGTTATTTCACGGGGCCTGAATAAGCCTCAAGGTAAAGGTCAAGGTTAACTGACTGCGGCAGTGTGGGCGGTTTAGGTCGCTTTGGGTGCATCTGTCCGTAGTGGCTGAGCGTGTTCGCGTGGTTGCGTTCAGTGATGGTCCTTGATTGGTGACGGCGTGGCCGGAGGTGGTGGCTGATTCTGATCTTGACGATCGACTGGGGTGACTGCTTCACTCGGCCGGTGATGATCAGGAAATTTGCGAAACGAATGGCTCCGGCAGCGAATGCATTGTTCGCTGTGGGGTTGTCGTTATTGATGTTGGTGGGTGTCTCTTCTGCTGCGATGGCACAGGAGTCAGGCGAGGTGGACAGAGTCGAGGTGGGCACTTCGGGGGATTCTGCTCATCTTGTTTTTGAGTTTGATAGGCCGTTGCAGCGAGAAGAGGCAGAGAAAATTCGTGTCCGCTTCGCGCGTGATATTCCCTTTGGGGTTCGTCAGGCTCCGCGAGTGGAGACTCTGGGATGCCGTAATGGACTGGATCGTCCTGATCGGAACGGGGTGCTGTCGTTGCAGTTTACGTGTCTGCCATCTCATGGCGTGGTCGCATGGGGTTATCGGTTGTCACCGGCAGTGAAGGCGACAGTTGTCGGACCGGTCAGGGAAGACGGGCTGCGGTGGTGGCAAAACAGGACGAGTAGACCCAAGAATTCCGGTCACGTGGAGTCGGCGGACTATATTTTCCACGGTTCAATGAATCCGGTGTTCGTGAATGATGTCCTTGACTATCAAGATTTCTTCACGTATCGCCATAATCTCGGTGGGGGTGGGACTGCGAAGCTGACATTTGCCGGGTCGGCCCGCCTGACATACTGATGACCAGCGAGCAGAGTTCTCCTTATCGATCGTGGGTGGCTGCGAGCGGTGCTCCCGAGGAGGTCCTAGAAGCGGCGTCGGGTGTTTGTGAAGCGCAGGCACGACGGCTGGTAGAGGGGGTTTTACGGGATTTGGAGTTGAATGATCGTGGGTGGCGGGTCCGTTCTGTGCTCGTGTCGTCGCTGCCTCCGCCGCCCCCCCCGTGTTCTGGTCTGGATGTAGGGGAGGACCTTGTAGTTGAGATCGAGTCGGAGGGGCCCTCGGTCATTGGCGTGTACTTCACGACGTCGGTCACTCACGAGTCTGCGTGCGTGGCCACTGCTGAGCAGGTTCAAGATCATGTTCTGGAACTGGAGCATGGGACGCCTCGACCTCCTTGTCCGGAACATCCACACCCTCTGACACCCCGCCTGGTGGACAACGTCCCGACCTGGGTGTGTCCACGTGATCCGCTGCATTGCAGCTTCCCTGTATCTGGAACATGAGATCGGTGGTCTGCACGGTCGGTCCGGCACCGAGCCGAAGGTCATCAGTGAGCCTTTCCCAACCTGTTTGTGCTGGTCAGGCGGGGTCGGAGCGGAGGAGCTGGGGCGCGATATCGCGTTGAACCAGCCTTCGCCGCTGGCGTGAGGGCCGGTCAGCACTTCAGCGCGACGTTGACCTGCTCCTCCGGAGGGCTCGGGGGCTGGGTGCCGCGGCGGCGGCCTTCTGGGGTGGCGCCAGGGGCCATCGCTACGGGCTTCGGGCTCATCAAGGCCGTGACGGTCTCCTCCGGGGGTGCGCCGCCCGGGGGTGAAGCGTCCGGGCGGGACCGGCACCGGGCCGGTGATCATCAGTGATGCATAGGTGTGGTGGCTGTTGATCTTGGTTGGTGGTGTCGAGCTCGTTGTAGGCGAGCGCTGTCGGCTCGGCGGGCCGGTTCGGTGGCGTCTCGCCACCGAAGATCAACAGCCACAGGACCCATGCATCATCTGATGATCTTGGGCGGTGGGCTCCGGTCCGGGGCTTGGTCGTGGCGCCGGTCGGCCGGTTCACCGCGCAGCCGCGCAGCAAGATGTGCGTTTTCCTCAGGAAAACGCGGGCGGGCGCCCCCGGCGGGCTGCTGCTGCTGCTGCTGCTGCTGCTGGGTGCGGTGCCGCTGGCGCTTGGTCGGAGGCCGGGTGGGGGTGACACGCCGGTCTGACCTGGGGGTACGCGACAGACGGGCTTGTTACCTGGGAGTATTTGAGTGGCACAGCAGCAACAAGCCAAGTCAGAGTTTCGGGTGAGCGCCAGCGAGCCCGCACCCCTCCGGCCGCGTCAGCGGCCGGAGACAACACAGGGCGAAGCTCAATGCCCTGGACCGGCACCGCGCCCCTGTCGGCGGTGGTGAGAGTTCCCCCGGATGATCGGCTCTGACCTGTGGGTTCCCCAGGCGCTGCCTCGGGCG
>NZ_JAHLJC010000049.1:0-32563 GCF_020496255.1 Pseudonocardia sp. ICBG1142 | reverse complement strand
AGAGCCGATCATCCGGGGAACTCCTCACCACCGCCGACAGGGGCGCGGTGCCGGTCCAGGGCATTGAGCTTCGCCCTGTGTTGTCTCCGGCCGCTGACGCGCCGGAGGGGTGCGGGCTCGCTGGCGCTCCACCCGAAACTCTGACTTGGCTTGTTGCTGCTGTGCCACTCAAATACTCCCAGGTAACAAGCCCGTCTGTCGCGTACCCCCAGGTCAGACCGGCGTGTCACCCCCACCCGGCCTCCGACCAAGCGCCAGCGGCACCGCACCCAGCAGCAGCAGCAGCAGCAGCAGCAGCCCGCCGGGGGCGCCCGCCCGCGTTTTCCTGAGGAAAACGCACATCTTGCTGCGCGGCTGCGCGGTGAACCGGCCGACCGGCGCCACGACCAAGCCCCGGACCGGAGCCCACCGCCCAAGATCATCAGATGATGCATGGGTCCTGTGGCTGTTGATCTTCGGTGGCGAGACGCCACCGAACCGGCCCGCCGAGCCGACAGCGCTCGCCTACAACGAGCTCGACACCACCAACCAAGATCAACAGCCACCACACCTATGCATCACTGATGATCACCGGCCCGGTGCCGGTCCCGCCCGGACGCTTCACCCCCGGGCGGCGCACCCCCGGAGGAGACCGTCACGGCCTTGATGAGCCCGAAGCCCGTAGCGATGGCCCCTGGCGCCACCCCAGAAGGCCGCCGCCGCGGCACCCAGCCCCCGAGCCCTCCGGAGGAGCAGGTCAACGTCGCGCTGAAGTGCTGACCGGCCCTCACGCCAGCGGCGAAGGCTGGTTCAACGCGATATCGCGCCCCAGCTCCTCCGCTCCGACCCCGCCTGACCAGCACAAACAGGTTGGGAAAGGCTCACTGATGACCTTCGGCTCGGTGCCGGACCGACCGTGCAGACCACCGATCTCATGTTCCAGATACAGGGAAGCTGCAATGCAGCGGATCACGTGGACACACCCAGGTCGGGACGTTGTCCACCAGGCGGGGTGTCAGAGGGTGTGGATGTTCCGGACAAGGAGGTCGAGGCGTCCCATGCTCCAGTTCCAGAACATGATCTTGAACCTGCTCAGCAGTGGCCACGCACGCAGACTCGTGAGTGACCGACGTCGTGAAGTACACGCCAATGACCGAGGGCCCCTCCGACTCGATCTCAACTACAAGGTCCTCCCCTACATCCAGACCAGAACACGGGGGGGGCGGCGGAGGCAGCGACGACACGAGCACAGAACGGACCCGCCACCCACGATCATTCAACTCCAAATCCCGTAAAACCCCCTCTACCAGCCGTCGTGCCTGCGCTTCACAAACACCCGACGCCGCTTCTAGGACCTCCTCGGGAGCACCGCTCGCAGCCACCCACGATCGATAAGGAGAACTCTGCTCGCTGGTCATCAGTATGTCAGGCGGGCCGACCCGGCAAATGTCAGCTTCGCAGTCCCACCCCCACCGAGATTATGGCGATACGTGAAGAAATCTTGATAGTCAAGGACATCATTCACGAACACCGGATTCATTGAACCGTGGAAAATATAGTCCGCCGACTCCACGTGACCGGAATTCTTGGGTCTACTCGTCCTGTTTTGCCACCACCGCAGCCCGTCTTCCCTGACCGGTCCGACAACTGTCGCCTTCACTGCCGGTGACAACCGATAACCCCATGCGACCACGCCATGAGATGGCAGACACGTAAACTGCAACGACAGCACCCCGTTCCGATCAGGACGATCCAGTCCATTACGGCATCCCAGAGTCTCCACTCGCGGAGCCTGACGAACCCCAAAGGGAATATCACGCGCGAAGCGGACACGAATTTTCTCTGCCTCTTCTCGCTGCAACGGCCTATCAAACTCAAAAACAAGATGAGCAGAATCCCCCGAAGTGCCCACCTCGACTCTGTCCACCTCGCCTGACTCCTGTGCCATCGCAGCAGAAGAGACACCCACCAACATCAATAACGACAACCCCACAGCGAACAATGCATTCGCTGCCGGAGCCATTCGTTTCGCAAATTTCCTGATCATCACCGGCCGAGTGAAGCAGTCACCCCAGTCGATCGTCAAGATCAGAATCAGCCACCACCTCCGGCCACGCCGTCACCAATCAAGGACCATCACTGAACGCAACCACGCGAACACGCTCAGCCACTACGGACAGATGCACCCAAAGCGACCTAAACCGCCCACACTGCCGCAGTCAGTTAACCTTGACCTTTACCTTGAGGCTTATTCAGGCCCCGTGAAATAACGATCTAGCCCGGCGTGTCGGGTTGGGCGACAGCCCGTCCATCGCGAATATTGGTTTGCCGAATCAATCCGAGATGAACGGGCTGCCGCAGTATGTACTATACCACTGGTTTCCGGCGTGATGAAATTCAGGATCTTGTCGCTATAGTGTATGAGCAGGATCAGCGGGACGCGACGGAGGCACGTTTGTCTTGGCCGCCGGTTCTGGGGTTGTTCTGGTCGGTGGTGATCACGTTGGCGTATCTGCGCGGGAATCGTGTGCAGTGGGAGTTGGCGGAAACCTATGGGGTGTCGCAGTCGACGGTTAGTCGAGCGATCACGGGGGTGACACCGTTGCTGGCACAGGCGCTGCGGAGTGTCGTTCCGACGGCAGAGGAGCTTCGTGCCGATCGGCAGTACATCATCGATGGAACCTTGCTGCCCTGCTGGTCATGGGCCGCGGTGCCGGGTCTGTGGTCGGGCAAGCATCGCACCACCGGCGTCGTCGTCCAGGTCGCAGCCACCCTGGAAGGGCAGCTGTCGTGGATCTCCGACCCGACCCCAGGATCCCGACACGACCTATATTGCCTCGACCAATCCGGCGCCCTCGACCACCTCGCCACATACCCCCCGATCGGCGATAAAGGATACATCGGGCGCGGCATGCTCACCCCGTTCAAAAAACCACCCGGCCGGGAACTTCTCGACTGGCAAAAAACATTCAACAAGAGCCTCAACCACACACGCGCCACCATCGAACGAGTCATCGCCCATATCAAAACGTGGAAAGTTCTCCACACAGACTACCGGCGGCCCTACGCCACATTTAAAACGACAATCTCGGCAGTCATCGGACTCATCTTCTACACACTTACCTGACGGAGCCTGAATAAGCCTCGATGATCGGCGATATAGACTCATGGCGGGCAGGGAACGATCCTCTTCATCGGCGCTTATCGTCTTTGACGATCCGTCGGGCAATCTCGGCCGCAATTACGCTATCTTTAATGCCCGCACCCGTGATGTTCCGATACTCTTTTGCTGCCTCGCTCCATGCACCATGTCGAGCCAGCTCAATGACAGGATTGAATCTCTCTTCCGAAAAGTAGTCGACTGCGCCTCTTTCGCGAAGGTGTCCGAGAACGAAGTCAGCAGCATCTCGCGCGGCACTGGGCGTCCTGAAAATCCGATACAGCTTCATTTCGCCCACGGAGTCGCGCACCACGCTCCAGCTCCCGCCAAAGAAACTGCCGCCCCGGCAAGACCACCCTTTAACGCGTTCACTCCGACCAAACGCGCCAGCACGTACGCGACGTCTTTCCACTTCTTAGCGGCCATGAGATACGCGAGTTGAGAGCCCCCTTTAGCTGCACCCGCAGTAAGAGCCCCTAGCCCTACAGCATTGAGCACGCATTCGCGATACTGCGGGGAGTCGATCGCATGGTAAGGAACGGGTCCATTGAGCGCTTCTGCCACCTGGGCCAGCTCTCGAAAATCTTTATCGCGAGAAAACGCCGGATTTACCCGCCACTGCTCACCGTCGTTCACAAGCACGACAGAGAATAAATACTCTGCCTCTTCGGCGGCCCGGCGCGCCTCATCCGGACTCAGCGATTCATCTCCAACTGGGGAGACTCCACTAGCTTCAAGGTCTCCGCGTTGGCTGGGGGCGGCGACCGAGACTCCTGTCATCACTACCGGAGCTTCGGCCGAAGCGATCCCAGTGGCCGACCCCATTGCAACAGCCACAACTAACACAGTCCCGATAACACGCGACGCAGATGCGAACCTCTTCGTGCACATGACCGCATCCGAACACGCCCCCCCCCCCGGTGGTCAAGAACCACTACCAGAAGCAATCACGCGAACACACTCAGCCACTACGGACAGATACACCCAAACAAGCTCAAACCACCCACTCCTGCCGTAGTCAGTTGACCTTGACCTTTGCCTTTTTCAAACCATGGAACTACGTACTGACGATCACGGCCGCTCCGCGACCACAACCCGCCAGCCCGACCCAGCGGGACTCACTCCACCACCCACACAACAGCAGGTCACAACGATGACCTACCTGAGAGCGCCCCGGGGCAAGTCCAGAAGACGGCCCCGAAAACGATCTTGTGTTCTCTCGGGAGGAACAAAACCCCTCTCGGGAGTTACTGGGCCACCTGTCAGGCCGACAGCACCGAGGACACGCGACCTCAACGATAGCGCGACAACCCCCACATCCGCCGGATCGCGCATCGGGCGGATGCAGTGGCTCCTGCACGCACCAAAACACCGTGCAGGCAGATACTAAATCCATCCTGCGGCACCTTTGAAACCGCACAACCAGTCACATCAATACTGTGCCCGGCGCCACCCCCGCCCTAGCGCAAAAGAGCCCTCATCCGTGGCTCTGACAACGCCCAGCCCTCCGGTACTACAAGCGGCAGAAGAGGCGGCAGGGGAGTACTCAGCAACACCTGCAGAGCGCCGCACCCTGCAGCACCGGAAACGCAACCACGCACCACCGATAATCGAGACCGCTGGCGCGCCCCACTCGGCCCCGGCCCGTCACGCAGAGTGAGACTCCAGGGGATGTCCCGAAACGACCCCCAAGCCGAGTCAAGCCGAGACAGCCGTGCCACCCCTACTGTTTACCCAGGTCAATACCCATTTTCCCCTGGCACGGCTTGAGGGGGTGGCACGGCTCAAGCCGTGCCACCCCCTCAACGGCCAGCGCGCTCACACGCGCCGAAGATCACCCTGAACGTGGGCTGACCAGCAAAAACGGCGCCCAGGCAGCCATTCGAGCCCATCGTCACGTTCCGTGATCAATGTGGGGCGCAGGTGACGGCGGGCAGGCCGGTCGAGATTAGTGCTTGACAGCCGGTGCGGGGTCGTGTCTAGCTTGAGGAGCGAGCCCGCCAGCCCGGCGGGGTTGCGGTCACCGCCCAGGATTCCACTCCGGGGCGGCGACCTAACCGAACAACCTGAGAGAACAGGTGATCGGCTATGGGCCATGCTGCCCTTGGCGTCTGCACGTCTCCACCGGTAGGTGGAACTTTTCTTCCAAACTCCCCCGACAGCGACCCTGATCCCGGCGTTGACCAGGGCTTCTCGTGGTGCCCGGATGGTCTGACCGAGCGGGTCATCGACCGCCTCTACGGCGACCTCCTCGACGACCCCGATCCGGCCGACGAGTCGTCTGACGGGGCGTCCGCAGGTCGCCTGCTGACGCTTCCGCCCCGACGTCCCGTGGTCGTTTCCGCTGGTCAGGGCGGTGAGGTGGCATGAACGCGCTGCTTCACCGTGCCGTCACGGTGGTTCGGGATCGGGCCACCGAGATCGCTGTCGTCGCCGCCCTGGCGGGGGCGACACTGGGCCTGACCTGGTGGTTCGCCGCACCGCTCGGCTTCGTGACCGGCTGGTGGGCTGCCGCTGAGCTGCGCCTCTGGCAGGTCCGCCGGGCCGTCCCTGCCTCGACTGCCCGGGGCGAGTTGCCTGCCGCAGACGACGCCTCCGACGGCCCTGAGTCGCCCGCTGAGCGGGTTTCGGCTGGTCAGCAGGGCAAGGGGAGGGCCGGAGCATGACCACCACGAACCACTCGGGGGCTGCGACCCGGGCGGCCGAGCGGCGCGAGACCCGCGCTCTGGACGCCCGCCTCGCCCGCGAAGCCGCCGACGCTGCCGCGCAGCGGCGGATCGCCGAGCAGAACGCCCGCCGCGACCGCGCCCAGACCGACCGCGACGCGGCTGAACGTCGCCGGACCGAGCAGCGGCAGGTCCGCGCCGACGCCCTGGCCAAGGTCCTGACCTGGGCTTCTGCCCACGTCGTGGAGCTGCTCATCTACCCGATCGCGCTCCTGTCCTTCGCCCTCGCCGCACCCGCCATGGCCACCTACGGCACCACCATCTACGGCCCCGGCGGCCTGCTACTGGCCGGGATCACCGAACTCGGCATGTGGGCCTTCGCCCTCGCCATCACCGCATCCCGACACCACGCACCGGACCAGCCGGTGGCCGGGTTGCAGGCCGGGGTCGTTCTCTTTTCCCTGGTCGCCGCCGGGATGAACCTCCTCCACGGCCTCCACCAAGGCTGGACCGCCGGGATCGTCATGGCCGTCGTGTCCATCGCAGGCGTCGCCGCGCACCAACTGACTTTGGCCGGAGCACCGCGCTCCCGGGCCGAGCGACGGGCGGCACGTCTGACCGCGCTGGTGGAGGCGAAGACCGACCGCGCACGACGCCTCGCCGTCCGCGACGCCGCAGCAGTCATCCAGACCAACGGCACAGCGGAGCTGGCCTACCGACCCGGGACCTACCAGGTCCGGCGCCGCACACTCGCCGCGACCACCGCCCCGGAACGACCTGTCACACCGGATGCGTCGGTCGGCATCAATCGCGCCGACGACTGGGACTGGGCACTGGCCGCCCTCGTCGAGGGCGCGGGCTGTGTCGGCTCCCGACTCACCAACGACCACGACTACGAGGCCGACCCGGCCCTCGACGGCCTCGACTCCGGGGTCGACTCGCACCTCGACGATGATCATGGGGGCGGTGTCGCCATCCTCGACCGCAGCCCGGAGGAGTCGGGTGGGGAGTCGAGGGCTGACCTGCGACAGTCGACCCCTCCAAGATCATCGTCGACCCTAGGAGTCGACCCCGACCATGATCTTGAAACCGGGTCGACCCCGCGCACCCTCGATGATCTTCGGCAGCTCCTCCGGACCGCGGTCGCTGACGGCCGGGTCGACCCCGGCTCAGCCGAGTCCATCCGCAGGGGCCTGCGCTGCTCGGCCGCCCGCGCCCGCCAGCTCCGTGACGACCCCGAACCTCGGGGCGGAGACGAACAGCAGGGCGGAGGCCCGCGATGAGCCACCACGACGACCAGACCGGCCGCGACGAGGCTGGCGGCGCCAGCCCAGCCCACCACGCGTCATCAGGGGACAAGCTGGCGCAGGTCATCACCCTGCACCAGCACACCGGCACCCGCGACGCCGAGGCCCCGGTGGTGGTCGAGGGCGAGATCGTGGCCTGCGGCGCGCAGGTGGAAGGCCCCGCGCCCGGGACACCGGGGACCGGGGTGGTGTCGCGGCGGGACCTTTACCGCTCCGACCTGCACGCCGCAGGCCGCGGCGCCCTCGCCGCCGCGACCCATCCCGCCACCGTCACCACCACGAAGGCGCTGGTCAGGAACACTTTCTATGTGTTCTCCGGCGCCGGGGTCCTCGTTCAGCGGTGGCGGGACACCCACGGCACCAGCCGGTATGAGCGTCAGATGCGCGCCGCCGAGATCGCAGGTGACCAGGACCGCCTGTTGGAGTGGGAGGCCCGGGACGTCGCCGAGAAGCAGCGTCGTCATGGGCGGGTGATGGACTGGGTCAACGCGCCGCTGGCCTGGGCGCGTGCGGCTGGGGTCGGCGCGCTGATCGCGCTCGGGATGCTCCTCGGCCTCGGGGCCGTCCTCGCGATCGCCGCCAAGGACATCTCCCTGGTCATCGCCCCCATCGCTGGGGTCATCGACGCGGTCGCGTGGGTGGTCACGTTCGTGACCGTCTACGCCACCGTGATCGCCACCCTGGCCGGAGCCGGGGCGGTGCTCGGACTGTGGGCGCTCGGGCGAGCGAGGACCGAGGCACCGACCTGGGCTGCTCCCGTCGAGGACGACGAGGACGGCACCGGGCGGGGTGTGATCGTCGACGAAAGCGCCGTGGTCAACGCCCTACGCAACCTCGGCCTGCCCGCGCTGAACAGCAAGTTCAAGCAGGGCTGGACACCACGCTGGAACCTCCCACCCGTCCACGACGGGCGCGGCTGGCACTGCCAATTCCTCCTGCCCGAAGGCGTCACCGTCGAGATGCTCAACCGACGCAAAGACGTCCTCGCCCACAACCTGCTCCGCCTACCGGTCGAGGTGTGGCCCACCGAAGCCCGCGACCACCCCGGAACGCTGGACCTGTGGGTCGCCGACCAAGGCAGCCTCACGAAACCGGTCGCCCAGGTGCCCGGCGACGACGGGACCACCGACTACTTCCGCGGTGTCCCCGTCGGCGTCACCCCACGCTCCGACCTGGTCACCGGACGGCTGTTCGGCACCAACTGGGGCATCGCCGGGATGATGGGCTCCGGCAAATCCACCCTGATCATCGACGTCCTCGCCGGAGCGATCCTCGACCCACTCGTCGAGATCGACATCTACTGCATGGCCCACAACGCCGACTACGACCCCTTCCGGCCGGTCGCCCGGACGCTGTTCGTGTCCGACGATCCGGACGAGGTGCCGACGGTCCTCGACGGGCTCAAGGCGCTCATGTCCGAGCTGTCGGAACGAGGGCGGAAGCTGTCCGCAGCGGGCGAGCCGAAGCTGACGCGCAAGCTCGCGGCCAGCGATCGGTCGATGCGCCCGCGGGTGGTGGTGATCGACGAGTGCCAGGAGCTGTTCGTCTCCCCTATCGGCGCCGAAGCAGCCGAGCTGGTCGCCAAGATCGTCGCGAAGGCACGCAAATACGGCGTGACGTTCCTGTTCGCGACACCAGTCCCCTCGAAGGAGTCCCTGCCCAGGGCGGTGGCGAAGGTCCTGTCCAACCGGGCCTGCTTCGCGATCGCCGATCACCAGGGCAACGACGCGATCCTCGGCACGGGAAAGCACACCGCAGGGATCACCGCCACCACCCTGCAACCCATGACCGTGGGCGCCGACGGCACGGTGGACCTCGGGGACCTCGGCACCGCCATGACCTCGGGATTCACACCCCAAGACGGGCTCATGCGCTGCTTCTACATCCCACGCGGCAACGGCATCGACGAACTCACCCCGATCATCGAACGCGCCGTGAAACTCCGACAGGAGGCCGGACTCACCACCGGACCCGCGACAGCCCCGGCCCCGGCCCCGGCAGCGCGGCGGGACCTCCTGGAAGACCTGCTCCACGTCCTTCACGGGCACAAGCGGATGCGCACCCAAGAAGCCCTCGCCGCGCTCACCGAACTCGACCGCGCCCACTACGGGACGTGGACCTTCGCCCGCCTCGCCGACGAGCTACCCGCCGACGCCCGGCCCTACAAGTCCGACGGAGTCATGGTCCTCAGCACCGCCCGCCTCCACGAAGCCCACACCGACGCCACCCACGAATCCATCACCGACAGTGATGAATCCGGGCCCGGCCAGAACGGCTACTTCTAGAGGGAGTCGGTCAGGGAGGCGTCAGGGAGGCAGGGAGTTCTCCCTCCCGCCTCCCTGACCCCTCCCTCCCTGGGATGACCTGCACAGACGGTCACTCAGGGAGGCCAGGGACCCACCCGCTCCAGCACCTCTGAAACCCGTATCTGAGCAGGGACGGAGGCATCTCGGTGCCTCCCTCCCTCCCTGTCGGCATGCCAAAAACAGGAGACCTGATGACCACCCACAGTCACCACCCTGAACCGCCGGAACCACCTGACCCGCCCGCCGCCCGGGCGCTGCCGGTCCCGGTCCCGCGCCTGTCCGAGACCGATCGGGCCGACGCGCTGGAGGTGATCAGCTTCCTCGACCCCGCCGTCCTCGCCGCCGTCCTCGGCCGAGCCCAGCCCACGTCGCCGCTGCTGGTCGCCGCCCGGGTCGGGGTCGAGGTCGCCGACCTACGCCACGCCCACGCAACCGCACTACGCGACGCCAGCACGGCCATCTCCGCCGCCTACACCGCTGCCGGGCTCGCCCACCAGCCGTCCCACGCCGAGCTACTCCGGCGCCGCTACCCACCCCACGGCGACCCGACCACCTGGGCACACGGGAACGCCGCATGACCACCCACCAGCAGCAGTGTTTGCCCTGGTCAGCACTGACACCCGAAACCAGGGGCAAGTCGACCCGGACCGCAGCCCGCCCCCAGGGCAGGCGAGGACCGGAAGCGACGCGGCAGCACCGCTCCTCACCAACCCGCCGGTTGTCCCGGATGGCGGTCCAGGTCGCTGACGGGCGAGAGCTGGCCGTGCTGGTCGACGGGCCGTGGCGGGGGCGCTGGTACTGGGCCGACGACCTGACCGCCATCCAGCACGCGTCCCGCCGCTACCCGGACAGCCACCCCGCCGCCGAACTCCGCACCTACGCACCCAGCTCGGAGCTCGCGCCGCACCCGGTCGAGCCCGAGGTGACCGGACGCCTCTGGCGACACCACCCGACCACCGCAACCGCCTTCAGGAGGAGCACGTGA
Organism: Pseudonocardia sp. ICBG1142; assembly: GCF_020496255.1. NCBI lineage: Bacteria > Bacillati > Actinomycetota > Actinomycetes > Pseudonocardiales > Pseudonocardiaceae > Pseudonocardia > Pseudonocardia sp. ICBG1142. The sequence continues at coordinate 22,160 of NZ_JAHLJC010000049.1, read as the reverse complement.
ACACCCACGACGACCAGATTCCCGCAGGTCAAGCCGAAGGTTCCCGATCCGGCACCTTCACCCCGCCGACACCACCCGCCCCGACCGGCAGCACCGTTCACGGCACCGCCGGTGCCGCGATTCTCGACGACCTGGAGACCGCCCTGCGCCGCTACGTCGCCCTGCCCTCGGACGCGGCCGTGGTCGGGGTGGTGCTGTGGATCGCCGCGACCCACGCCCAACCGGCCTGGGCGCACGCCCCACGGCTGGTCGTGCGGGCACCGGAGAAGCGCTGCGGCAAATCCCGCCTCCTCGACGTCGTCGAAGGCGCCTGCCACCAGCCGTTCATCACCGTCAACGCCACCCCCGCAGCGGTCTACCGCTCCATCACCCAAGATCCACCCACCATGCTCGTCGACGAGGCGGACACGATCTTCGGACCCGCAGCCACAGGCCACGAAGACCTCCGCGGCCTGCTCAACGCCGGACACCAACGCAACCGGCCCGCCAAGCGCTACGACCTCGCCAAAAACCGCGTCGAGTCCATCTCCACCTTCGCCATGGCAGCGCTGGCCGGGATCGGACGCATGCCCGACACCATCGAAGACCGCGCCGTCGTCGTCCAGATGCGCCGCAGAGCACCCGGAGAGACCGTCGCCCCGTATCGACACCGACGCGACCGGCCGCGCCTCCAGAAGCTCGCTGAGCGCCTCCACGGCTGGCTCCGCGACGACCTGTCGGCCCTGGAGGCCGCCGAGCCGGTGATGCCCGTCGAGGACCGGGCAGCTGACACCTGGGAACCACTCATCGCGGTCGCCGACCACGCAGGCAGCCACTGGCCCGAACGCGCACGCGCCGCGATCCTCGCGTTGCAGGACGAGGACACCGGGGACGACCGCTCCGAACGCATCCGCCTCCTCGCCGACTGCCACACCGCCTTCGCCGACGAACACGCCCTGCCGACCATGCGGCTGATCCAGCAGCTCCGGGCCGACCCGGAAGCACCGTGGGCCGACTACGGGCCACACGGCGAAGGACTCACCGCCATGCGCCTCGGCAAGCTACTCGCCGAGTACGACATCCAGTCCGAGAAAATCACCTTCCCCGGCTTCGGCCAGACTCGGGGCTACCAGCGCGCGGCCTTCGCCGACGCCTGGCGCCGCTACACACCCGATCTGATCACAGACGGCAACAACAGCAACGAACCGCCGCCTGAGCCATCGTTGTAGCTGGTCAACGTCCTGAGGGGCCTGTCCCGACCAGTCGGGACAGGCCCCTCAGGACGTTCGTTGGCGTGCACTAGGCGGCTTAAGTCGCCTAGTGCTTTCAAGCCGCCTACGATCAACTTGTGGTCTGACCTGGTGATCTGTCTCCGTCTAGGCGGCTTAGGCGGCTGTAGGCGGCTTGAGGGTCGTTTCGGGACATCCCCCGAAATCTCACTGTGCGTAATCAGTGTTGTGTAGCTGTGCGGCAGCGGCCCATTCGCCGTTGCGGCGGGCGTCGGCGAGGAGGCGTCCGACGATGGCGGGGGTGTCGCCGGTCTGTGCGGCGATCTCGCGGTAGGTCCAGCCTTGGAGTCTGAGCTGGATCACTGGGGCGCGTCGTTGGCGGGCTCGTTGTTCATAGTCGGCGCGTGGTTCGGCGATGAGCCCGGTGATGGTCCGTTCGGAGAGGCCCATGTCGGCGGCGATCTCACGGGCGGTCTTGGACGTCGCTCGGCGACGCGGGTTCAGGGCGCCCATCAGTAGCCCTTCTGTTCCAGGAGTGCAAGCCGCTGAAGCCTCGCCTCCGTTTGACTCCGGCCTCGCGCCTGGCCTCCCACGAGGCCGCCTTTTCGTCCTCGTGCGGCTTGGATGGCGCGGAAGGTGTCGTCGTAGGCCTGGGGGCCTCTGGTCCAGATGCGGGAGCGGGTGGTGATCCAGCGGTGGATGGAGTCGGCGATCGCGCGGGCTTCCGCGGCGGGCAGGGGGATGGAGAACTCCAGGTTCCGTTCGGCCACGCCAGCGCGTAGGACGGTCTTGAAGCCGTCGGGGTCGCCGAAGTGGTGGCGGACCTCGCGGTAGGCCCACAGGCGGACACCGTCGAACAGGGTGCAGTTCCGCCCGAGCCCGCACGGGTCGGCCTTACGCGCTCGTTGCTGGCGCCAGTCCTTGGGCGGCATGTGCCCACCCGCCTGCAGCGCCGCCTCCAGCTCGCCGAGAGTCCACAGGTGGTCGTGCATGTACTGGGTGGCCCAGCTCCCGGCGAGTGGGTTCTTCACCAGCAGCCCGGAGTAGCGGCGGTCGCCATCCACGGCGCGGCGGAGGCCTTCCAGGACCGAGGCGGCGTAGGCCAGCACGTTGCGACGGGCGTACTCGGTACGACAGACCGGGGTAGCGAGGATCCAGACGGCGTGGGCGTGCCCGTTGAACGGGTTGGTGATGATCAGGTTCGGCATCGGATGGTTCCCGTTCGCCGACAACGCCCGCAGCAACGCGTCGGGGTGGTCGATGTCGACGATCAGGAAGGTCAGCATCACCGACGGCGACGCCTCGATGTAGGCCAGCAGCAACGCGGCATCCCGGCCCATCCGGCGGATGCCCCAGGCCAGGTTGTCGGTGGCATACGGGCGTCGGGGCTTCCAGTTCCCCTCGAACAGCGCACGCAGCTCGGCCTCCCCCGGGGTAGCGGGGGCCGTCAGGTGCAGGGTCGACGACGACAAGGGGGGGCTCCAGGTAGGGGGTGGTCCAGTCGTAGGGCATTGAGCTTCGCCCTGTCTTCTTCGGCCCGATGACGCGGGCCTGGGATCGCTGGGACAGCGAACTATCTGACTTGGCTCTGCCTGCGTACCCGTATTTTCCCTGGTCGTGGCGAAACGCGCGCAACCAGGGGTGCAGGTCTGGCCTGACAGAGATAACTAGGCCGGAGCGGGGGTTCCGGCGAGTACCGGGATCGGTTCCTCGTTGAGGTCGGCTACCAGGTCGGACAGGTCCGAGATCGCCGAGCACAGAACCCTCACGACCTGCGCCCGGTGCGAGCGGGAGAGCAACGAGTCCGAGATCCAGGTCGGATTGCGATCGTCAAAAACGCGGTCGAGGGCGCATTCCACCAGCGCCACGACCTCCGACGCCCGCATCGACGTTTTCTCCTCGGGCGCCGCCGGAGCTGACGCCTCTGACTCAGCGGGCTCATCCTCGCCTGCGTCGAGGACGCCGGGCACGTCAGACATGCACACACGCCTTCCTTCATCCCGGAGGGCATCGGGGGTGCCCACCGGTCACTGGCCGGAAGCAGATCAGCACACTCCGCCCCTGTCAAGAACATCTCGACGGGATAGTGGCGCGTCCCTCCCTTCCTGCTCGGGATACGCTGGGTCCCTCGCTCATCGACTCTCAGCGACGTGTACACGAGCCGAGCCGAGCCGAGGAAAAGCTATCCCGGCCCCAGCTCGGGAGAAACGAGACGGGGAGAGCGCCGACGGGCATGAGCGAGACCACCGAACACCCCGACAGCGACAGCGACAGCGACGACCCGGTCATGCCCGCGCTGCCGCCGCAGACTCTGGCTGATCGACTCAACCGGGCATTCGCGACGCTGCATCCCGCCGACCGTGGGCCCTACAGCAACCGCGAAGTCATCCGCTGGCTCCAGGCGAACTCCACCCCCGAACAGTCCATCCCCTCCCTGAACTACCTCGGCCTGCTCCGCAGCGGCGAGGCCACCGACCCCACCGTCGGCAAGCTCCAATCCATCGCGCGCTTCTTCAAGATCCCTGCGACCTACTTCATCGAAGACAACGCCCACTCCGACGCCGTGCAGGCCGATCTCCAGCTTCTCGACGCGATGCGCGACACCCAGGTCCGCGAGATCGCCGCCCGAGCCGTCCAGCTCGACCCGTCCATCCGCGACTGGCTCATCGACACCATCCGACGCCTACCCGACCTCGCCAACGGCCCCCCACCGCGCACCGCGCAGCGCCAACGCATCGAAATGCCGGTCACCGACAAGCCCACCAAACGGCGACGGCGGGCATGATCAACCCACGTGATACACCGTGTCTGATCGATCTCTCCGGGAGTACGACCGTGGGAACCGCGACGCGTGCGACAGCCACGCGCAGCTACGACACCGACGCTGAGATCCGTACGTTCGCTCGTAGCGCGCTCGCCGAGATCGGCGCGACCCCCGACCTCGACCCGGTCGAGCTATGCCGACGGCTGAGCATCCACCGAGACCACCCGATCGAGATCGTCTCGACCCGGATGCCCTGCTCCTCGCTGCTCGGGTTCTGCGTGAAGACCACGACTACCGACTACATCGTCCACCCGCACGACCTCGCGCGATCACAGCATCCGTCACGAGATCGTCCACGTCCTGTTCAACTACCCACATCCCCTTCATCTGATACTTTTTCTGGCTGCTACCGGGGAGTTACTTCCTCAGTCTGGCCTGTCAGTCACTCAGCCTAACTGTCCAATCTATCTGGAGAACACTGTGTCTATTTTGCGATCCGCTGGCAAAGCCTTTCTCCTCAGTGGCGCTATCACTTTGGGAGCAATTTCATTTAGCGGCCTTGCCGATGCCGCACAGCCTGGAGCGTCCCACTCCAGTATTTCTGCTCCGACTCAGCAGTCATGCGGGTTTCGCAGCGTACGAATCTCACAACATGAGTCTTCCGCCTACTGGCGCAATTGCGTCAGCCACGGTCAGCGCATTAATGTCGACCGCGCATTCTGGCCCGACTTTCAGGTCTGCGTACCGCAAGGTCAGGACCGCTACCTTGGCGCCGGACTAATTCCGGTTGGTCCAGGAGCTATCCGTGGGGCCACGGTAATCGGCTCCTGCTGATCTCCACCAGAGCATGCTTGAGGAAACAATTCGCTGTGGCCAGCGCGCCCCGGTCGCGGCCCTCGCTGAAATTCTCCCTGTCTCTCTACTAGACACAGCTTTACCGCAGTGATCATGCGCCGGGATGACGCCGAGAGCACGCAACCTCTTACGCAAATCCCCTCCCCACTAGTCGGCGAGGTCTCACCTGTCACTAAAGAGATAGAGCAAGTGCATGCACCAGCTGGCCGCCTTGTCGGCGAGCCGACGCGACCTCCTCATGAATTACTAAGATCATCCAGATTGGTCGCGATTGCAAGTCTCGTCAGTAGAGTTACTGGCTTCATTCGCAACATCGCGCTCGTGTCGATCCTTGGATTCGCATCCCTAAATGATGCATACACGATTTCTAACACGCTTCCTAATGTCGTTTACGAGTTGCTCCTCGGCGGGGTTCTAAGCAGTGTAATGATCCCCGTCCTAGTCCGCGCTCAAGGCGACGCTGATGGGGGCGAAAAGTTCACGAGAAAGTTGCTAACACTTACAGGAGTTGCGCTCCTGGTCGCAACTATTCTAGCCGTGCTAGCTGCGCCCTTATTGACACGTCTCGTGATTAGCGCGAGTGAGGCAGCTCCCGCAAACTCTGAGCTCACCACGGCATTCTCCTGGCTCCTTCTTCCGCAGATCTTTTTCTATGGCATGGGAGCGCTACTCGGGGCGATTCTCAATTCAAAGCAAGTTTTCGGCCCATTTGCCTGGGCCCCGGTCCTGAACAATATCGTCGTGCTCGCCACGCTCGCGGTCTATGCGCTAATCCCTGGTGAGATTTCAATCAACCCGATAACTATGGGGGAGCCTAAGCTGTTAGTGCTCGGCTTAGGAACAACCATCGGTGTTGTCGCGCAAACACTGCTGCTACTACCATACATGAAGCGCGTCGGATTCAATTATCGTCCGCTATGGGGCTGGGACTCAAGACTGTCGCAAGCTGGCGGAATGGCCTTGTGGGTCACTGGGTACGTTGCAGTGGGGCAGATCGGCTACGTTATCACTACGCGTGTAGCGACAGCAGCTGATGCTGGTTCTGTTGTCACCTATACGAATGCCTGGTTGTTACTGCAAGTTCCTTATGGCGTTCTGGGAGTCTCTCTTTTAACCACACTGATGCCTCGGCTTAGTCGGGCCGCAGCAAACGCTGACATTAGACAGCTCGCTAATGACTTTTCTCTAGGGGTAAGATTATCCACCCTGGCTTTAGTCCCCGTCGCTGCCGTAATGACCGCCTTTGGCGACGTCCTTGGTATCGCCTTATTTTCGATCGGTGCTGGGGGCGGCTCGGGCGCAGAACGGCTTGGCCTGACTGTTGCATGGTCGGCATTTGGAATATTGCCGTACGCGGTGATGATGCTACAAATTCGCGTCTTCTACGCGCAGGGCGACTCGCGCACCCCGACGCTAATCCAGTTGTGGCTGATCACGTTAAAGGTGCCACTTCTGCTTCTGTGTCCGATGGTCCTGCCGTCTGAGCAAGTGGTCATCGGGATTGCCGCGGTTAACTCTCTTTCTTTCATCTGGGCCGCCATCGCTAGCCAATGGCTCCTCCGTCGAAAAATGGGGGAGATTCCGATCAGTGAAGTGCTAGACTTTCTTTGGCGGGTCTCCCTATCTGCAGGATTAAGCGCAGTCGCTGCTCGGGGTGCACTGGAGCTGGCAGAGCCGCTGCTGGCGACCTACCCGGGCCTCGTGCGTGCGTGGGCTCTGCTCCTTGCCGGAGCCCTTATCTCCCTATCCCTTACTTTTGCCACGTTAAAATTACTGAAAACGCCCAGCATTAACGACCTTCTTGGTCGTAAAGATCACATGGGAGCAAACTAAGCCTCATGGGCAAGAAGAAATGGTGACTCGCTCGCTGACCTCGCCACGATCCACGCCGACCACCACGACCTCGACGTCTCCATCTACGGCGGCGAGTGGGACGATCCCGGCATCATCACAGTCCAGGTCTGGCGCACAGAACTCATCGACCGCAACGAAGACCTCCCAGACTCCTGACTCAACCGGGTCATCCGAAAAATCGGATGACCCCCTGCCTACCAGCACAAACACCCACCCAGGAGACCCGCGTGTCTGTCGTGAAGATCAACGCCATCACCGTCCCCGACGGAGCCGGACCGGAGCTGGAAGCCCGGTTCGCCGCCCGCTTCGCTCAGGGCTGCATGAACGAGGTGCCCGGGTTCCTCGGCTACGAGCTGCTCCGCCCCGTCGCGGGCGACACCCGGTACTTCGTCTACACCCGCTGGGAGCACGACGCCGCCTTCCAGGCATGGCGCACCGTCGGCGCCGCGGCCGCGCACTGCGACCGCGACAGCGACAGCGACAGCGACCGCCCGCAGGTCGGGACCGGCGCTGACCTGCTGGAATTCGAGACCGTGCCCCTCGGCACAGCATCGGACACAGCATCTGGGACGGCTTCTGAGGAAGGGACCGCGACCGCATGACCACCGCCACCGGGCTCCGTGTCCTCGCCGCCACCGGCGCCGCCGCGCTCACGCTCAGCGCGGCCGGGGTCGCGACCGCCGCCGAGGACATCCACTACGAGAAGGCCGGGACCTTCCCCGACGTCGCTGCCTGCGCCGATGCCGGACACACCACACCCGGTGTCACGACCTGGCTCTGCGACGAACACCCCGACGGCACCGCCGACCTCTACCTCGTCCCGGCATAGACGTCAGGGTGCCGGTCTTGACCAACACCACCACCCAGACTGGGTCTGATGGGTAAGAAGAAGCAGCAGCGCCGGACCGACCCGAGCAGCAAGGCCCGACGCCGCGCACAGCGCAAAGCCCGCGACAACGACCTCCCGCCCTTCCCCGGCCGCGACGCCGACCACGGGCTTGGGCTCGGGCTCCGGCTCATCGGGACCATCGTCGTGAACGCCGACTACCACCAGCACGACGACGGCACCTGGACCGCCACCGTCGCCCCCGAACTGCTGCCCGGCGCGGTCACCATCGACGACGTCGACCTCCACACCGTCTTCCACAAAGTCATCGCCGTCGTCGAAGTCCTCGCGCAGACCGCCCCACCCGACGCCGACATCAGCACCATCACCCTGCACCGCGTCGACGGCGACACCCTTCGCTGGCTAGCCGCCGTCGACGAGTACGGCTTCACCGACTGCGTCAACGCAGCCCAGTTCCCCGACCACTGACCACCACCGACCAGCCGGACCAGCGGCCAGCTCCTGGTGCTGCCGCGCCGCTTCCGGTCCTCACCCGACCCGGAAAGGCGACTCGCGGGCAGACGCAGTGACTATTCGGAGTGGAACTCCACCCGCACGATCCGCATGTCCATCTCACGGGCATAAGCAGGCACGACCCAGGTCATCTCCTGCGGCGCCGCCGCAGCGTTGCGGACCCAGGCCGTGTGCTCATGACGGCCTTGTCCCTCCGCGTTCTCCATCGTCACGGTGAACACCACCGTGCTCCGCGCCGCAACCTCGAACCACAACTCCTCAACGTTCTGCCCGCGATCGAACTCGATCACCGGCAGACACGCCGCCGGAGCAAGCCCCTCCCGGCACACGTCCTCCCCCGACGGCGGGCCCGCCCACACCGACGGCGCCGGCCCAGCCACCAACCCAGCCAGCACCACACCGGTCACCGCCAGAACCCCAGCACTCCGCCGCACCACCACCCGCAGCAGCCCCGGCCTCTTCCTCAGCGCAGTCGTTGTCGTCGTCACCCATTTAGCCAAAGTCGTCACCCATTCAGATGTCAACTCCGACGCGCCCCGCGACTGAAACGCCGTCTCCGGACCGCGCGGCAACCGCTAGCGGCCAGGGCTAGCGGCGGGCCGGGCGGCCCAGGGCGAGGTAGACATACCGGCCGACCAGCACCGCGCCGGTGATCGCGACCATCACCGTCGCCACCGGCGCCACACCGACCACCACCGCACCGCCGACCAGCACCCCGGCCTCGGCCACCCCGGTCGCGATCAGCAGCGCCGCCGGGCCCGGCCCGGGCCGGGTCACCACCGGAGCCGGGACCGGACCCGGAACGGTCGTGGGCACCGCCCACACCCAGTCCTGCGCCCGATCCTGCGCTTGAGCCTCCTGCAGCAGCTCATACGCTGCGGTGACCACCGCGAACCGGTCCGGATCACCACCGGCGTCGGGGTGCTCGCGGCGCACCGCCGCCCGCCACGCCGAACGCACCACCTCCGCCGGTGCTCCCGGGGCGACACCCAGGATCGCCGCAGCCCGCGTCACCTCGGGCCCCGTCACCAGACCGGTCCTCACCGCTGACCTCCCCCACCGTCGATGTCGCCGCCGATGTCGCCGCCGCCATCGATGTCGCCGAGCCAGATGTCGGCGTCCGCCCCGACCCGACCAGCACCGCCCTGACCAGCACCACCACCGCTACCGCTTCCTCCGCCGTCCCCGGAGCCGCTACCGCCCCGGTCTCGGCGGGCGTGGGCGTGACCGGCCATGAGCTGGCGGCGCGTCAACACCGGCCCCGACACCGGCTCCTCCACCCCGACCGCCTCGTCCAGCACCCGCGACCGCCCCGACAGCGGCGTCACCAGCCCGTAGACGACCTTGTCCGGGCTCGCCCACGCGAGGTGGTGCGGCGGCATCTGCCGCACCCGGTTCGGATCCAACAGGAACGCGTGCTGGCGGCGCACCGTCCCCGCCCCGCTGTACCCACCGGAGAACACCGAAGCGCCCCAGCCCTCGTCCGACCCGGCGCCGACCAGCTGCAACCCGACCTCCCCGACCATCCTGGTCCCGAACCGGGCCGCCAACTCCTCCGCATTCGTCGTCCGCCCCACCAGCACCCCGCCACCCATCGCCCCGAGCAGCCGGTTCCGTTCCTGAGGCGACTCGGCCAGGCCCTCGACCGGCTGCGCCGACACGATCACCGCACCACCCAATGAGCGCAGCCGCTCAACAAGGTTGATGACACTGCCCGCAACTTCACCCGAGACCGCCGAGAACTCGTCCAGCACGAACAACGCCTGACGCCGCCCGGCAGCCCCGGAACGAGCACCGCCGAGTTCGTGGGTGAGCAGCTCGATCAGCACCGCCGTCTTCGCCGCCGCCACGACCTCATCAGTCGTGCCCGGCACCGACACATACAACGCGTCGAAGTCCGACAACGGCGCCCCCGCATCGAAGTCCGCGCCCAACGACCGGAACAGGCCGCAGAACAGCATCAGGTCCGCATCCAGCGACGACGACCCCGACCCGCCACCCGACGGCTTACTCAACGCCCGGACCTGCCGCGACTCCACCGCGTGCCCCGCCCACGCCTCACTCAGCCACCGCCCGTCCAGACGCTCCAGGAACTCCACCGACGATCCCGGCGGCCCCTTCGGGGCATCCACCACCAGATGCAACAGGCCACGTTGCAGCACGTCATAGAAGCGGTGATCGGTTTTCGCGAGCTTGTGCAGCGACGCCCGCAACTGCCCCGCAGGCATCCGCCACATGTTCAACCGCGTCTCGAACGGGAACACCCCGACCCGATCCGGATGCAGGCCAAGGTCAGTCATCGCCTCCGCCCACGACTGCGCATCCTCCGCCGCGTCCGGGCCGCCCTTCGCGCCCAGGAACACCACCAACGGCCGACCCGACCCAAGCGGCGACCCCGGCGTCTGGGTGTGCCGCGCCCACATCGCCTCCGCCCACCCGCAGCTCACACGTTCCAACAACGTCGTCTTCCCCGCACCGGTCTGCGCCACCACCGCCACCGAACTGGGCATGTGGGCCTTCGCCCTCGCCGTCGTCGCCTCCCGACACCGAGCACCGGACCGCCCGGTGGTCGGGTTGCAGGCCGGGGTGGTGCTGTTCTCCCTGGTCGCGGCCTCGATGAACCTCCTCCACGGCCTCGAACAGGGCTGGACAGCCGGGATCGTCATGGCCGTGGTCTCGATCGCCGGGGTCGCCGCGCACCAGCTCACCCTCGCCGGGGCACCGCGTTCCCGGGCTGAGCACCGGTCGGCGCGGCTGTCCGCGCTGGTGGAAGCGAAGACCAGCCGCGCCCGGCGCCTCGCCGTCCGCGACGCGGCAGCAGTCATCGACACCGACGGCACCGCGGCCCTGGCCTACCGGCCCGGGACCTACCAGGTCCGGCGCCGCGCACTCGCCGCGACCACCGGCCCGGGACGCCACGGCGCCCCGCCCGTGCCGGTCGGGGCGGGCCGCGCCGATGACTGGGACTGGGCACTCGCCGCCCTCGTCGAGGGCGCGGGCTGTGTCGGCTCCCGGCTCACCAACGACCTCGACTACGAGGCCGACCCGGGCCTCGACTGCCTCGACTCCGGGGTCGACTCCCACCTCGACGATGATCTTGGAGGCGGTGTCGCCATCCTCGACCACACCCCGGAGGAGTCGACCGGGGAGTCGAGGCCTGACCTGCGACAGTCGACCCACCCAAGATCATCGTCGACCCCCGGAGTCGACCCCGACCATGATCTTGAAACCGGGTCGACCCCACGCAGCCTCGATGATCTTCGGCAGCTCCTCCGAGCCGCTGTCGCCGACGGCCGGGTCGACTCCAGGTCCGCCGAGTCCATCCGCCGCGCCCTGCGCTGCTCGGCCGCCCGCGCCCGCCAACTCCGTGACGAGACCGGAGGTCTCCGATGAGCGACCACGACGACCGGGACGGCCGCGAGAAGGGGTCTGGCGGCGCCAGCTCGACCCACCACGACAGAGACGACGCGCTGGCGCCGGTCATCACCCTGCACCACCGGCACGACACCCGCGACCAGCAGGACGAGCCGGTGGTGATCGAAGGCGAGATCGTGACCTGCGGTCAGCAGATGGAAACACCGACGGTCAGGACGCCGGGAGCTGAGCTGGTGACGCGGCGGGACATCTACCGCTCTGACCTGGTGACGGCACGACGGCATGCCGTCACAGCGCTCACCCATCCGGCCACGGTGACCAGCGCGAAAGCGCTGGTCCGCAACACCTTCTATGTGTTCTCCGGCGCCGGTGTGCTGGTGCAGCGGTGGCGGGACACCCACGGCACCGCCCGGTATGAGCGGCAGATGCGGGCCGCCGAAATCGCCGGTGACCAGGACCGGCTCCTGGAATGGGAGGCCCGCGACGTCGCCGAAAAGGCCCGCCGGCATGGCCGGGTCATGGACTGGATCAACGCTCCACTGGCCTGGGCGCGTGCTGCCGGGGCCGGCGCGCTGATCGCCCTCGGGATGCTCCTCGGCCTCGGCGTCGTCCTCGCCATCGCCGCCAAGGACGTTTCCCTGGTCATCGCCCCCATCACCGCAGTGATCGACGCGGTCGCCTGGACCGTCACGTTCGTGACCGTCTACGCATCCCTGCTCGGAACACTCGCTCTCGGTGGGGCGGTGCTCGGGCTGTGGGCACTCGGGAAGGCCCGCACCGAGCCACCCACCTGGACCGCCCCGCCCGCTGACGTCGAGGACGACGGGGTCCGGGATGTCATCCCCGACGAACGCGCCGTGGTCAACGCGCTGCGCCACCTCGGCATGAGCGCCCTGAACGCCAAGTTCAAGGCCGGCTGGGCGCCGCGCTGGATCCAGCCACCCGTCCACGACGGGAAGGGCTGGCACTGCCAGTTCCTCCTCCCCGAGGGCGTCACCGTCGAGATGCTCAACAAGCGCAAAGACGTCCTCGCCCACAACCTCCTGCGTCTACCGGTCGAGGTGTGGCCCACCGAGCCGAAAGACAAGCCGGGTGTGTTGGACCTGTGGGTCGCTGACCAAGGCAGCCTCACCAAGCCGGTCGCGCCGTGGCCGCTCCTGCACGACGGCACCACCGACTACTTCAAAGGCGTCCCCACCGGGGTCAACCCACGCTCTGACCTGGTCACCGGCCGACTGTTCGGGAGCAACTGGGGCGTCGCCGGAATGATGGGCTCCGGCAAATCCACCCTGATCATCGACGTCCTCGCCGGGGCCATCCTCGACCCCCTCGTTGAAGTCGACATCTACTGCATGGCCCACAACGCCGACTACGACCCGTTCCGACCGGTCGCCCGGACCCTGTTCGTCTCCGACGACCCCGACGAGGTCCCCACCGTCCTCGACGGCCTCAAACAGCTCATGTCCGAGCTGTCGCAACGAGGACGGAAACTGTCCGCAGCCGGAGAACCCAAGCTCACCCGCAAGCTCGCCGCCGCCGACCCGTCGATGCGGCCCCGCGTGGTCGTCATCGACGAGTGTCAAGAGCTGTTCGTCTCCGACGTCGGCGCCGAGGCCGCGGAGCTGGTGTCGAAGATCGTCGCGAAGGCCCGTAAGTACGGCATCACGCTGCTGTTCGCGACACCAGTGCCCTCGGCGGAGTCCCTACCGAGGGCGGTGGCGAAGGTCCTATCCAACCGGGCGTGCTTCGCCATCGGCGACCACCACGGCAACGACGCCATCCTCGGCACCGGCAAACACACCGCAGGCATCACCGCCACCACCCTGCAACCCATGACCATCAACCCGGACGGCACCGTGGACCTCGGAGACCTCGGCACCGCCATGACCACCGGCTTCGGCCCCTGCGACGGGCTGATGCGCTGCTTCTACATCCCACGCGGCGACGGCATCGACGAACTCACCCCCATCATCGACCGCGCGATCAAGCTGCGCGAGGAGGCCGGGATCGTCCCCGGCCCGGCACCGACGCCCGTCGACGAGGGCAAGCCGGTCGATCACCTCGCCGACATCGCCGAGGCCCTGCGCGGGCAGCCCCGAGTCCTGACCCGACTCGTCCTCGCCCGCCTGGTCGAACACAACCGCACCGTCTACGAGCACTGGGGCTTCACCGAACTCGCCGCCGCCCTGGCCGCCCACGACATCCCGCCGCGTAAGTCCCACGGCCAATCCGTCGTCCGCGCCGACGACCTCCACACCGCCCTCACCCACCGTGACCGAAACGAGCACCACGGCACGGGGGAGGACGACTTCTAACCCCGGGGAGCCCCCGGGGAAGCGGGGAAGTTTCCCCGAGGGCTCCCCCAGGCCACTTCCCCCATACCACCAGCACAAACAGTCACCGGGGAAGCGGGGGAGCACCACCGCCCCACCCGGGAAAACCCGCCCACACGCAGGGAAGAAGGCACCCCGGCGCCTCCCTCCCTCCCCTTCGGCATGCCGAAAACAGGAGACCCGATGACCACCCACAGTCACCATCCTGAAACACCGGAACAACCTGAACCGCCGGTCTCGCAGGCCCTGGCGGTCCCGATCCCGCGCCTGTCCGCCCCGGATCGAGCCGAGGCCCTGGAAGTGATCAGCTTCGTCGACCCGGCCGTGCTGGCCGCCGTCCTCGGCCGAGCCCAGCCCTCGGCGCCGCTGCTGGTCGCCGCCCGGGTCGGGGTCGAGGTCGCCGACCTCCGGCACGCCCACTGGACCGCCCTACGGGACGCCAGCAAGCAGGTCTCGGCCGCCTACCGCGCGGCCGGGCTCGCCCGGCAGCCGTCCCTGGCCGAACTCATGCGGCGCCGGTATCCGCCCCACGGCGACCCCGCCGACTGGGCCGCCAGGGCGGCGGCATGACCACCACCGCAGGCGAGCAACTGGTCGTGGGCAAGTCGACCCGGACCGCAGCCCGCCCCAGCGGGCGAGGACCGGAAGCGACGCGGCAGCACCGGGTCTCCCGGTTCGCCACGCAGTCCGCTGACGGGCGAGAGCTCGCCGTGCTGGTCGATGGGCCGTGGCGCGGGCGCTGGTACTGGGCCGACGACCTGGCAGCCATGCAGCACGCCAGCCGCCGCTACCCGGACGGCCACCCGGCCGCGGAACTCCGCACCTACCGACCGAGCAACGAGTTCGTGCCGCACCCGGGCGAGCCCGAGGTGACCGGACGCCTCTGGCACCACCACCCGTACCCCACCGCTGTAACCACCTCCAGGAGGACCGCATGAACACCCACGACGACCAAATTCCCGCAGGTCAGGACGAAGGTTCCGAATCCGGCACCTTCACCCCGCCACCGACCGGCACGGTGCCCGGCGCCGACGGTGCTGCGATCCTCGACGACCTCGAAACCGCGCTGCGCCGCTACGTCTCCCTGCCGTCGGCCGCTGCGGTGGTCGGTGTCGTGCTCTGGATCGCGGCCACCCACGCCCAACCCGCCTGGGCGCACGCACCACGCCTGGTCGTCCGAGCACCGGAGAAGCGCTGCGGAAAATCCCGCCTCCTCGACGTCGTCGAAGGCGCATGCCACCAACCGTTCATCACCGTCAACGCCACACCCGCCGCCGTCTACCGCTCCATCACCGCCGATCCGCCCACGATGCTGGTCGATGAAGCCGACACGATCTTCGGGCCCGCAGCCACCGGCCACGAAGACCTACGCGGACTCCTGAACGCCGGGCACCAGCGGAACCGGCCCGCGAAGCGCTACGACCTCGCCAAAAACCGCGTCGAGTCCATCTCGACGTTCGCGATGGCCGCGCTGGCCGGGATCGGACGCATGCCCGACACCATCGAAGACCGCGCCATCGTCGTCCACATGCGCCGCAGAGCACCCGGAGAACAGGTGGCGCCCTACCGGCACCGACGGGACCGGCCGCGCCTCCAGCGCCTCGCTGAGCGGCTGCACGGCTGGCTCCGCAACGACCTCACCGCCCTGGAAGCGGCTGAGCCGGTCATGCCGGTCGAGGACCGCGCCGCCGACACCTGGGAACCACTCATCGCCATCGCCGACCACGCAGGCAGCCACTGGCCCGACCGCGCCCGCCAAGCCATCCTCGACCTCCAAGCAGAAGACACCGGGGACGACCGATCCGAACGCATCCGCCTGCTCGCCGACTGCCACACCGCCTTCGGCGACGAGCAAGCGCTGCCGACCATGCGACTCCTCCAGCAACTCCGCGCCGACCCCGAAGCGCCGTGGGCGGACTACGGACCACGCGGCGAGGGACTCACCGCCCGACGCCTCGGCGTCCTGCTGAGCGAGTACGACATCCGCCCGGCGACCATCCGGTTCGCCGGGCTCGGACAGACCAAGGGATATCGCCGCGAGGCTTTCGCCGATGCCTGGCGGCGCTACACGCCTGATCTCGTCACCAACAGTGACGATCGTGCCCAGGTGTCCACCGGATCAGCAGAATAGCTGGTCAGGCTGCCTTCAGGGCGATCTTCGGCGCGCGTGAGCGCGCTGTCCGCTGAGGGGGTGGTACGGATTGATCCGTACCACCCCCTCAATCCGTACCACCCATAATCAGAGCCTGACCTGCACAGTTAGCATTGCTGTTACGGATGGTACGGATTGGTACGGATTGAGGGCCGTTTCGGGACATCCTTCGAAATCTCACTCTGCGTGATCAGCGGTATGGCGAGCCACAGCAGCAGCCCAGTCGCCGTTGCGGCGGGCGGTATAAAGCACGTGCCCGACGGACCCGATGCTGGTGCCGAGCCGTTCCGCGATCTCGCGGTAGGTGAGTCCCTGGAGGCGGAGCTGCACCGCAGCGGCACGGCGTTGTCGCGCCCGCCGTTCGTAGTCGTCTCGCGGTTCGGCCATCATGCGCACGACAGTGGCGCGAGTGACGCCGAACTGTTCAGCGAGGTCGCGAGCAGACTTGGTTCGCCGCTTCGGAATTTGCGCAGTCATGAGTAGGCCACCTTCGCCATCATCTCTCGAATCTGCTGCGACGCCTCAGCCTGGTCTCCGCCGCGCGCGAGTCCTCCGGGTCGGCTGTTTCCGGCGAGTCCGCCGTTCCGCCCGGAGCCTACTCGGCCTCCTTTGCGTCCGCGTGCGGCTTGGATGGCGGAGAAGGCTGCCTCGTAGGCGGCGGGGCCGTCGTTCCACATGCGGGAGTAGTTGATCGTCCAGTCGGAGATCGACTTCGAGATGTGGCCGAGTTCGTTCCCGCCGAGGGGGATGGGAAAATCGGCATTGAGGATCGCGACGTGTTTGGCGACAGCGGCGCGGTAGCCGTCGGCGTCGCCCCAGTGGTGGCGCATTTCGCGGTAGGCGAAGCGGCGGACCATGTGGAAGAGGGTTTCGTTGCGGGAGTAGCCGACGGGTTCACGTCGGCGTTGGTTGTGCCAGCCGCGTCCGGGCATGTGTCCGGCGGCGGTCAGGATCGCGCCGAACTGGTTGAGGGTGGAGGTTGTGTCGTGGAGGAAGTGGGTGATCCAGCGGGAGTGGAACGGATTCTTGATCAGCCGCCCGGGATAGGACGGGTCCCCACCCACAGCGCGCCGGAGTGCTTCTTCGATCGAGAGGCCGTAGCGGACCGCGCGGCGTGATCCGTAGTTGGTGACCTTGATCGGGGTCGTGACCCCGAACCCGGCGTGGGCGTGGCCGTTGACGGCGTTCTCGATGATCACGTTCGGCATCGGGTGGCTGTCGACGGTGGAGACCATCCGCAGGACCGCATCGGCGCTGTCGCCGTCGATCCCGATCAGGCCCCATACCTGCTTGGGGTGCAGCTCGACGTGCATCCGGGTCATCGCGACGTCCCGGGTCTGCCGCCAGACGCCGTCGTCGAACTCGTCCGCGGCGAGTGGGTACCGCGACGTCCACAAACGCCCCCAGATCGCCGCTGCCGCCTCGAACGGCAGCCCCCCGACTAGGTAGCCCGGGGACGGAAACCCGGGCTCACAGAGGCTCTCAGAGCCCCGGGGAGAGGCATCCAGGATCGCGCCCGAGGCAGCGCCTGGGGGAACCCACAGGTCAGAGCCGATCATCCGGGGGAACTCCTCACCACCGCCGACAGGGGCGCGGTGCCGGTCCAGGGCATTGAGCTTCGCCCTGTGTTGTCTCCGGCCGCTGACGCGGCCGGAGGGGTGCGGGCTCGCTGGCGCTCACCCGAAACTCTGACTTGGCTTGTTGCTGCTGTGCCACTCAAATACTCCCAGGTAACAAGCCCGTCTGTCGCGTACCCCCAGGTCAGACCGGCGTGTCACCCCCACCCGGCCTCCGACCAAGCGCCAGCGGCACCGCACCCAGCAGCAGCAGCAGCAGCAGCAGCAGCCCGCCGGGGGCGCCCGCCCGCGTTTTCCTGAGGAAAACGCACATCTTGCTGCGCGGCTGCGCGGTGAACCGGCCGACCGGCGCCACGACCAAGCCCCGGACCGGAGCCCACCGCCCAAGATCATCAGATGATGCATGGGTCCTGTGGCTGTTGATCTTCGGTGGCGAGACGCCACCGAACCGGCCCGCCGAGCCGACAGCGCTCGCCTACAACGAGCTCGACACCACCAACCAAGATCAACAGCCACCACACCTATGCATCACTGATGATCACCGGCCCGGTGCCGGTCCCGCCCGGACGCTTCACCCCCCGGGCGGCGCACCCCCGGAGGAGACCGTCACGGCCTTGATGAGCCCGAAGCCCGTAGCGATGGCCCCTGGCGCCACCCCAGAAGGCCGCCGCCGCGGCACCCAGCCCCCGAGCCCTCCGGAGGAGCAGGTCAACGTCGCGCTGAAGTGCTGACCGGCCCTCACGCCAGCGGCGAAGGCTGGTTCAACGCGATATCGCGCCCCAGCTCCTCCGCTCCGACCCCGCCTGACCAGCACAAACAGGTTGGGAAAGGCTCACTGATGACCTTCGGCTCGGTGCCGGACCGACCGTGCAGACCACCGATCTCATGTTCCAGATACAGGGAAGCTGCAATGCAGCGGATCACGTGGACACACCCAGGTCGGGACGTTGTCCACCAGGCGGGGTGTCAGAGGGTGTGGATGTTCCGGACAAGGAGGTCGAGGCGTCCCATGCTCCAGTTCCAGAACATGATCTTGAACCTGCTCAGCAGTGGCCACGCACGCAGACTCGTGAGTGACCGACGTCGTGAAGTACACGCCAATGACCGAGGGCCCCTCCGACTCGATCTCAACTACAAGGTCCTCCCCTACATCCAGACCAGAACACGGGGGGGGCGGCGGAGGCAGCGACGACACGAGCACAGAACGGACCCGCCACCCACGATCATTCAACTCCAAATCCCGTAAAACCCCCTCTACCAGCCGTCGTGCCTGCGCTTCACAAACACCCGACGCCGCTTCTAGGACCTCCTCGGGAGCACCGCTCGCAGCCACCCACGATCGATAAGGAGAACTCTGCTCGCTGGTCATCAGTATGTCAGGCGGGCCGACCCGGCAAATGTCAGCTTCGCAGTCCCACCCCCACCGAGATTATGGCGATACGTGAAGAAATCTTGATAGTCAAGGACATCATTCACGAACACCGGATTCATTGAACCGTGGAAAATATAGTCCGCCGACTCCACGTGACCGGAATTCTTGGGTCTACTCGTCCTGTTTTGCCACCACCGCAGCCCGTCTTCCCTGACCGGTCCGACAACTGTCGCCTTCACTGCCGGTGACAACCGATAACCCCATGCGACCACGCCATGAGATGGCAGACACGTAAACTGCAACGACAGCACCCCGTTCCGATCAGGACGATCCAGTCCATTACGGCATCCCAGAGTCTCCACTCGCGGAGCCTGACGAACCCCAAAGGGAATATCACGCGCGAAGCGGACACGAATTTTCTCTGCCTCTTCTCGCTGCAACGGCCTATCAAACTCAAAAACAAGATGAGCAGAATCCCCCGAAGTGCCCACCTCGACTCTGTCCACCTCGCCTGACTCCTGTGCCATCGCAGCAGAAGAGACACCCACCAACATCAATAACGACAACCCCACAGCGAACAATGCATTCGCTGCCGGAGCCATTCGTTTCGCAAATTTCCTGATCATCACCGGCCGAGTGAAGCAGTCACCCCAGTCGATCGTCAAGATCAGAATCAGCCACCACCTCCGGCCACGCCGTCACCAATCAAGGACCATCACTGAACGCAACCACGCGAACACGCTCAGCCACTACGGACAGATGCACCCAAAGCGACCTAAACCGCCCACACTGCCGCAGTCAGTTAACCTTGACCTTTACCTTGAGGCTTATTCAGGCCCCGTGAAATAACGATCTAGCCCGGCGTGTCGGGTTGGGCGACAGCCCGTCCATCGCGAATATTGGTTTGCCGAATCAATCCGAGATGAACGGGCTGCCGCAGTATGTACTATACCACTGGTTTCCGGCGTGATGAAATTCAGGATCTTGTCGCTATAGTGTATGAGCAGGATCAGCGGGACGCGACGGAGGCACGTTTGTCTTGGCCGCCGGTTCTGGGGTTGTTCTGGTCGGTGGTGATCACGTTGGCGTATCTGCGCGGGAATCGTGTGCAGTGGGAGTTGGCGGAAACCTATGGGGTGTCGCAGTCGACGGTTAGTCGAGCGATCACGGGGGTGACACCGTTGCTGGCACAGGCGCTGCGGAGTGTCGTTCCGACGGCAGAGGAGCTTCGTGCCGATCGGCAGTACATCATCGATGGAACCTTGCTGCCCTGCTGGTCATGGGCCGCGGTGCCGGGTCTGTGGTCGGGCAAGCATCGCACCACCGGCGTCGTCGTCCAGGTCGCAGCCACCCTGGAAGGGCAGCTGTCGTGGATCTCCGACCCGACCCCAGGATCCCGACACGACCTATATTGCCTCGACCAATCCGGCGCCCTCGACCACCTCGCCACATACCCCCCGATCGGCGATAAAGGATACATCGGGCGCGGCATGCTCACCCCGTTCAAAAAACCACCCGGCCGGGAACTTCTCGACTGGCAAAAAACATTCAACAAGAGCCTCAACCACACACGCGCCACCATCGAACGAGTCATCGCCCATATCAAAACGTGGAAAGTTCTCCACACAGACTACCGGCGGCCCTACGCCACATTTAAAACGACAATCTCGGCAGTCATCGGACTCATCTTCTACACACTTACCTGACGGAGCCTGAATAAGCCTCGATGATCGGCGATATAGACTCATGGCGGGCAGGGAACGATCCTCTTCATCGGCGCTTATCGTCTTTGACGATCCGTCGGGCAATCTCGGCCGCAATTACGCTATCTTTAATGCCCGCACCCGTGATGTTCCGATACTCTTTTGCTGCCTCGCTCCATGCACCATGTCGAGCCAGCTCAATGACAGGATTGAATCTCTCTTCCGAAAAGTAGTCGACTGCGCCTCTTTCGCGAAGGTGTCCGAGAACGAAGTCAGCAGCATCTCGCGCGGCACTGGGCGTCCTGAAAATCCGATACAGCTTCATTTCGCCCACGGAGTCGCGCACCACGCTCCAGCTCCCGCCAAAGAAACTGCCGCCCCGGCAAGACCACCCTTTAACGCGTTCACTCCGACCAAACGCGCCAGCACGTACGCGACGTCTTTCCACTTCTTAGCGGCCATGAGATACGCGAGTTGAGAGCCCCCTTTAGCTGCACCCGCAGTAAGAGCCCCTAGCCCTACAGCATTGAGCACGCATTCGCGATACTGCGGGGAGTCGATCGCATGGTAAGGAACGGGTCCATTGAGCGCTTCTGCCACCTGGGCCAGCTCTCGAAAATCTTTATCGCGAGAAAACGCCGGATTTACCCGCCACTGCTCACCGTCGTTCACAAGCACGACAGAGAATAAATACTCTGCCTCTTCGGCGGCCCGGCGCGCCTCATCCGGACTCAGCGATTCATCTCCAACTGGGGAGACTCCACTAGCTTCAAGGTCTCCGCGTTGGCTGGGGGCGGCGACCGAGACTCCTGTCATCACTACCGGAGCTTCGGCCGAAGCGATCCCAGTGGCCGACCCCATTGCAACAGCCACAACTAACACAGTCCCGATAACACGCGACGCAGATGCGAACCTCTTCGTGCACATGACCGCATCCGAACACGCCCCCCCCCCCGGTGGTCAAGAACCACTACCAGAAGCAATCACGCGAACACACTCAGCCACTACGGACAGATACACCCAAACAAGCTCAAACCACCCACTCCTGCCGTAGTCAGTTGACCTTGACCTTTGCCTTTTTCAAACCATGGAACTACGTACTGACGATCACGGCCGCTCCGCGACCACAACCCGCCAGCCCGACCCAGCGGGACTCACTCCACCACCCACACAACAGCAGGTCACAACGATGACCTACCTGAGAGCGCCCCGGGGCAAGTCCAGAAGACGGCCCCGAAAACGATCTTGTGTTCTCTCGGGAGGAACAAAAACCCCTCTCGGGAGTTACTGGGCCACCTGTCAGGCCGACAGCACCGAGGACACGCGACCTCAACGATAGCGCGACAACCCCCACATCCGCCGGATCGCGCATCGGGCGGATGCAGTGGCTCCTGCACGCACCAAAACACCGTGCAGGCAGATACTAAATCCATCCTGCGGCACCTTTGAAACCGCACAACCAGTCACATCAATACTGTGCCCGGCGCCACCCCCGCCCTAGCGCAAAAGAGCCCTCATCCGTGGCTCTGACAACGCCCAGCCCTCCCGGTACTACAAGCAGAAGAGCGCGGCAGGGGACTCATCAAACACCTGCAGAGCGCCGCACC
>NZ_JAHLJC010000048.1:0-16198 GCF_020496255.1 Pseudonocardia sp. ICBG1142 | reverse complement strand
ACCGACGCTGAGATCCGTACGTTCGCTCGTAGCGCGCTCTCGCGAGATCGGCGCGACCCCCCGACCTCGACGACCGGTCGAGCTATGCCGACGGCTGAGCATCCACCGAGACCACCCGATCGAGATCGTCTCGACCCGGATGCCCTGCTCCTCGCTGCTCGGGTTCTGCGTGAAGACCACGACTACCGACTACATCGTCCACCCGCACGACCTCGCGCGATCACAGCATCCGTCACGAGATCGTCCACGTCCTTTCAACTCCCACATCCCCTTCATCTGATACTTTTTCTGGCTGCTACCGGGGAGTTACTTCCTCAGTCTGGCCTGTCAGTCACTCAGCCTAACTGTCCAATCT
This sequence comes from Pseudonocardia sp. ICBG1142, assembly GCF_020496255.1. NCBI lineage: Bacteria > Bacillati > Actinomycetota > Actinomycetes > Pseudonocardiales > Pseudonocardiaceae > Pseudonocardia > Pseudonocardia sp. ICBG1142. Next base: position 15,843 of record NZ_JAHLJC010000048.1, on the reverse strand, counting down.
ATCTGGAGAACACTGTGTCTATTTGCGATCCGCTGGCAAAGCCTTTCTCCTCAGTGGCGCTATCACTTTGGAGCAATTTCATTTAGCGGCCTTGCCGATGCCGCACAGCCTGGAGCGTCCCACTCCAGTATTTCTGCTCCGACTCAGCAGTCATGCGGGTTTCGCAGCGTACGAATCTCACAACATGAGTCTTCCGCCTACTGGCGCAATTGCGTCAGCCACGGTCAGCGCATTAATGTCGACCGCGCATTCTGGCCCGACTTTCAGGTCTGCGTACCGCAAGGTCAGGACCGCTACCTTGGCGCCGGACTAATTCCGGTTGGTCCAGGAGCTATCCGTGGGGCCACGGTAATCGGCTCCTGCTGATCTCCACCAGAGCATGCTTGAGGAAACAATTCGCTGTGGCCAGCGCGCCCCGGTCGCGGCCCTCGCTGAAATTCTCCCTGTCTCTCTACTAGACACAGCTTTACCGCAGTGATCATGCGCCGGGATGACGCCCGAGAGCACGCAACCTCTTACGCAAATCCCCTCCCCACTAGTCGGCGAGGTCTCACTGTCACTAAAGAGATAGAGCAAGTGCATGCACCAGCTGGCCGCCTTGTCGGCGAGCCGACGCGACCTCCTCATGAATTACTAAGATCATCCAGATTGGTCGCGATTGCAAGTCTCGTCAGTAGAGTTACTGGCTTCATTCGCAACATCGCGCTCTGTGTCGATCCTTGGATTCGCATCCCTAAATGATGCATACACGATTTCTAACACGCTTCCTAATGTCGTTTACGAGTTGCTCCTCGGCGGGTTCTCTAGCAGTGTAATGATCCCGTCCTAGTCCGCGCTCAAGGCGACGCTGATGGGGGCGAAAAGTTCACGAGAAAGTTGCTAACACTTACAGGAGTTGCGCTCCTGGTCGCAACTATTCTAGCCGTGCTAGCTGCGCCCTTATTGACACGTCTCGTGATTAGCGCGAGTGAGGCAGCTCCCGCAAACTCTGAGCTCACCACGGCATTCTCCTGGCTCCTTCTTCCGCAGATCTTTTTCTATGGCATGGGAGCGCTACTCGGGGCGATTCTCAATTCAAAGCAAGTTTTCGGCCCATTTGCCTGGGCCCCGGTCCTGAACAATATCGTCGTGCTCGGCCACGCTCGCGGTCTATGCGCTAATCCCTGGTGAGATTTCAATCAACCCGATAACTATGGGGGAGCCTAAGCTGTTAGTGCTCGGCTTAGGAACAACCATCGGTGTTGTCGCGCAAACACTGCTGCTACTACACCACATGAAGCGCGTCGGATTCAATTATCGTCCGCTATGGGGCTGGGCTCAAGACTGTCGCAAGCTGGCGGAATGGCCTTGTGGGTCACTGGGTACGTTGCAGTGGGGCAGATCGGCTACGTTATCACTACGCGTGTAGCGACAGCAGCTGATGCTGGTTCTGTTGTCACCTATACGAATGCCTGGTTGTTACTGCAAGTTCCTTATGGCGTTCTGGGAGTCTCTCTTTTAACCACACTGATGCCTCGGCTTAGTCGGGCCGCAGCAAACGCTGACATTAGACAGCTCGCTAATGACTTTTCTCTAGGGGTAAGATTATCCACCCTGGCTTTAGTCCCCGTCGCTGCCGTAATGACCGCCTTTGGCGACGTCCTTGGTATCGCCTTATTTTCGATCGGTGCTGGGGGCGGCTCGGGCGCAGAACGGCTTGGCCTGACTGTTGCATGGTCGGCATTTGGAATATTGCCGTACGCGGTGATGATGCTACAAATTCGCGTCTTCTACGCGCAGGGCGACTCGCGCACCCCGACGCTAATCCAGTTGTGGCTGATCACGTTAAAGGTGCCACTTCTGCTTCTGTGTCCGATGGTCCTGCCGTCTGAGCAAGTGGTCATCGGGATTGCCGCGGTTAACTCTCTTTCTTTCATCTGGGCCGCCATCGCTAGCCAATGGCTCCTCCGTCGAAAAATGGGGGAGATTCCGATCAGTGAAGTGCTAGACTTTCTTTGGCGGGTCTCCCTATCTGCAGGATTAAGCGCAGTCGCTGCTCGGGGTGCACTGGAGCTGGCAGAGCCGCTGCTGGCGACCTAACCCGGGCCTCGTGCGTGCGTGGGCTCTGCTCCTTGCCGGAGCCCTTATCTCCCTATCCCTTACTTTTGCCACGTTAAAATTACTGAAAACGCCCAGCATTAACGACCTTCTTGGTCGTAAAGATCACATGGGAGCAAACTAAGCCTCATGGGCAAGAAGAAATGGTGACTCGCTCGCTGACCTCGCCACGATCCACGCCGACCACCACGACCTCGACGTCTCCATCTACGGCGGCGAGTGGGACGATCCCGGCATCATCACAGTCCAGGTCTGGCGCACAGAACTCATCGACCGCAACGAAGACCTCCCAGACTCCTGACTCAACCGGGTCATCCGAAAAATCGGATGACCCCCTGCCTACCAGCACAAACACCCACCCAGGAGACCCGCGTGTCTGTCGTGAAGATCAACGCCATCACCGTCCCCGACGGAGCCGGACCGGAGCTGGAAGCCCGGTTCGCCGCCCGCTTCGCTCAGGGCTGCATGAACGAGGTGCCCGGGTTCCTCGGCTACGAGCTGCTCCGCCCCGTCGCGGGCGACACCCGTACTTCGTCTACACCCGCTGGGAGCACGACGCCGCCTTCAGGCATGGCGCACCGTCGGCGCCGCGGCCGCGCACTGCGACCGCGACAGCGACAGCGACAGCGACCGCCCGCAGGTCGGGACCGGCGCTGACCTGCTGGAATTCGAGACCGTGCCCCTCGGCACAGCATCGGACACAGCATCTGGACGGCTTCTGAGGAAGGGACCGCGACCGCATGACCACCGCCACCGGTCCGTGTCCTCGCCGCCAACCGGCGCCGCCGCGCTCACGCTCAGCGCGGCCGGGGTCGCGACCGCCGCCGAGGACATCCACTACGAGAAGGCCGGGACCTTCCCCGACGTCGCTGCCTGCGCCGATGCCGGACACACCACACCCTGTGTCACGACCTGGCTCTGCGACGAACACCCGACGGCACCGCCCGACCTCTACCTCGTCCCGGCATAGACGTCAGGGTGCCGGTCTTGACCAACACCACCACCCAGACTGGGTCTGATGGGTAAGAAGAAGCAGCAGCGCCGGACCGACCCGAGCAGCAAGGCCCGACGCCGCGCACAGCGCAAAGCCCGCGACAACGACCTCCCGCCCTTCCCCGGCCGCGACGCCGACACACGGGCTTGGGCTCGGGCTCCGGCTCATCGGGACCATCGTCGTGAACGCCGACTACCACCAGCACGACGACGGCACCTGGACCGCCACCGTCGCCCCCGAACTGCTGCCCGGCGCGGTCACCATCGACGACGTCGACCTCCACACCGTCTTCCACAAAGTCATCGCCGTCGTCGAAGTCCTCGCGCAGACCGCCCCACCCGACGCCGACATCAGCACCATCACCCTGCACCGCGTCGACGGCGACACCCTTCGCTGGCTAGCCGCCGTCGACGAGTACGGCTTCACCGACTGCGTCAACGCAGCCCAGTTCCCCGACCACTGACCACCACCGACCAGCCGGACCAGCGGCCAGCTCCTGGTGCTGCCGCGCCGCTTCCGGTCCTCACCCGACCCGGAAAGGCGACTCGCGGGCAGACGCAGTGACTATTCGGAGTGGAACTCCACCCGCACGATCCGCATGTCCATCTCACGGGCATAAGCAGGCACGACCCAGGTCATCTCCTGCGGCGCCGCCGCAGCGTTTGCGGACCCAGGCCGTGTGCTCATGACGGCCTTGTCCCTCCGCGTTCTCCATCGTCACGGTGAACACCACCGTGCTCCGCGCCGCAACCTCGAACCACAACTCCTCACGTTCTGCCCGCGATCGAACTCGATCACCGGCAGACACGCCGCCGGAGCAAGCCCCTCCCGGCACACGTCCTCCCCCGACGGCGGGCCCGCCCACACCGACGGCGCCGGCCCAGCCACCAACCCAGCCAGCACCACACCGGTCACCGCCAGAACCCCAGCACTCCGCCGCACCACCACCCGCAGCAGCCCCGGCCTCTTCCTCAGCGCAGTCGTTGTCGTCGTCACCCATTTAGCCAAAGTCGTCACCCATTCAGATGTCAACTCCGACGCGCCCCGCGACTGAAACGCCGTCTCCGGACCGCGCGGCAACCGCTAGCGGCCAGGGCTAGCGGCGGGCCGGGCGGCCCAGGGCGAGGTAGACATACCGGCCGACCAGCACCGCGCCGGTGATCGCGACCATCACCGTCGCCACCGGCGCCACACCGACCACCACCGCACCGCCGACCAGCACCCCGGCCTCGGCCACCCCGGTCGCGATCAGCAGCGCCGCCGGGCCCGGCCCGGGCCGGGTCACCACCGGAGCCGGGACCGGACCCGGAACGGTCGTGGGCACCGCCCACACCCAGTCCTGCGCCCGATCCTGCGCTTGAGCCTCCTGCAGCAGCTCATACGCTGCGGTGACCACCGCGAACCGGTCCGGATCACCACCGGCGTCGGGGTGCTCGCGGCGCACCGCCGCCCGCCACGCCGAACGCACCACCTCCGCCGGTGCTCCCCGGGCGACACCCAGGATCGCCGCAGCCCGCGTCACCCTCGGGCCCCGTCACCAGACCGGTCCTCACCGCTGACCTCCCCCACCGTCGATGTCGCCGCCGATGTCGCCGCCGCCATCGATGTCGCCGAGCCAGATGTCGGCGTCCGCCCCGACCCGACCAGCACCGCCCTGACCAGCACCACCACCGCTACCGCTTCCTCCGCCGTCCCCGGAGCCGCTACCGCCCCGGTCTCGGCGGGCGTGGGCGTGACCGGCCATAGCTGGCGGCGCGTCAACACCGGCCCCGACACCGGCTCCTCCACCCCGACCGCCTCGTCCAGCACCCGCGACCGCCCCGACAGCGGCGTCACCAGCCCGTAGACGACCTTGTCCGGGCTCGCCCACGCGAGGTGGTGCGGCGGCATCTGCCGCACCCGGTTCGGATCCAACAGGAACGCGTGCTGGCGGCGCACCGTCCCCGCCCCGCTGTACCACCGGAGAACACCGAAGCGCCCCAGCCCTCGTCCGACCCGGCGCCGACCAGCTGCAACCCGACCTCCCCGACCATCCTGGTCCCGAACCGGGCCGCCAACTCCTCCGCATTCGTCGTCCGCCCCACCAGCACCCCGCCACCCATCGCCCCGAGCAGCCGGTTCCGTTCCTGAGGCGACTCGGCCAGGCCCTCGACCGGCTGCGCCGACACGATCACCGCACCACCCATGAGCGCAGCCGCTCAACAAGGTTGATGACACTGCCCGCAACTTCACCCGAGACCGCCGAGAACTCGTCCAGCACGAACAACGCCTGACGCCGCCCGGCAGCCCCGGAACGAGCACCGCCGAGTTCGTGGGTGAGCAGCTCGATCAGCACCGCCGTCTTCGCCGCCGCCACGACCTCATCAGTCGTGCCCGGCACCGACACATACAACGCGTCGAAGTCCGACACGGCGCCCCCGCATCGAAGTCCGCGCCCAACGACCGGAACAGGCCGCAGAACAGCATCAGGTCCGCCCAGCGACGACGACCCCGACCCGCCACCCGACGGCTTACTCAACGCCCGGACCTGCCGCGACTCCACCGCGTCCCCGCCCACGCCTCACGAGCCACCGCCCGTCCAGACGCTCCAGGAACTCCACCGACGATCCCGCGGCCCCTTCGGGCATCCACCACCAGATGCAACAGGCCACGTTGCGCACGTCATAGAAGCGGTGATCGTTTTCGCGAGCTTGTGCAGCGACGCCCGCAACTGCCCCGCAGCATCCGCCACATGTTCAACCGCGTCTCGAACGGGAACACACCCGACCCGATCCGGATGCAGGCCAAGGTCAGTCATCGCCTCCGCCCACGACTGCGCATCCTCCGCCGCGTCCGGGCCGCCCTTCGCCCCAGGAACTCCACCAACGGCCGACCCGACCCAAGCGGCGACCCCGGCGTCTGGTGTGCCGCGCCCACATCGCCTCCGCCCCCCGCAGCTCACACGTTCCAACAACGTCGTCTTCCCCGCACCGGTCTGCGCCACACCGCCACCGAACTGGGCATGTGGGCCTTCGCCCTCCGCCGTCGTCGCCTCCCGACACGAGCACCGGACCGCCCGTGGTCGGGTTGCAGGCCGGGTGGTGCTGTTCCCCTGGTCGCGGCCTCCGAAACTCCTCCACGGTGGCAGGGCTGGACAGCCCGCGTCATGAGGTCTCGATCGCCGGGTCGAGCGCACCCTCACCGCTCGCCGGGGCACGCGTTCCCGGGCTGAGCACCGGTCGGCGCGCTGTCCGCGCTGTGAACCGCGACCGCCGCGCCCAGGCACGCCTCGCCGTCCGCGAGCGCTGGCAAGCCGCGCAACCGGTCGCAGCCCGATACTCGGTGTTGCCCCGGCGAAGCTGCGCGTCCCCACCGTCGATCGCCACGGCCTGACTCCCGGCAGCCCTGCGAGGCCGTGGAGGTCATCGAGTCCGCGACCAGGGAGGGCCGCAACACAGGGACCCCCCCGGCACTGCAACCCGACCACCCGGTCCCGGTCTCGTGTTCCGGGAGGCGACGCGCGAGGCGAAGGCCCAATGCCCTCGTTCGGTGGCGGCGGCAGACGAGGTGCGGTGGAGACGACGTTTGTTGGAACGTGTGAGCTGCGGGTGGGCGGAGGCGATGTGGGCGCGGCACACCCAGACGCCGGGTCGCCGCTTGGGTCGGGTCGGCCGTTGGTCCTGGGCGCGAAGGGCGGCCCGGACCGGCGGAGGATGCGCAGTCGTGGGCGGAGGCGATGACTGACCTTGGACTGCATCCGGATCGGGTCGGGGTGTTCCCGTTCGAGACGCGGTTGAACATGTGGCGGATGCCTGCGGGGCAGTTGCGGGCGTCGCTGCACAAGCTCGCGAAAACCGATCACCGCTTCTATGACGTGCTGCAACGTGGCCTGTTGCATCTGGTGGTGGATGCCCCGAAGGGGCCGCCGGGATCGTCGGTGGAGTTCCTGGAGCGTCTGGACGGGCGGTGGCTGAGTGAGGCGTGGGCGGGGCACGCGGTGGAGTCGCGGCAGGTCCGGGCGTTGAGTAAGCCGTCGGGTGGCGGGGAGGTCGGGGTCGTCGTCGCTGGATGCGGACCTGATGCTGTTCTGCGGCCTGTTCCGGTCGTTGGGCGCGGACTTCGATGCGGGGGCGCCGTTGTCGGACTTCGACGCGTTGTATGTGTCGGTGCCGGGCACGACTGATGAGGTCGTGGCGGCGGCGAAGACGGCGGTGCTGATCGAGCTGCTCACCCACGAACTCGGCGGTGCTCGTTCCGGGGCTGCCGGGCGGCGTCAGGCGTTGTTCGTGCTGGACGAGTTCTCGGCGGTCTCGGGTGAAGTTGCGGGCAGTGTCATCAACCTTGTTGAGCGGCTGCGCTCATTGGGTGGTGCGGTGATCGTGTCGGCGCAGCCGGTCGAGGGCTGGCCGAGTCGCCTCAGGAACGGAACCGGCTGCTCGGGGCGATGGGTGGCGGGGTGCTGGTGGGGCGGACGACGAATGCGGAGGAGTTGGCGGCCCGGTTCGGGACCAGGATGGTCGGGGAGGTCGGGTTGCAGCTGGTCGGCGCCGGGTCGGACGAGGGCTGGGGCGCTTCGGTGTTCTCCGGTGGGTACAGCGGGGCGGGGACGGTGCGCCGCCAGCACGCGTTCCTGTGGGATCCGAACCGGGTGCGGCAGATGCCGCCGCACCACCTCGCGTGGGCGAGCCCGGACAAGGTCGTCTACGGGCTGGGTGACGCCGCTGTCGGGGCGGTCGCGGGTGCTGGACGAGGCGGTCGGGGTGGAGGAGCCGGTGTCGGGGCCGGTGTTGACGCGCCGCCAGCTCATGGCCGGTCACGCCCACGCCCGCCGAGACCGGGGCGGTAGCGGCTCCGGGGACGGCGGAGGAAGCGGTAGCGGTGGTGGTGCTGGTCAGGGCGGTGCTGGTCGGGTCGGGGCGGACGCCGACATCTGGCTCGGCGACATCGATGGCGGCGGCGACATCGGCGGCGACATCGACGGTGGGGGAGGTCAGCGGTGAGGACCGGTCTGGTGACGGGGCCCGAGGTGACGCGGGCTGCGGCGATCCTGGGTGTCGCCCCGGGAGCACCGGCGGAGGTGGTGCGTTCGGCGTGGCGGGCGGCGGTGCGCCGCGAGCACCCCGACGCCGGTGGTGATCCGGACCGGTTCGCGGTGGTCACCGCAGCGTATGAGCTGCTGCAGGAGGCTCAAGCGCAGGATCGGGCGCAGGACTGGGTGTGGGCGGTGCCCACGACCGTTCCGGGTCCGGTCCCGGCTCCGGTGGTGACCCGGCCCGGGCCGGGCCCGGCGGCGCTGCTGATCGCGACCGGGGTGGCCGAGGCCGGGGTGCTGGTCGGCGGTGCGGTGGTGGTCGGTGTGGCGCCGGTGGCGACGGTGATGGTCGCGATCACCGGCGCGGTGCTGGTCGGCCGGTATGTCTACCTCGCCCTGGGCCGCCCGGCCCGCCGCTAGCCCTGGCCGCTAGCGGTTGCCGCGCGGCGGTCCGGAGACGGCGTTTCAGTCGCGGGGCGCGTCGGAGTTGACATCTGAATGGGTGACGACTTTGGCTAAATGGGTGACGACGACAACGACTGCGCTGAGGAAGAGGCCGGGGCTGCTGCGGGTGGTGGTGCGGCGGAGTGCTGGGGTTCTGGCGGTGACCGGTGTGGTGCTGGCTGGGTTGGTGGCTGGGCCGGCGCCGTCGGTGTGGGCGGGCCCGCCGTCGGGGGAGGACGTGTGCCGGGAGGGGCTTGCTCCGGCGGCGTGTCTGCCGGTGATCGAGTTCGATCGCGGGCAGAACGTTGAGGAGTTGTGGTTCGAGGTTGCGGCGCGGAGCACGGTGGTGTTCACCGTGACGATGGAGAACGCGGAGGGACAAGGCCGTCATGAGCACACGGCCTGGGTCCGCAACGCTGGCGGCGGCGCCGCAGGAGATGACCTGGGTCGTGCCTGCTTATGCCCGTGAGATGGACATGCGGATCGTGCGGGTGGAGTTCCACTCCGAATAGTCACTGCGTCTGCCCGCGAGTCGCCTTTCCGGGTCGGGTGAGGACCGGAAGCGGCGCGGCAGCACCAGGAGCTGGCCGCTGGTCCGGCTGGTCGGTGGTGGTCAGTGGTCGGGAACTGGGCTGCGTTGACGCAGTCGGTGAAGCCGTACTCGTCGACGGCGGCTAGCCAGCGAAGGGTGTCGCCGTCGACGCGGTGCAGGGTGATGGTGCTGATGTCGGCGTCGGGTGGGGCGGTCTGCGCGAGGACTTCGACGACGGCGATGACTTTGTGGAAGACGGTGTGGAGGTCGACGTCGTCGATGGTGACCGCGCCGGGCAGCAGTTCGGGGGCGACGGTGGCGGTCCAGGTGCCGTCGTCGTGCTGGTGGTAGTCGGCGTTCACGACGATGGTCCCGATGAGCCGGAGCCCGAGCCCAAGCCCGTGGTCGGCGTCGCGGCCGGGGAAGGGCGGGAGGTCGTTGTCGCGGGCTTTGCGCTGTGCGCGGCGTCGGGCCTTGCTGCTCGGGTCGGTCCGGCGCTGCTGCTTCTTCTTCTTACCCATCAGACCCAGTCTGGGTGGTGGTGTTGGTCAAGACCGGCACCCTGACGTCTATGCCGGGACGAGGTAGAGGTCGGCGGTGCCGTCGGGGTGTTCGTCGCAGAGCCAGGTCGTGACACCGGGTGTGGTGTGTCCGGCATCGGCGCAGGCAGCGACGTCGGGGAAGGTCCCGGCCTTCTCGTAGTGGATGTCCTCGGCGGCGGTCGCGACCCCCGGCCGCGCTGAGCGTGAGCGCGGCGGCGCCGGTGGCGGCGAGGACACGGAGCCCGGTGGCGGTGGTCATGCGGTCGCGGTCCCTTCCTCAGAAGCCGTCCCAGATGCTGTGTCCGATGCTGTGCCGAGGGGCACGGTCTCGAATTCCAGCAGGTCAGCGCCGGTCCCGACCTGCGGGCGGTCGCTGTCGCTGTCGCTGTCGCGGTCGCAGTGCGCGGCCGCGGCGCCGACGGTGCGCCATGCCTGGAAGGCGGCGTCGTGCTCCCAGCGGGTGTAGACGAAGTACCGGGTGTCGCCCGCGACGGGGCGGAGCAGCTCGTAGCCGAGGAACCCGGGCACCTCGTTCATGCAGCCCTGAGCGAAGCGGGCGGCGAACCGGGCTTCCAGCTCCGGTCCGGCTCCGTCGGGGACGGTGATGGCGTTGATCTTCACGACAGACACGCGGGTCTCCTGGGTGGGTGTTTGTGCTGGTAGGCAGGGGGTCATCCGATTTTTCGGATGACCCGGTTGAGTCAGGAGTCTGGGAGGTCTTCGTTGCGGTCGATGAGTTCTGTGCGCCAGACCTGGACTGTGATGATGCCGGGATCGTCCCACTCGCCGCCGTAGATGGAGACGTCGAGGTCGTGGTGGTCGGCGTGGATCGTGGCGAGGTCAGCGAGCGAGTCACCATTTCTTCTTGCCCATGAGGCTTAGTTTGCTCCCATGTGATCTTTACGACCAAGAAGGTCGTTAATGCTGGGCGTTTTCAGTAATTTTAACGTGGCAAAAGTAAGGGATAGGGAGATAAGGGCTCCGGCAAGGAGCAGAGCCCACGCACGCACGAGGCCGGGGTAGGTCGCCAGCAGCGGCTCTGCCTCCATCCAGTGCACCCCGAGCAGCGACTGCGCTTAATCCTGCAGATAGGGAGACCCGCCAAAGAAAGTCTAGCACTTCACTGATCGGAATCTCCCCCATTTTTCGACGGAGGAGCCATTGGCTAGCGATGGCGGCCCAGATGAAAGAAAGAGAGTTAACCGCGGCAATCCCGATGACCACTTGCTCAGACGGCAGGACCATCGGACACAGAAGCAGAAGTGGCACCTTTAACGTGATCAGCCACAACTGGATTAGCGTCGGGGTGCGCGAGTCGCCCTGCGCGTAGAAGACGCGAATTTGTAGCATCATCACCGCGTACGGCAATATTCCAAATGCCGACCATGCAACAGTCAGGCCAAGCCGTTCTGCGCCCGAGCCGCCCCAGCACCGATCGAAAATAAGGCGATACCAAGGACGTCGCCAAAGGCGGTCATTACGGCAGCGACGGGGACTAAAGCCAGGGTGGATAATCTTACCCCTAGAGAAAAGTCATTAGCGAGCTGTCTAATGTCAGCGTTTGCTGCGGCCCGACTAAGCCGAGGCATCAGTGTGGTTAAAAGAGAGACTCCCAGAACGCCATAAGGAACTTGCAGTAACAACCAGGCATTCGTATAGGTGACAACAGAACCAGCATCAGCTGCTGTCGCTACACGCGTAGTGATAACGTAGCCGATCTGCCCCACTGCAACGTACCCAGTGACCCACAAGGCCATTCCGCCAGCTTGCGACAGTCTTGAGTCCCAGCCCCATAGCGGACGATAATTGAATCCGACGCGCTTCATGTATGGTAGTAGCAGCAGTGTTTGCGCGACAACACCGATGGTTGTTCCTAAGCCGAGCACTAACAGCTTAGGCTCCCCCATAGTTATCGTGTTGATTGAAATCTCACCAGGGATTAGCGCATAGACCGCGAGCGTGGCGAGCACGACGATATTGTTCAGGACCGGGGCCCAGGCAAATGGGCCGAAAACTTGCTTTGAATTGAGAATCGCCCCGAGTAGCGCTCCCATGCCATAGAAAAAATCTGCGGAAGAAGGAGCCAGGAGAATGCCGTGGTGAGCTCAGAGTTTGCGGGAGCTGCCTCACTCGCGCTAATCACGAGACGTGTCAATAAGGGCGCAGCTAGCACGGCTAGAATAGTTGCGACCAGGAGCGCAACTCCTGTAAGTGTTAGCAACTTTCTCGTGAACTTTTCGCCCCATCAGCGTCGCCTTGAGCGCGGACTAGGACGGGGATCATTACACTGCTTAGAACCCCGCCGAGGAGCAACTCGTAAACGACATTAGGAAGCGTGTTAGAAATCGTGTATGCATCATTTAGGGATGCGAATCCAAGGATCGACACGAGCGCGATGTTGCGAATGAAGCCAGTAACTCTACTGACGAGACTTGCAATCGCGACCAATCTGGATGATCTTAGTAATTCATGAGGAGGTCGCGTCGGCTCGCCGACAAGGCGGCCAGCTGGTGCATGCACTTGCTCTATCTCTTTAGTGACAGGTGAGACCTCGCCGACTAGTGGGGAGGGGATTTGCGTAAGAGGTTGCGTGCTCTCGGCGTCATCCCGGCGCATGATCACTGCGGTAAAGCTGTGTCTAGTAGAGAGACAGGGAGAATTTCAGCGAGGGCCGCGACCGGGGCGCGCTGGCCACAGCGAATTGTTTCCTCAAGCATGCTCTGGTGGAGATCAGCAGGAGCCGATTACCGTGGCCCCACGGATAGCTCCTGGACCAACCGGAATTAGTCCGGCGCCAAGGTAGCGGTCCTGACCTTGCGGTACGCAGACCTGAAAGTCGGGCCAGAATGCGCGGTCGACATTAATGCGCTGACCGTGGCTGACGCAATTGCGCCAGTAGGCGGAAGACTCATGTTGTGAGATTCGTACGCTGCGAAACCCGCATGACTGCTGAGTCGGAGCAGAAATACTGGAGTGGGACGCTCCAGGCTGTGCGGCATCGGCAAGGCCGCTAAATGAAATTGCTCCCAAAGTGATAGCGCCACTGAGGAGAAAGGCTTTGCCAGCGGATCGCAAAATAGACACAGTGTTCTCCAGATAGATTGGACAGTTAGGCTGAGTGACTGACAGGCCAGACTGAGGAAGTAACTCCCCGGTAGCAGCCAGAAAAAGTATCAGATGAAGGGGATGTGGGTAGTTGAACAGGACGTGGACGATCTCGTGACGGATGCTGTGATCGCGCGAGGTCGTGCGGGTGGACGATGTAGTCGGTAGTCGTGGTCTTCACGCAGAACCCGAGCAGCGAGGAGCAGGGCATCCGGGTCGAGACGATCTCGATCGGGTGGTCTCGGTGGATGCTCAGCCGTCGGCATAGCTCGACCGGGTCGAGGTCGGGGGTCGCGCCGATCTCGGCGAGCGCGCTACGAGCGAACGTACGGATCTCAGCGTCGTGTCGTAGCTGCGCGTGGCTGTCGCACGCGTCGCGGTTCCCACGGTCGTACTCCCGGAGAGATCGATCAGACACGGTGTATCACGTGGGTTGATCATGCCCGCGTCGCCGTTGGGTGGGCTTGTCGGTGACCGGCATTTCGATGCGTTGGCGCTGCGCGGTGCGCGGTGGGGGGCCGTTGGCGAGGTCGGGTAGGCGTCGGATGGTGTCGATGAGCCAGTCGCGGATGGACGGGTCGAGCTGGACGGCTCGGGCGGCGATCTCGCGGACCTGGGTGTCGCGCATCGCGTCGAGAAGCTGGAGATCGGCCTGCACGGCGTCGGAGTGGGCGTTGTCTTCGATGAAGTAGGTCGCAGGGATCTTGAAGAAGCGCGCGATGGATTGGAGCTTGCCGACGGTGGGGTCGGTGGCCTCGCCGCTGCGGAGCAGGCCGAGGTAGTTCAGGGAGGGGATGGACTGTTCGGGGGTGGAGTTCGCCTGGAGCCAGCGGATGACTTCGCGGTTGCTGTAGGGCCCACGGTCGGCGGGATGCAGCGTCGCGAATGCCCGGTTGAGTCGATCAGCCAGAGTCTGCGGCGGCAGCGCGGGCATGACCGGGTCGTCGCTGTCGCTGTCGCTGTCGGGGTGTTTCGGTGGTCTCGCTCATGCCCGTCGGCGCTCTCCCCGTCTCGTTTCTCCCGAGCTGGGGCCGGATAGCTTTTCCTCGGCTCGGCTCGGCTCGTGTACACGTCGCTGAGAGTCGATGAGCGAGGGACCCAGCGTATCCCGAGCAGGAAGGGAGGGACGCGCCACTATCCCGTCGAGATGTTCTTGACAGGGGCGGAGTGTGCTGATCTGCTTCCGGCCAGTGACCGGTGGGCACCCCCGATGCCCTCCGGGATGAAGGAAGGCGTGTGTGCATGTCTGACGTGCCCGGCGTCCTCGACGCAGGCGAGGATGAGCCCGCTGAGTCAGAGGCGTCAGCTCCGGCGGCGCCCGAGGAGAAAACGTCGATGCGGGCGTCGGAGGTCGTGGCGCTGGTGGAATGCGCCCTCGACCGCGTTTTTGACGATCGCAATCCGACCTGGATCTCGGACTCGTTGCTCTCCCGCTCGCACCGGGCGCAGGTCGTGAGGGTTCTGTGCTCGGCGATCTCGGACCTGTCCGACCTGGTAGCCGACCTCAACGAGGAACCGATCCCGGTACTCGCCGGAACCCCCGCTCCGGCCTAGTTATCTCTGTCGGCCAGACCTGCACCCCTGGTTGCGCGCGTTTCGCCACGACCAGGGAAAATACGGGTACGCAGGCAGAGCCAAGTCAGATAGTTCGCTGTCCCAGCGATCCCAGGCCCGCGTCATCGGGCCGAAGAAGACAGGGCGAAGCTCAATGCCCTACGACTGGACCACCCCCTACCTGGGGCCCCCCCTTGTCGTCGTCGACCCTGCACCTGACGGCCCCCGCTACCCCGGGGGAGGCCGAGCTGCGTGCGCTGTTCGAGGGGAACTGGAAGCCCCGACGCCCGTATGCCACCGACAACCTGGCCTGGGGCATCCGCCGGATGGGCCGGATGCCGCGTTGCTGCTGGCCTACATCGAGGCGTCGCCGTCGGTGATGCTGACCTTCCTGATCGTCGACATCGACCACCCGACGCGTTGCTGCGGGCGTTGTCGGCGAACGGGAACCATCCGATGCCGAACCTGATCATCACCAACCCGTTCAACGGGCACGCCCACGCCGTCTGGATCCTCGCTACCCCGGTCTGTCGTACCGAGTACGCCCGTCGCAACGTGCTGGCCTACGCCGCCTCGGTCCTGGAAGGCCTCCGCCGCGCCGTGGATGGCGACCGCCGCTACTCCGGGCTGCTGGTGAAGAACCCACTCGCCGGGAGCTGGGCCACCCAGTACATGCACGACCACCTGTGGACTCTCGGCGAGCTGGAGGCGGCGCTGCAGGCGGGTGGGCACATGCCGCCCAAGGACTGGCGCCAGCAACGAGCGCGTAAGGCCGACCCGTGCGGGCTCGGGCGGAACTGCACCCTGTTCGACGGTGTCCGCCTGTGGGCCTACCGCGAGGTCCGCCACCACTTCGGCGACCCCGACGGCTTCAAGACCGTCCTACGCGCTGGCGTGGCCGAACGGAACCTGGAGTTCTCCATCCCCCTGCCCGCCGCGGAAGCCCGCGCGATCGCCGACTCCATCCACCGCTGGATCACCACCCGCTCCCGCATCTGGACCAGAGGCCCCCAGGCCTACGACGACACCTTCCGCGCCATCCAAGCCGCACGAGGACGAAAAGGCGGCCTCGTGGGAGGCCAGGCGCGAGGCCGGAGTCAAACGGAGGCGAGGCTTCAGCGGCTTGCACTCCTGGAACAGAAGGGCTACTGATGGGCGCCCTGAACCCGCGTCGCCGAGCGACGTCCAAGACCGCCCGTGAGATCGCCGCCGACATGGGCCTCTCCGAACGGACCATCACCGGGCTCATCGCCGAACCACGCGCCGACTATGAACAACGAGCCCGCCAACGACGCGCCCCAGTGATCCAGCTCAGACTCCAAGGCTGGACCTACCGCGAGATCGCCGCACAGACCGGCGACACCCCCGCCATCGTCGGACGCCTCCTCTCGCCGACGCCGCCGCAACGGCGAATGGGCCGCTGCCGCACAGCTACACAACACTGATTACGCACAGTGAGATTTCGGGGGATGTCCCGAAACGACCTCAAGCCGCCTACAGCCGCCTAAGCCGCCTAGACGGAGACAGATCACCAGGTCAGACCACAAGTTGATCGTAGGCGGCT
>NZ_JAHLJC010000047.1:0-19066 GCF_020496255.1 Pseudonocardia sp. ICBG1142 | reverse complement strand
CTCGGCAAGCTACTCGCCGAGTACGACATCCAGTCGAGAAAATCACCGCCCCGGCTTCGGCCAGACTCGGGCTACCAGCGCGCGGCCTTCGCCGACGCCTGGCGCCGCTACACACCCGATCTGATCACAGACGGCAACAACAGCAACGACCGCCGCCTGAGCCATCGTTGTAGCTGGTCAACGTCCTGAGGGGCCTGTCCCGACAGTCGGGACAGGCCCCTCAGGACGTTCGTTGGCGTGCACTAGGCGGCTTAAGTCGCCTAGTGCTTTCAAGCCGCCTACGATCAACTTGTGGTCTGACCTGGTGATCTGTCTCCGTCTAGGCGGCTTAGGCGGCTGTAGGCGGCTTGAGGGTCGTTTCGGGACATCCCCGAAATCTCACTGTGCGTAATCAGTGTTGTGTAGCTGTGCGGCAGCGGCCCATTCGCCGTTGCGGCGGGGCGTCGGCGAGGAGGCGTCCGACGATGGCGGGGGTGTCGCCGGTCTGTGCGGCGATCTCGCGGTAGGTCCAGCCTTGGAGTCTGAGCTGGATCACTGGGGCGCGTCGTTGGCGGGCTCGTTGTTCATAGTCGGCGCGTGGTTCGGCGATGAGCCCGGTGATGGTCCGTTCGGAGAGGCCCATGTCGGCGGCGATCTCACGGGCGGTCTTGGACGTCGCTCGGCGACGCGGGTTCAGGGCGCCCATCAGTAGCCCTTCTGTTCCAGGAGTGCAAGCCGCTGAAGCCTCGCCTCCGTTTGACTCGGCCTCGCGCCTGGCCTCCCACGAGGCCGCCTTTTCGTCCTCGTGCGGCTTGGATGGCGCGGAAGGTGTCGTCGTAGGCCTGGGGGCCTCTGGTCCAGATGCGGGAGCGGGTGGTGATCCAGCGGTGGATGGAGTCGGCGATCGCGCGGGCTTCCGCGGCGGGCAGGGGGATGGAGAACTCCAGGTTCCGTTCGGCCACGCCAGCGCGTAGGACGGTCTTGAAGCCGTCGGGGTCGCCGAAGTGGTGGCGGACCTCGCGGTAGGCCCACAGGCGGACACCGTCGAACAGGGTGCAGTTCCGCCCGAGCCCGCACGGGTCGGCCTTACGCGCTCGTTGCTGGCGCCAGTCCTTGGGCGGCATGTGCCCACCCGCCTGCAGCGCCGCCTCCAGCTCGCCGAGAGTCCACAGGTGGTCGTGCATGTACTGGGTGGCCCAGCTCCCGGCGAGTGGGTTCTTCACCAGCAGCCCGGAGTAGCGGCGGTCGCCATCCACGGCGCGGCGGAGGCCTTCCAGGACCGAGGCGGCGTAGGCCAGCACGTTGCGACGGGCGTACTCGGTACGACAGACCGGGGTAGCGAGGATCCAGACGGCGTGGGCGTGCCCGTTGAACGGGTTGGTGATGATCAGGTTCGGCATCGGATGGTTCCCGTTCGCCGACAACGCCCGCAGCAACGCGTCGGGGTGGTCGATGTCGACGATCAGGAAGGTCAGCATCACCGACGGCGACGCCTCGATGTAGGCCAGCAGCAACGCGGCATCCCGGCCCATCCGGCGGATGCCCCAGGCCAGGTTGTCGGTGGCATACGGGCGTCGGGGCTTCCAGTTCCCCTCGAACAGCGCACGCAGCTCGGCCTCCCCCGGGGTAGCGGGGGCCGTCAGGTGCAGGGTCGACGACGACAAGGGGGGGCTCCAGGTAGGGGGTGGTCCAGTCGTAGGGCATTGAGCTTCGCCCTGTCTTCTTCGGCCCGATGACGCGGGCCTGGGATCGCTGGGACAGCGAACTATCTGACTTGGCTCTGCCTGCGTACCCGTATTTTCCCTGGTCGTGGCGAAACGCGCGCAACCAGGGGTGCAGGTCTGGCCTGACAGAGATAACTAGGCCGGAGCGGGGGTTCCGGCGAGTACCGGGATCGGTTCCTCGTTGAGGTCGGCTACCAGGTCGGACAGGTCCGAGATCGCCGAGCACAGAACCCTCACGACCTGCGCCCGGTGCGAGCGGGAGAGCAACGAGTCCGAGATCCAGGTCGGATTGCGATCGTCAAAAACGCGGTCGAGGGCGCATTCCACCAGCGCCACGACCTCCGACGCCCGCATCGACGTTTTCTCCTCGGGCGCCGCCGGAGCTGACGCCTCTGACTCAGCGGGCTCATCCTCGCCTGCGTCGAGGACGCCGGGCACGTCAGACATGCACACACGCCTTCCTTCATCCCGGAGGGCATCGGGGGTGCCCACCGGTCACTGGCCGGAAGCAGATCAGCACACTCCGCCCCTGTCAAGAACATCTCGACGGGATAGTGGCGCGTCCCTCCCTTCCTGCTCGGGATACGCTGGGTCCCTCGCTCATCGACTCTCAGCGACGTGTACACGAGCCGAGCCGAGCCGAGGAAAAGCTATCCCGGCCCCAGCTCGGGAGAAACGAGACGGGGAGAGCGCCGACGGGCATGAGCGAGACCACCGAACACCCCGACAGCGACAGCGACAGCGACGACCCGGTCATGCCCGCGCTGCCGCCGCAGACTCTGGCTGATCGACTCAACCGGGCATTCGCGACGCTGCATCCCGCCGACCGTGGGCCCTACAGCAACCGCGAAGTCATCCGCTGGCTCCAGGCGAACTCCACCCCCGAACAGTCCATCCCCTCCCTGAACTACCTCGGCCTGCTCCGCAGCGGCGAGGCCACCGACCCCACCGTCGGCAAGCTCCAATCCATCGCGCGCTTCTTCAAGATCCCTGCGACCTACTTCATCGAAGACAACGCCCACTCCGACGCCGTGCAGGCCGATCTCCAGCTTCTCGACGCGATGCGCGACACCCAGGTCCGCGAGATCGCCGCCCGAGCCGTCCAGCTCGACCCGTCCATCCGCGACTGGCTCATCGACACCATCCGACGCCTACCCGACCTCGCCAACGCCCCCCACCGCGCACCGCGCAGCGCCAACGCATCGAAATGCCGGTCACCGACAAGCCCACCAAACGGCGACGGCGGGCATGATCAACCCACGTGATACACCGTGTCTGATCGATCTCTCGGGAGTACGACCGTGGGAACCGCGACGCGTGCGACAGCCACGCGCAGCTACGACACCGACGCTGAGATCCGTACGTTCGCTCGTAGCGCGCTCGCCGAGATCGGCGCGACCCCCGACCTCGACCCGGTCGAGCTATGCCGACGGCTGAGCATCCACCGAGACCACCCGATCGAGATCGTCTCGACCCGGATGCCCTGCTCCTCGCTGCTCGGGTTCTGCGTGAAGACCACGACTACCGACTACATCGTCCACCCGCACGACCTCGCGCGATCACAGCATCCGTCACGAGATCGTCCACGTCCTGTTCAACTACCCACATCCCCTTCATCTGATACTTTTTCTGGCTGCTACCGGGGAGTTACTTCCTCAGTCTGGCCTGTCAGTCACTCAGCCTAACTGTCCAATCTATCTGGAGAACACTGTGTCTATTTTGCGATCCGCTGGCAAAGCCTTTCTCCTCAGTGGCGCTATCACTTTGGGAGCAATTTCATTTAGCGGCCTTGCCGATGCCGCACAGCCTGGAGCGTCCCACTCCAGTATTTCTGCTCCGACTCAGCAGTCATGCGGGTTTCGCAGCGTACGAATCTCACAACATGAGTCTTCCGCCTACTGGCGCAATTGCGTCAGCCACGGTCAGCGCATTAATGTCGACCGCGCATTCTGGCCCGACTTTCAGGTCTGCGTACCGCAAGGTCAGGACCGCTACCTTGGCGCCGGACTAATTCCGGTTGGTCCAGGAGCTATCCGTGGGGCCACGGTAATCGGCTCCTGCTGATCTCCACCAGAGCATGCTTGAGGAAACAATTCGCTGTGGCCAGCGCGCCCCGGTCGCGGCCCTCGCTGAAATTCTCCCTGTCTCTCTACTAGACACAGCTTTACCGCAGTGATCATGCGCCGGGATGACGCCGAGAGCACGCAACCTCTTACGCAAATCCCCTCCCCACTAGTCGGCGAGGTCTCACCTGTCACTAAAGAGATAGAGCAAGTGCATGCACCAGCTGGCCGCCTTGTCGGCGAGCCGACGCGACCTCCTCATGAATTACTAAGATCATCCAGATTGGTCGCGATTGCAAGTCTCGTCAGTAGAGTTACTGGCTTCATTCGCAACATCGCGCTCGTGTCGATCCTTGGATTCGCATCCCTAAATGATGCATACACGATTTCTAACACGCTTCCTAATGTCGTTTACGAGTTGCTCCTCGGCGGGGTTCTAAGCAGTGTAATGATCCCGTCCTAGTCCGCGCTCAAGGCGACGCTGATGGGGGCGAAAAGTTCACGAGAAAGTTGCTAACACTTACAGGAGTTGCGCTCCTGGTCGCAACTATTCTAGCCGTGCTAGCTGCGCCCTTATTGACACGTCTCGTGATTAGCGCGAGTGAGGCAGCTCCCGCAAACTCTGAGCTCACCACGGCATTCTCCTGGCTCCTTCTTCCGCAGATCTTTTTCTATGGCATGGGAGCGCTACTCGGGGCGATTCTCAATTCAAAGCAAGTTTTCGGCCCATTTGCCTGGGCCCCGGTCCTGAACAATATCGTCGTGCTCGCCACGCTCGCGGTCTATGCGCTAATCCCTGGTGAGATTTCAATCAACCCGATAAACTATGGGGGAGCCTAAGCTGTTAGTGCTCGGCTTAGGAACAACCATCGGTGTTGTCGCGCAAACACTGCTGCTACTACCATACATGAAGCGCGTCGGATTCAATTATCGTCCGCTATGGGGCTGGGACTCAAGACTGTCGCAAGCTGGCGGAATGGCCTTGTGGGTCACTGGGTACGTTGCAGTGGGGCAGATCGGCTACGTTATCACTACGCGTGTAGCGACAGCAGCTGATGCTGGTTCTGTTGTCACCTATACGAATGCCTGGTTGTTACTGCAAGTTCCTTATGGCGTTCTGGAGTCTCTCTTTTAACCACACTGATGCCTCGGCTTAGTCGGGCCGCAGCAAACGCTGACATTAGACAGCTCGCTAATGACTTTTCTCTAGGGGTAAGATTATCCACCCTGGCTTTAGTCCCCGTCGCTGCCGTAATGACCGCCTTTGGCGACGTCCTTGTATCGCCTTATTTTCGATCGGTGCTGGGGGCGGCTCGGGCGCAGAACGGCTTGGCCTGACTGTTGCATGGTCGGCATTTGGAATATTGCCGTACGCGGTGATGATGCTACAAATTCGCGTCTTCTACGCGCAGGGCGACTCGCGCACCCCGACGCTAATCCAGTTGTGGCTGATCACGTTAAAGGTGCCACTTCTGCTTCTGTGTCCGATGGTCCTGCCGTCTGAGCAAGTGGTCATCGGGATTGCCGCGGTTAACTCTCTTCTTTCATCTGGGCCGCCATCGCTAGCCAATGGCTCCTCCGTCGAAAAATGGGGGAGATTCCGATCAGTGAAGTGCTAGACTTTCTTTGGCGGGTCTCCCTATCTGCAGGATTAAGCGCAGTCGCTGCTCGGGGTGCACTGGAGCTGGCAGAGCCGCTGCTGGCGACCTACCCGGGCCTCGTGCGTGCGTGGGCTCTGCTCCTTGCCGGAGCCCTTATCTCCCTATCCCTTACTTTTGCCACGTTAAAATTACTGAAAACGCCCAGCATTAACGACCTTCTTGGTCGTAAAGATCACATGGGAGCAAACTAAGCCTCATGGGCAAGAAGAAATGGTGACTCGCTCGCTGACCTCGCCACGATCCACGCCGACCACCACGACCTCGACGTCTCCATCTACGGCGGCGAGTGGGACGATCCCGGCATCATCACAGTCCAGGTCTGGCGCACAGAACTCATCGACCGCAACGAAGACCTCCCAGACTCCTGACTCAACCGGGTCATCCGAAAAATCGGATGACCCCCTGCCTACCAGCACAAACACCCACCCAGGAGACCCGCGTGTCTGTCGTGAAGATCAACGCCATCACCGTCCCCGACGGAGCCGGACCGGAGCTGGAAGCCCGGTTCGCCGCCCGCTTCGCTCAGGGCTGCATGAACGAGGTGCCCGGGTTCCTCGGCTACGAGCTGCTCCGCCCCGTCGCGGGCGACACCCGGTACTTCGTCTACACCCGCTGGGAGCACGACGCCGCCTTCCAGGCATGGCGCACCGTCGGCGCCGCGGCCGCGCACTGCGACCGCGACAGCGACAGCGACAGCGACCGCCCGCAGGTCGGGACCGGCGCTGACCTGCTGGAATTCGAGACCGTGCCCCTCGGCACAGCATCGGACACAGCATCTGGGACGGCTTCTGAGGAAGGGACCGCGACCGCATGACCACCGCCACCGGGCTCCGTGTCCTCGCCGCCACCGGCGCCGCCGCGCTCACGCTCAGCGCGGCCGGGGTCGCGACCGCCGCCGAGGACATCCACTACGAGAAGGCCGGGACCTTCCCCGACGTCGCTGCCTGCGCCGATGCCGGACACACCACACCCGGTGTCACGACCTGGCTCTGCGACGAACACCCCGACGGCACCGCCGACCTCTACCTCGTCCCGGCATAGACGTCAGGGTGCCGGTCTTGACCAACACCACCACCCAGACTGGGTCTGATGGGTAAGAAGAAGCAGCAGCGCCGGACCGACCGACCCGAGCAGCAAGGCCCGACGCCGCGCACAGCGCAAAGCCCGCGACAACGACCTCCCGCCCTTCCCCGGCCGCGACGCCGACCACGGGCTTGGGCTCGGGCTCCGGCTCATCGGGACCATCGTCGTGAACGCCGACTACCACCAGCACGACGACGGCACCTGGACCGCCACCGTCGCCCCCGAACTGCTGCCCGGCGCGGTCACCATCGACGACGTCGACCTCCACACCGTCTTCCACAAAGTCATCGCCGTCGTCGAAGTCCTCGCGCAGACCGCCCCACCCGACGCCGACATCAGCACCATCACCCTGCACCGCGTCGACGGCGACACCCTTCGCTGGCTAGCCGCCGTCGACGAGTACGGCTTCACCGACTGCGTCAACGCAGCCCAGTTCCCCGACCACTGACCACCACCGACCAGCCGGACCAGCGGCCAGCTCCTGGTGCTGCCGCGCCGCTTCCGGTCCTCACCCGACCCGGAAAGGCGACTCGCGGGCAGACGCAGTGACTATTCGGAGTGGAACTCCACCCGCACGATCCGCATGTCCATCTCACGGGCATAAGCAGGCACGACCCAGGTCATCTCCTGCGGCGCCGCCGCAGCGTTGCGGACCCAGGCCGTGTGCTCATGACGGCCTTGTCCCTCCGCGTTCTCCATCGTCACGGTGAACACCACCGTGCTCCGCGCCGCAACCTCGAACCACAACTCCTCAACGTTCTGCCCGCGATCGAACTCGATCACCGGCAGACACGCCGCCGGAGCAAGCCCCTCCCGGCACACGTCCTCCCCCGACGGCGGGCCCGCCCACACCGACGGCGCCGGCCCAGCCACCAACCCAGCCAGCACCACACCGGTCACCGCCAGAACCCCAGCACTCCGCCGCACCACCACCCGCAGCAGCCCCGGCCTCTTCCTCAGCGCAGTCGTTGTCGTCGTCACCCATTTAGCCAAAGTCGTCACCCATTCAGATGTCAACTCCGACGCGCCCCGCGACTGAAACGCCGTCTCCGGACCGCGCGGCAACCGCTAGCGGCCAGGGCTAGCGGCGGGCCGGGCGGCCCAGGGCGAGGTAGACATACCGGCCGACCAGCACCGCGCCGGTGATCGCGACCATCACCGTCGCCACCGGCGCCACACCGACCACCACCGCACCGCCGACCAGCACCCCGGCCTCGGCCACCCCGGTCGCGATCAGCAGCGCCGCCGGGCCCGGCCCGGGCCGGGTCACCACCGGAGCCGGGACCGGACCCGGAACGGTCGTGGGCACCGCCCACACCCAGTCCTGCGCCCGATCCTGCGCTTGAGCCTCCTGCAGCAGCTCATACGCTGCGGTGACCACCGCGAACCGGTCCGGATCACCACCGGCGTCGGGGTGCTCGCGGCGCACCGCCGCCCGCCACGCCGAACGCACCACCTCCGCCGGTGCTCCCGGGGCGACACCCAGGATCGCCGCAGCCCGCGTCACCTCGGGCCCCGTCACCAGACCGGTCCTCACCGCTGACCTCCCCCACCGTCGATGTCGCCGCCGATGTCGCCGCCGCCATCGATGTCGCCGAGCCAGATGTCGGCGTCCGCCCCGACCCGACCAGCACCGCCCTGACCAGCACCACCACCGCTACCGCTTCCTCCGCCGTCCCCGGAGCCGCTACCGCCCCGGTCTCGGCGGGCGTGGGCGTGACCGGCCATGAGCTGGCGGCGCGTCAACACCGGCCCCGACACCGGCTCCTCCACCCCGACCGCCTCGTCCAGCACCCGCGACCGCCCCGACAGCGGCGTCACCAGCCCGTAGACGACCTTGTCCGGGCTCGCCCACGCGAGGTGGTGCGGCGGCATCTGCCGCACCCGGTTCGGATCCAACAGGAACGCGTGCTGGCGGCGCACCGTCCCCGCCCCGCTGTACCCACCGGAGAACACCGAAGCGCCCCAGCCCTCGTCCGACCCGGCGCCGACCAGCTGCAACCCGACCTCCCCGACCATCCTGGTCCCGAACCGGGCCGCCAACTCCTCCGCATTCGTCGTCCGCCCCACCAGCACCCCGCCACCCATCGCCCCGAGCAGCCGGTTCCGTTCCTGAGGCGACTCGGCCAGGCCCTCGACCGGCTGCGCCGACACGATCACCGCACCACCCAATGAGCGCAGCCGCTCAACAAGGTTGATGACACTGCCCGCAACTTCACCCGAGACCGCCGAGAACTCGTCCAGCACGAACAACGCCTGACGCCGCCCGGCAGCCCGGAACGAGCACCGCCGAGTTCGTGGGTGAGCAGCTCGATCAGCACCGCCGTCTTCGCCGCCGCCACGACCTCATCAGTCGTGCCCGGCACCGACACATACAACGCGTCGAAGTCCGACAACGGCGCCCCCGCATCGAAGTCCGCGCCCAACGACCGGAACAGGCCGCAGAACAGCATCAGGTCCGCATCCAGCGACGACGACCCCGACCCGCCACCCGACGGCTTACTCAACGCCCGGACCTGCCGCGACTCCACCGCGTGCCCGCCCACGCCTCACTCAGCCACCGCCCGTCCAGACGCTCCAGGAACTCCACCGACGATCCCGGCGGCCCTTCGGGGCATCCACCACCAGATGCAACAGGCCACGTTGCAGCACGTCATAGAAGCGGTGATCGGTTTTCGCGAGCTGTGCAGCGACGCCCGCAACTGCCCCGCAGGCATCCGCCACATGTTCAACGCGTCTCGAACGGGAACACCCCGACCCGATCCGGATGCAGGCCAAGGTCAGTCATCGCCTCCGCCCACGACTGCGCATCCTCCGCGCGTCCGGGCCGCCCTTCGCGCCCAGGAACACCACCAACGGCCGACCCGACCCAAGCGGCGACCCGGCGTCTGGGTGTGCCGCGCCCACATCGCCTCCGCCCACCGCAGCTCACACGTTCCAACACGTCGTCTTCCCGCACCGGTCTGCGCCACCACCGCCACCGAATGGGCATGTGGGCCTTCGCCCTGCCGTCGTCGCCACCGACACCGAGCACCGGACCGCCCGGTGGTCGGGTGCAGGCCGGGGTGGTGCTGTTCTCCCTGGTCGCGGCCTCGATGAACTCCTCCACGCCTCGAACAGGGCTGGACAGCCGGGATCGTCATGGCCGTGGTCTCGATCGCCGGGGTCGCCGCGCACCAGCTCACCCTCGCCGGTGCAACGCGCCGGGCTGAGCACCGGTCGGCGCGGCTGCCGCGTCGCGGCGGCGAGGCGCCCCGGGCGCGGCTGGGTCATCGCTGCGCGGACAGCCGCGGCACCGTGCTCGGGACGCGGTGCACCGGCCGAGTGAGCTGGTTGCGCGGCGACCCGGACGACGCGATGCACGGCCTGGATCCCGGCGTCCAGCACGTCGAGGCGTGGAGGAGGTTGGCCGCGGCGAGAACAGCACCGGTCGACCACAGCGGCGGTGTGGGTCGGAGGCGACGACGGGAGCGAAGGCCCCATGCAGTTCGGTCGGCGCGTGGTGGCGCCACGGTGCGGAAGACGACGTTGTTGGAACGTGGCAGTGCGGGTGGGGCGGAGGCGATGTGCGGCACACCCAGACGCGGGGTCGCAGCCTGGGTGGTGGCCGGTGGTGTCCTGGGCGCGAAGGGCGGTGACGCGGCGGGATGCGCAGTCGTGGGCGGAGGCGACGATGACTGACCTTGGCCTGGCATCCGGATCGGGTCGGGGTGTTCCCGTTCGAGACGCGGGTGCAGTGGCGGATGCGCGGGGCAGTGCGGGGCGTCGCTGCACAAGCCGCGCGATCACGCTTCGACGGCTGCAACGTGGCGTTGCATCTGGTGGTGGATGCCCGAGGGGCCGCGGGATCGTCGTGGAGTTCCTGGAGCGTCTGGACGGGCGGTGGCTGAGTGAGGCGTGGGCGGGGCACGCGGTGGAGTCGCGGCAGGTCCGGGCGTTGAGTAAGCCGTCGGGTGGCGGGTCGGGGTCGTCGTCGCTGGATGCGGACCTGATGCTGTTCTGCGGCCTGTTCCGGTCGTTGGGCGCGGACTTCGATGCGGGGGCGCCGTTGTCGGACTTCGACGCGTTGTATGTGTCGGTGCCGGGCACGACTGATGAGGTCGTGGCGGCGGCGAAGACGGCGGTGCTGATCGAGCTGCTCACCCACGAACTCGGCGGTGCTCGTTCGGGGCTGCCGGGCGGCGTCAGGCGTTGTTCGTGCTGGACGAGTTCTCGGCGGTCTCGGGTGAAGTGCGGGCAGTGTCATCAACCTTGTTGAGCGGCTGCGCTCATTGGGTGGTGCGGTGATCGTGTCGGCGCAGCCGGTCGAGGGCCTGGCCGAGTCGCCTCAGGAACGGAACCGGCTGCTCGGGGCGATGGGTGGCGGGGTGCTGGTGGGGCGGACGACGAATGCGGAGGAGTTGGCGGCCCGGTTCGGGACCAGGATGGTCGGGGAGGTCGGGTTGCAGCTGGTCGGCGCCGGGTCGGACGAGGGCTGGGGCGCTTCGGTGTTCTCGGTGGGTACAGCGGGGCGGGGACGGTGCGCCGCCAGCACGCGTTCTGTTGGATCCGAACCGGGTGCGGCAGATGCCGCCGCACCACCTCGCGTGGGCGAGCCCGGACAAGGTCGTCTACGGGCTGGTGACGCCGCTGTCGGGGCGGTCGCGGGTGCTGGACGAGGCGGTCGGGGTGGAGGAGCCGGTGTCGGGGCCGGTGTTGACGCGCCGCCAGCTCATGGCCGGTCACGCCCACGCCCGCCGAGACCGGGGCGGTAGCGGCTCCGGGGACGGCGGAGGAAGCGGCGGTGGTGGTGCTGGTCAGGGCGGTGCTGTCGGGTCGGGGCGGACGCCGACATCTGGCTCGGCGACATCGATGGCGGCGGCGACATCGGCGGCGACATCGACGGTGGGGGAGGTCAGCGGTGAGGACCGGTCTGGTGACGGGGCCCGAGGTGACGCGGGCTGCGGCGATCCTGGGTGTCGCCCCGGGAGCACCGGCGGAGGTGGTGCGTTCGGCGTGGCGGGCGGCGGTGCGCCGCGAGCACCCCGACGCCGGTGGTGATCCGGACCGGTTCGCGGTGGTCACCGCAGCGTATGAGCTGCTGCAGGAGGCTCAAGCGCAGGATCGGGCGCAGGACTGGGTGTGGGCGGTGCCCACGACCGTTCCGGGTCCGGTCCCGGCTCCGGTGGTGACCCGGCCCGGGCCGGGCCCGGCGGCGCTGCTGATCGCGACCGGGGTGGCCGAGGCCGGGGTGCTGGTCGGCGGTGCGGTGGTGGTCGGTGTGGCGCCGGTGGCGACGGTGATGGTCGCGATCACCGGCGCGGTGCTGGTCGGCCGGTATGTCTACCTCGCCCTGGGCCCGCCGGCCCGCCGCTAGCCCTGGCCGCTAGCGGTTGCCGCGCGGTCCGGAGACGGCGTTTCAGTCGCGGGGCGCGTCGGAGTTGACATCTGAATGGGTGACGACTTTGGCTAAATGGGTGACGACGACAACGACTGCGCTGAGGAAGAGGCCGGGGCTGCTGCGGGTGGTGGTGCGGCGGAGTGCTGGGGTTCTGGCGGGACCGGTGTGGTGCTGGCTGGGTTGGTGGCTGGGCCGGCGCCGTCGGTGTGGGCGGGCCCGCCGTCGGGGGAGGACGTGTGCCGGGAGGGGCTTGCTCCGGCGGCGTGTCTGCCGGTGATCGAGTTCGATCGCGGGCAGAACGTGAGGAGTTGTGGTTCGAGGTTGCGGCGCGGAGCACGGTGGTGTTCACCGTGACGATGGAGAACGCGGAGGGACAAGGCCGTCATGAGCACACGGCCTGGGTCCGCAACGCTGCGGCGGCGCCGCAGGAGATGACCTGGGTCGTGCCTGCTTATGCCCGTGAGATGGACATGCGGATCGTGCGGGTGGAGTTCCACTCCGAATAGTCACTGCGTCTGCCCGCGAGTCGCCTTTCCGGGTCGGGTGAGGACCGGAAGCGGCGCGGCAGCACCAGGAGCTGGCCGCTGGTCCGGCTGGTCGGTGGTGGTCAGTGGTCGGGGAACTGGGCTGCGTTGACGCAGTCGGTGAAGCCGTACTCGTCGACGGCGGCTAGCCAGCGAAGGGTGTCGCCGTCGACGCGG
Organism: Pseudonocardia sp. ICBG1142; assembly: GCF_020496255.1. Lineage (NCBI taxonomy): Bacteria > Bacillati > Actinomycetota > Actinomycetes > Pseudonocardiales > Pseudonocardiaceae > Pseudonocardia > Pseudonocardia sp. ICBG1142. Next base: position 6,475 of record NZ_JAHLJC010000047.1, on the reverse strand, counting down.
TGCAGGGTGATGGTGCTGATGTCGGCGTCGGGTGGGGCGGTCTGCGCGAGGACTTCGACGACGGCGATGACTTTGTGGAAGACGGTGTGGAGGTCGACGTCGTCGATGGTGACCGCGCCGGGCAGCAGTTCGGGGGCGACGGTGGCGGTCCAGGTGCCGTCGTCGTGCTGGTGGTAGTCGGCGTTCACGACGATGGTCCCGATGAGCCGGAGCCCGAGCCAAGCCCGTGGTCGGCGTCGCGGCCGGGGAAGGGCGGGAGGTCGTTGTCGCGGGCTTTGCGCTGTGCGCGGCGTCGGGCCTTGCTGCTCGGGTCGGTCCGGCGCTGCTGCTTCTTCTTACCCATCAGACCCAGTCTGGGTGGTGGTGTTGGTCAAGACCGGCACCCTGACGTCTATGCCGGGACGAGGTAGAGGTCGGCGGTGCCGTCGGGGTGTTCGTCGCAGAGCCAGGTCGTGACACCGGGTGTGGTGTGTCCGGCATCGGCGCAGGCAGCGACGTCGGGGAAGGTCCCGGCCTTCTCGTAGTGGATGTCCTCGGCGGCGGTCGCGACCCCGGCCGCGCTGAGCGTGAGCGCGGCGGCGCCGGTGGCGGCGAGGACACGGAGCCCGGTGGCGGTGGTCATGCGGTCGCGGTCCCTTCCTCAGAAGCCGTCCCAGATGCTGTGTCCGATGCTGTGCCGAGGGGCACGGTCTCGAATTCCAGCAGGTCAGCGCCGGTCCCGACCTGCGGGCGGTCGCTGTCGCTGTCGCTGTCGCGGTCGCAGTGCGCGGCCGCGGCGCCGACGGTGCGCCATGCCTGGAAGGCGGCGTCGTGCTCCCAGCGGGTGTAGACGAAGTACCGGGTGTCGCCGCGACGGGGCGGAGCAGCTCGTAGCCGAGGAACCCGGGCACCTCGTTCATGCAGCCCTGAGCGAAGCGGGCGGCGAACCGGGCTTCCAGCTCCGGTCCGGCTCCGTCGGGGACGGTGATGGCGTTGATCTTCACGACAGACACGCGGGTCTCCTGGGTGGGTGTTTGTGCTGGTAGGCAGGGGGTCATCCGATTTTTCGGATGACCCGGTTGAGTCAGGAGTCTGGGAGGTCTTCGTTGCGGTCGATGAGTTCTGTGCGCCAGACCTGGACTGTGATGATGCCGGGATCGTCCCACTCGCCGCCGTAGATGGAGACGTCGAGGTCGTGGTGGTCGGCGTGGATCGTGGCGAGGTCAGCGAGCGAGTCACCATTTCTTCTTGCCCATGAGGCTTAGTTTGCTCCCATGTGATCTTTACGACCAAGAAGGTCGTTAATGCTGGGCGTTTTCAGTAATTTTAACGTGGCAAAAGTAAGGGATAGGGAGATAAGGGCTCCGGCAAGGAGCAGAGCCCACGCACGCACGAGGCCCGGGTAGGTCGCCAGCAGCGGCTCTGCCAGCTCCAGTGCACCCCGAGCAGCGACTGCGCTTAATCCTGCAGATAGGGAGACCCGCCAAAGAAAGTCTAGCACTTCACTGATCGGAATCTCCCCCATTTTTCGACGGAGGAGCCATTGGCTAGCGATGGCGGCCCAGATGAAAGAAAGAGAGTTAACCGCGGCAATCCCGATGACCACTTGCTCAGACGGCAGGACCATCGGACACAGAAGCAGAAGTGGCACCTTTAACGTGATCAGCCACAACTGGATTAGCGTCGGGGTGCGCGAGTCGCCCTGCGCGTAGAAGACGCGAATTTGTAGCATCATCACCGCGTACGGCAATATTCCAAATGCCGACCATGCAACAGTCAGGCCAAGCCGTTCTGCGCCCGAGCCGCCCCCAGCACCGATCGAAAATAAGGCGATACCAAGGACGTCGCCAAAGGCGGTCATTACGGCAGCGACGGGGACTAAAGCCAGGGTGGATAATCTTACCCTAGAGAAAAGTCATTAGCGAGCTGTCTAATGTCAGCGTTTGCTGCGGCCCGACTAAGCCGAGGCATCAGTGTGGTTAAAAGAGAGACTCCCAGAACGCCATAAGGAACTTGCAGTAACAACCAGGCATTCGTATAGGTGACAACAGAACCAGCATCAGCTGCTGTCGCTACACGCGTAGTGATAACGTAGCCGATCTGCCCCACTGCAACGTACCCAGTGACCCACAAGGCCATTCCGCCAGCTTGCGACAGTCTTGAGTCCCAGCCCCATAGCGGACGATAATTGAATCCGACGCGCTTCATGTATGGTAGTAGCAGCAGTGTTTGCGCGACAACACCGATGGTTGTTCCTAAGCGAGCACTAACAGCTTAGGCTCCCCCATAGTTATCGGGTTGATTGAAATCTCACCAGGGATTAGCGCATAGACCGCGAGCGTGGCGAGCACGACGATATTGTTCAGGACCGGGGCCCAGGCAAATGGGCCGAAAACTTGCTTTGAATTGAGAATCGCCCCGAGTAGCGCTCCCATGCCATAGAAAAAGATCTGCGGAAGAAGGAGCCAGGAGAATGCCGTGGTGAGCTCAGAGTTTGCGGGAGCTGCCTCACTCGCGCTAATCACGAGAGACGTGTCAATAAGGGCGCAGCTAGCACGGCTAGAATAGTTGCGACCAGGAGCGCAACTCCTGTAAGTGTTAGCAACTTTCTCGTGAACTTTTCGCCCCCATCAGCGTCGCCTTGAGCGCGGACTAGGACGGGGATCATTACACTGCTTAGAACCCGCCGAGGAGCAACTCGTAAACGACATTAGGAAGCGTGTTAGAAATCGTGTATGCATCATTTAGGGATGCGAATCCAAGGATCGACACGAGCGCGATGTTGCGAATGAAGCCAGTAACTCTACTGACGAGACTTGCAATCGCGACCAATCTGGATGATCTTAGTAATTCATGAGGAGGTCGCGTCGGCTCGCCGACAAGGCGGCCAGCTGGTGCATGCACTTGCTCTATCTCTTTAGTGACAGGTGAGACCTCGCCGACTAGTGGGGAGGGGATTTGCGTAAGAGGTTGCGTGCTCTCGGCGTCATCCCGGCGCATGATCACTGCGGTAAAGCTGTGTCTAGTAGAGAGACAGGGAGAATTTCAGCGAGGGCCGCGACCGGGGCGCGCTGGCCACAGCGAATTGTTTCCTCAAGCATGCTCTGGTGGAGATCAGCAGGAGCCGATTACCGTGGCCCCACGGATAGCTCCTGGACCAACCGGAATTAGTCCGGCGCCAAGGTAGCGGTCCTGACCTTGCGGTACGCAGACCTGAAAGTCGGGCCAGAATGCGCGGTCGACATTAATGCGCTGACCGTGGCTGACGCAATTGCGCCAGTAGGCGGAAGACTCATGTTGTGAGATTCGTACGCTGCGAAACCCGCATGACTGCTGAGTCGGAGCAGAAATACTGGAGTGGGACGCTCCAGGCTGTGCGGCATCGGCAAGGCCGCTAAATGAAATTGCTCCCAAAGTGATAGCGCCACTGAGGAGAAAGGCTTTGCCAGCGGATCGCAAAATAGACACAGTGTTCTCCAGATAGATTGGACAGTTAGGCTGAGTGACTGACAGGCCAGACTGAGGAAGTAACTCCCCGGTAGCAGCCAGAAAAAGTATCAGATGAAGGGGATGTGGGTAGTTGAACAGGACGTGGACGATCTCGTGACGGATGCTGTGATCGCGCGAGGTCGTGCGGGTGGACGATGTAGTCGGTAGTCGTGGTCTTCACGCAGAACCCGAGCAGCGAGGAGCAGGGCATCCGGGTCGAGACGATCTCGATCGGGTGGTCTCGGTGGATGCTCAGCCGTCGGCATAGCTCGACCGGGTCGAGGTCGGGGGGTCGCGCCGATCTCGGCGAGCGCGCTACGAGCGAACGTACGGATCTCAGCGTCGGTGTCGTAGCTGCGCGTGGCTGTCGCACGCGTCGCGGTTCCCACGGTCGTACTCCCGGAGAGATCGATCAGACACGGTGTATCACGTGGGTTGATCATGCCCGCCGTCGCCGTTTGGTGGGCTTGTCGGTGACCGGCATTTCGATGCGTTGGCGCTGCGCGGTGCGCGGTGGGGGGCCGTTGGCGAGGTCGGGTAGGCGTCGGATGGTGTCGATGAGCCAGTCGCGGATGGACGGGTCGAGCTGGACGGCTCGGGCGGCGATCTCGCGGACCTGGGTGTCGCGCATCGCGTCGAGAAGCTGGAGATCGGCCTGCACGGCGTCGGAGTGGGCGTTGTCTTCGATGAAGTAGGTCGCAGGGATCTTGAAGAAGCGCGCGATGGATTGGAGCTTGCCGACGGTGGGGTCGGTGGCCTCGCCGCTGCGGAGCAGGCCGAGGTAGTTCAGGGAGGGAGGGGATGGACTGTTCGGGGGTGGAGTTCGCCTGGAGCCAGCGGATGACTTCGCGGTTGCTGTAGGGCCCACGGTCGGCGGGATGCAGCGTCGCGAATGCCCGGTTGAGTCGATCAGCCAGAGTCTGCGGCGGCAGCGCGGGCATGACCGGGTCGTCGCTGTCGCTGTCGCTGTCGGGGTGTTCGGTGGTCTCGCTCATGCCCGTCGGCGCTCTCCCCGTCTCGTTTCTCCCGAGCTGGGGCCGGGATAGCTTTTCCTCGGCTCGGCTCGGCTCGTGTACACGTCGCTGAGAGTCGATGAGCGAGGGACCCAGCGTATCCCGAGCAGGAAGGGAGGGACGCGCCACTATCCCGTCGAGATGTTCTTGACAGGGGCGGGGAGTGTGCTGATCTGCTTCCGGCCAGTGACCGGTGGGCACCCCCGATGCCCTCCGGGGATGAAGGAAGGCGTGTGTGCATGTCTGACGTGCCCGGCGTCCTCGACGCAGGCGAGGATGAGCCCGCTGAGTCAGAGGCGTCAGCTCCGGCGGCGCCCGAGGAGAAAACGTCGATGCGGGCGTCGGAGGTCGTGGCGCTGGTGGAATGCGCCCTCGACCGCGTTTTTGACGATCGCAATCCGACCTGGATCTCGGACTCGTTGCTCTCCCGCTCGCACCGGGCGCAGGTCGTGAGGGTTCTGTGCTCGGCGATCTCGGACCTGTCCGACCTGGTAGCCGACCTCAACGAGGAAACCGATCCCGGTACTCGCCGGAACCCCCGCTCCGGCCTAGTTATCTCTGTCAGGCCAGACCTGCACCCCTGGTTGCGCGCGTTTCGCCACGACCAGGGAAAATACGGGTACGCAGGCAGAGCCAAGTCAGATAGTTCGCTGTCCCAGCGATCCCAGGCCCGCGTCATCGGGCCGAAGAAGACAGGGCGAAGCTCAATGCCCTACGACTGGACCACCCCCTACCTGGAGCCCCCCCTTGTCGTCGTCGACCCTGCACCTGACGGCCCCCGCTACCCCGGGGGAGGCCGAGCTGCGTGCGCTGTTCGAGGGGAACTGGAAGCCCCGACGCCCGTATGCCACCGACAACCTGGCCTGGGGCATCCGCCGGATGGGCCGGGATGCCGCGTTGCTGCTGGCCTACATCGAGGCGTCGCCGTCGGTGATGCTGACCTTCCTGATCGTCGACATCGACCACCCCGACGCGTTGCTGCGGGCGTTGTCGGCGAACGGGAACCATCCGATGCCGAACCTGATCATCACCAACCCGTTCAACGGGCACGCCCACGCCGTCTGGATCCTCGCTACCCCGGTCTGTCGTACCGAGTACGCCCGTCGCAACGTGCTGGCCTACGCCGCCTCGGTCCTGGAAGGCCTCCGCCGCGCCGTGGATGGCGACCGCCGCTACTCCGGGCTGCTGGTGAAGAACCCACTCGCCGGGAGCTGGGCCACCCAGTACATGCACGACCACCTGTGGACTCTCGGCGAGCTGGAGGCGGCGCTGCAGGCGGGTGGGCACATGCCGCCCAAGGACTGGCGCCAGCAACGAGCGCGTAAGGCCGACCCGTGCGGGCTCGGGCGGAACTGCACCCTGTTCGACGGTGTCCGCCTGTGGGCCTACCGCGAGGTCCGCCACCACTTCGGCGACCCCGACGGCTTCAAGACCGTCCTACGCGCTGGCGTGGCCGAACGGAACCTGGAGTTCTCCATCCCCTGCCCGCCGCGGAAGCCCGCGCGATCGCCGACTCCATCCACCGCTGGATCACCACCCGCTCCCGCATCTGGACCAGAGGCCCAGGCCTCCCTACGACGACACCTTCCGCGCCATCCAAGCCGCACGAGGACGAAAAGGCGGCCTCGTGGGAGGCCAGGCGCGAGGCCGGAGTCAAACGGAGGCGAGGCTTCAGCGGCTTGCACTCCTGGAACAGAAGGGCTACTGATGGGCGCCCTGAACCCGCGTCGCCGAGCGACGTCCAAGACCGCCCGTGAGATCGCCGCCGACATGGGCCTCTCCGAACGGACCATCACCGGGCTCATCGCCCGAACCACGCGCCGACTATGAACAACGAGCCCGCCAACGACGCGCCCCAGTGATCCAGCTCAGACTCCAAGGCTGGACCTACCGCGAGATCGCCGCACAGACCGGCGACACCCCGCCATCGTCGGACGCCTCCTCGCCGACGCCCGCCGCAACGGCGAATGGGCCGCTGCCGCACAGCTACACAA
>NZ_JAHLJC010000046.1:0-20186 GCF_020496255.1 Pseudonocardia sp. ICBG1142 | reverse complement strand
GTGGGACGCTGGTGGGCGAGCCCGGCAGCGGGGTAGGCGGCGGAGATGGCCGTGCTGGCGTCGCGTAGTGCGGTTGCGTGGGCGTGGCGTAGGTCGGCGACCTCGACCCCGACCCGGGCGGCGACCAGCAGCGGCGGACGTGGGCTGGGCTCGGCCGAGGACGGCGGCGAGGACGGCGGGGTCGAGGAAGCTGATCACCTCCAGCGCGTCGGCCCGATCGGTCTCGGACAGGCGCGGGACCGGGACCGGCAGCGCCCGGGCGGCGGGCGGGTCAGGTGGTTCCGGCGGTTCAGGGTGGGACTGTGGGTGGTCATCAGGTCTCCTGTTTTTGGCATGCCGACAGGGAGGGAGGGAGGCACCGAGATGCCTCCGTCCCTGCTCAGATACGGGTTTCAGAGGTGCTGGAGCGGGTGGGTCCCTGGCCTCCCTGAGTGACCGTCTGTGCAGGTCATCCCAGGGAGGGAGGGGTCAGGGAGGCGGGAGGGAGAACTCCCTGCCTCCCTGACGCCTCCCTGACCGACTCCCTCTAGAAGTAGCCGTTCTGGCCGGGCCCGGATTCATCACTGTCGGTGATGGATTCGTGGGTGGCGTCGGTGTGGGCTTCGTGGAGGCGGGCGGTGCTGAGGACCATGACTCCGTCGGACTTGTAGGGCCGGGCGTCGGCGGGTAGCTCGTCGGCGAGGCGGGCGAAGGTCCACGTCCCGTAGTGGGCGCGGTCGAGTTCGGTGAGCGCGGCGAGGGCTTCTTGGGTGCGCATCCGCTTGTGCCCGTGAAGGACGTGGAGCAGGTCTTCCAGGAGGTCCCGCCGCGCTGCCGGGGCCGGGGCCGGGGCTGTCGCGGGTCCGGTGGTGAGTCCGGCCTCCTGTCGGAGTTTCACGGCGCGTTCGATGATCGGGGTGAGTTCGTCGATGCCGTTGCCGCGTGGGATGTAGAAGCAGCGCATGAGCCCGTCTTGGGGTGTGAATCCCGAGGTCATGGCGGTGCCGAGGTCCCCGAGGTCCACCGTGCCGTCGGCGCCCACGGTCATGGGTTGCAGGGTGGTGGCGGTGATCCCTGCGGTGTGCTTTCCCGTGCCGAGGATCGCGTCGTTGCCCTGGTGATCGGCGATCGCGAAGCAGGCCCGGTTGGACAGGACCTTCGCCACCGCCCTGGGCAGGGACTCCTTCGAGGGGACTGGTGTCGCGAACAGGAACGTCACGCCGTATTTGCGTGCCTTCGCGACGATCTTGGCGACCAGCTCGGCTGCTTCGGCGCCGATAGGGGAGACGAACAGCTCCTGGCACTCGTCGATCACCACCACCCGCGGGCGCATCGACCGATCGCTGGCCGCGAGCTTGCGCGTCAGCTTCGGCTCGCCCGCTGCGGACAGCTTCCGCCCTCGTTCCGACAGCTCGGACATGAGCGCCTTGAGCCCGTCGAGGACCGTCGGCACCTCGTCCGGATCGTCGGACACGAACAGCGTCCGGGCGACCGGCCGGAAGGGGTCGTAGTCGGCGTTGTGGGCCATGCAGTAGATGTCGATCTCGACGAGTGGGTCGAGGATCGCTCCGGCGAGGACGTCGATGATCAGGGTGGATTTGCCGGAGCCCATCATCCCGGCGATGCCCCAGTTGGTGCCGAACAGCCGTCCGGTGACCAGGTCGGAGCGTGGGGTGACGCCGACGGGGACACCGCGGAAGTAGTCGGTGGTCCCGTCGTCGCCGGGCACCTGGGCGACCGGTTTCGTGAGGCTGCCTTGGTCGGCGACCCACAGGTCCAGCGTTCCGGGGTGGTCGCGGGCTTCGGTGGGCCACACCTCGACCGGTAGGCGGAGCAGGTTGTGGGCGAGGACGTCTTTGCGTCGGTTGAGCATCTCGACGGTGACGCCTTCGGGCAGGAGGAATTGGCAGTGCCAGCCGCGCCCGTCGTGGACGGGTGGGAGGTTCCAGCGTGGTGTCCAGCCCTGCTTGAACTTGCTGTTCAGCGCGGGCAGGCCGAGGTTGCGTAGGGCGTTGACCACGGCGCTTTCGTCGACGATCACACCCCGCCCGGTGCCGTCCTCGTCGTCCTCGACGGGAGCAGCCCAGGTCGGTGCCTCGGTCCTCGCTCGCCCGAGCGCCCACAGTCCGAGCACCGCCCCGGCTCCGGCCAGGGTGGCGATCACGGTGGCGTAGACGGTCACGAACGTGACCACCCACGCGACCGCGTCGATGACCCCAGCGATGGGGGCGATGACCAGGGAGATGTCCTTGGCGGCGATCGCGAGGACGGCCCCGAGGCCGAGGAGCATCCCGAGCGCGATCAGCGCGCCGACCCCAGCCGCACGCGCCCAGGCCAGCGGCGCGTTGACCCAGTCCATCACCCGCCCATGACGACGCTGCTTCTCGGCGACGTCCCGGGCCTCCCACTCCAACAGGCGGTCCTGGTCACCTGCGATCTCGGCGGCGCGCATCTGACGCTCATACCGGCTGGTGCCGTGGGTGTCCCGCCACCGCTGAACGAGGACCCCGGCGCCGGAGAAACACATAGAAAGTGTTCCTGACCAGCGCCTTCGTGGTGGTGACGGTGGCGGGATGGGTCGCGGCGGCGAGGGCGCCGCGGCCTGCGGCGTGCAGGTCGGAGCGGTAAAGGTCCCGCCGCGACACCACCCCGGTCCCCGGTGTCCCGGGCGCGGGGCCTTCCACCTGCGCGCCGCAGGCCACGATCTCGCCCTCGACCACCACCGGGGCCTCGGCGTCGCGGGTGCCGGTGTGCTGGTGCAGGGTGATGACCTGCGCCAGCTTGTCCCCTGATGACGCGTGGTGGGCTGGGCTGGCGCCGCCAGCCTCGTCGCGGCCGGTCTGGTCGTCGTGGTGGCTCATCGCGGGCCTCCGCCCTGCTGTTCGTCTCCGCCCCGAGGTTCGGGGTCGTCACGGAGCTGGCGGGCGCGGGCGGCCGAGCAGCGCAGGCCCCTGCGGATGGACTCGGCTGAGCCGGGGTCGACCCGGCCGTCAGCGACCGCGGTCCGGAGGAGCTGCCGAAGATCATCGAGGGTGCGCGGGGTCGACCCGGTTTCAAGATCATGGTCGGGGTCGACTCCTAGGGTCGACGATGATCTTGGAGGGGTCGACTGTCGCAGGTCAGCCCTCGACTCCCCACCCGACTCCTCCGGGCTGCGGTCGAGGATGGCGACACCGCCCCCATGATCATCGTCGAGGTGCGAGTCGACCCCGGAGTCGAGGCCGTCGAGGGCCGGGTCGGCCTCGTAGTCGTGGTCGTTGGTGAGTCGGGAGCCGACACAGCCCGCGCCCTCGACGAGGGCGGCCAGTGCCCAGTCCCAGTCGTCGGCGCGATTGATGCCGACCGACGCATCCGGTGTGACAGGTCGTTCCGGGGCGGTGGTCGCGGCGAGTGTGCGGCGCCGGACCTGGTAGGTCCCGGGTCGGTAGGCCAGCTCCGCTGTGCCGTTGGTCTGGATGACTGCTGCGGCGTCGCGGACGGCGAGGCGTCGTGCGCGGTCGGTCTTCGCCTCCACCAGCGCGGTCAGACGTGCCGCCCGTCGCTCGGCCCGGGAGCGCGGTGCTCCGGCCAAAGTCAGTTGGTGCGCGGCGACGCCTGCGATGGACACGACGGCCATGACGATCCCGGCGGTCCAGCCTTGGTGGAGGCCGTGGAGGAGGTTCATCCCGGCGGCGACCAGGGAAAAGAGAACGACCCCGGCCTGCAACCCGGCCACCGGCTGGTCCGGTGCGTGGTGTCGGGATGCGGTGATGGCGAGGGCGAAGGCCCACATGCCGAGTTCGGTGATCCCGGCCAGTAGCAGGCCGCCGGGGCCGTAGATGGTGGTGCCGTAGGTGGCCATGGCGGGTGCGGCGAGGGCGAAGGACAGGAGCGCGATCGGGTAGATGAGCAGCTCCACGACGTGGGCAGAAGCCCAGGTCAGGACCTTGGCCAGGGCGTCGGCGCGGACCTGCCGCTGCTCGGTCCGGCGACGTTCAGCCGCGTCGCGGTCGGTCTGGGCGCGGTCGCGGCGGGCGTTCTGCTCGGCGATCCGCCGCTGCGCGGCAGCGTCGGCGGCTTCGCGGGCGAGGCGGGCGTCCAGAGCGCGGGTCTCGCGCCGCTCGGCCGCCCGGGTCGCAGCCCCCGAGTGGTTCGTGGTGGTCATGCTCCGGCCCTCCCCTTGCCCTGCTGACCAGCCGAAACCCGCTCAGCGGGCGACTCAGGGCCGTCGGAGGCGTCGTCTGCGGCAGGCAACTCGCCCCGGGCAGTCGAGGCAGGGACGGCCCGGCGGACCTGCCAGAGGCGCAGCTCAGCGGCAGCCCACCAGCCGGTCACGAAGCCGAGCGGTGCGGCGAACCACCAGGTCAGGCCCAGTGTCGCCCCCGCCAGGGCGGCGACGACAGCGATCTCGGTGGCCCGATCCCGAACCACCGTGACGGCACGGTGAAGCAGCGCGTTCATGCCACCTCACCGCCCTGACCAGCGGAAACGACCACGGGACGTCGGGGCGGAAGCGTCAGCAGGCGACCTGCGGACGCCCCGTCAGACGACTCGTCGGCCGGATCGGGGTCGTCGAGGAGGTCGCCGTAGAGGCGGTCGATGACCCGCTCGGTCAGACCATCCGGGCACCACGAGAAGCCCTGGTCAACGCCGGGATCAGGGTCGCTGTCGGGGGAGTTTGGAAGAAAAGTTCCACCTACCGGTGGAGACGTGCAGACGCCAAGGGCAGCATGGCCCATAGCCGATCACCTGTTCTCTCAGGTTGTTCGGTTAGGTCGCCGCCCCGGAGTGGAATCCTGGGCGGTGACCGCAACCCCGCCGGGCTGGCGGGCTCGCTCCTCAAGCTAGACACGACCCCGCACCGGCTGTCAAGCACTAATCTCGACCGGCCTGCCCGCCGTCACCTGCGCCCCACATTGATCACGGAACGTGACGATGGGCTCGAATGGCTGCCTGGGCGCCGTTTTTGCTGGTCAGCCCACGTTCAGGGTGATCTTCGGCGCGTGTGAGCGCGCTGGCCGTTGAGGGGGTGGCACGGCTTGAGCCGTGCCACCCCCTCAAGCCGTGCCAGGGGAAAATGGGTATTGACCTGGGTAAACAGTAGGGGTGGCACGGCTGTCTCGGCTTGACTCGGCTTGGGGGTCGTTTCGGGACATCCCCTGGAGTCTCACTCTGCGTGACGGGCCGGGGCCGAGTGGGGCGCGCCAGCGGTCTCGATTATCGGTGGTGCGTGGTTGCGTTTCCGGTGCTGCAGGGTGCGGCGCTCTGCAGGTGTTGCTGAGTACTCCCCTGCCGCCTCTTCTGCCGCTTGTAGTACCGGAGGGCTGGGCGTTGTCAGAGCCACGGATGAGGGCTCTTTTGCGCTAGGGCGGGGGTGGCGCCGGGCACAGTATTGATGTGACTGGTTGTGCGGTTTCAAAGGTGCCGCAGGATGGATTTAGTATCTGCCTGCACGGTGTTTTGGTGCGTGCAGGAGCCACTGCATCCGCCCGATGCGCGATCCGGCGGATGTGGGGGTTGTCGCGCTATCGTTGAGGTCGCGTGTCCTCGGTGCTGTCGGCCTGACAGGTGGCCCAGTAACTCCCGAGAGGGGTTTTGTTCCTCCCGAGAGAACACAAGATCGTTTTCGGGCCGTCTTCTGGACTTGCCCCGGGGCGCTCTCAGGTAGGTCATCGTTGTGACCTGCTGTTGTGTGGGTGGTGGAGTGAGTCCCGCTGGGTCGGGCTGGCGGGTTGTGGTCGCGGAGCGGCCGTGATCGTCAGTACGTAGTTCCATGGTTTGAAAAAGGCAAAGGTCAAGGTCAACTGACTACGGCAGGAGTGGGTGGTTTGAGCTTGTTTGGGTGTATCTGTCCGTAGTGGCTGAGTGTGTTCGCGTGATTGCTTCTGGTAGTGGTTCTTGACCACCGGGGGGGGGGGGCGTGTTCGGATGCGGTCATGTGCACGAAGAGGTTCGCATCTGCGTCGCGTGTTATCGGGACTGTGTTAGTTGTGGCTGTTGCAATGGGGTCGGCCACTGGGATCGCTTCGGCCGAAGCTCCGGTAGTGATGACAGGAGTCTCGGTCGCCGCCCCCAGCCAACGCGGAGACCTTGAAGCTAGTGGAGTCTCCCCAGTTGGAGATGAATCGCTGAGTCCGGATGAGGCGCGCCGGGCCGCCGAAGAGGCAGAGTATTTATTCTCTGTCGTGCTTGTGAACGACGGTGAGCAGTGGCGGGTAAATCCGGCGTTTTCTCGCGATAAAGATTTTCGAGAGCTGGCCCAGGTGGCAGAAGCGCTCAATGGACCCGTTCCTTACCATGCGATCGACTCCCCGCAGTATCGCGAATGCGTGCTCAATGCTGTAGGGCTAGGGGCTCTTACTGCGGGTGCAGCTAAAGGGGGCTCTCAACTCGCGTATCTCATGGCCGCTAAGAAGTGGAAAGACGTCGCGTACGTGCTGGCGCGTTTGGTCGGAGTGAACGCGTTAAAGGGTGGTCTTGCCGGGGCGGCAGTTTCTTTGGCGGGAGCTGGAGCGTGGTGCGCGACTCCGTGGGCGAAATGAAGCTGTATCGGATTTTCAGGACGCCCAGTGCCGCGCGAGATGCTGCTGACTTCGTTCTCGGACACCTTCGCGAAAGAGGCGCAGTCGACTACTTTTCGGAAGAGAGATTCAATCCTGTCATTGAGCTGGCTCGACATGGTGCATGGAGCGAGGCAGCAAAAGAGTATCGGAACATCACGGGTGCGGGCATTAAAGATAGCGTAATTGCGGCCGAGATTGCCCGACGGATCGTCAAAGACGATAAGCGCCGATGAAGAGGATCGTTCCCTGCCCGCCATGAGTCTATATCGCCGATCATCGAGGCTTATTCAGGCTCCGTCAGGTAAGTGTGTAGAAGATGAGTCCGATGACTGCCGAGATTGTCGTTTTAAATGTGGCGTAGGGCCGCCGGTAGTCTGTGTGGAGAACTTTCCACGTTTTGATATGGGCGATGACTCGTTCGATGGTGGCGCGTGTGTGGTTGAGGCTCTTGTTGAATGTTTTTTGCCAGTCGAGAAGTTCCCGGCCGGGTGGTTTTTTGAACGGGGTGAGCATGCCGCGCCCGATGTATCCTTTATCGCCGATCGGGGGGTATGTGGCGAGGTGGTCGAGGGCGCCGGATTGGTCGAGGCAATATAGGTCGTGTCGGGATCCTGGGGTCGGGTCGGAGATCCACGACAGCTGCCCTTCCAGGGTGGCTGCGACCTGGACGACGACGCCGGTGGTGCGATGCTTGCCCGACCACAGACCCGGCACCGCGGCCCATGACCAGCAGGGCAGCAAGGTTCCATCGATGATGTACTGCCGATCGGCACGAAGCTCCTCTGCCGTCGGAACGACACTCCGCAGCGCCTGTGCCAGCAACGGTGTCACCCCCGTGATCGCTCGACTAACCGTCGACTGCGACACCCCATAGGTTTCCGCCAACTCCCACTGCACACGATTCCCGCGCAGATACGCCAACGTGATCACCACCGACCAGAACAACCCCAGAACCGGCGGCCAAGACAAACGTGCCTCCGTCGCGTCCCGCTGATCCTGCTCATACACTATAGCGACAAGATCCTGAATTTCATCACGCCGGAAACCAGTGGTATAGTACATACTGCGGCAGCCCGTTCATCTCGGATTGATTCGGCAAACCAATATTCGCGATGGACGGGCTGTCGCCCAACCCGACACGCCGGGCTAGATCGTTATTTCACGGGGCCTGAATAAGCCTCAAGGTAAAGGTCAAGGTTAACTGACTGCGGCAGTGTGGGCGGTTTAGGTCGCTTTGGGTGCATCTGTCCGTAGTGGCTGAGCGTGTTCGCGTGGTTGCGTTCAGTGATGGTCCTTGATTGGTGACGGCGTGGCCGGAGGTGGTGGCTGATTCTGATCTTGACGATCGACTGGGGTGACTGCTTCACTCGGCCGGTGATGATCAGGAAATTTGCGAAACGAATGGCTCCGGCAGCGAATGCATTGTTCGCTGTGGGGTTGTCGTTATTGATGTTGGTGGGTGTCTCTTCTGCTGCGATGGCACAGGAGTCAGGCGAGGTGGACAGAGTCGAGGTGGGCACTTCGGGGGATTCTGCTCATCTTTTTTGAGTTTGATAGGCCGTTGCAGCGAGAAGAGGCAGAGAAAATTCGTGTCCGCTTCGCGCGTGATATTCCCTTTGGGGTTCGTCAGGCTCCGCGAGTGGAGACTCTGGGATGCCGTAATGGACTGGATCGTCCTGATCGGAACGGGGTGCTGTCGTTGCAGTTTACGTGTCTGCCATCTCATGGCGTGGTCGCATGGGGTTATCGGTTGTCACCGGCAGTGAAGGCGACAGTTGTCGGACCGGTCAGGGAAGACGGGCTGCGGTGGTGGCAAAACAGGACGAGTAGACCCAAGAATTCCGGTCACGTGGAGTCGGCGGACTATATTTTCCACGGTTCAATGAATCCGGTGTTCGTGAATGATGTCCTTGACTATCAAGATTTCTTCACGTATCGCCATAATCTCGGTGGGGGTGGGACTGCGAAGCTGACATTTGCCGGGTCGGCCCGCCTGACATACTGATGACCAGCGAGCAGAGTTCTCCTTATCGATCGTGGGTGGCTGCGAGCGGTGCTCCCGAGGAGGTCCTAGAAGCGGCGTCGGGTGTTTGTGAAGCGCAGGCACGACGGCGCTGGTAGAGGGGGTTTTACGGGATTTGGAGTTGAATGATCGTGGGTGGCGGGTCCGTTCTGTGCTCGTGTCGTCGCTGCCTCCGCCGCCCCCCCCGTGTTCTGGTCTGGATGTAGGGGAGGACCTTGTAGTTGAGATCGAGTCGGAGGGGCCCTCGGTCATTGGCGTGTACTTCACGACGTCGGTCACTCACGAGTCTGCGTGCGTGGCCACTGCTGAGCAGGTTCAAGATCATGTTCTGGAACTGGAGCATGGGACGCCTCGACCTCCTTGTCCGGAACATCCACACCCTCTGACACCCCGCCTGGTGGACAACGTCCCGACCTGGGTGTGTCCACGTGATCCGCTGCATTGCAGCTTCCCTGTATCTGGAACATGAGATCGGTGGTCTGCACGGTCGGTCCGGCACCGAGCCGAAGGTCATCAGTGAGCCTTTCCCAACCTGTTTGTGCTGGTCAGGCGGGGTCGGAGCGGAGGAGCTGGGGCGCGATATCGCGTTGAACCAGCCTTCGCCGCTGGCGTGAGGGCCGGTCAGCACTTCAGCGCGACGTTGACCTGCTCCTCCGGAGGGCTCGGGGGCTGGGTGCCGCGGCGGCGGCCTTCTGGGGTGGCGCCAGGGGCCATCGCTACGGGCTTCGGGCTCATCAAGGCCGTGACGGTCTCCTCCGGGGGTGCGCCGCCCGGGGGGTGAAGCGTCCGGGCGGGACCGGCACCGGGCCGGTGATCATCAGTGATGCATAGGTGTGGTGGCTGTTGATCTTGGTTGGTGGTGTCGAGCTCGTTGTAGGCGAGCGCTGTCGGCTCGGCGGGCCGGTTCGGTGGCGTCTCGCCACCGAAGATCAACAGCCACAGGACCCATGCATCATCTGATGATCTTGGGCGGTGGGCTCCGGTCCGGGGCTTGGTCGTGGCGCCGGTCGGCCGGTTCACCGCGCAGCCGCGCAGCAAGATGTGCGTTTTCCTCAGGAAAACGCGGGCGGGCGCCCCCGGCGGGCTGCTGCTGCTGCTGCTGCTGCTGCTGGGTGCGGTGCCGCTGGCGCTTGGTCGGAGGCCGGGGGGGGTGACACGCCGGTCTGACCTGGGGGTACGCGACAGACGGGCTTGTTACCTGGGAGTATTTGAGTGGCACAGCAGCAACAAGCCAAGTCAGAGTTTCGGGTGAGCGCCAGCGAGCCCGCACCCCTCCGGCCGCGTCAGCGGCCGAGACAACACAGGGCGAAGCTCAATGCCCTGGACCGGCACCGCGCCCCTGTCGGCGGTGGGAGGAGTTCCCCCGGATGATCGGCTCTGACCTGTGGGTTCCCCCAGGCGCGCTCGGGCGCGATCTGGATGCCTCTCCCCGGGCTCTGAGAGCCTCTGTGAGCCCGGGTTTCCGTCACGGGACCTAGCGGGGGGCTGCCGTTCGAGGCGGCAGCGGCGATCGGCTGGACGTCGCGGCCACTCGCCGGGACGAGTTCGGACGACGGCGAGTGGGTACCGCGACGTCCACAAACGCCCCCAGTCGCCGTGCCGCCTCGAACGGCAGCCCCCGACTAGGTAGCCCGGGGACGGAAACGGGCTCACAGAGGCTCTCAGAGCCCCGGGGAGAGGCATCCAGGATCGCGCCCGAGGCAGCGCCTGGGGGAACCCACAGGTCAGAGCCGATCATCCGGGGGAACTCCTCACCACCGCCGACAGGGGCGCGGTGCCGGTCCAGGGCATTGAGCTTCGCCCTGTGTTGTCTCCGGCCGCTGACGCGGCCGGAGGGGTGCGGGCTCGCTGGCGCTCACCCGAAACTCTGACTTGGCTTGTTGCTGCTGTGCCACTCAAATACTCCCAGGTAACAAGCCCGTCTGTCGCGTACCCCCAGGTCAGACCGGCGTGTCACCCCCACCCGGCCTCCGACCAAGCGCCAGCGGCACCGCACCCAGCAGCAGCAGCAGCAGCAGCAGCAGCCCCGGGGGCGCCCGCCCGCGTTTTCCTGAGGAAAACGCACATCTTGCTGCGCGGCTGCGCGGTGAACCGGCCGACCGGCGCCACGACCAAGCCCCGGACCGGAGCCCACCGCCCAAGATCATCAGATGATGCATGGGTCCTGTGGCTGTTGATCTTCGGTGGCGAGACGCCACCGAACCGGCCCGCCGAGCCGACAGCGCTCGCCTACAACGAGCTCGACACCACCAACCAAGATCAACAGCCACCACACCTATGCATCACTGATGATCACCGGCCCGGTGCCGGTCCCGCCCGGACGCTTCACCCCCGGGCGGCGCACCCCCGGAGGAGACCGTCACGGCCTTGATGAGCCCGAAGCCCGTAGCGATGGCCCCTGGCGCCACCCCAGAAGGCCGCCGCCGCGGCACCCAGCCCCCGAGCCCTCCGGAGGAGCAGGTCAACGTCGCGCTGAAGTGCTGACCGGCCCTCACGCCAGCGGCGAAGGCTGGTTCAACGCGATATCGCGCCCCAGCTCCTCCGCTCCGACCCCGCCTGACCAGCACAAACAGGTTGGGAAAGGCTCACTGATGACCTTCGGCTCGGTGCCGGACCGACCGTGCAGACCACCGATCTCATGTTCCAGATACAGGGAAGCTGCAATGCAGCGGATCACGTGGACACACCCAGGTCGGGACGTTGTCCACCAGGCGGGGTGTCAGAGGGTGTGGATGTTCCGGACAAGGAGGTCGAGGCGTCCCATGCTCCAGTTCCAGAACATGATCTTGAACCTGCTCAGCAGTGGCCACGCACGCAGACTCGTGAGTGACCGACGTCGTGAAGTACACGCCAATGACCGAGGGCCCCTCCGACTCGATCTCAACTACAAGGTCCTCCCCTACATCCAGACCAGAACACGGGGGGGGCGGCGGAGGCAGCGACGACACGAGCACAGAACGGACCCGCCACCCACGATCATTCAACTCCAAATCCCGTAAAACCCCCTCTACCAGCCGTCGTGCCTGCGCTTCACAAACACCCGACGCCGCTTCTAGGACCTCCTCGGGAGCACCGCTCGCAGCCACCCACGATCGATAAGGAGAACTCTGCTCGCTGGTCATCAGTATGTCAGGCGGGCCGACCCGGCAAATGTCAGCTTCGCAGTCCCACCCCCACCGAGATTATGGCGATACGTGAAGAAATCTTGATAGTCAAGGACATCATTCACGAACACCGGATTCATTGAACCGTGGAAAATATAGTCCGCCGACTCCACGTGACCGGAATTCTTGGGTCTACTCGTCCTGTTTTGCCACCACCGCAGCCCGTCTTCCCTGACCGGTCCGACAACTGTCGCCTTCACTGCCGGTGACAACCGATAACCCCATGCGACCACGCCATGAGATGGCAGACACGTAAACTGCAACGACAGCACCCCGTTCCGATCAGGACGATCCAGTCCATTACGGCATCCCAGAGTCTCCACTCGCGGAGCCTGACGAACCCCAAAGGGAATATCACGCGCGAAGCGGACACGAATTTTCTCTGCCTCTTCTCGCTGCAACGGCCTATCAAACTCAAAAACAAGATGAGCAGAATCCCCCGAAGTGCCCACCTCGACTCTGTCCACCTCGCCTGACTCCTGTGCCATCGCAGCAGAAGAGACACCCACCAACATCAATAACGACAACCCCACAGCGAACAATGCATTCGCTGCCGGAGCCATTCGTTTCGCAAATTTCCTGATCATCACCGGCCGAGTGAAGCAGTCACCCCAGTCGATCGTCAAGATCAGAATCAGCCACCACCTCCGGCCACGCCGTCACCAATCAAGGACCATCACTGAACGCAACCACGCGAACACGCTCAGCCACTACGGACAGATGCACCCAAAGCGACCTAAACCGCCCACACTGCCGCAGTCAGTTAACCTTGACCTTTACCTTGAGGCTTATTCAGGCCCCGTGAAATAACGATCTAGCCCGGCGTGTCGGGTTGGGCGACAGCCCGTCCATCGCGAATATTGGTTTGCCGAATCAATCCGAGATGAACGGGCTGCCGCAGTATGTACTATACCACTGGTTTCCGGCGTGATGAAATTCAGGATCTTGTCGCTATAGTGTATGAGCAGGATCAGCGGGACGCGACGGAGGCACGTTTGTCTTGGCCGCCGGTTCTGGGGTTGTTCTGGTCGGTGGTGATCACGTTGGCGTATCTGCGCGGGAATCGTGTGCAGTGGGAGTTGGCGGAAACCTATGGGGTGTCGCAGTCGACGGTTAGTCGAGCGATCACGGGGGTGACACCGTTGCTGGCACAGGCGCTGCGGAGTGTCGTTCCGACGGCAGAGGAGCTTCGTGCCGATCGGCAGTACATCATCGATGGAACCTTGCTGCCCTGCTGGTCATGGGCCGCGGTGCCGGGTCTGTGGTCGGGCAAGCATCGCACCACCGGCGTCGTCGTCCAGGTCGCAGCCACCCTGGAAGGGCAGCTGTCGTGGATCTCCGACCCGACCCCAGGATCCCGACACGACCTATATTGCCTCGACCAATCCGGCGCCCTCGACCACCTCGCCACATACCCCCCGATCGGCGATAAAGGATACATCGGGCGCGGCATGCTCACCCCGTTCAAAAAACCACCCGGCCGGGAACTTCTCGACTGGCAAAAAACATTCAACAAGAGCCTCAACCACACACGCGCCACCATCGAACGAGTCATCGCCCATATCAAAACGTGGAAAGTTCTCCACACAGACTACCGGCGGCCCTACGCCACATTTAAAACGACAATCTCGGCAGTCATCGGACTCATCTTCTACACACTTACCTGACGGAGCCTGAATAAGCCTCGATGATCGGCGATATAGACTCATGGCGGGCAGGGAACGATCCTCTTCATCGGCGCTTATCGTCTTTGACGATCCGTCGGGCAATCTCGGCCGCAATTACGCTATCTTTAATGCCCGCACCCGTGATGTTCCGATACTCTTTTGCTGCCTCGCTCCATGCACCATGTCGAGCCAGCTCAATGACAGGATTGAATCTCTCTTCCGAAAAGTAGTCGACTGCGCCTCTTTCGCGAAGGTGTCCGAGAACGAAGTCAGCAGCATCTCGCGCGGCACTGGGCGTCCTGAAAATCCGATACAGCTTCATTTCGCCCACGGAGTCGCGCACCACGCTCCAGCTCCCGCCAAAGAAACTGCCGCCCCGGCAAGACCACCCTTTAACGCGTTCACTCCGACCAAACGCGCCAGCACGTACGCGACGTCTTTCCACTTCTTAGCGGCCATGAGATACGCGAGTTGAGAGCCCCCTTTAGCTGCACCCGCAGTAAGAGCCCCTAGCCCTACAGCATTGAGCACGCATTCGCGATACTGCGGGGAGTCGATCGCATGGTAAGGAACGGGTCCATTGAGCGCTTCTGCCACCTGGGCCAGCTCTCGAAAATCTTTATCGCGAGAAAACGCCGGATTTACCCGCCACTGCTCACCGTCGTTCACAAGCACGACAGAGAATAAATACTCTGCCTCTTCGGCGGCCCGGCGCGCCTCATCCGGACTCAGCGATTCATCTCCAACTGGGGAGACTCCACTAGCTTCAAGGTCTCCGCGTTGGCTGGGGGCGGCGACCGAGACTCCTGTCATCACTACCGGAGCTTCGGCCGAAGCGATCCCAGTGGCCGACCCCATTGCAACAGCCACAACTAACACAGTCCCGATAACACGCGACGCAGATGCGAACCTCTTCGTGCACATGACCGCATCCGAACACGCCCCCCCCCCCCGGTGGTCAAGAACCACTACCAGAAGCAATCACGCGAACACACTCAGCCACTACGGACAGATACACCCAAACAAGCTCAAACCACCCACTCCTGCCGTAGTCAGTTGACCTTGACCTTTGCCTTTTTCAAACCATGGAACTACGTACTGACGATCACGGCCGCTCCGCGACCACAACCCGCCAGCCCGACCCAGCGGGACTCACTCCACCACCCACACAACAGCAGGTCACAACGATGACCTACCTGAGAGCGCCCCGGGGCAAGTCCAGAAGACGGCCCCGAAAACGATCTTGTGTTCTCTCGGGAGGAACAAAACCCCTCTCGGGAGTTACTGGGCCACCTGTCAGGCCGACAGCACCGAGGACACGCGACCTCAACGATAGCGCGACAACCCCCACATCCGCCGGATCGCGCATCGGGCGGATGCAGTGGCTCCTGCACGCACCAAAACACCGTGCAGGCAGATACTAAATCCATCCTGCGGCACCTTTGAAACCGCACAACCAGTCACATCAATACTGTGCCCGGCGCCACCCCCGCCCTAGCGCAAAAGAGCCCTCATCCGTGGCTCTGACAACGCCCAGCCCTCCGGTACTACAAGCGGCAGAAGAGGCGGCAGGGGAGTACTCAGCAACACCTGCAGAGCGCCGCACCCTGCAGCACCGGAAACGCAACCACGCACCACCGATAATCGAGACCGCTGGCGCGCCCCACTCGGCCCCGGCCCGTCACGCAGAGTGAGACTCCAGGGGATGTCCCGAAACGACCCCCAAGCCGAGTCAAGCCGAGACAGCCGTGCCACCCCTACTGTTTACCCAGGTCAATACCCATTTTCCCCTGGCACGGCTTGAGGGGGTGGCACGGCTCAAGCCGTGCCACCCCCTCAACGGCCAGCGCGCTCACACGCGCCGAAGATCACCCTGAACGTGGGCTGACCAGCAAAAACGGCGCCCAGGCAGCCATTCGAGCCCATCGTCACGTTCCGTGATCAATGTGGGGCGCAGGTGACGGCGGGCAGGCCGGTCGAGATTAGTGCTTGACAGCCGGTGCGGGGTCGTGTCTAGCTTGAGGAGCGAGCCCGCCAGCCCGGCGGGGTTGCGGTCACCGCCCAGGATTCCACTCCGGGGCGGCGACCTAACCGAACAACCTGAGAGAACAGGTGATCGGCTATGGGCCATGCTGCCCTTGGCGTCTGCACGTCTCCACCGGTAGGTGGAACTTTTCTTCAAAAACCCCCGACAGCGACCCTGATCCCGGCGTTGACCAGGGCTTCTCGTGGTGCCCGGATGGTCTGACCGAGCGGGTCATCGACCGCCTCTACGGCGACCTCCTCGACGACCCCGATCCGGCCGACGAGTCGTCTGACGGGGCGTCCGCAGGTCGCCTGCTGACGCTTCCGCCCCGACGTCCCGTGGTCGTTTCCGCTGGTCAGGGCGGTGAGGTGGCATGAACGCGCTGCTTCACCGTGCCGTCACGGTGGTTCGGGATCGGGCCACCGAGATCGCTGTCGTCGCCGCCCTGGCGGGGGCGACACTGGGCCTGACCTGGTGGTTCGCCGCACCGCTCGGCTTCGTGACCGGCTGGTGGGCTGCCGCTGAGCTGCGCCTCTGGCAGGTCCGCCGGGCCGTCCCTGCCTCGACTGCCCGGGGCGAGTTGCCTGCCGCAGACGACGCCTCCGACGGCCCTGAGTCGCCCGCTGAGCGGGTTTCGGCTGGTCAGCAGGGCAAGGGGAGGGCCGGAGCATGACCACCACGAACCACTCGGGGGCTGCGACCCGGGCGGCCGAGCGGCGCGAGACCCGCGCTCTGGACGCCCGCCTCGCCCGCGAAGCCGCCGACGCTGCCGCGCAGCGGCGGATCGCCGAGCAGAACGCCCGCCGCGACCGCGCCCAGACCGACCGCGACGCGGCTGAACGTCGCCGGACCGAGCAGCGGCAGGTCCGCGCCGACGCCCTGGCCAAGGTCCTGACCTGGGCTTCTGCCCACGTCGTGGAGCTGCTCATCTACCCGATCGCGCTCCTGTCCTTCGCCCTCGCCGCACCCGCCATGGCCACCTACGGCACCACCATCTACGGCCCCGGCGGCCTGCTACTGGCCGGGATCACCGAACTCGGCATGTGGGCCTTCGCCCTCGCCATCACCGCATCCCGACACCACGCACCGGACCAGCCGGTGGCCGGGTTGCAGGCCGGGGTCGTTCTCTTTTCCCTGGTCGCCGCCGGGATGAACCTCCTCCACGGCCTCCACCAAGGCTGGACCGCCGGGATCGTCATGGCCGTCGTGTCCATCGCAGGCGTCGCCGCGCACCAACTGACTTTGGCCGGAGCACCGCGCTCCCGGGCCGAGCGACGGGCGGCACGTCTGACCGCGCTGGTGGAGGCGAAGACCGACCGCGCACGACGCCTCGCCGTCCGCGACGCCGCAGCAGTCATCCAGACCAACGGCACAGCGGAGCTGGCCTACCGACCCGGGACCTACCAGGTCCGGCGCCGCACACTCGCCGCGACCACCGCCCCGGAACGACCTGTCACACCGGATGCGTCGGTCGGCATCAATCGCGCCGACGACTGGGACTGGGCACTGGCCGCCCTCGTCGAGGGCGCGGGCTGTGTCGGCTCCCGACTCACCAACGACCACGACTACGAGGCCGACCCGGCCCTCGACGGCCTCGACTCCGGGGTCGACTCGCACCTCGACGATGATCATGGGGGCGGTGTCGCCATCCTCGACCGCAGCCCGGAGGAGTCGGGTGGGGAGTCGAGGGCTGACCTGCGACAGTCGACCCCTCCAAGATCATCGTCGACCCTAGGAGTCGACCCCGACCATGATCTTGAAACCGGGTCGACCCCGCGCACCCTCGATGATCTTCGGCAGCTCCTCCGGACCGCGGTCGCTGACGGCCGGGTCGACCCCGGCTCAGCCGAGTCCATCCGCAGGGGCCTGCGCTGCTCGGCCGCCCGCGCCCGCCAGCTCCGTGACGACCCCGAACCTCGGGGCGGAGACGAACAGCAGGGCGGAGGCCCGCGATGAGCCACCACGACGACCAGACCGGCCGCGACGAGGCTGGCGGCGCCAGCCCAGCCCACCACGCGTCATCAGGGGACAAGCTGGCGCAGGTCATCACCCTGCACCAGCACACCGGCACCCGCGACGCCGAGGCCCCGGTGGTGGTCGAGGGCGAGATCGTGGCCTGCGGCGCGCAGGTGGAAGGCCCCGCGCCCGGGACACCGGGGACCGGGGTGGTGTCGCGGCGGGACCTTTACCGCTCCGACCTGCACGCCGCAGGCCGCGGCGCCCTCGCCGCCGCGACCCATCCCGCCACCGTCACCACCACGAAGGCGCTGGTCAGGAACACTTTCTATGTGTTCTCCGGCGCCGGGGTCCTCGTTCAGCGGTGGCGGGACACCCACGGCACCAGCCGGTATGAGCGTCAGATGCGCGCCGCCGAGATCGCAGGTGACCAGGACCGCCTGTTGGAGTGGGAGGCCCGGGACGTCGCGAGAGAAGCAGCGTCGTCATGGGCGGGTGATGGACTGGGTCAACGCGCCGCTGGCCTGGGCGCGTGCGGCTGGGGTCGGCGCGCTGATCGCGCTCGGGATGCTCCTCGGCCTCGGGGCCGTCCTCGCGATCGCCGCCAAGGACATCTCCCTGGTCATCGCCCCCATCGCTGGGGTCATCGACGCGGTCGCGTGGGTGGTCACGTTCGTGACCGTCTACGCCACCGTGATCGCCACCCTGGCCGGAGCCGGGGCGGTGCTCGGACTGTGGGCGCTCGGGCGAGCGAGGACCGAGGCACCGACCTGGGCTGCTCCCGTCGAGGACGACGAGGACGGCACCGGGCGGGGTGTGATCGTCGACGAAAGCGCCGTGGTCAACGCCCTACGCAACCTCGGCCTGCCCGCGCTGAACAGCAAGTTCAAGCAGGGCTGGACACCACGCTGGAACCTCCCACCCGTCCACGACGGGCGCGGCTGGCACTGCCAATTCCTCCTGCCCGAAGGCGTCACCGTCGAGATGCTCAACCGACGCAAAGACGTCCTCGCCCACAACCTGCTCCGCCTACCGGTCGAGGTGTGGCCCACCGAAGCCCGCGACCACCCCGGAACGCTGGACCTGTGGGTCGCCGACCAACCAAGGCAGCCTCACGAAACCGGTCGCCCAGGTGCCCGGCGACGACGGGACCACCGACTACTTCCGCGGTGTCCCCGTCGGCGTCACCCCACGCTCCGACCTGGTCACCGGACGGCTGTTCGGCACCAACTGGGGCATCGCCGGGATGATGGGCTCCGGCAAATCCACCCTGATCATCGACGTCCTCGCCGGAGCGATCCTCGACCCACTCGTCGAGATCGACATCTACTGCATGGCCCACAACGCCGACTACGACCCCTTCCGGCCGGTCGCCCGGACGCTGTTCGTGTCCGACGATCCGGACGAGGTGCCGACGGTCCTCGACGGGCTCAAGGCGCTCATGTCCGAGCTGTCGGAACGAGGGCGGAAGCTGTCCGCAGCGGGCGAGCCGAAGCTGACGCGCAAGCTCGCGGCCAGCGATCGGTCGATGCGCCCGGGGGTGGTGGTGATCGACGAGTGCCAGGAGCTGTTCGTCTCCCCTATCGGCGCCGAAGCAGCCGAGCTGGTCGCCAAGATCGTCGCGAAGGCACGCAAATACGGCGTGACGTTCCTGTTCGCGACACCAGTCCCCTCGAAGGAGTCCCTGCCCAGGGCGGTGGCGAAGGTCCTGTCCAACCGGGCCTGCTTCGCGATCGCCGATCACCAGGGCAACGACGCGATCCTCGGCACGGGAAAGCACACCGCAGGGATCACCGCCACCACCCTGCAACCCATGACCGTGGGCGCCGACGGCACGGTGGACCTCGGGGACCTCGGCACCGCCATGACCTCGGGATTCACACCCCAAGACGGGCTCATGCGCTGCTTCTACATCCCACGCGGCAACGGCATCGACGAACTCACCCCGATCATCGAACGCGCCGTGAAACTCCGACAGGAGGCCGGACTCACCACCGGACCCGCGACAGCCCCGGCCCCGGCCCCGGCAGCGCGGCGGGACCTCCTGGAAGACCTGCTCCACGTCCTTCACGGGCACAAGCGGATGCGCACCCAAGAAGCCCTCGCCGCGCTCACCGAACTCGACCGCGCCCACTACGGGACGTGGACCTTCGCCCGCCTCGCCGACGAGCTACCCGCCGACGCCCGGCCCTACAAGTCCGACGGAGTCATGGTCCTCAGCACCGCCCGCCTCCACGAAGCCCACACCGACGCCACCCACGAATCCATCACCGACAGTGATGAATCCGGGCCCGGCCAGAACGGCTACTTCTAGAGGGAGTCGGTCAGGGAGGCGTCAGGGAGGCAGGGAGTTCTCCCTCCCGCCTCCCTGACCCCTCCCTCCCTGGGATGACCTGCACAGACGGTCACTCAGGGAGGCCAGGGACCCACCCGCTCCAGCACCTCTGAAACCCGTATCTGAGCAGGGACGGAGGCATCTCGGTGCCTCCCTCCCTCCCTGTCGGCATGCCAAAAACAGGAGACCTGATGACCACCCACAGTCACCACCCTGAACCGCCGGAACCACCTGACCCGCCCGCCGCCCGGGCGCTGCCGGTCCCGGTCCCGCGCCTGTCCGAGACCGATCGGGCCGACGCGCTGGAGGTGATCAGCTTCCTCGACCCCGCCGTCCTCGCCGCCGTCCTCGGCCGAGCCCAGCCCACGTCGCCGCTGCTGGTCGCCGCCCGGGTCGGGGTCGAGGTCGCCGACCTACGCCACGCCCACGCAACCGCACTACGCTCGACGCCAGCACGCCATCTCCGCCCATACACCGCTGCCGGGCTCGCCCAC
>NZ_JAHLJC010000045.1:0-11176 GCF_020496255.1 Pseudonocardia sp. ICBG1142 | reverse complement strand
CTTGGCCGCCGGTTCTGGGGTTGTTCTGGTCGGTGGTGATCACGTTGGCGTATCTGCGCGGAATCGTGCGCAGTGGGAGGTTGGCGGAAACCTATGGGGTGTCGCAGTCGACGGTTAGTCAGCGATCACGGGGGTGACACCGTTGCTGGCACAGGCGCTGCGGAGTGTCGTTCCGACGGCAGAGGAGCTTCGTGCCGATCGGCAGTACATCATCGATGGAACCTTGCTTCCCTGCTGGTCATGGGCCGCGGTGCCGGTCTGTGGTCGGGCAAGCATCGCACCACCGGCGTCGTCGTCCAGGTCGCAGCCACCCTGCGGGCAGCTGTCGTGGATCTCCGACCCGACCCAGGCTCCCGACACACGACCTATATTGCCTCGACCATCCGGCGCCCTCGACCACCTCGCCACATACCCCCCGATCGGCGATAAAGGATACATCGGGCGCGGCATGCTCACCCCGTTCAAAAAAACACACCCGGCCGGGAACTTCTCGACTGGCAAAAAACATTCAACAAGAGCCTCAACCACACACGCGCCACCACCGTCGAACGAGTCATCGCCCATATCAAAACGTGGAAATTTCTCCACACAGACTACCGGCGGCCTACGCCACATTTAAACGACAATCTCGGCAGTCATCGGACTCATCTTCTACACACTTACCTGACGGAGCCTGAATAAGCCTCAAGGTGACCGTATCAGGTACGAAAAAGTGCTGGTGCCGCTTCAATATGACAGCCTTGCACCCATGGCACCAACGACCGACCCACACCATGCACACCTTCGTCGACTGATCAGAAGCTGGTTGCGTGCTCATCGATGAGCTGCCGATAGCGATGGAACGCCGGCTTGGGCGAGTAGTCCGATGTCATCAGGCCGAACCCGCCGAAGAGCGATCCGTCGTCCGATGCGTCCCGCAGGCTGAAATGCATGTAGGACGTGACGCCAGAACCAGGCTGCAGAGCACTGACGAACATGGCGTTGAGCATGGCGCTCTGACGCTCGACGTCCCTGCTCGGGCCCGTCGGGCATCCGTGCTCCGTGAGATGCAGCGGCATGTCACCGAGACCGGCAGGGTGAGTGAATCCGTGCGATGCGAGGAGAGGAGCCAGGTGCAGACCGCGGCCGGGTCAGTGCCAGGGGATAGCGGCGCGAACACGTCGGGGAAGCGTCGAGTCCTACGTAGTCGAGATGCCCGGCGACATCCGGACGAACGCTGTCGAGCAGTCGTCGATAGAAGTGCGGATCCGCGATGAGCTGGGTGGTGTTGGTCCCGACCAGCACATCGGGACAGGAACGGCGAGCCGAGTTTCTTGGCCACGAGGATCGCGGACGCCACTGCTTCCAGGACCCGGGGGTACGCGCCGTCCAGGACCGGATTGTCCGTGACGTTCGCCTCCTCTCCGATCTGCACGGCGCCGAGGACCGGACCGTACTCCGCGATCATGCGCGCCACGAAGGCACATAACCCGGCGATGTCGCCGGACGCCGACTGATATTGCAGAACGAGGTCGAGCCGGGTGTTCTCGTCCACGTACCGGCCGGGCGCCCGCGGATGCTGGATGTGCACGTCACCCGCTGCACGGTCGTCAGTGAACTGCGCGTAAGCCCGCAGGTGGAACGGCTTCGATCCACGCAAACAGGCGAGCGCCGAGTCGATCGACCGAGGTTCGTCGGGGATCGAGCCGATGATCTCGCCGTCTCCGCCGACCGGACCGCCGGGGTAGATGCCACACCGCATGGAGCCACAGTAGTCTATTTAGACTACACTCGTCCCGTGCCTGCGTCGATGCTCGACAACCCGACCATCACCTCACTGCTGGGCCTTCTCGTCGAGCGGCCGCTCCACCTCTACGCCGTGTCCCAGGAACTGCCGCGACGGCTCGACGCCTCGGGTCTCTCGGTCGGCCGGGGGTCCGTCCGCAACCTGCTCGTCAGACTCGGCGACATCGGCTGGGTCGAGCTCGGCGGACCTGACTCGATCGACGACGTCGCCACCTACCGGATCACCGAGGAAGGACTCGCCGAGCTACGGAACCGCGTCCGCTCCCAGGTTCAGGACACGTCTCCGGATCACGACCACTTCGTCCAGGCAGTTGCCTACATCGGCCTGTTCGACACACAGGAGGCCTGCCTCCTCCTCCGCCGGCGACGCGAGCGACTCACGACACGGCTCACCGACGTCACACGCGAGCACCCGAGCACTCGACTCGGGTCAACCGTGGACGCACCTCGCCGAGGTCGACTACGCGCTTTCACAGACCGCAGCAGCCATAGCGTGGCTGGACCGCACGATCGACCGCCTCCAGCGTTGAGCGATCTTGTACCGGATCTCCGACCACCCGAAACATCGTCGATCCGACCTCTGACCTGCAAACTCAGTGGTGGTGGCCGGCCGTCGTTGGGCGTCGCTGACCGCGCTGGTTTGTACCGGATTTGTACCGGGCTGTTGTATGCCGCCACCACGTTTCCTGAGCGCTGGTCAGCGCGAGCCCCCCGACCAGCCGCAGGCGACAGTCTGAGCCTGGACGTTCACAACGATCGTCTCGTCTCGCCAGTAAGCGTAGGCATCGCCCGAGTACCGCGCGGTCCGATAGCGCCCTCGCTCGCGAGGCCCACCGTTGACAATAATATTTGTCAACGGCCAGGATGGGGGCATGCCGAAGTGAGCACCATCGAGGACCCAGCCGCTGCGGAGGCATCGCTGGACCCCTTGCGGCGTCAGATCCTTGCGGACCTGATCGAGCCGCCGGGTCGGCTTCCACCATCGCCGCCCGGCTCGGCATCCCCCGGCAGAAGGTGAACTACCACCTGAGAGTCCTTGAGCAGCATGGCCTGGTCGAACTCGTCGAGGAGCGGGCCGAGCGCCGAGGCACTTCACCGAGCGGATACTGCAGGCTACGTCCGCCTCCTACGTGATCTCCCCCGGAGCGCTCGGGCGGCTCCAGCCCGACCCGAGCCGCGCCCCGGACCAGCTTTCGGCGCGCTGGCTGCTCGCCCTGGCATCCCGACTCGTGCGCGACGTCGGCACGTTGCTCGCAGGGCGCAGCGGGCGCGTAAAGCCGGTGGCGACCTTCGCGATCGACGGCCAGATCCGCTTCGCCTCCGCGGCGGGGACCGGGCCGCCTTCACTGAAGAGCTCGCCGCCGTCGTCACCGAGCTGGTGGCCAGGCATCACACCGGCCAGGAACCAGGAACGGCCGGAACAGGCAAGCTCAACCGCCTGGTCATTGCCCTGCACCCCGCCGTCCCCGATACCGCAACGGCGACCTCCGCTGACCTCATCAACCGCCCGCCGAAGCACTCTCTGACCCACCAGAGCCCGCCGGCACCACCGCTAAGGAGCACCAACATGTCCAAGAACTTCGAGATCCGCAAGGCCGTCGTCCTTGAAGCCACCCCCGAGCAGGTGTGGCGAGCGATCGCCACCCCGGAGGGCCAGGCCGCCTGGTCCCCGGATCCCTACCAGGCGATGGACGAGATGGGAGTCGAGGCCACTGAGAACGAGCGTCTGATCGTACGCACTCCGGAGGCCGAGAACGGCGCCTTCCATGCGTTCGAATATCTCGTTGCAGCCGACGACGACAGCACCACTTCACTCACCTTCGTCCACAGCGGCTACCTCGGCGACGACTGGGAGGCCGAGTTCGACTTCGGCGAGATGACCGGCTACGGCTGGGACATGTACCTACACACCCTGGCCGAGTACCTGAAGCACTTCGCCGGACGGCCCGCCAACTTCGTCACCACCCAGGGGCCGCCCTCCTCTGCGACGCCGAACTCGTGGGCAACCCTCGAGAAAGCCCTCGGCGTCGAGGGGCCGTTCGAACAGGGGCAGCAACTGCGCCTCACCCCGCAGGGTCTGCCCGCGCTTGAGGGGGTGGTCGACTTCGCCTACCCCCGCGTTCGTCAACTTCCTCGCACTGCGCACAGACGACGGCCTGTACCGCTTCCACGACAACTCGGCGATGGGCATGCCCCAGGCCGTGGGCCACTACATCTACGCCGACATCGACCGTCAGGCCACTGAGCAGGCCTGGTCGAACTGGCTCGCGCGCGTGTTCGCCTGACCGTCTCCCGCCGTCGTCCGCACGGAAGGCGAGTCCGACTCGACCTGCTTTCAGACGTTCAGCCGGAACGAATCAGCGCGATCCGCGGACCTGCGGCGTTCTCGATCTAGCATGCCCCGACCAGCGTGAACCTGCTCGAACGACTGTCGCTGTCTATCGCCGTTGGTGGACGCGCTGACGAACAGCTACCTCGCTGCGCGAACGCTCGGCAGACTGCCCCAATGTCGTCCGCTCCCCCACCGATCGCGGCCGTCATCGACGCGCTGGTCGACAGTCCGGTCCACCCCGAGGACGTCCGCGCTCTGGCGCCATCTGCTCCGGGGCTCTACGCCTGGTGGATGCCTCCTGCCATCCTGCCTGCTCTGCCGGGTCTTCCCCACCCCGTAGTGTCGGGCCTGAGGCTGCTCTACGTCGGCCTCGCGACGAAGCTCCGCGCGCGGCTCGCCTCAGCTCGCCGATGATCACCCTGAACACCTACGCGCACGAGTGGCCGGACGCCCTGGACCGCACCCGGACGCTCGTCGACACCGCGCTCGGTGCGGGTCTGCGCTGACCATCCGAGTCAGGTGATCTTGTACCGGATTTGTACCCGCGGGGGTACCCGTCAGAGAAACCGCAGGTCAGACGTCCGGATTCAGGTACAGACTGCGCTTGGAGATGTACTGCACCACCCCATCCGGAACGAGATACCAGACCGGCCGCCCCGAGGCCACCCGGTCCCGGCACTCGCTGGACGAGATCGCCATCGCCGGCACCTCCACCGTCGTCACCGACCCTCGGGCAGGTGCCCGTCGGCCAGCTCGTACCCGGGCCGGGTCACGCCGACGAAGTGCGCGTAGCGGAACAGCTCGTCGACCTTGTGCCAGGACAGGATCTGCTGCAGCGCGTCGGCGGCGGTGATGAAGAACAGCTGCGCGTCGGGCATGGCGTCGTGTGCAGGTCGGCGAGGGTGTCCGCGGTGTAGGTGGGACCGTCGCGGTCGACGTCGACGCGGCTGACCGAGAACCGCGGGTTCGACGCCGTCGCGATGACCGTCATCAGGTAGCGGTCCTCGGCGGGCGAGACGTCGCGGGCGCTCTTCTGCCACGGCCTCCCGGTCGGTACGAAGATCACTTCGTCGAGGGCGAAGCGGTCCGCCACCTCACTGGCGGCGACGAGGTGGCCGTGGTGGACGGGGTCGAACGTCCCGCCCATCACGCCGATCTTGCGCTGCATCGACGCAGACTATGTCGGCCCACCGCCCGCCGGCATCCCCGGATACAGGTGCCGGAACTGGACGCTGATGCGCGGCCCGCTGCGCGCCACCTTCGGCACGCTGTGCTGCCAGGTCCGCTGGCACGTCCCGCCCATGACCAACAGGTCCCCCGAGGCGAGCGGGAACGACACCGAGGCGCCGCCGCCGGTCGGGCGCAGCCGCAGCGGCCGCGTCGCGCCGAGGGCGACCAGTGCGACGACGGCGTCGGGCCGCTCACGGGCGACCCGGTCGCCGTGCCAGGCCACGCCGTCGGCGCCGTCGCGGTAGAGGTTCACGCCGATCTGGGTGAAGGCGTGGCCGTAGCGCTGCCCCAGCGTGCAGCCCATGTCGCGCAGCCGGCGGGGCACCGTGTCGTCGGGCAGCACCAGCGGTGAGTGAGGCGCGGTTCGTCGACCACGCGGTCGTACATGCGCGGCGGTGACCGCGGAACGGCACGGTCGCGCGCAGCAGCGTGAACAGCTCGTCCGGGTCGGGGACCCAGCCGACCGCGACGTCGACCCACGCTCCGTCGGCGAGCTCGTGCCGGTACGCCGGGGCCGCGCTCCCGGCGGTGAAGAGCGAAGCCTGCCCGCCGACGTCCACCTCGGGAACGCTACGCCGGATCGAACGAAAGTTCGAGTGGCGGCTCTGCGACGATCTTCGTCATGTCCTCGCGTGCCGACGGTGCCGTGCTGTCCTACCTGGGTCTGCGGCGCGCCGTCGGCGTGATCGGGATCCTGCTCCCGTTCGTACTGGTGGGGGGCGACCTGGCCCTCGCGGCGACGGACTGCGGGACTCGATCAGCCGCTACTACTACTCGCCGATGCGCGACGTGTTCGTCGGCTCGCTGTGCGCAGTCGGCGTCTTCTCTCTACTGCTACCGCTACGACCGCCGGACAACCGGCTCGCCAACGTCACCGGGACGGCGGCCATCGCCGTCGCCCTGCTGCCCACCCGCCCGACGGCGCGGCGACGACGGCGGCGACCGTCGTCGGGTACCTGCACCTGGCCGCGGCGACGGTGTTCTTCGCGGGCCTGGCCTGGTTCTGCCTGGCCCTGTTCACCCGCGGGGAGTCCGGAACCCCGGGCAAGGCCGCACGCAACGTCGTCTACCGGGTCCTGCGGCGCGACGATCGTGGCCTGCCTCGTGCTGGGCCGCACTGGACGCGGCGCTGGTGCCCGACGCCGTCGCCGAGCGGTTCCACACCCTGTTCTGGCTGGAGGCCGTCGCGATCCTGGCGTTCGGTGTCGCGTGGTTCGTCAAGGGCGACACGATCCTCAGGGACCAGCCGACGGAGGACCCGGCGCCGGTGATCTGACCGCCTCCGCAACGACGGACGGGCCGGTCCGGACACCCCTCGGGGTCCGGACCGGCCCGTCACGGGGCCGGGTTCGGTCAGCCGACCGGCAGCGACGGAAGCGACGGGAGCTCGCCACCGGTGGCACCGGTGACCAGGTCGACGACGCTGTCCAGCGGGGCCGGCAGCGCGAGGTCGTGCTTCTTGTCCTCGTGCTTCTTTGTGGTCCCACTTCTTCTGGTGACCCTTGTCCTTGTCACCCTCGTGCTTCGAGTGACCCTTGTCCTTGCCACCCTCGTCGTAGCCGGTGCCGCCGGCGAAGGCCGCGGCGGGCGCCGCGACGGCCAGGGGGAGCAGCGCTGCACCGACGAGCGCACCGCGAACGGACTTCCGCATCTCACAACCTCCATGGTTGATCGTTGGACCGTCGCACACGGTCTCGGCTGCTCTACGAGGACGGACGGGCCCCGCAACGGCCGTTCACCCGTTAGCGTCACCAGCACGAATAACCGATAGTCAGGTGTCGACTACGGCAGCCGGGGGATCCGGCTCAGCTGCGCGAGCGGGCGGCCGCCTCGGCCAGGATCGGCAGGTAGGCGTCGAGCACCCAGGGGATCGACAGGACCGACGGCGCCGAGCTCGCCACCACCCGGTCGGCGCCGACGACCGGGGCGAACCCGCCGCGGGCCATCGCCGGCAGCAGCTGGACGCCGGGCGCGGTGCGGAACGCCTGTTCCTCGGCCTGTGTCGCGAAGAAGCCGATGACCAGGTCGGACTCGACGCGCGAGAGCAACTCGCCGCTCACGGTGTAGTAGACCTCCCCGCCGCCCGGGGCGTTCTGCTCGACGTAGGGCGCCAGGGTGAGCCCCAGGTCGGTGACCAGCTTGGACGCGAACGTCGCCCGCCCGGAACACCCCGAGCGCACCGGCGTCCATCCCTCCGGTGTAGACGAACGTGGCTCCCGCCAGCTGCGGGTACCGCTGCGCCGCGGTGCGTAGCCGCTGCCCGGTGGAGTCGATCAGCTGCTGGGCCCGTGCCGGATCCCCGAACACACCTGACCGGCGATGCGGGTCTGGTCCCGCCAGCCGGTGGAGTACGGGGCGTCGGGATAGGCGACGGTCGGGGCGATCGCCGACAGCTGGTCGTACTCCGCCCGGCTCAGCCCGGAGTACGTGGCCAGCACCAGGTCCGGGGGGCCGCGGCGACCTGCTCGATCGGCGTCGCCGACAGGTCGTCGGAGCCAATGACCTGCGGGAACGGGCCGCCGTGCGCGGTGATCGCGTCGCGCGCACCCAGGGCAGCACGCCCTCGGCGTCGCCTCCGTAGACGGTGCGCGGGATCGCCACCGGCAGGACGCCCATCGCCAGCGCGACGTCGGTGTTCGCCGCGCTCACGTGACCACGCGCTGCGGCCGGTCCGGGAACGACCGTTTCCCCCCAGTGCGTGCCGCACCGTCACCCCGGGTAGCCCTCCGCGACCGCGCCCCCCGCCCCCCGCCCGTCCTGCGGCCGGGCGCCGCACCCGGCGAGGACGAGCAGGCCGGCGGCGCCGGCGAGAACGCCACGACGGCTCACGGAACGGGCGGACAGGGGTGCTGCAGCGACGCGGCACGGCGAACCTCCTCAGATCAAAAGGCAAGCCTAACCTGACCACCCGCGACGCCGAGCCCTACCGAGTCCCGATCCTGCGACACGGGATACGGCTTGCGACACGGGTTCGGACCCCGTGCCGGAAGCCGGATCCCGTGTGGGACGGGCTCGGGTCGGCGGTCGTTCTGGTCGCTCGGCGCGCCGAGGGCCGCATCCGCCGCGTGGGACGGGCGCCCCGCCGGAGGGTCCGAACCCGCGGGTAACGTCGCGGCCATGCGTGCTCCGGACACCGGCGACCGGGCCGACCGCGACGCCGGCCCCCGCTCCCCCCCCGCGCCCGGTCCCCCGGCCCCTCCGCCGCGCATCGGCGGACAGGGGCGCGTACGAGCCCGCGTCCCCGCCGCCCGTGCGGCCACCGGGGACACCCGGCCCGGTGGCGGCCCCGCCCGCCCCACCGGGCACCCGAGGTCCGCACCGACGACCGGGCCGACAACGACCAGGCCGAGAACGTCAGGGCGACGACCGGGCCGACGGCCTACGTGACGGGCAGCCGGCCGCAGCCACCGCCGTCGTACCCGGCCGGCCGTGGCCGACACTGTGCGGCCGCCGTCGCTGCGGGCCGTCATCCTCGGCCGGGTCGCAGCGGGGGTCGCGGCGGTGTGGTTCGGCGTCGTCCTACTCGATCACCACCGACGTGCACGCCCGGGCCGACCACCTGCTGGCCGCGATCGTCGTCGGCGGGCTGCTCAGCCTGCTCGGTGTGTGTGCTGCTGTGGCTGTCGGCGTCGGGCGGATCCCGGTGCGGGTCGCCCCGGCCCGCGGGGCCGGACATGGGGCTGGTGCGCGACCGTGCCGCGGCACGGAAGGTGCTGCGATCCGGGGCACGCCGGACGGCGAGCAGCGCAGGCTGATCGCCGTCGACGTGCTCGCCGACGCCCGCCTCCCGCAGGTCACGGGCGTGGTGGTTCGCGCTGCTCGGCCCGCTGGTGAGGCCGCGGTCACGCTCGGGGCCGCTCGGCTGGGCGGGGCCGCTGACCGCCGGGCTGATCGTGTGGTGCTGGCCCTGCTGGGGTGGCGGACGTGGACGGCGCACGCGCTGCACCGGCTCGCCGACCGCAGGCACACCGTCCCGCGCTACGAGGAGTCCGGCGCCCCCTGGCGCCCCTGGCCCTGACCCGCCCGGGGAGCGCGCTACAGGCCCGCGGCGACGAAGGACAGCTCGGCCTCCATGTCGGTGCGGTCGTCGGCGCCGTGCCGGTCGAGGGCGTAGCGGTGTCCGATCGCCGCGGCCAGCAGCCGCGCGGCGGCGCGGATCCGGTCCGGCGCCCCGCCGCCGGCGGCGAGGACCTCGTGCACCGCGTCCTCCAGCTCACCGGCGCGGCGCAGCAGCGCGTCGCGGACGACGGGATGGGTGTCGGCCTCGCGCCACAGCAGGTGGGACAGGACCGAGGACGCGTCGAGCGCCCGGTCCAGCGCGGCGACCAACGCCCGCAGCCCGGCGAGTGCGTCCCCGGCGACGGCGACGTCCGCCCCGCGCACCGGGTGCGGGAGCCGCTCGACGAGCGCCTCGAGAAGGTCGGGCTTGCGGCGGAAGTAGTAGTGCACCAGGCCCTTCGGCACTCCGGCGCGCTCGGCGATCCGCGAGGTGGGCGTCGCGTCGAACCCGTGCCGGGCGAACAGCCCCTCGGCAGCGTCGAGGATGCGGTCCCGGGCGGGTGCGTCCGGGTCGGAGCTCGTGGTCCACGGTGCGATCCTCCCCCGGACGCGGCGGGGGCCGCGACCCCTGCGGGTCGCGGCCCCTCACCTGGTCGTCCGGCCGTCGGACGGTCGGTTCTGTCGGATCGATCGCCCTGTCGGCCCTGTCGGTGCGGTCAGTGCGCGGCGAGCGTGCGGTGCTCGGCGTTCACCGCGGGCAGCGCCGAGGCGCCACGACACGACCACCCGCGAGGACACCCACGCCACCCCAGGACGTCCACGACGCCCCGGCAGCGCGCTGTAGCCCATCACCCAGGGGGCAGAGGAACAGCAGCACGCCGAGTACACCGTGCACCCACTCCGCTCGCCACCGAGCCGGGCACCGCGAGCGACCAGAGCGACGTGGCGGCGAGCACCACGCCAGTACGACCATCGTCCCCGCAGCGGCGGCGTTCGTCGTCGTCACGAGAGGCGAGAGGGCCGTCAGTACACCGATCACGAGAGGCTGCCCAGTCCTGCCAGCGCTGCCAGGTACGACCAGTGGTCCCAGCCATCGTCATCACCTTCTCTTGTGAGGTCCCTGTGGGGATACCTCCGGTCTACTCTTGATTGGCCGCCGGTCAAGACCCGACGAACGGTGGCGCAAGTGACGTGCAAGTCCCCGGCCAGCGGGTGGGCGCACGGTCTGCGTGTCGAGAGACCGACCGTCCCGAACCCGTAGGAGACCCCCGGTGACCACCGCCCGCGACAACCCGTACCGCCGACCTCTCGGCATCACCCTCGCCCACCGCGTCATGCGCGCCCGACCTGCACCGCCTCACCGACGCCGCCCGCGCGATCGCCGACGGCGCGTCCTGCCCGGACCGGCGCGCCCGCGCTCTTGCAAGACTGGCTGCACACCTGGAGCCGAGAGATCCACGGCCACCACACCGCCGAGGACGAGATCGCCTGGCCGGTGATCGCCCGGCACGCGGGGACACGCCGTCGACCTGGCCGAGCTCAGCGACGACCACGGCCGCCTCGACCCGCTGCTGGCCGCCGTGCGCGAGGCGGGGCGTCCGGGAGTCGTCGCCGCGGCGAGGGACCCGGCCGGGCGGGGGCGGCGACGCTGCTCGCGGACCGGCTGGCCGTGGTCCGCGACGAGATCGACGAGCACCTCGACGCCGAGGAGCGCGACCTGTTCCCGGTGATCGAACGCCACGTGCCCCCGCCGACTGGGACGCGGTCGTCGCGCAGGTGCAGAAGTCCGGGCCGGGCCTGCGGTTCATGCTGCCGCGGATCGCCGCGGTG
>NZ_JAHLJC010000044.1:0-130184 GCF_020496255.1 Pseudonocardia sp. ICBG1142 | reverse complement strand
TTGGCCGCCGGTTCTGGGGTTGTTCTGGTCGGTGGTGATCACGTTGGCGTATCTGCGCGGGAATCGTGCGCAGTGGGAGTTGGCGGAAACCTATGGGGTGTCGCAGTCGACGGTTAGTCGAGCGATCACGGGGGTGACACCGTTGCTGGCACAGGCGCTGCGGAGTGTCGTTCCGACGGCAGAGGAGCTTCGTGCCGATCGGCAGTACATCATCGATGGAACCTTGCTTCCCTGCTGGTCATGGGCCGCGGTGCCGGGTCTGTGGTCGGGCAAGCATCGCACCACCGGCGTCGTCGTCCAGGTCGCAGCCACCCTGGAAGGGCAGCTGTCGTGGATCTCCGACCCGACCCCAGGCTCCCGACACGACCTATATTGCCTCGACCAATCCGGCGCCCTCGACCACCTCGCCACATACCCCCCGATCGGCGATAAAGGATACATCGGGCGCGGCATGCTCACCCCGTTCAAAAAACCACCCGGCCGGGAACTTCTCGACTGGCAAAAAACATTCAACAAGAGCCTCAACCACACACGCGCCACCATCGAACGAGTCATCGCCCATATCAAAACGTGGAAAGTTCTCCACACAGACTACCGGCGGCCCTACGCCACATTTAAAACGACAATCTCGGCAGTCATCGGACTCATCTTCTACACACTTACCTGACGGAGCCTGAATAAGCCTCAAGGTGACCGTATCAGGTACGAAAAAGTGCTGGTGCCGCTTCAATATGACAGCCTTGCACCCATGGCACCAACGACCGACCCACACCATGCACACCTTCGTCGACTGATCAGAAGCTGGTTGCGTGCTCATCGATGAGCTGCCGATAGCGATGGAACGCCGGCTTGGGCGAGTAGTCCGATGTCATCAGGCCGAACCCGCCGAAGAGCGATCCGTCGTCCGATGCGTCCCGCAGGCTGAAATGCATGTAGGACGTGACGCCAGAACCAGGCTGCAGAGCACTGACGAACATGGCGTTGAGCATGGCGCTCTGACGCTCGACGTCCCTGCTCGGGCCCGTCGGGCATCCGTGCTCCGTGAGATGCAGCGGCATGTCACCGAGACCGGCAGGGGTGAGTGAATCCGTGCGATGCGAGGAGAGGAGCCAGGTGCAGACCGCGGCCGGGTCAGTGCCAGGGGATAGCGGCGCGAACACGTCGGGGAAGGCGTCGAGTCCTACGTAGTCGAGATGCCCGGCGACATCCGGACGAACGCTGTCGAGCAGTCGTCGATAGAAGTGCGGATCCGCGATGAGCTGGGTGGTGTTGGTCCCGACCAGCACATCGGGACAGGAACGGCGAGCCGAGTTCTTGGCCACGAGGATCGCGGACGCCACTGCTTCCAGGACCCGGGGGTACGCGCCGTCCAGGACCGGATTGTCCGTGACGTTCGCCTCCTCTCCGATCTGCACGGCGCCGAGGACCGGACCGTACTCCGCGATCATGCGCGCCACGAAGGCACATAACCCGGCGATGTCGCCGGACGCCGACTGATATTGCAGAACGAGGTCGAGCCGGGTGTTCTCGTCCACGTACCGGCCGGGCGCCCGCGGATGCTGGATGTGCACGTCACCCGCTGCACGGTCGTCAGTGAACTGCGCGTAAGCCCGCAGGTGGAACGGCTTCGATCCACGCAAACAGGCGAGCGCCGAGTCGATCGACCGAGGTTCGTCGGGGATCGAGCCGATGATCTCGCCGTCTCCGCCGACCGGACCGCCGGGGTAGATGCCACACCGCATGGAGCCACAGTAGTCTATTTAGACTACACTCGTCCCGTGCCTGCGTCGATGCTCGACAACCCGACCATCACCTCACTGCTGGGCCTTCTCGTCGAGCGGCCGCTCCACCTCTACGCCGTGTCCCAGGAACTGCCGCGACGGCTCGACGCCTCGGGTCTCTCGGTCGGCCGGGGGTCCGTCCGCAACCTGCTCGTCAGACTCGGCGACATCGGCTGGGTCGAGCTCGGCGGACCTGACTCGATCGACGACGTCGCCACCTACCGGATCACCGAGGAAGGACTCGCCGAGCTACGGAACCGCGTCCGCTCCCAGGTTCAGGACACGTCTCCGGATCACGACCACTTCGTCCAGGCAGTTGCCTACATCGGCCTGTTCGACACACAGGAGGCCTGCCTCCTCCTCCGCCGGCGACGCGAGCGACTCACGACACGGCTCACCGACGTCACACGCGAGCACGCCCGAGCACTCGACTCGGGTCAACCGTGGACGCACCTCGCCGAGGTCGACTACGCGCTTTCACAGACCGCAGCAGCCATAGCGTGGCTGGACCGCACGATCGACCGCCTCCAGCGTTGAGCGATCTTGTACCGGATCTCCGACCACCCGAAACATCGTCGATCCGACCTCTGACCTGCAAACTCAGTGGTGGTGGCCGGCCGTCGTTGGGCGTCGCTGACCGCGCTGGTTTGTACCGGATTTGTACCGGGCTGTTGTATGCCGCCACCACGTTCCTGAGCGCTGGTCAGCGCGAGCCCCCCGACCAGCCGCAGGCGACAGTCTGAGCCTGGACGTTCACAACGATCGTCTCGTCTCGCCAGTAAGCGTAGGCATCGCCCGAGTACCGCGCGGTCCGATAGCGCCCTCGCTCGCGAGGCCCACCGTTGACAATAATATTTGTCAACGGCCAGGATGGGGGCATGCACGAAGTGAGCACCATCGAGGACCCAGCCGCTGCGGAGGCATCGCTGGACCCCTTGCGGCGTCAGATCCTTGCGGACCTGATCGAGCCGGGGTCGGCTTCCACCATCGCCGCCCGGCTCGGCATCCCCCGGCAGAAGGTGAACTACCACCTGAGAGTCCTTGAGCAGCATGGCCTGGTCGAACTCGTCGAGGAGCGGCGCCGAGGCAACTTCACCGAGCGGATACTGCAGGCTACGTCCGCCTCCTACGTGATCTCCCCCGGAGCGCTCGGGCGGCTCCAGCCCGACCCGAGCCGCGCCCCGGACCAGCTTTCGGCGCGCTGGCTGCTCGCCCTGGCATCCCGACTCGTGCGCGACGTCGGCACGTTGCTCGCAGGGGCGCAGCGGGCGCGTAAGCCGGTGGCGACCTTCGCGATCGACGGCCAGATCCGCTTCGCCTCCGCGGCGGACCGGGCCGCCTTCACTGAAGAGCTCGCCGCCGTCGTCACCGAGCTGGTGGCCAGGCATCACACCGGCCAGGAACCAGGAACGGCCGGAACAGGCAAGCTCAACCGCCTGGTCATTGCCCTGCACCCCGCCGTCCCCGATACCGCCAACGGCGACCTCCGCTGACCTCATCAACCGCCCGCCGAAGCACTCTCTGACCCACCAGAGCCCGCCGGCACCACCGCTAAGGAGCACCAACATGTCCAAGAACTTCGAGATCCGCAAGGCCGTCGTCCTTGAAGCCACCCCCGAGCAGGTGTGGCGAGCGATCGCCACCCCGGAGGGCCAGGCCGCCTGGTCCCCGGATCCCTACCAGGCGATGGACGAGATGGGAGTCGAGGCCACTGAGAACGAGCGTCTGATCGTACGCACTCCGGAGGCCGAGAACGGCGCCTTCCATGCGTTCGAATATCTCGTTGCAGCCGACGACGACAGCACCACTTCACTCACCTTCGTCCACAGCGGCTACCTCGGCGACGACTGGGAGGCCGAGTTCGACTTCGGCGAGATGACCGGCTACGGCTGGGACATGTACCTACACACCCTGGCCGAGTACCTGAAGCACTTCGCCGGACGGCCCGCCAACTTCGTCACCACCCAGGGGCCGCCCTCCTCTGCGACGCCGAACTCGTGGGCAACCCTCGAGAAAGCCCTCGGCGTCGAGGGGCCGTTCGAACAGGGGCAGCAACTGCGCCTCACCCCGCAGGGTCTGCCCGCGCTTGAGGGGGTGGTCGACTTCGCCTACCCCGCGTTCGTCAACTTCCTCGCACTGCGCACAGACGACGGCCTGTACCGCTTCCACGACAACTCGGCGATGGGCATGCCCCAGGCCGTGGGCCACTACATCTACGCCGACATCGACCGTCAGGCCACTGAGCAGGCCTGGTCGAA
This sequence comes from Pseudonocardia sp. ICBG1142, assembly GCF_020496255.1. Taxonomy (NCBI): domain Bacteria; kingdom Bacillati; phylum Actinomycetota; class Actinomycetes; order Pseudonocardiales; family Pseudonocardiaceae; genus Pseudonocardia; species Pseudonocardia sp. ICBG1142. The sequence continues at coordinate 126,145 of NZ_JAHLJC010000044.1, read as the reverse complement.
CTGGCTCGCGCGCGTGTTCGCCTGACCGTCTCCCGCCGTCGTCCGCACGGAAGGCGAGTCCGACTCGACCTGCATTTCAGACGTTCAGCCGGAACGAATCAGCGCGATCCGCGGACCTGCGGCGTTCTCGATCTAGCATGCCCCGACCAGCGTGAACCTGCTCGAACGACTGTCGCTGTCTATCGCCGTTGGTGGACGCGCTGACGAACAGCTACCTCGCTGCGCGAACGCTCGGCAGACTGCCCCAATGTCGTCCGCTCCCCCACCGATCGCGGCCGTCATCGACGCGCTGGTCGACAGTCCGGTCCACCCCGAGGACGTCCGCGCTCTGGCGCCATCTGCTCCGGGGCTCTACGCCTGGTGGATGCCTCCTGCCATCCTGCCTGCTCTGCCGGGTCTTCCCCACCCCGTAGTGTCGGGCCTGAGGCTGCTCTACGTCGGCCTCGCGACGAAGCTCCGCGCGCGGCTCGCCTCAGCTCGCCGATGATCACCCTGAACACCTACGCGCACGAGTGGCCGGACGCCCTGGACCGCACCCGGACGCTCGTCGACACCGCGCTCGGTGCGGGTCTGCGCTGACCATCCGAGTCAGGTGATCTTGTACCGGATTTGTACCCGCGGGGGTACCCGTCAGAGAAACCGCAGGTCAGACGTCCGGATTCAGGTACAGACTGCGCTTGGAGATGTACTGCACCACCCCATCCGGAACGAGATACCAGACCGGCCGCCCCGAGGCCACCCGGTCCCGGCACTCGCTGGACGAGATCGCCATCGCCGGCACCTCCACCGTCGTCACCGACCCCTCGGGCAGGTGCCCGTCGGCCAGCTCGTACCCGGGCCGGGTCACGCCGACGAAGTGCGCGTAGCGGAACAGCTCGTCGACCTTGTGCCAGGACAGGATCTGCTGCAGCGCGTCGGCGCCGGTGATGAAGAACAGCTGCGCGTCGGGCATGGCGTCGTGCAGGTCGGCGAGGGTGTCCGCGGTGTAGGTGGGACCGTCGCGGTCGACGTCGACGCGGCTGACCGAGAACCGCGGGTTCGACGCCGTCGCGATGACCGTCATCAGGTAGCGGTCCTCGGCGGGCGAGACGTCGCGGGCGCTCTTCTGCCACGGCCTCCCGGTCGGTACGAAGATCACTTCGTCGAGGGCGAAGCGGTCCGCCACCTCACTGGCGGCGACGAGGTGGCCGTGGTGGACGGGGTCGAACGTCCCGCCCATCACGCCGATCTTGCGCTGCATCGACGCAGACTATGTCGGCCCACCGCCCGCCGGCATCCCCGGATACAGGTGCCGGAACTGGACGCTGATGCGCGGCCCGCTGCGCGCCACCTTCGGCACGCTGTGCTGCCAGGTCCGCTGGCACGTCCCGCCCATGACCAACAGGTCCCCCGAGGCGAGCGGGAACGACACCGAGGCGCCGCCGCCGGTCGGGCGCAGCCGCAGCGGCCGCGTCGCGCCGAGGGCGACCAGTGCGACGACGGCGTCGGGCCGCTCACGGGCGACCCGGTCGCCGTGCCAGGCCACGCCGTCGGCGCCGTCGCGGTAGAGGTTCACGCCGATCTGGGTGAAGGCGTGGCCGTAGCGCTGCCCCAGCGTGCAGCCCATGTCGCGCAGCCGGCGGGGCACCGTGTCGTCGGGCAGCACCCAGCGGTGAGTGAGGCGCGGTTCGTCGACCACGCGGTCGTACATGCGGCGGCGGTGACCGCGGAACGGCACGGTCGCGCGCAGCAGCGTGAACAGCTCGTCCGGGTCGGGGACCCAGCCGACCGCGACGTCGACCCACGCTCCGTCGGCGAGCTCGTGCCGGTACGCCGGGGCCGCGCTCCCGGCGGTGAAGAGCGAAGCCTGCCCGCCGACGTCCACCTCGGGAACGCTACGCCGGATCGAACGAAAGTTCGAGTGGCGGCTCTGCGACGATCTTCGTCATGTCCTCGCGTGCCGACGGTGCCGTGCTGTCCTACCTGGGTCTGCGGCGCGCCGTCGGCGTGATCGGGATCCTGCTCCCGTTCGTACTGGTGGGGGGCGACCTGGCCCTCGGCGGCGACGGACTGCGGGACTCGATCAGCCGCTACTACTACTCGCCGATGCGCGACGTGTTCGTCGGCTCGCTGTGCGCAGTCGGCGTCTTCCTCTACTGCTACCGCTACGACCGGCCGGACAACCGGCTCGCCAACGTCACCGGGACGGCGGCCATCGCCGTCGCCCTGCTGCCCACCCGGCCCGACGGCGCGGCGACGACGGCGGCGACCGTCGTCGGGTACCTGCACCTGGCCGCGGCGACGGTGTTCTTCGCGGGCCTGGCCTGGTTCTGCCTGGCCCTGTTCACCCGCGGGGAGTCCGGAACCCCGGGCAAGGCCGCACGCAACGTCGTCTACCGGGTCTGCGGCGCGACGATCGTGGCCTGCCTCGTGCTGGCCGCACTGGACGCGGCGCTGGTGCCCGACGCCGTCGCCGAGCGGTTCCACACCCTGTTCTGGCTGGAGGCCGTCGCGATCCTGGCGTTCGGTGTCGCGTGGTTCGTCAAGGGCGACACGATCCTCAGGGACCAGCCGACGGAGGACCCGGCGCCGGTGATCTGACCGCCTCCGCAACGACGGACGGGCCGGTCCGGACACCCCTCGGGGGTCCGGACCGGCCCGTCACGGGGCCGGGTTCGGTCAGCCGACCGGCAGCGACGGAAGCGACGGGAGCTCGCCACCGGTGGCACCGGTGACCAGGTCGACGACGCTGTCCAGCGGGGCCGGCAGCGCGAGGTCGTGCTTCTTGTCCTCGTGCTTCTTGTGGTCCCACTTCTTCTGGTGACCCTTGTCCTTGTCACCCTCGTGCTTCGAGTGACCCTTGTCCTTGCCACCCTCGTCGTAGCCGGTGCCGCCGGCGAAGGCCGCGGCGGGCGCCGCGACGGCCAGGGGGAGCAGCGCTGCACCGACGAGCGCACCGCGAACGGACTTCCGCATCTCACAACCTCCATGGTTGATCGTTGGACCGTCGCACACGGTCTCGGCTGCTCTACGAGGACGGACGGGCCCCGCAACGGCCGTTCACCCGTTAGCGTCACCAGCACGAATAACCGATAGTCAGGTGTCGACTACGGCAGCCGGGGGATCCGGCTCAGCTGCGCGAGCGGGCGGCCGCCTCGGCCAGGATCGGCAGGTAGGCGTCGAGCACCCAGGGGATCGACAGGACCGACGGCGCCGAGCTCGCCACCACCCGGTCGGCGCCGACGACCGGGGCGAACCCGCCGCGGGCCATCGCCGGCAGCAGCTGGACGCCGGGCGCGGTGCGGAACGCCTGTTCCTCGGCCTGTGTCGCGAAGAAGCCGATGACCAGGTCGGACTCGACGCGCGAGAGCAACTCGCCGCTCACGGTGTAGTAGACCTCCCCGCCGCCCGGGGCGTTCTGCTCGACGTAGGGCGCCAGGGTGAGCCCCAGGTCGGTGACCAGCTGGACGCGAACGTCGCCCGCCCGGAACACCCCGAGCGCACCGGCGTCCATCCCTCCGGTGTAGACGAACGTGGCTCCCGCCAGCTGCGGGTACCGCTGCGCCGCGGTGCGTAGCCGCTGCCCGGTGGAGTCGATCAGCTGCTGGGCCCGTGCCGGATCCCCGAACACCTGACCGGCGATGCGGGTCTGGTCCCGCCAGCCGGTGGAGTACGGGGCGTCGGGATAGGCGACGGTCGGGGCGATCGCCGACAGCTGGTCGTACTCCGCCCGGCTCAGCCCGGAGTACGTGGCCAGCACCAGGTCCGGGCGGGCCGCGGCGACCTGCTCGATCGGCGTCGCCGACAGGTCGTCGGAGCCAATGACCTGCGGGAACGGGCCGCCGTGCGCGGTGATCGCGTCGCGCACCCAGGGCAGCACGCCCTCGGCGTCGCCTCCGTAGACGGTGCGCGGGATCGCCACCGGCAGGACGCCCATCGCCAGCGCGACGTCGGTGTTCGCCGCGCTCAACGTGACCACGCGCTGCGGCCGGTCCGGGACGACCGTCTCCCCCAGTGCGTGCCGCACCGTCACCGGGTAGCCCTCCGCGACCGCGCCCCCCGCCCCCCGCCCGTCCTGCGGCCGGGCGCCGCACCCGGCGAGGACGAGCAGGCCGGCGGCGCCGGCGAGAACGCCACGACGGCTCACGGAACGGGCGGACAGGGGTGCTGCAGCGAGCGGCACGGCGAACCTCCTCAGATCAAAAGGCAAGCCTAACCTGACCACCCGCGACGCCGAGCCCTACGCCGAGTCCCGATCCTGCGACACGGGATACGGCTTGCGACACGGGTTCGGACCCCGTGCCGGAAGCCGGATCCCGTGTGGGACGGGCTCGGGTCGGCGGTCGTTCTGGTCGCTCGGCGCGCCGAGGGCCGCATCCGCCGCGTGGGACGGGCGCCCCGGCCGGAGGGTCCGAACCCGCGGGTAACGTCGCGGCCATGCGTGCTCCGGACACCGGCGACCGGGCCGACCGCGACGCCGGCCCCCGCTCCCCCGCGCCCGGTCCCCCGGCCCCTCCGCCCGCATCCGGCGGACAGGGGCGGCCGTACGAGCCCGCGTCCCCGCCGCCCGTGCGGCCACCGGGGACACCCGGCCCGGTGGCGGCCCCGCCCGCCCCACCGGCACCCGAGGTCCGCACCGACGACCGGGCCGACAACGACCAGGCCGAGAACGTCAGGGCCGACGACCGGGCCGACGGCCTACGTGACGGGCAGCCGGCCGCAGCCACCGCCGTCGTACCGGCCGGGCCGTGGCCGACTGTGCGGCCGCCGTCGCTGCGGGCCGTCATCCTCGGCCGGGTCGCAGCGGGGGTCGCGGCGGTGTGGTTCGGCGTCGTCTACTCGATCACCACCGACGTGCACGCCCGGGCCGACCACCTGCTGGCCGCGATCGTCGTCGGCGGGCTGCTCAGCCTGCTCGGTGTGGTGCTGCTGTGGCTGTCGGCGTCGCGGATCCCGGTGCGGGTCGCCCCGGCCCGCGGGCCGGACATGGGGCTGGTGCGCGACCGTGCCGCGGCACGGAAGGTGCTGCGATCCGGGGGCACGCCGGACGGCGAGCAGCGCAGGCTGATCGCCGTCGACGTGCTCGCCGACGCCCGCCTCCCGCAGGTCACGGGCGTGGTGTTCGCGCTGCTCGGCCCGCTGGTGATGGCCGCGGTCAACGCCTCGGGGCCGCTCGGCTGGGCGGGGCCGCTGACCGCCGGGCTGATCGTGGTGGTGCTGGCCCTGCTGGGGTGGCGGACGTGGACGGCGCACGCGCTGCACCGGCTCGCCGACCGCAGGCACACCGTCCCGCGCTACGAGGAGTCCGGCGCCCCCTGGCGCCCCTGGCCCTGACCCGCCCGGGGAGCGCCGCTACAGGCCCGCGGCGACGAAGGACAGCTCGGCCTCCATGTCGGTGCGGTCGTCGGCGCCGTGCCGGTCGAGGGCGTAGCGGTGTCCGATCGCCGCGGCCAGCAGCCGCGCGGCGGCGCGGATCCGGTCCGGCGCCCCGCCGCCGGCGGCGAGGACCTCGTGCACCGCGTCCTCCAGCTCACCGGCGCGGCGCAGCAGCGCGTCGCGGACGACGGGATGGGTGTCGGCCTCGCGCCACAGCAGGTGGGACAGGACCGAGGACGCGTCGAGCGCCCGGTCCAGCGCGGCGACCAACGCCCGCAGCCCGGCGAGTGCGTCCCCGGCGACGGCGACGTCCGCCCCGCGCACCGGGTGCGGGAGCCGCTCGACGAGCGCCTCGAGAAGGTCGGGCTTGCGGCGGAAGTAGTAGTGCACCAGGCCCTTCGGCACTCCGGCGCGCTCGGCGATCCGCGAGGTGGGCGTCGCGTCGAACCCGTGCCGGGCGAACAGCCCCTCGGCAGCGTCGAGGATGCGGTCCCGGGCGGGTGCGTCCGGGTCGAGCTCGTGGTCCACGGTGCGATCCTCCCCCGGACGCGGCGGGGGCCGCGACCCCTGCGGGTCGCGGCCCCTCACCTGGTCGTCCGGCCGTCGGACGGTCGGTTCTGTCGGATCGATCGGCCCTGTCGGCCCTGTCGGTGCGGTCAGTGCGCGGCGAGCGTGCGGTGCTCGGCGTTCACCGCGGGCAGCGCCGAGGCCGCCACGACGACCGCGAGGACACCCGCCACCCAGGACGTCCACGACGCCCCGGCCAGCGCGCTGTAGCCCATCACCCAGGGGGCGAGGAACAGCAGCACGCCGAGTACACCGTGCACCCACTCGCTCGCCACCGAGCCGGGCACCGCGAGCGACCAGAGCGACGTGGCGGCGAGCACCACGCCCAGTACGACCATCGTCCACGCAGCGGCGGCGTTCGTCGTCGTCACGAGAGGCGAGAGGGCCGTCAGTACACCGATCACGAGAGCTGCCCAGTCCTGCCAGCGCTGCCAGGTACGACCAGTGGTCCCAGCCATCGTCAGTCACCTTCTCCTTGTGAGGTCCCTGTGGGGATACCTCCGGTCTACTCTTGATTGGCCGGCCGGTCAAGACCCGACGAACGGTGGCGCAAGTGACGTGCAAGTCCCCGGCCAGCGGGTGGGCGCACGGTCTGCGGTGTCGAGAGACCGACCGTCCCGAACCCGTAGGAGACCCCCGGTGACCACCGCCCGCGACACCCGTACCGCCGACCTGGTCGGCATCACCCTCGCCCACCGCGTCATGCGCGCCGACCTGCACCGCCTCACCGACGCCGCCCGCGCGATCGCCGACGGCGCGTCCTGCCCGGACCGGCGCGCCCGCGCTCTGCAGACCTGGCTGGCACACCTGGAGCACGAGATCCACGGCCACCACACCGCCGAGGACGAGATCGCCTGGCCGGTGATCGCCCGGCACGCGGGACACGCCGTCGACCTGGCCGAGCTCAGCGACGACCACGGCCGCCTCGACCCGCTGCTGGCCGCCGTGCGCGAGGCGGCGTCGGGAGTCGTCGCCGCGGCGGAGGGACCCGGCCGGGCGGGGGCGGCGACGCTGCTCGCGGACCGGCTGGCCGTGGTCCGCGACGAGATCGACGAGCACCTCGACGCCGAGGAGCGCGACCTGTTCCCGGTGATCGAACGCCACGTGCCCGCCGCCGACTGGGACGCGGTCGTCGCGCAGGTGCAGAAGTCCGGGCCGGGCCTGCGGTTCATGCTGCCGCGGATCGCCGCGGTGACCACCCCGCAGGAGTGGGCAGGGATGCGTCGCGAGGTCGGGCCGGTGGTCGTGCTGATGGAGCGGGTGCTGCGCGGCGGCTACCGCAGCCGCTGTGCGCTGGTGTTCGGCACGTCCTGAGCCGCGGCCCGTCCGAGCAGCCGCCGGGCGCGGTCGCGCCACACCGGGGCCCCGAGCTCCGTCGCGACCCGTTCGGCCTCGTGCAGGTGGCGGACCCGGGCGCCGCCCGCCGGGTCGAGCATCTCCTCCAGCGCGGCGAGCACCAGGTCGGTGGGGCCGGTCGCGATCGTGCCCGACGACAGCCCCGCCACCGATCCCGTCCACGGGCGGAGCCGGGCGCGGCACTGGTCGGCGACGGCGCGGTCGCCCAGCCCGACTGCCACCTCGGCGCGCACGCACGTCCACAGCAGCCAGTAGTAGCTGCGGGCGAGCTCACTGTCCGGAGCCCAGACCTCCTGGGCCCGGACCGGGTCACCCGCGTGCAGGTGGGCGAGCGCGAGGAAGTCCCCGAAGGCCGGCGGCAGGCGCGGTGCGACCGCGTCCAGCTCGGGGGCGAGTTCGCCGAGGCGGCCCTGGGCGTGGCGGACGGCGAACCGTCCGAGCAGCCCCATGAGCGCGGCGTTGACCTGCCCGGAGCCGCCCAAGCGGTCGGCGAGCACCGCGTAGCCCCGTTCGGCGGCGTCCAGCTCACCCGCGACGAGCGACCGCAGTGCCGCGAAGATGTGCGCCCAGCCGAGGGTGAACTCCAGCTGCCCGCCGGGGGCACCGGCGACGGCGGCCTCCGCGTGCCGCGACGCCGCGTCGAGGTCGTGGCGACCGGCGGCGACCATCAGCTGCAGGTGGTGGGCCTGCGTGCGGTAGCCGGCGTGCCCGGCCCGGCCGCCGAGCTCGGCCAGCTCCTCCCCTACCGGGGCCAGCTCGTGCCACAGGTCCGGGGCGAGGACCGCGAAGAACCGGGCGTTGAGCGCCCGGCAGCGCAGCAGCGGGTCGACCCCGCGCGCGGTGAGCGCCATCGCCTCGGCCGAGGCCGAGCGGACCCGGTCGTCGTCGTGCCCCTCGATCTCGAACACCAGGGCGGCCAGCAGCCGCACCCGCCGGTCGACGGCGTCGGGCGGGGTCGCCGCGAGCTCGGTCTCGATGAGGTCGATCAGCTCGGCGTCGATGTTCTGCCCCGGCCGGATGGTCCAGCTGACCGGGGTGTCGTAGCTGGTCAGGGCGGCACCGAGCCACTGCGGTGCGGCCACCCGCGCCCGCTCGACGGCGGTCCGGCGTTCGGTCAGGGCGGTGTGGCCGTCGCCGCCGCGGGCGAGCTCGGCGACCAGCGCGCACCGCAGGGCCAGCTCGTCGTCGACGCCGGTCCCGACCCGCCCGGCGAGCTCGACGGCGTGGCCGTGGAACCGGGCTGCCTCGCGGTGCGAGCCGAACCCCGCGGCGGCCGCCGCGGCGGCACGGACCGCGGCCAGGGCACGGTCCGGGGCGACGGCGGACCCGGCGGCGAGCGCGTGGTGGGCGAGCGGCACCGGGTCGTCCGGCCGCCTGCGGCTGAGGATCGCGTGGGCCGCCGCGTGCAGCCGGGCACGACGCAGGTGCGGGATGTCGCCGTAGAGGGTGTCCCGGACCAGGTCGTGGGAGAACCGCAGGCGCCCCGGCTCGGGTTCGAGCAGCATCCCGCCGAGCACCGCGGGCTCCAGGGCGTCCAACGGGTCGTCGCCGTCGGCGGAGGCGGCGAGGTCGAGGGCGTCGTCGGTGTCCAGCTCCCGGCCCAGCACCGAGACCCTGGCCAGCGCGGTGCGGGTGCTCGCGGGCAGCCGGGCCACGCGTCGGCGCAGCACCTCGCGGACCCCGGCCGGGACGGCGTCGGCCGCGGCGGACGGGCCCTCGGCGGCGACGAGGCGCGCCAGCTCGCGGACGAACAGCGGGTTCCCGCCGGTCCGTTCGGTGATCCGGGCGACCAGCTCGGGAGTGGCGGCGGGCACCCCGTGCCGGTCCAGCATCCCGGCGACATCGTCCGTCGTCATCGGCGCGGGCTCGATGCGGTCCACGGTGGGCTCGGCGAGGGCGGCGAGCGCGGCCTGCAGCTCGGCGCCCGCCTCGGCCGGGCGCAGGCCCGCGGCGACGAGCACGGGAAGCTCCGCGGCGCCGGTGACGACCGCGCGCAGCAGCGCGAGGGTCTCGGACTCGGCGCGGTGCAGGTCGTCCAGGACCAGCAGCAGCGGTCGCTCCCGCCCGGCGACGGCGAGCAGCTCCACCACCGCCCGGGCCAGCCAGAACGTGACCTCGGCGCCGCCGGGTCCGGCCGGGGAGCGCAGTGGCGCGAGCCGCTCGACCAGCTCGGCGGGCGGGTCGTGCGCCGTGACGAGGGCGTCGACGATCTCCCGCCACGCCCAGGCCGGCGGGGCGCCGTCGATCTCGGGGCAGCGGCCGGTGACGGCCGTCCAGCCGTCGGCGGTCGCGGCGGCGGCGAACGCGGCGAGCAGCGCGGACTTGCCGGCGCCTGCGTCGGCGGCGACGAGCACCAGCTGGGCACCGCCGCGGGCCCGCTCCGCGGCGGCCGCGAGCCTGCCGAGCTCGGGCCCGCGCCCGAGCAGCGACGGTGTCCTCGCCGGCGGCTCGGCCGGCGCCGGCCCGGGTGGCCGCGCCGCCGGGAGGACCGCGGGCGCGTCGGTGCCGCCGGCCGGGTCGCGGTGGGCGAGCACGTCCGCCTCGATCGCGCGCAGCCGGGGCCCGGGGTCGACGCCGAGCTCGTCGGCGAGCAGCCGCCGGGTGCGGGAGAGCACGGCCAGCGCGTCGGCCTGCCTGCCGGTGCGGTACAGCGCGACGGCCAGCAGCCCGACCGCGTCCTCCCGCAGCGGGTGCTCCCCCACCAGCGCCGTCAGGTCGGGGACGACGGCGTCGGCCCGGCCCAGCCGCAGCCGAGCGCGGGCCCGGCGCTCGAGCGCGACCTGACGCAGCTCGTCGAGGCGTTCGGCCTCGGCACGCGCCCAGGAGGCGTCGGCGAACTCGGCGTAGGCGGGCCCCGCCCACAGCGCCAGGGCCTCGCCGAGCAGGGCGTCGGCCCGGTCCGGCGTGGCCGCGGCGGCACGGTCGAGGAGGTCGGTGAAGGCACGCGCGTCGAGCCCGTCGGGACCGAGTGCCAGCGCGTAGCCGGGTGGGCGGCTGACCAGCACCGTCGGGACCGCGCGCGGGGACCGGTCGGGTTCGAGCAGCCGCCGGAGCCGGGAGACGTGGACCTGCAGCCCGCCGTGCGCCTGCGCGGGCGGCGCGCCCTGCCACAGGTCCTCCACCAGCGTGTCGACGGCGACGACCTCACCACCGGCCGCGGCGAGCCGGGCCAGCAGCTCGCGGCGGCGACCCGAGCCGACCGCGACCGACGTGCCGTCGGCCGTCACACGGAGCGGGCCGAGGACCCGGACCGTGACCTCCTGCACGCGGGGAATCTAGGCCCACGGTGCCGCGCGTGTCAGCCCCCGTGACCAGGCGGTCAGACCGGCAGCAGCGCCTGGACGACGTCGGTGAGCTGGGCGGCGGTACGGCACTCGTGCATCGGGAGCACCTCGCCGTAGCGGGTGGCGGCCGAGTCCCCGGAGCCCCAGCTGCGCTCGGGCTCGGGGTTGAGCCAGTGCGCGTGCCGGACCCGCCCGGCCATCATCGCCAGGGCCCGCAGGTTGGGGTCGCGGTAGTTGGTGCGGCCGTCGCCGAGCACCAGCAGCGACGTCTTCGGGGTGAGCGCGTCGCCGTGGTGCTCCAGGAAGTCGCCGAACGCGCTGCCGTAGTCCGAGTGCCCGTCGAACGCGGTGAGCGTGGCCTCGCGCAGCACCCGCTGCATCACCCCGGACAGCTCCGCACCGGGCTCGAACAGGTGCGTGACCTCGTCGGTGCGCTCGATGAACGCGAACACCCGCACCTTCGAGAACTGTTCGCGCAGCGCCTGGACCAGCAGCAACGTGAAGTGGCTGAACCCGGCGACGGACCCGGACACGTCGCACAGCAGCACCAGCTCGGGGCGGCCGGGGCGCCGGACCTTGTGCGCCGGGTCCATCGGCACGCCGCCGGTGGACATCGACCGGCGCAGCGTGCGGCGCAGGTCGAGCTGTCCGCGGTTCGACCGGCGACGCCGCGCCGACAGCCGCGACGCGAGGCGGCGGGCCAGCGGCTGCACGGTGCGGCGCAGGTCGGCGAGCTGGGCGGCGTTCGCGGTGAGGAAGTCGACCTGGTCGGTCTGGGTGGGGGTGGTGGTGCGGGCGATCTGCTCGCGGCCGCGCTGCTCGGCGGTGCGGCGGCGGACCTCCTCGCGGACGACGTCGCGGAAGCGGGCGATGCGGTCGCGGATCTCGCGGCGGCGGACCTCGGAGACGAAGTCGGTGTCCCCCTCCTCGCGCAGCCCGTCGAGGATCCGGGCGAGCAGGGTGTCCGGGGACAGCGCGTTGAGCGCCTGGTACGCCGACCAGTTGGGCTTGGCCGTCTGCCCGCGGACGCCCTGGCCCGCGGCGCCGGAGTTCCCGATCGCGTCGACGGCGGCGCGGGCGAGCTCGCGCAGGGTCTCCTCGTCGCCGTCGCGCAGCAGGTCGGCGAGGATCTCGCGCAGCGCGTCGACGTCGACCGGGCCGGTGCCCTCGCCGGACTCGTCGTCGATCCGCGGGACGTCGACGTCGGAGGACCCGGCGCCCAGCGCGGGCGGGAACCACAGGTCGAACAGCGCGTCGAAGGTGTCGCGCTGCCCGGAGCGGCGCAGCAGCGCCGCGGCGAGCCCTTCCCGCAGCTGGTCGCGGTGCAGAAGGTCCAGGGCGCCGAGCACGCGGGCCGCGTCGACGGTCTCCCCCGGGCCGACCGCGACGTGGTGGCGGCGCAGTGCGGAGACGAAGTCGACGAGGTGCCCGGGCAGGCCGTGCTCCGGGGCGAGCGCGGCGGCGGGCGGGATCGTCACCCGTCCATCATGCGCGACGCGCGCGTGATCAGCGAGAGTGGTCGGCCAGCCCGCCACTGTCGGAACATGCGCCGACGCTCCGGCCGAGCCGCCGAGCCACGACCGGAGCGCCGGGGTGCACCGCGGTCCCACACCGCGGGAGCTTCCGCCTAGAAGGCGGGGTCGATCGGCACCGGCTGCGGGGTGAAGGGGCGGTCGCCCTCGACCAGGCGCAGAGCGCCACCCAGACCGCCGGGGCCGTTGGCGTAGTCGAGCATCTTCCGCAGGTCGCTGATGCCGTTCGTGCCGGGCGCCGGGGCCAGGTTCAGGGTCGAGAGCACACCGAGGGCGCGGCCGTCGGCGGTCAGGTAGCCCGAGCCCGAGTCACCGGGCACGCCCGGCGGGACGGTGATCACGGTGTGCGTCCAGCCGCCACCCGCGGTGCCGGTGGAGGTGCCGGTCTTGGGCCGCAGTGCACGCACGCCCTGGCGCAGCGAGGAGTTGCCGTAGCCGTAGACGACCCCGCCGGTGGCGACGCCGTCGGCCACCCCGGTCGGGCCGCCGTAGAACGGCACCGCGGGGCTCGTGCGCGCGGCGTCGTCCGGGGCGAGCTCGACCAGCGCGAAGTCGTTGAACAGGCAGGTGTCCGGGTCGGTCTCGCCCCGCTCCTGCATGCTCAGCCACGAGGAGTACGCGAGCCGGCCCGGTGCGGTGGCGCCCTCGACCTCGACCGGGGTGCCGAGCGGCAACGAGTCCGCCTCGCACCCGTCCACGTCGGTGGAGCTGCCGGTGCCCGCACAGTGTGCGGCCTGCCCGAGGTAGGTCGCGGACCCGTCGGTGAACACGAAGTTCGCGGTGCACTGGGCCCCTTCGGGCCCGGTGCGGGTCATGACACCCGGGTGCACGTCGATGTCCGGTGCCCCGTCCTGCGCCGACGCGGTGCCGGCGGTGGCGAGCCCGACCGCGAGCGCGGCACCGGCGGCCAGTCCGGCGCGCAGGAGACGGCGGGCGGTACGGGACGGTTCCGGGAGGGCGGTCATCGGTGGGCCTCCGGTCGCTGGGGAGCGTGTATCCGGCACAACTCGCGCCACCCGTCCCGGTTACGCCCGGCAGGCCGATCGATCCGATCTTCACTCCATAGGGGCGAAGACCTTGACGGCCGATCAGCGGTACGGGACTGGACCGTTCAGCGCAGGTGCACCGTTCAGTTCAGCCGGAGCTCGGCAGCGGCCTTGTCGGCGTCGGAGCGGTGCTTCAGGACGACACCGAGGGTGGCGCGGACGGCGTCGTCGTCGAGGGTGTCGAGGCCGAGCGCGAGCAGGGTCCGGCCCCAGTCGATCGTCTCGGCGACGCTCGGGGCCTTGCGCAGCTCCATCGCCCGCAGCACCCGCACGGTGCGCACCAGGGCGTCGGTGAGCTGCTCGGTCAGCTCCGGGACCCGGGTGAGCACGATCCGGCGCTCCAGGTCGGCGTCGGGGAAGTCCAGGTGCAGGAACAGGCAGCGGCGCTTGAGCGCCTCGGACAGCTCACGGGTGGAGTTCGAGGTCAGCAGCACGAACGGGCGCCGGTTCGCGGTGACGGTGCCCAGCTCGGGGATGGAGACCTGGAAGTCGGACAGGACCTCCAGCAGGAGGCCCTCGACCTCGACGTCGGCCTTGTCGATCTCGTCGATCAGCAGCACGGTCGGGTCGGTGCGCCGGATCGCGGTGAGCAGCGGACGCGGGAGCAGGAACTCCTCGGAGAACACGTCGTCGCGGGTGGCGTCCCAGTCCGCGCCGTCCTCGCCGCGCTGCCCGGCGGTGATCCGCAGCAGCTGCTTGGCGTGGTTCCACTCGTAGAGCGCCCGGGCCTCGTCGATGCCCTCGTAACACTGCAGGCGCACGAGCCCGGACCCCGTCGCCGCGGCGACGGCCTTGGCCAGCTCGGTCTTCCCGACCCCGGCGGGGCCCTCGACCAACAGCGGCTTGCCGAGCCGGTCGGCGAGGAACACCGTCGTCGCGACGGCGGTCGAGGCCAGGTAGCCGGCGTCGGCGAGCCGGGCGGTCACGTCCGCCACGGAGCCGAAGACCGGGCGGTGGGCAGGGCTGTCGGACGACACGCGATCATCCTGCACGCCCGGACCGCCACGCGTCGGACGGGTGGCCCGGCTCACACCCCGGCGGCCCGCGTCGGATCGTTGTCGGGGGTCGGGTCCACCATGGGTGCCGTGACCACCGCATCGAGCACCGACCTGCGCGAGCGCGCGGAGACCGTCCTGCAGCAGCTGGCCGGGCCGCAGGCCCGGCTGCGCGAGGACCAGTGGACCGCGATCGAGGCGCTGGTCGCCCAGCACCGCCGGGCCCTGGTCGTGCAGCGCACCGGCTGGGGCAAGTCCGCGGTCTACTTCGTGGCCACCGCGCTGCTGCGTGCCCACGGCGCCGGCCCGACGGTGATCGTGTCGCCGCTGCTGGCGCTCATGCGCAACCAGATCGACGCCGCGATCCGCTCCGGGATCGTGGCGGTCACGGTGAACTCGGCGAACGCCGACGAGTGGGACGCGGTCTACGCCGACATCGCGAACGGGGACGTCGACGTGCTGCTCGTGTCCCCCGAGCGGCTCAACAACCCCGACTTCCGCGACCGGGTGCTGCCGAAGCTGGCGGCGAGCGCCGGGATGCTGGTGGTCGACGAGGCGCACTGCGTGTCCGACTGGGGCCACGACTTCCGGCCGGACTACCGGCGGCTGCGCACGCTGATCGCCGAGCTGCCGTCGGGGATCCCGGTGCTGGCGACGACCGCGACGGCGAACGACCGGGTCGTCACCGACGTGTCCGAGCAGCTGGGGATCGGCCGGGAGGATCGGAACGGTGACCAGCAGGACACGCTGGTCCTGCGGGGGTCGCTGGACCGCGAGTCGCTCCGCCTGGCGGTGGTCCGGCTGCCGTCCCCGGCCCGGCGACTGGCGTGGCTCGCGGCGAAGCTCGACGAGATGCCGGGCGCCGGCATCATCTACACCCTCACCGTCCAGGCGGCGGACGACGTGGCCGAGTTCCTGCGCGAACGCGGGATCGCGGTGCGCTCCTACTCCGGGCGCACCGATCCCGAGGACCGCTTGGCCGCCGAGTCCGACCTGATGGAGAACCGGGTGAAGGCCCTGGTCGCGACCTCGGCCCTGGGCATGGGCTTCGACAAGCCCGACCTGGGGTTCGTCGTGCACCTCGGGGCGCCCGCCTCGCCGGTCGCCTACTACCAGCAGATCGGCCGCGCCGGTCGCGCGCTGGACCGGGCCGAGGTGGTGCTGCTGCCCGGCCGCGAGGACCGGGACATCTGGGCCTACTTCGCGTCGCTGGCGTTCCCGCCCGAGCCCCTGGTCCGCCAGACCCTCGCCGTGCTGTCGGACCGGCCCCAGTCCACCGCGTCGATCGAGACCCGCGTCGACCTGTCCCGCACCCGGCTGGAGATGCTGCTCAAGGTCCTCGACGCCGACGGCGCCGCGAAGCGCGTCAAGGGCGGCTGGATCGCCACCGGCCGGGAGTGGGTCTACGACACCGAGCGCCACGAGCGCGTGAACGCCGCCCGCCGTGCCGAGCAGCAGGCGATGCTCGACTACATCGCGACGACCGAGTGCCGGCTGGTGTTCCTGCGCCGCCAGCTCGACGACCCGGACCCGACGCCGTGCGGGCGCTGCGACACCTGCACCGGCACCGTCTGGTCCGACGAGGTGTCCGCCGACGGCGAGCAGGCCGCCACCGAGCGCCTGGCCCGGCCCGGGATCGAGGTGGCACCACGGAAGATGTGGCCGTCCGGGATGAAGGACATCGGGGTCCCGCTGTCGGGGAAGATCGCCGTGGGCGAGCAGGCCGCCACCGGCCGGGCGATCGGACGGCTGTCCGACATCGGGTGGGGCACGCGGCTGCGCGAGCTGGTCACCGGCGGCGACGACCCGGTTCCGGCCGACGTGCTCGACGCACTGGTCCGGGTGCTCGCCGGGTGGGGCTGGGAGCAGCGACCGGTGGGTGTGGTCGGGATCGGCTCGCGGACCCGCCCGCACCAGCTCGACCACCTCGCCCGACGGATCGCCGAGATCGGCAGGCTGCCGCTGCTCGGCACCCTCTCCCCCGTCGGCGAGCGTCCCGCGGCGGCGGAGAACTCGGCCCGGCGGCTGGCCGCGGTGTGGGAGGGGCTCGACGCCGCCACCGTGCCGGACCTGTCCGGGATCGACGGGCCGGTGCTGCTGGTCGACGACGTCGTCGACTCGGGCTGGACGATGACCGTCGCCGCGCGGGCGCTGCGGCGGGCCGGGGCGCCGGAGGTGCTGCCGCTCGTGCTGGCCGTCGCCGGGTGAGGTCTCCCGTGGAGGACGACGCCCACCGTCCCAGCCCTACCCGTCGGTAGGCTCGGGGCATGAACCCGCCCGACTTCGCACTCAAGGCCATGAACGCGGGCCATCGGCTGCTGATCCGGCTGACCGGCGGGAAGATCGGCCACTCGGCGATGGGGATGCCCGTCGTCGAGCTGACCACCCGTGGCCGACGCTCCGGTGAGCCGCGCACGGTGCTGCTCACGGCCCCGCTCCACGGCGACGGGAAGTACGTCGTCGTCGCCTCCCGGGGCGGCGACGACCGCCACCCCGCCTGGTTCCTCAACCTGCGTGCCGACCCGGACGTCGAGGTCGCCGTCCAGGGCGGCCCACGGGTGCCGATGCGCGCCCGGATCGCCGACCCGGCCGAGCGGGCGACGCTGTGGCCGCGGGTCACGGAGCGGTACCGCAACTACGCCGGCTACCAGCGCAGCACCAGCCGGGAGATCCCGCTGGTCCACCTGGAGCCGCGCGGCTGACCGGCCGCGCATCATCAGGGCAGATGATTCCGGGGGTCCGGATCACCTTCGTAGGGTCGGCACATGCCCGGTCCTGCCGTGCCCGTGGAGGCCGTCCCCCCGCAGGCGGCCCCACTGCAGCTCTCGGTCCTCGGCGGTGTGCGGGCGCGTCGTGACGGCGAGGACCTGGCTCTCGGTGGGCCGCGCCCGCGGGCCCTGCTCGCCGCACTCGTCGTCGCCGCCGGGCGTCCGGCCACCGAGGACCTGCTGATCGACGCCGTGTGGGACGGGGAGCCCGCCCCGGCCGCGAAGCAGGCGCTGCACACCTACGTCGCCCGGCTGCGGGCCGTCCTGGAGCCCGGACGTACGGCCCGCGGGGCCGCGACGGTGCTGGTCCGCGGCAGCGGCGGCTACTCCCTGGCCGTGCGACCCGAGCAGGTCGACGTGTGGGCGATGCGGGAGCTGGCCGCCCGCGGTGCCACCGCGCTGGCGCAGCGACGACCGCACGAGGCGGTGTCGGTGCTGGACCTCGCGCTCGCCACCGGCGACGGCACCCCCTTCGGCGACCTCGCCGACCGTGCCTTCCTCACGGCCGAGGTGGCCGCGCTGACCGAGCTGCGCGCCGGGATCCGCGAGGATCGGGCCGCCGCCGCACTCGCCACCGGCGAGGACCTGACGCTGCTCGACGAGCTGGCCGCGCTCACCACCGAGTTCCCGCTGCGCGAGCGCGCGTGGGAGCTGCGGGCCCGCGCGCTCTACCGGGCCGGGCGCCAGGCCGACGCGCTGGCCGTCCTGCGGACCGCGCGGGACCTGCTCGCCGAGGAGCTCGGCGTCGACCCGGGGCCCGGCCTCGCCGCGACCGAGCGGGCGGTGCTGGCCCAGGACCCCGGCCTGCTGCACCGGGCGCCCGCCGCCGACGCGCCGGCGCCCGCCGCCGGGGCCGCCCGCAGGCCGTTGCCGTCGCCGACGACGGCGCTGCTCGGACGCGACGACGACCTCGACCGGCTGCGCGCGGCCCTGGACGCCCACCGGCTGGTCACCGTCGTCGGGCCGGGCGGGGTCGGCAAGACCCGCCTCGCGCTGGCCCTCGCCGCCGACGCGGGCGGCCCGGTGTGGTGGGCCGAGCTCGCCGACCTCGCCCCGGGGATCCCCGGCGCGCTCCTCGCCCCGGTCGTCGCGGAGGCCGCCGGCGTGCTCACCGCGCAGGGCGCCGGCCAGCTCGCCGCGGCCCTGGCCGACACCTCCGGCCTGCTGGTGCTCGACAATTGCGAGCACGTCCTCGACGCGGTCGCCGAGCTGCTCACGACGCTGCTGCCCGCCTGCCCCGGGGTGCGGGTGGTCACGACCAGCCGCGAGCCCGTCGACCTGCCGGGGGAACAGCTGCGGGAACTCGCGCCGCTGTCCCCCGCCGCGGCCGAGCAGCTGTTCCTGGACCGCGCGTCGGCCGCGGCACCCGGCGCCACACCGACCGGCGACGACCGGGCGCTCGTCGCCGAGGTCTGCGCCCGGCTCGACCGGCTCCCGCTGGCCGTCGAGCTGGCCGCCGCACGCAGCCGCACCCTGTCGGTCGGGGAGATCGCGGACGCCCTCGACGACCGGTTCTCCCTGCTCGTGGGGGCCGGCCGGGGCACCCCCGCCCGGCACCGCAGCCTGGAGCGCACGATCGCGCTGTCGGTCGACGACCTCGGCCCGGCCGACCGTCGACTGTTCGCCACGCTGTCGGTGTTCACCGGCGGGTTCGACGCGGCCGCGGCCGCCGCCGTCGCCGGGGCGCCGGTCCGCGACGGGCTGGCCACCCTCGTCGCGAAGTCCCTGGTCGGCGTCGCCGCCGGTGCGCCGGGACCGCGCCGGTTCGCGCTGCTGGAGACCCTGCGGGCCTTCGGCGACACCCTGCTCGACGACGCCGGGCGGGCCGCTGCCCGCATCGCGCACCGGCGCTGGGTCCTCGACATCGTGACCGAGGCCGACGCCGCGTGGCTCGGCCACGACGCGGCCCGCTGGTTCGGGCGGGTCCGCGCCGAGCAGCCGAACGTCCGGGCCACCTTCGGCACCGCGCTGGCCGACGGCGGCACCGCCGCCGTCGACGACGCGCTGCGCCTGGCCGGGGCGCTGGGCTGGTACTGGTACCGCTTCGGCCGGATCGCCGAGGGCATCGGATGGGTCACCGCGGCGCTGGCGGCGGCCGGGCCGGACGCCGACCCGGAGGCCGTCGGGCTGGCGCACGTCGCCTCCGGACCCCTGCGCTACCTGGCCGGGGACCCGGCGGGCGCGGCCGCCGACGTCGCGGCCGGGCTGGAGCGGATGGACCCGGCCCGGCACCCGACCAAGGTCGCCCGCGGGCTCGCGTTCCGCGCCTACCTGGCGGCGGCGACCGACCCGGCGGCCGCGCAGGCCCTGCTGGGCGAGGCGCTCGCGGTGTCGCGCGCCGCCGGGGACGGCCCCGGTGAGTCCGAGACGCTGATGGCCGCCGGGCACCTCGCGCGGCTCGGCGGGGACACCGCGACGGCGCTGGACGTGCTGCGGTCGGCGGTGGCCGTCGCGCGGCGGGCCGGGCACGGGTTCGCCGACGGGTCCTCGCGCTGGCACCTGGTGAAGACCCTGCTCGACCGCGGTGACGCGGCCGCCGCCCTGGACGAGGCGGAGTCGCTGGTGCGGTTCCTCGGCGGCGAGCCCGACGTGACGTCCTGGCTGGTCGCGACGCACACCCTCGCAGGCGCGCTGGGGCAGTCCGGGGACGGCGTACGGGGTGCCCGGCTGCTCGGGGCGGTGTCCGCGATCGGCGGCGAGGTCGGCTACCGGCCCGAGGAGATGGACCCGCAGGACTCCGAGCGCGACGTCGCCCTGGTCCGGGTCGCGCTCGGCAGGTCCGCCGAGCGGTACGCGACCGCGTTCACCGAGGGCGTCGCGGGTGGGCGGGCGACGGTCGCCGCGGTCCTCGACGAGCTCGGCGACGGCGACGGCGCCGCCCGGGCCGTGGGCCGCAGCGCCTGAGCCGGCCCCGAGGACGAGGCCGCCCTCTCCCCCGGAGCCCGCCGCGGGGGCCGCCTGGCGCACCCCTGCAAGGCCGCTGCAAGTGAACTGCCAGTGGTCCACCGCAGAGTTCGGCGGTGTTCGCCCCACCGGCCACCCGGGCCGCCGGGGCCACCACCCGAGGAGACACCGTGAACGCCGCCCTGCGCACCCTCGCCCGGCTCGGCCTCGCCGACGCCGCGACGACCACCGTCCTGTTCGGCACCACGGCCTGCAGCCTCGCCTCCGTCCCGGCGGACAGCGTCGAGCAGCAGATCGTCAGCACGCTGGGCGCACAGGGCGTCGCCATCGACAACGGGAGGGCCGACTGCGCCGGCGACCTCGACGCGACCGTCGGAGCCACCCGGACCTGCGAGTTCCACTCCGGCGGCCAGCCGGTGGGTGCGGTCGTCACGGTCACCGCGGTCGACGGCGACGACGTGTCCTTCGACATCACCACCGAGCCCCGCCCGGTGCCGAGGGCGCTGCTGCAGGACACCGTCGGCTCGCTCGTCGCGCAGAACGCCGGCGTCCCGATCGACGCCACCACCTGCGACGGCGACCTCGCCCCCACCACCGGCCAGGCCGTGGGCTGCCGGGTCACCTCCGGCCAGGACTCGATCGACGTCCGCGCCACCGTGACCGAGATCCAGGGTGGCCTGGTCAACTTCGACGTCGAGCAGGTCTGAGCCGTGCGCTCACCCGGTCGGCCCACGCCGGGGCCCGCTCAGCCCCCGGCGTGGGCCGGACCCCAGCGCAGGGTCAGCCGGGTACCCGCACCGTCCACCAGCACCTCGCCCGGCCCGGCCCCGGGCGCTCCGGCGGCGCCGGTGGCGCTGTCGGCGCCGTCCCGGGGATCGGCGAGCGACGGGACGACCGCCTCGATGCGCAGGTCCGCCGCGTGCGGCCGGCCCGCGTCGACCCACCCCGCGATCAGCCCGGCCAGCCGCTCGGCGGCGAGGTCACCGTCCGGCCCGCAGGCCCGCACCGTCGCCTCCGGGGCCGCCAGCAGCACCGCGCACCCGTCGCCGGCGACCAGGCCCAGCGTCGCGCGGACGCCACCGAGGTCGAACAACGCCGGCGCGGCCCCGCCCTCGTCCGGGCCGAACAGCCGCACCACCCCCCGGGTCGGCGACCGCGGCCCACAGCCCGAGCCCGTCCCACAGGTCCGCCACCGTGCCCGCCGCGGCGACGGGCCGGTCGGTGCCCTCGCCGGTGGTCGCGCGGGCCAGTGCCCGCGGGTCCGGGTCGTCGGCGTCGTCGGAGCCGCAGGCGGGCTGCACCCGCCACCGTCCGTCGGGCAGCGAGACCTCGGCCCCCTGGTCCGCGCCCTCCCCGCGCAGCCGGACGAACGCGCAGCTGCGCACCGAGCTCGACCGCAGCCGTCCCGGGGCAGTGTGGACGAACGCCACCGACAGCTGGCTGCCGCGGACTGTGAGCGGCAGGAGCAGCCGTCCGCCGGGCGCGAGCTGGGCGACCCACTCCGGCCGGACGCCGGTGGAGCCGACCGTCAGCTCGATGCGGTCGTAGGGCGCCCCGGGCGAGTACCCGAGCGCCCCGTCCCCGGCGACGACGTCGACGCCGTCGAACCCGGCGGTGTCCAGGTTCGCCCGGGCCCCGGCGACCAGGTCGTCGTCGATGTCGAGGGTGGTCACGGCTCCGTCCGGGCCGACCAGCTCCGCCAGCAGCGCCGCGTTCCAGCCGGCCCCCGCACCGACCTCCAGCACCCGGTGCCCCGGCGCGGCCCCCAGCTGTTCCAGCATGATCGCGACCATCGACGGCTGGGAGACCGAGCTGACCGTCACGCCGTCGTCGACCTTGATCGGGACGGCGACGTCGGCGTAGGCCTCGCCGGGGTCGAGGGCGGGCAGGAACAGGTGGCGCGGCACCGTCTCCAGTGCCGCGCGGACCGCGGGGGTGCGCACCCGGCCGGCGCTGACCAGGGACGCGACCAGCGCGGAACGGGCGCGGTCGGCCGACATGCGGGCATTGTGCCCCTGCCGCCGCCTAGAGCAGAACGAGGTCGTCCGCGTGGACGAGTTCGCGCCGCTGTTCGGGGGGCAGCTCGCGGCTCCGGCGGCCGATCATGTGCGGCAGCTCGGTCGCGTCGTAGGACACCACGCCGCGGGCGATCGGGCGGCCGTACGGGGCGCGGAGCTCGACCACGTCCCCCGCGACGAAGTCGCCGGAGACCCCGTGGACACCCGCCGCGAGCAGCGAGCGACGCCGCTTCCGGACGGCCTCGACCGCGCCGTCGTCGAGGTCGAGGGCCCCCCGGACGTCGGCGGCGTGCCGCAGCCAGAACCGGCGGGCGCTCATCCGGGTACCGGCGGCGCGGAACACGGTGCCGGCCTTCGGCCCGTCGTCGGTGCAGGCCAGGGCGTCGGCGATCCGGTCGGCGGCGGTCAGGAGCACCGGGATCCCGGCGGCCGACGCCATCGCGGCCGCCTCGACCTTGGTGGCCATGCCGCCGGTGCCCAGCCCTGACCCGGGACGGGTCACGCTGACCCCGGCGAGCTCGGCCGGGTCGTCGACCTCGGGGATCAGCGACGTGCCGGGGTCGCGCGGGTGGCCGTCGTAGAGGCCGTCGACGTCGGAGAGCAGCACGAGCGCGTCGGCGCCGACGATGTGCGCGACGAGTGCGGCGAGCCGGTCGTTGTCGCCCACCCGGATCTCGGCGGTGGCGACGGTGTCGTTCTCGTTGACCACCGGCAGCGACCCGAGCTGCAGCAGCCGCTCCAGCGTGCGCTGGGCGTTGCGGTAGTTCGAGCGGCGGATCATGTCGTCGGCGGTGAGCAGGACCTGCCCGATGCCCTGCCCGTGCCGGGCGAACGACGCCGAGTAGGCGTGGGCGAGCAGCAGCTGCCCGACCGACGCGGCGGCCTGCTGGGTCGCGAGGTCCCGCGGCCGCCTGCGCAGCTGCAGCGGCGCGAGCCCGGCCGCGATCGCCCCCGAGGAGACGAGCACCACCTGCGTGCCGGCGGCGCGGCGCCCCATCAGGGCGTCGACCAGCGCGTCGAGCCGGGCCGGGTCGAGCCCGCCGGTCAGGCTCGTCAGCGACGACGACCCGACCTTCACCACGATCCGCTTCGCGGCACCCAGCGTGGCGCGCGTGCTCACGCCGGTCTCACTCCTCGATCTCGTGGTCCGACGAGTAGCGGGCGCCCGCGGCGAGCTCGGCGTCGGACAGGTGCGCCCGGCGCGCCACCCGGGCGCGCTTGCGCTCGGCGGCGCCGACCCGCTCGTTGCCCTCCAGCCGGATGTCGGTGCCGCGCCCGGTGAGCAGGGCGGCGACGCCGGCCGGGGTGGACGGCTCCCAGTCGAAGGTGACCTGGCCGATGGTGACCGGGCAGCCGGGGACGGCTCCGGCCTTGGCCAGCGCCTCCTCCACGCCGAGCCGGGCGAGCCGGTCGGCGAGGTAGCCGACGGCCTCGTCGTTCTCGAACGCGGTCTGGCGGATCCACCGCTCGGGGCGTTCCCCGCGCACGATGAACCCGCCGTCGAGCTCCGGGTCGGGTGTGATGGTGAAGCCGGTGTCGTCGACGGCGCGCGGGCGCAGCACGATCCGGCTCGGCTCGGCCTCCGGGCGCGCGGCGCGGGCCGCGGCGACCCGCTCGGCCATCGCGAAGCTCAGCTCCCGCAGCCCGGCGCGGGACGCGGTGGAGATCGCGTACACCGGCCAGCCGAAGCGCTCGGTCAGGTCGTCGCGGACCATGTCGACCAGGTCGGCGGCGTCCGGGACGTCGATCTTGTTGAGCGCGACCAGACGCGGCCGCTGGTCGATCCGCTCCCCCAGCGCGCTGGTGCCGAGCGCCTCGGCGTAGTGCGCCAGCTCGGTCTCCAGCGCCTCGATGTCGGACACCGGGTCGCGCTCGGTCTCGAAGGTCGCGCAGTCCACGACGTGCACCAGCACCGAGCAGCGCTCGATGTGACGCAGGAACTCCAGACCGAGGCCACGGCCCTCGGCGGCGCCGGGGATGAGGCCAGGGACGTCGGCGACGGTGAAGGTGTCGTCGCCGGCACTGACCACGCCGAGCTGCGGCACGAGGGTGGTGAACGGGTAGTCGGCGATCTTCGGACGGGCCGCGGACAGCGCCGCGACCAGCGAGGACTTGCCCGCGCTGGGGAACCCGACGAGGCCGACGTCGGCGAGGCTGCGCAGCTCCAGGGTCAGTTCGACCTCGTCGCCGGGCTCGCCGAGCAGCGCGAACCCGGGGGCCTTGCGGGCGGCGGAGGCCAGCGCGGCGTTGCCGAGCCCGCCCCGTCCGCCCTCGGCGGCGACGAACCGGGTGCCGACGCCGACCAGATCGGCGACGACCTCGCCATCGGCGTCGAGCACGACGGTGCCGTCGGGCACCCGCAGCTCCAGGTCCGGGGCGTTGGCGCCCTGCTTGAACGCCCCCTGCCCCTGGGTGCCGTTCTTCGCCTCCGCGCGGGGGCGGTGGTGGTAGTCGAGCAGCGTGTGCACGCCCGCGTCGACGACGAGCACGACCGAGCCGCCCCGGCCGCCGTTGCCGCCGTCGGGGCCGCCGAGCGGCTTGAACTTCTCGCGGTGTAGCGAGGCGCAGCCGTTGCCCCCGGCACCCGCGGTCGCGTGCAGCACGACGCGGTCCACGAACCGGGACATGACGGTGCTCCTGTCGGTGTCGTACCGCGGCGGGGCCGCGGTGGGTGGTGACACGACGAACGGCGGGCCCCCGTTACCGGGGTGACCCGCCGTCGGCGTCGCTGTGCTGGCGGGTCGCTCAGACCTCGGCCGGCACGATGTTCACGGTCTTGCGGCCGCGCTTGGAACCGAACTCGACGGTCCCGGCGGCGAGGGCGAACAGCGTGTCGTCCTTGCCGCGCCCGACGTTGACACCCGGGTGGGTGGCGGTGCCGCGCTGACGGATGAGGATCTCGCCGGCCTTGACCGACTGGCCGCCGAAACGCTTCACACCCAGGTACTGGGCGTTGGAGTCGCGACCGTTACGGGAGCTGGACGCACCCTTCTTGTGTGCCATGACCCGGGCTCCTTACTTGCCGATCGCGGTGACCTGGACCTTCGTCAGGGGCTGACGGTGCCCCTGACGCTTGTGGTACCCGGTCTTGTTCTTGAACTTGTGGATCCGGATCTTCGGACCCTTGGTGTGCTCGACGACGGTGGCCGTCACCGCGGAGGTGAGGCCGCTGGCGTCGGTGGTCACCTGGTCGCCGTCGACGAGCAGCACGGCGGGCAGAATGATCTCGGCGCCGGGCTCACCGTCGAGCTTCTCGACGGTGACCACGTCGTCGACGGCCACCTTGTACTGCTTGCCGCCGGTCTTGACGATCGCGTACATCGCTGACGCACGACTCCTGAACATCGGGGGCGCATCTGGTGCGCTCGGGCTGTGACAGCTCGCGCCGGTCCCGGCGCGCACACCACGGCCCCCGTGCCGAACACTGTCGTGTGCAGAGGCGTGGCTTCTGTCGGTCAAGGTTACGCGACCCCGTCGGAGCGCTCTCCGGCGGGGTCACTGTCACCCTCCGTCCTGGGGCGGACCCGCCGGGCGGGAGGCCGCCCGGCGCGAACGGCGGGTACGGGTGACCACCGCGGCGGGCTCCGGCTGCGCGGCGACGGCCGGGACGGCCGCCGTTCCCGCGTCGGCCGGTGTCGCCGTGGCGGCCTGCGGAGTGGACTCCTCCGGCGTGGAGGCGGTCGTGATGACCACCGGCTCACCACCGCGGACCGGGCCGGCGGACCGGCTGGCCCGGCGACGGCGCGGTGCGGGTGCCTCGGGCTCCGGGGCGGACCCCGTCGCCGTCGGCTCCGGGGCCACGTCCCGGGCCGGGGCCGCGGCCTGCGGGGCACCGGTGGGTTCGGCGACCACGGGGGCCGCCGAACCGGTCAGTTCCCCGCGCGGCTCGGCGACGACGGTCTCGTCGTCGGCCGGTGCGGGTGCGGGCGCGGCGTCGACGGTGGTGGTGTCGGCCGTGGCCGGCACGGAGACCCCGGTGGCTCCGGCGGCCGCGCCGTCGTCGCCCTTCGGGGTGCTTCCCGCGGCGACGGCCGCGACCGCCGCGGCGGCGTCGACGCGCCCGGTGTCGCCGGAGTCGTCCCGGGCACGGTCCCGGTCCCCGACGCGCCCGTCCGGACGGTCGGAGCCGTTGCGGTGGCCGGAGCCGTTGCGGTCGGCCTCCTGGCGCGCGGTGTCGTGGCGCGCGGTGTCCTGGCGACCCGGGTCCTGGCGGCCGGAGCCACCGTCACCCGGTTCGCCCTGGCCGGAGTCCCCGTTGCCGTTGCCGCCCCGACGCCGCTTGCGGCGTCCGCCGCCCTCGGAGTCGGCGTGGCCACCGTTCCCGGAGCCGCTGCCGTGCCCGTTGCCCGAGCCGTTCCCGTTCCCGTTGCCGTTCCCGGAGCCGTGCCCGTTCCCGGAACCGTTGCCGTGCTGGGCGCCGTTGCCGGAGCGGCCGTGCTGGTGGTCCGGCCCGGTGTCGGTCGAGACGATGACGCCCCGCCCGCGGCAGTGCTCGCAGGTGGTGGAGAAGTGCTCCAGCAGCCCGCCGCCGACCCGCTTGCGGGTCATCTGGACCAGGCCGAGCGAGGTCACCTCGGCGACCTGGTGACGGGTGCGGTCCCGGGCGAGGCACTCGGTGAGGCGGCGCAGGACCAGGTCCCGGTTCGCCTCGAGCACCATGTCGATGAAGTCGACGACGATGATCCCGCCGATGTCGCGCAGCCGCAGCTGGCGGACGACCTCCTCGGCCGCCTCCAGGTTGTTGCGGGTGACGGTCTCCTCGAGGTTGCCGCCGGAGCCGGTGAACTTGCCGGTGTTGACGTCGACGACGGTCATCGCCTCGGTCCGGTCGATCACCAGCGTGCCGCCCGAGGGCAGCCAGACCTTGCGGTCCAGCGCCTTGAGCAGCTGCTCGTCGATCCGGTACTCGGTGAAGACGTCGGACGGCCCGGTGTGGCGGTGCATCCGGTCGGCGAGCTCGGGCGCGACGTGCTCGACGTAGCCGGACACGGTGTCCCAGGCGTCGGCGCCGGACACGATCAGCTTCGAGAAGTCCTCGTTGAACTGGTCGCGCACGACCTTGACCAGCATGTCCGGCTCCTCGTAGAGGAGCGTCGGCGCCTTGGGCGCGCCGGGGCCGGTCTTGTTCGCCTTCTCCTTGACGACCTCCCACTGCGCCTGCAGCCGGCGGACGTCGCGTTCCAGTGCCTCGTGCGAGACGCCCTCGGAGGCGGTCCGGATGATCACACCGGCGTCGGCCGGGACGATCTCCTTCAGCATCTCCTTGAGGCGCTTGCGCTCGGTGTCGGGCAGCTTGCGGGAGATCCCCGCGGCGCCACCGGAGGGGACGTAGACCAGGAAGCGACCGGCGAGGGAGATCTGCGTGGTCAGCCGGGCACCCTTGTGACCGACCGGGTCCTTGGTGACCTGCACCAGGACCTGGTCGCCCGAGGAGAGCGCCTGCTCGATCTTGCGCGCCTTGCCGTTGAGTCCGGCGGCGTCCCAGTCGACCTCGCCGGCGTAGAGCACGGCGTTGCGGCCGCGCCCGATGTCGACGAACGCCGCCTCCATCGACGGCAGCACGTTCTGCACGCGGCCGAGGTAGACGTTGCCGACCATCGAGCTGCCGGAGTTGCCACCGGTGATGAAGTGCTCGACCAGGATGCCGTCCTCGAGCACGCCGATCTCGGTGCGGTCGGCGCGCTGACGGATCACCATCTGGCGGTCGACCGACTCGCGCCGGGCCAGGAACTCCGACTCGGACAGGATCGGCGGGCGGCGACGGCCCGCGTCGCGGCCGTCCCGGCGGCGCTGGCGCTTGGCCTCGAGCCGCGTGGAGCCGCGCACGCCCTGGACCTGGTCGTCGGAGGACGATCCGGAGTCCTGGCGGGACTCGCTGCGGGCCTCGCGGACCCGGGTGACGGTGTTGGGCGGGTCGTCCTCGGAACGGTCCTCGACCTCGGAGCCCCCGCGACGACGACGGCGCCGCCGCCGGCGCGAGCCGCCCGAGGACTGGTCCTCGGAGTCGTCCGAGTCGTCCGAGGAGTCGGAGTCCTCGGAGCCGGCCCCGGTGGACCCGGAGTCCGCCCCGGAGTCCTCGGAGCCGGGGTCCTCGGAGTCGTCGGAGTCGTCGCCGCCGTCCTCGCTGAAGTCCTCGCCGCCCTTACCGCGGCCACGGCCACGGCGGCCCCGGCGGCGACGACGGCGGTTGCCGTTCTCGTCGTCACCGTCGTCGTCGGAGTCGGGCCGGTCCTCGGCCCGGTCGTTGGCCCGGTCGTCGGCGGGGTCCCCGGCCGGGACGTCGACACGGGCCGGGTCGCCGGTGCTGTCGGTGCCGGCACTGTCGGTGCCGGTCGTGCCGTCGGTAGCGGCGGCGTCGGCCGGGGCGGCATCGCGGTCCTTGCGGCGACGGCCCTTCCGTCCCTTGCGAGGGGCGCCGTCGCCGGGGCCGTCCTCGGCCTGCTCGGCCGCGGTGTCGCGGCCCGCGGGCTCCGGGGTCGCGGCGGGAGCGGCACCCGGGGCGGCCGGGGCCTGGAACATCGGGACCGCGAAGACCGGGGCGAGCGCCGGTGCGGCCGCGCCACGAGCCCGGGCGGCGCCGGTCGTGAACGGGTCGGCGGGGGCCGCGGCGACCTCCGGGCCGGCGTCGGTGCCGCTGTCGGTGTCGCTGTCTCTGTCGGTGGCGCTGCCGGCACCGAGGTCGAGTGCGGCGAGCACCTCGGTGACCACCGGGTCGGGCGCGTCGGTGACGGCCGGCTCCGGGGCGCGGTCGGCCGACGCCGCGGCGGGCTCGGTGCCCGGACGCAGGGCGGCGACGACCTGTTCGGCCGTCGCCCGGGTGATGCTGGACTGGACGCTGCGGACCTCCTGGCCGAGCCCGGACAGGGCGGCGAGGACGTCTCGGCTCGCGGTCCCCAGCAGCTTGGCCAGGGCGTGGACCCGCATCTTCTCCGGCAGCTCGGAGAGCCCGCCGGTGTCACCGGCGGGCGTGTCGTTCACGGACATTCAGCTCCTTCGCCCCCGGGCGCCTCGCGTCGGAGGCGGCCACGCAGGGACCTTGCGCGTACGTTCCGCAGCACGCGCGGGTTGCGCGGTGCGGCACATCTGGTGTCGCTCCCCGATCTCCGGGGATGGTGCTCGACGCCGGACCGGAGGCGGTGCGCCGTCCGGGTCAGGAAGCGTCCGGCCGGGCCCGGGTCACCGGGACCGCACCGAGCGGATCCACCAGGTCGCCCGCGTCGTCGAGCAGGCCCTGCGCCAACCGGGTGGCCGTCACCGGTACCGGCGGCGCCAGGTCTGCGACGACGGTGAGCGCGCCCAGTACGTCATCGGGTCGAACGGTCGGTGTCGTCAGCCGTACGACCGCCGTCAGTATCGCACAGTCGGTGACCGGGGACGGCGAACCCGCCGACCGGGACGGGTCACGATCGCCCTCCGGGTCGTTCACCTGCGGTTCGACGAGCAGAGTGACGACGGCCGCACGCACGTCGATCTCCTTGCGGCCGGACGGGGTCAGCCGGGTCACCACGACCGACTCCTGCGCGGTGAACGCCTCGACCGCGGCCCGCACCTCCTCGACGGCGATGCCGCGGACCTCCAGCCGCCAGCGGGCGGCGTCGATCCGGTCGGCCAGCGCCGGCGGGACCGCGGTCGCGGCCGCGACGACGTCGAGCCCGTCGGGCAGCGCCTGGTCCATCGCCGCGCGGACCAGCTCCGGGTCGACCTCGCGGGTCAGGCCCATCTCGACGTACTCGGCCTCGCTGGCCGCACCGGTCGGGGCGGCCCCGACCCAGGACAGCCGCGGATGCGGGCTGAAGCCGTGCGAGTGCGCGACCGGGACGCCGGCCCGGCGGACGGCGCGCTCGAAGCTGCGGGCGACGTCGCGGTGCGACAGGAACCGCAGCCGGCCGCGCTTGGCGAAGCGCAGGCGGACCCGCTGCACCGTCGGGGGTGCCGGGTTCGCCGCCGCTCCTGCCTTCACGCGTGCCACGGCTCGGAGTCTAGAGACCGGGCCCGGTCTCTAGGAGTCTAGAGACCGGGCCCGGTCCGGTCAGCCGCGGTGCGGCGGGTGCGGCCGGTCGGCGCGGACCGGGAAGGCGCCGGTGTAGCCCATCCGCTCCTGTGCGGCCTCGCGGACCCGGGTCCGCACCCGGAACCAGCCGATCGTCAGCAGCACCGCCAGCACCGGGATGGAGGCGACGGTGAAGGTCCCGACCGGGTAGTCGAAGCCCATCAGCACCAGCACCCCGAGCAGGAAGACCAGGACCGCGTAGCCGGTCCACGGCGAGCCGGGCAGCCGGAACGAGGGCCGGGTGAGGATGCCGGACTCGGTCATCCGCACGAACCGGATCTGGCAGAGCACGATCGTGGCCCAGCTGGCGAGGATGCCCAGCGAGGCGATGTTCAGCACGATCTCGAAGGCCTGCTCGGGGACCACCGCGTTCAGCCCGACGCCGAGCAGGGTGATCACCGCGGTCAGGCCGATGCCGCCGTAGGGCACTCCCGACTTGTTCATCCGGCCGGTGAAGCCCGGCGCCGACCCGTTCATCGCCATCGAGCGCAGGATGCGACCGGTCGAGTACAGCCCCGCGTTCAGGCTGGACAGCGCGGCGGTCAGGACCACCAGGTTCATCACGGTGCCGGCACCGGGCACGCCGATCGAGTCGAAGAACGTGACGAACGGGCTGACGCCCTCGCGGTAGGCGGTGTAGGGCAGGAGCAGGCCGAGCAGCACCAGCGAGCCGACGTAGAAGAGCGCGATGCGCGCGATCACGGAGTTGATCGCTCGGGGCATCACCTTCTCCGGGTTCTCGGTCTCCCCCGCCGCGGTGCCGACCAGCTCGGTCGCGGCGTAGGCGAACACCACGCCCTGGGTGATGACCACCGCGGCGAGCAGGCCGTTGGGCAGCAGACCGCCGTTGTCGGTGATCACCGAGATGCCGGTCTCGGCGCCCTGGATCGGGAACCGTCCCGCGAGGAACACCGTGCCCACCACCAGGAAGGCCACCAGTGCGATCACCTTGACCAGCGCGAACCAGAACTCCAGCTCGCCGAACAGCTTCACCGAGACCAGGTTCGCCGCCAGCACCACGACCAGGGCGATCAGGGCGATCAGCCACTGCGGGGCGTCGGAGAAGGCGCCCCAGAACTTCATGTAGAGCGCGATCGCCGTCACGTCGACGATGGAGGTGAAGGCCCAGTTGAGGAAGTACAGCCAGCCGGCCACGTAGGCCGCCTTCTCGCCGTAGAACTCGGGGGCGTAGGAGACGAACGACCCCGACGACGGCCGGTGCAGCACGAGCTCACCGAGCGCCCGCAGGATCAGGAACACGAACACGCCGCAGACCGCGTAGACCAGCGCCAGCGCGGGGCCCGCCGAGGCGAGCCGGCCGCCCGCACCGAGGAACAGCCCGGTTCCGATCGCACCTCCGATGGCGATCATCTGGAGCTGCCGTTTCCCCAGGCCCTTGTGGTAGCCCTCCTCCTCGTGGGAGAAGTCCGGGCGGTTGCTGCCCGCCGGGTCGTGCGTCGTCGCCATGTGGTCCCCCCACGCCGGATCCGGACGCCGTCGCGCCCGGTTGCGGCCAGACCCTAGTTCGACGTTTCCCGTGAGATCACGTGCCCCTGTGACCGTCGCGTATCCGATCCGGACACCGCGGGACGGAGCCGACCGGACGGACGCGAACGCGGGGGTGGCCCCCTCAGTCGCCCAAGACCAGCAGGGTGTCGCCGGCCGGCCGGAACCCGGCACGTCGGTAGAACGCGGCGCTGCCCGCGGTCGGGGCCAGCATCAGCCGCCGGTACCCACGGGCCCTGGCGTGGGCGACGACCGCGGCGAGCAGCGCCCGCGGCACGCCGGCCTCGGTGAACGCGGCCAGGACGAAGGCGTTGCCGACCTGCCCGCTGCGCGTGCCGCGGCCACCGGGGCGGGGCATCTGCACGGTCTCCAGCACGTTGATCGACCCGACCGGTGTCCAGCCGGCACGGTCGCTGCCCGCCTCGGCCACCCAGAACGCGCGCCGCGGCTGCTCGACCCGCCACCAGGCGGCGAAGGACTCGGCGAACGAGGGGTCCTCGACCGGCCGCCCGGCGCGCTCCTCCAGCCAGAGCCGACGCAGCCGGCCGAGCGCGGCGACGTCGCGCTCGTCGGCGACCCGGACCCGCAGGCGTCTGCCGCCGTACTCCCAGGACGACCCGTCGGCGCCGGCGAGGGCCGGGTCCGGGATCGAGGACAAGCCGTTCTCAGTCACCCGGGCGTGCGTCCCCGAGCGACCCCGCGGCCGAGGCCGTCGGGTTGACCACGGTCAGCGGCAGCAGGGTGGTCCCGCTGGGGCCGACCTCGATGTCGGTGCCGGTGGACGGGCACACGCCGCAGTCGAAGCACGGCGTCCACCGGCAGTCGTCCTGCTCGCGGCCGGCCAGCGCGTCCTGCCAGTCCTCCCACAGCCAGTCCCGCTCCAGGCCGGAGTCGAGGTGGTCCCAGGGCAGGATCTCGTCGGCCCCGCGCTCGCGGACGGTGTACCAGTCCAGCGACACACCCTGCGGCTCCAGCGCCTCGGCGGCGGAGTCGACCCAGCGGCGGTAGGAGAAGTGCTCGGACCAGCCGTCGAACCGGCCGCCGTCGCGCCAGACCTTCTCGATGACGGCGCCGACCCGGCGGTCGCCGCGGGCGAGCAGTCCCTCGATCAGCGAGGGCTCGCCGTCGTGGTAGCGCATGCCGATGTTGCGCCCGATCCGCCGATCGGAGTTGACGGCCTCGCGCAGCTTGCGCAGCCGGGCGTCGACGACCTCCGGGGCGCACTGGGCGGCCCACTGGAA
This sequence comes from Pseudonocardia sp. ICBG1142, assembly GCF_020496255.1. Classification (NCBI taxonomy): domain Bacteria; kingdom Bacillati; phylum Actinomycetota; class Actinomycetes; order Pseudonocardiales; family Pseudonocardiaceae; genus Pseudonocardia; species Pseudonocardia sp. ICBG1142. Next base: position 93,523 of record NZ_JAHLJC010000044.1, on the reverse strand, counting down.
CGGGGTGTGCGGCTTGGGCACGAACCCGCCGATGGAGATGGTGCAGCGGACGTCGTTGCGCCCGGACGCCTCGCGGCCCGCCTTGATCACGCGGTGCGCCATGCCCGCGATCTCCAGGACGTCCTCGTCGGTCTCGGTGGGCAGCCCGCACATGAAGTACAGCTTCACCTGCCGCCAGCCCTGGGAGAACGCCTCGGCGCAGGTGCGGATCAGGTCGTCCTCGGAGACCATCTTGTTGATCACGCGGCGGATCCGCTCGGAGCCGCCCTCGGGGGCGAAGGTCAGCCCGGAGCGACGGCCGTTGCGGGAGATCTCGTTGGCCAGGTCGATGTTGAACGCGTCGACCCGGGTGCTCGGCAGCGACAGCGAGGTGTTGGTGCCCTCGTAGCGGTCGGCGAGGCCCTTGGTGATCTCGGCGATCTCGGAGTGGTCGGCGCTCGACAGCGACAGCAGACCGACCTCGTCGAAGCCCGAGGCCCGCACGGCGGCGTCGACCATCTCCCCGACGCCCTGCAGCGACCGCTCCCGCACCGGGCGGGTGATCATCCCCGCCTGGCAGAACCGGCAGCCGCGGGTGCAGCCGCGGAAGATCTCGACGCTGGCCCGCTCGTGGACGGTCTCGGCCAGCGGGACCAGCGGCTTCTTCGGGTACGGCCACTCGTCGAGCTCGATGGTGGTGCGCTTCTGGACGGTGGCGGGGACCCGCTCGTCGACCGGGGTGACCGCGGCGATGTGGCCGTCCTCGGCGTAGGTCACGTCGTAGAGGGAGGGCACGTAGCAGCCCGGCGTCGACGACAGCCGCAGCAGCAGCTCCCGGCGCCCGCCCGGGCGCCCCTGCGCCTTCCAGTCGCGCACGACGTCGGTGATGTCGCCGACGACCTCCTCGCCGTCACCGAGCGCGGCGACGTCGACGAAGTCCGCGACCGGCTCCGGGTTGAACGCCGCGTGCCCGCCGGCGACGACGACCGGGTGGGTCTCGTCGCGGTCGCGGGCGTGCAGCGGGATCGCCGCCAGGTCGAGCGTGGTGAGCAGGTTGGTGTAGCCGAGCTCGGTGGAGAAGGAGACGCCGAGGACGTCGAAGTCACCGACCGCGTGGTGGGCGTCGACGGTGAACGACGGCACCCCCGACTCGCGCATCAGGGCCTCGAGATCGGGCCAGACCGCGTAGCAGCGCTCGGCCAGCGCGTCGGCGCGCTCGTTGAGGACCTCGTACAGGATCTGGACGCCCTGGTTGGGCAGGCCGACCTCGTAGGCGTCCGGATAGAGCAGTGCCCAGCGGACGGCCGCGGAGTCCCACGGCTTGACCTGCGAGTTCCCCTCACCGCCGACGTACTGCACCGGCTTGGCGACGCGGGGCAGGATCGGCTCCAGGGCGGGGAAGACGGAGGTGGGTGCCACGCTGCACCAGGGTAGCCACCTCCGTTCGGGACGTACCGGCGGGTCGTGTCCGACCGGACACGGACCGTCGGCCGCCCGCACACCGGCTGAGGCGCGGGTCACGGCGGCCCACGGGGCGGGAGACCTACGCTCGCCTCCCGACCCTGTTCCCCACGTGTGTCGTCCCCGAGCTCCCAGGAGACCCCCGTGTCCGTGACCGACGCCGAGCTGCACGCCCGGTTCCGCCCGCTGTTCGACCGGATCGCCGCCGGTGCGGTCGAACGCGAGCTGAACCGGCGCCTGCCCGTGGCGGAGATCGCCGCCCTGCGCGACGCCGGGTTCGGCGCCGTCCGGCTGCCGGTGGAGGCCGGCGGCGCGGGCGCCTCGCTGCGCCAGCTGTTCGGGCTGCTCGTCGAGCTGGGTGCGGCGGACTCGAACATCCCGCAGGCTCTGCGGACCCACCTCCTGTTCACCGAGCTGTGGTCGGCAGGCGCCGCGGACGACCCGGTGTTGCGCGGGCGGGTGGAGCAGATCGCGGCCGGGCGGCTGGTCGGCAACGCCATCTCCGAGCGCGGCGGGGTGGTGCGCAACTCCGCCACCACGGTGCTCCGCCGCGACGGGGACAAGCTCCTGCTCGACGGCGAGAAGTTCTACTGCACCGGGACCCTCTACGCCGACCTGGTCGACGTGGTCGCCCTCGACGAGAACGGCGAGCGGGTGACCGTGCTGGTCGAGACGACCGCCCCGGGTGTCGAGCGGGTCGACGACTGGCGCGGCTTCGGGCAGAAGCTCACGGCCAGCGGCACCACCCGGTTCACCGCGGTGGAGGTCGACCCGGCCCAGGTGCGGCCCGCGCCGACCGACGTGCACCAGCCGGTCCGGCAGGCGTTCCTGCAGCTCGTCCAGCTCGCGGCACTGGCCGGGATCGCCCGGCGCGCCGCCGACGACGCCGCCGACTACGTGCGCGACCGGCGCCGCAACTGGCCCTACGGCAACGCCGACCTGCCCAAGGACGACCCGCTGGTGCAGCAGGTCGTCGGCAGGGTCGACGCGGCCGCGTTCACCGTCGCCGCCGTGGTCGACGCCGCGGCGGCCTCGCGGGAGCGGGCACTCACCGATCCCGGGCACGGCCCGAGGGCCGAGCTCGACGTGTACCGGGCCCAGTCGACCGTGCCCCAGCTGGTCCTGGACGCGACCTCGGAGCTGTTCGAGGTGGGCGGCGCCTCCACGGTCGACGTCGACCGGGCGCTGGACCGGCACTGGCGCAACGCCCGCACCCTCGCGGTGCACAACCCGATCGTCTACAAGCAGCAGGTGATCGGGGACTCGGTGCTGAACGGGACGGTGCCGGTGCTGTCGCTGTCCTCGGGTGTCGCGGGCTGAACGGGGCTCAGCGGCCGGCGCGGCGGGTGAGGGCGGCGCGCGTCGCGTCGTCCGCGGGCAGGAAGGTCTCCAGCGCCAGCTCGGCGAGGGTGACGTCGTGCGGTGCGCCGAAGGTCGAGATCACCGAGTGGAACGTCAACGTGCCGTCGTCGGTGTCGAGGACCAGCGGCAGCAGCACGTCCGAGCCCGGCGACGGCAGCGCGGTCTCCCCCGGTCCGGGGTAGCCCCGGCACTCGGCGAGCAGCGCGACGAGCCGCCGGTCCGCGGTCATCCGCACCTGCCGTTCGAGCCGGTGCAGCAGGTGCTCCCGCCACTGGGCCAGGTTGCGGATGCGCGGCGCGAGCCCGGCGGGGTGCAGGCATACCCGGTGCACGTTCGGCGGCGGCCCGAGCACCGCCGGGTCGAGGCTGGTGAGCAGCGCCGAGGCCGCGGTGTTGGCGAGCCGGACGTCGCCCCAGCGGTCCACGACGAGGGCCGGGTACGGATCGTGCCCGGCGACGAGCCGCGCCAGCGCGTCCCGCACGGGCGCGAGATCCGGGTCGTCGAGCGACCGCTCGGCGTAGGCGGGCGCGTAGCCGGCGGCCAGCAGCAACGCGTTCCGCTCCCGCAGCGGGATCTCCAACGCCTCGGCGAGTGCGCCCAGCAGCTCCCGGCTCGCGCCCGAACGCCCGGTCTCGACGAAGCTGAGGTGGCGCGCCGAGACCACCGCCGCCAGTGCCAGGTCGAGCTGGCTGCGCCGGCGGCGGCCCCGCCAGAACCGCAGCATCTCCCCCGGTCCGGCGGTGCGGGCGGGGCGCGCGTCGGTGTCGCTCACCGGCCCGACGCTAGCCCGGCCCGGACGCCGCGACGACTACCTGCGGGGTAGGTGGATCCGATTACCCCGCAGGTCATCGCGCCGCGGCGCCGGCGGCAGCAGGCTCGGTGCCGACCGGACCGCACCACCCAGGAGGTAGGGATGACCGACTTCACCACCCTCGCCGAGCGCTACGTCGCGACGTTCAACGAGGCCGACCCGGCGGCGCGGAAGGCCCGCGTCGCCGAGCTGTTCACCACCGACGTCCGCTACACCGACCCGCTCGCCGACGTCACCGGGCACGACGGCGTCGCCGGGTTCCTGGGCGCGGCCCGGGAGAAGCTGGCCGGGTTCGAGTTCCGGCTGGACGGCGAGGTCGACGCGCACCACGACCACGCGCGGTTCCGCTGGCAGGCGGCGCCGCCGGAGGTCTTCGCCTCGGGTGCCGAGCCCCCGGTGGTCGGGTTCGACGTCGTCGTGACCGACGGCGACGGCCGGATCGCGCAGGTGCACGGCTTCCTCGACGTCGTCCCGGACCTGTAGGGCCCGCACTGCGCCCACGACGGCGGCGGGCCGGGATCCGGTCCGCCGCCGCGGGACGAGCAGCGCGGCCGCGGTCAGCGCTTGCCGTTCGGCAGGGCCAGTCGGTTGATCGTGCCGAGCACCTGCATGTACTGCTTCCACAGCGGCCCGGTCGTGTACTCCAGCCCGTACTCCCGGCACAGCTCCCGGACCTCGGGGGCGATCTCGGCGTAGCGGTTGCTGGGCAGGTCGGGGAACAGGTGGTGCTCGATCTGGAAGCTCAGCTGCCCGGTCATCAGGTGGAAGAACCGGCCGCCGTCGAGGTTGGCCGAGCCCAGCAGCTGGCGGACGTACCACTCGCCGCGGCTCTCGTCCTCGAGCTGCTCCTCGGTGAACTGCACCGCCCCGGTCGGGAAGTGCCCGCAGAAGATCACCGCGTGCGACCACACATTGCGCACCAGGTTCGCGGTCACGTTGCCCGCGAGCACCGGCAGGAAGAACGGCCCGGCCAGCGCGGGGAACGCGACGTAGTCCTTCAGGATCTGGCGCCCGGTCTTGCGGCCGATCGACTTGACCTGCTCCCACACCCGGCTCAGCGGCTTCTGCCCCGCCACGACCTTCTCGACCTCGAGGTCGTGCAGCGCGACGCCGTACTCGAAGAACAGGCTGAGCAGGAAGTTGTAGAGCGGGTTCCCGAGGTAGTACGGCGTCCACCGCTGCTCCTCGGACAGGCGCAGGATCCCGTAGCCCACGTCGCGGTCCTTGCCGACGACGTTGGTGTAGGTGTGGTGCATGTAGTTGTGCGAGTGCTTCCACTCCGCCGAGGACGAGACGTTGTCCCACTCCCAGGTCGACGAGTGGATCTTCGGGTCACGCATCCAGTCCCACTGGCCGTGCATGACGTTGTGCCCGATCTCCATGTTCTCGAGGATCTTGGCGATCGAGAGCATGGCGGTGCCGGCGATCCAGGCCGGCGGCAGGACCCCGGCGAACAGCAGCGCACGACCGCCGATCTCCAGCGCCCGCTGCTTGCGGATGACGCCGCGGATGTACTCGGCGTCGGACGCGCCGCGCTCGGCGAGGACACGGTCGCGGATGGCGTCGAGCCGGCGGCCGAGCTCCTCGATCTGCTCGGCGGTCAGCTCGGTCGTGGCCTGCACGTCCTCGCGACGCGAGGAGGGCACGAGCTCCAGCACCGGACGCTGCGGGTGCTGCTCCCGGCCGGTCTCCTCCGGGCCGGGCTCGAGGTGCGCGGGGTTCTCCAGGACGGCGGTCATGAGGACCTCCTTCGGTCGGAGCGGAAGATCAAGGGCGGAAGGATCAGGGAAGGTCGATGCGGGCGGGCCCGCACGCGGAGTTGATGCAGGTCTGGACGAGGTCGCCGGGCTCGCCGTGCGCCTCGCCGGTGCGCAGGTCGCGCACCTTGCCCTCGCGCAGCGGCAGCACGCACCCGAAGCAGATGCCCATCCGGCAGCCGCTGGGCATGAGCCTCCCGGCCGCCTCCCCGGCCTCGAGGAGGCTCTGCCCCGGCTCGACGACGACGTCGCCGCCGAGGTCGACGGTGCCGCCGGTGCCCTCGGTGGCGCGGGCCGGCGGGGTGAAGCGCTCGGCCACGACGCCGTCCCAGGCGCCCTCCAGGGCGTCGAGCAGGCCGTCGGGGCCGCAGGCGTAGACGGTGCGGTCCGCCCGGTCGGCGACGACGGTGTCGATGACCGTGGGGTCGAGCCGCCCGGAGACGGCGCTGTGGCGCAGCACGACCCGCAGCGACGGGTGCCGCGCGGCCAGTCCGGCCAGCTCGGCGCGGAAGATCGTGTCCTCCGGCGTGCGGGCACCGTGCACCAGCACCACGTCGGGCATCGTCCCGGCGCGGTCGAGCGTGCGGAGCATGCCCATCACCGGCGTGATGCCGCTGCCCGCGGTGACGAACAGCAGCTTCTCCGGGAGCGGCTCGGGCAGGGTGAACTCGCCGGCGGCCTGCTCCAGCTCGACGATCGTGCCGATCGGCAGGTCGCGGACCAGGGTGGGCGACACGGCGCCGCCGTCGACCTCCTGCACGGTCACCGTGAGGTGCTCGGCGCCCTCCGGGGAGGTGAGCGAGTAGCTCCGGGTGAACCGGACGCCGTCGACGTCGACGCCGATGCCGACGTACTGGCCGGCGCGGTGCCCGGCCCAGGCCCACCCGGGTTCGATGGTCACCGAGACGGCCCGCCCGGTCTCGCGGCGACGGGCGACGACCCGGCCGCGCAGCGACGTCGTCGACCAGAGCGGGTCGACCAGGGCCAGGAAGTCCTCGGGCAGCAGCGGAGTCGTGAGAGCGCTCGCGGCGGCCAGCAGGCCCCGGCCCCGCGAGGTCGTGCCAGGAGCGGATCGGAACATGACATGCACTCTGCACCATCCGATGTCACATAGCAACCGCTCCCCTCTGATTCCCGTGTCACATGCTCGGCTGTTAATCTCCGTGTCATGGTCGAGGACCCGGAGACGGCGGACTGGCGCACCATCGACGAGCTGGCGCGGTCCAGCGGTGTCACGGTGCGCAACATCCGTGCCTACCAGTCCCGGGGGCTGCTGCCTCCGCCGCAGGTCAAGGCCCGCACGGGCTACTACGGCCCCGAGCACGCGGCACGTCTGGAGCTGATCCAGGACCTGCAGGACGAGGGCGTCAAGCTCGACACGATCAAGAAGCTGCTCGACACCACCGGTGGTTCCACCGAGCAGGTGGTGCAGTTCATCCGGACCGTGCGTGCGCTGTTCGCGCCCGAGGACCGGCAGATCGTGCAGCTCGCCGAGCTCGCCGAGCGGTACCAGAGCACCGACATCGCCGTCGCCAAGCGCGGGGTCAAGATGGGCCTGCTGCGCGAGCTGGGCGACGACACCTACGAGGAGATCAGCCCGCGGCTGATGAACGCCGCGGCCGAGCTGACCGGGCTCGGCATCCCGATCACCCGCTCGCTCGACGTCGTGGAGCAGCTGCGCAAGCACGCCGACGCCGTCGCGAAGCTCTACGTCGACCTGTTCCTCGGCGAGATCTGGCAGCCCTTCGACGCCGAGGGCCGCCCGGACGACCAGTGGCCGCGCGTCTACGAGACGATCGAGCGGATGCGCCGCATCTCCGGCGAGGTGATGATCGCCGTGCTGGAGCTGGCCGTGGCCGAGCGGGTCGACGTCACCTTCGGCCGCGACATCGTGCGCAACGTGAAGACCACCAGCGCGGGGCCGACGACGGCGACGTCCGAGGACACCGGCGGGTCGGGCGACTCCTGAGGACCGGCGGCACCGACCGACGACCGCGGAGCGCACGCAGCGCCCCGGGGGCGCCCGGAGCTCAGGACAGCAGGCCCGCGGCCCGCAGCGCGGCGCGGACGTCCTCGTGGTGCCACTCGTCCAGCGGCACCAGCGGCAGCCGGATCCCGCCGGGGATGAGCCCCAGCTCGGTCAGCGCCCACTTCACCGGGATGGGGTTCGGCTCGGAGAACAGCGCCGCGTGCAGACCCGCGAGGTCGGCGTCGAGCGCGGAGGCGGTCTCGGCGTCGCCGGCGACGGCGGCCTTGCACATGCGGGCCATCGTCTCCGGGGCGACGTTCGCGGTGACCGAGATGTCGCCGTGGAACCCGGCGAGCATCGACGCGCGGGCGGTGCCGTCGTCGCCGGAGTACAGCGCGAAGTCGTCCAGGCCCAGCGCGACGAGCTCACGGACCCGGTCCAGGTCGCCCTTGGCCTCCTTGAGGCCGACGATGTTCGGGATCTCCGCGAGCCGGGCCACCGTCGACGGCAGCATGTCGCAGGCCGTGCGGCCCGGGACGTTGTAGAGGTACTGCGGGATGTCGACGGTCTCGGCGATCCGCTTGAAGTGCTGGTAGAGACCCTCCTGCGGAGGCTTGTTGTAGTACGGCGTCACGAGCAGCGCCCCGTCGGCGCCCGCCGCCCGCGCGGCGCGGGTCAGGTGGATGGCCTCGTCGGTGGAGTTCGCGCCGGTGCCGGCGATGACCGGGACGCGGCCGTTCGCGACCTCGATGGTGCGCCGCATGACCTCGGTGTGCTCGAGCACCGACAGCGTCGACGACTCACCGGTCGTGCCGACCGAGACGATCGCGGCGGTGCCCGCGTCGATCTGCCGCTCGACGAGCTCGCCGAGGGCCGTGTGGTCGACCTCGCCGCTGTCGTGCATCGGGGTCACGATCGCGACGATGCTTCCGGTGATCAAGACGGGCCTCCCTGGTACCACTGCTCCTGCCGGTGCGACCGTAGCAAGCGGGACCGGTGACCCGGTGCGGCTTTCCTCTCAGCCCAGGGCGAGCCGGGCGGGCTGGACCGATCGCGTGATCCGGCGCACCGCCTGCACCGCGATCACCCCCGCGGCGACCGCCGCCACGACGGTCACGGCGATCGGCCGGTCGCCTGCCACGATGCCGAGCAGCGCCCAGCACAGCGCCCCGGCGAAGCCGGCGAACCCGGTGGTGGAGCCGACGACCGACAGCGCGACCGCGGTGAGGATCACCAGCAGCAGGATCGCCGCGACCTGCGGGAGCACCCCGTCCGACGGCAGCCCGACCGCGACGCCCGCCGCCATCAGGCCCAGCACCAGCGCGGCCGAGGACCAGCCGAGGTAGATCGCCAGCGGCAGTCGCGTCGCCAGCCGTTCCGGCCACCCGTCGGCGACGCTGCGGGACAGTCGTCCGTACACGACGGCGAGCGCGAGGACGAGCAGGACCAGCAGCGCCTCGGCGGTGACCACCCACCGGTTCGAGAAGGCCGCGATCCACAGCGGGTTGAGCACCGCGGTCGCCGCGACCCACCAGCCGATGCGGCGGTGCACCTCGCGGCCGCGCTGGCCGGGCAGCAGGGCGTAGCCGGCGTAGACCAGCACGCCCAGGTAGATCGGGCCCCAGATGGCGAACGCCCAGCCCGCGGCCAGCAGCGGGGTGTCGTAGTCGCGCGCGACGGCGCCGATCGCCGACCCCCCGAACGCCGACACGAGCACCTGCAGGATCGCCAGGACCGCCACGACCACCCCACGGACCAGATCCGCGGTCGTCGGGCGGGGGGTCAGCACGGTCATGCCCACATGGTGGACCGCGGCGGGGGCCTCTGCCATCCGGCTGTCGGGGGGAATCGATCACTCCCGCGGGCCGGGTCAGGCGAGCGGGAGGAAGAACAGGTGCACGTCGCGCGCGTCCTCCGGGGAGAGCCGCACCCCGTTCGGCAGCCTGCCGTACTCGACGAAGCCGCGTGCGGCGTAGAACGCGGGCAGCGGGGTGCCGCCGCGGGCGCCGAGGGTCAGCATCGCCAGGCCCGTCTCACGGGCGTGGGCGACGGCCGCTCCGAGCAGGACCGTGCCGAGACCACGTCCCTGCAGGTCCGGGCGGACCATGAGGCGTTGCACGTCGGCGCGGTGCGCGGCGATGCCGGTGTTCGGGACCAGGATGACCGTGCCCATCGGGGCGGTCTCCTCCCCCAGCACGAACATCCGGGAGGCACCGGAGCGGACGGCGTCGACGGTCTGCACCGCCAGTGCGCGGATCTCGTCCGGGTCGGCGCCGGGCACGAAGTCCACGGCGCCGCCGGCCTCGGTCACGGCGATCCAGAGATCACCGAGCGCGGCGGCGGCGCCGGGGTGGGGCTCGACGACCCGGCGGACGGCCGGGACGCCTGCGGTCACAGGTTCGGGAACCAGAGCTTGATCTCCCGGTCGGCCGACTCCGGGGAGTCCGAGCCGTGCACGAGGTTGGAACCGGTCTCCAGGGCGAGGTCGCCGCGGATGCTGCCGGGGGTGGCCTTCTCCACCGGGTCGGTGCCGCCGGCGATCTGCCGCCAGGCGGCGATGGCACGGGGGCCCTCGACGACCGCGGCCAGGACCGGGCCGGAGGTGATGAACGACAGCAGCTCCTCGAAGAAGGGCTTGCCGTCGTGCTCGGCGTAGTGCTGGGCGGCCAGCTCACGGTCCACCGTGCGCAGGTCGAGGGCGACCAGATCGAGGCCCTTGCGCTCGATGCGCGAGACGACCTCGCCGACGAGCTTGCGCGCGACGCCGTCGGGCTTGACCAGGACGAGAGTGCGTTCAGTCACGTGCGACAGGGTAGCGACGACCCGACCGGGGCCCGTCACCCACCGTCACTCGCCTGCTGCGACGGCAACGTCCCCGCCGCCATCCGCCGGGCCACCTCGCGCCGCATCCACACCAGCACCGCCCAGACGACGATGAACACCGCCGCGATCACCACCAGCGACGGCAGGAACACCAGCGCCGCGACGAGCAGGGCCGCCTGCAGCACCAGCGCGGCGGTGAGACCCCACGGCCGTCGCTGCACCCCCGACGCCAGGATCATCGCGACGGCGATGCCCGCCACCACGCCGAAGCCGAGCGCGGTCGATCCGGTGCCGAAGCGCGGGAGCACCAGCAGCGCCAGGAGGACGACGATCGCCTCCAGGATCAGCGTCGCGGCGAACACCCCGCGGGCGCCCTTCATCGGGTCGGTGGGCGGCGGCCGCACACCCTCGGGCACGCCCGGGACGTCGCTCACTCCGGCTCCTTCCCGAACAGTGCCCGCGCCTCGCCGACGGTGACGACCGACCCGGTGACGACGACGCCGACCCCGGACCCGCCCGCCTCCTCGGCGATCTCCCGGGCCTGCTCGAGCGCCTCGGCCAGCGACGGCTCGACGCTGACCCGCTCGGAGCCGAACACCTCGGCCGCGAGCGCGCCGAGCGCGTCGGGGTCCATCGCGCGCGGCGAGGAGTTGGTGGTGACGACGACCTCGTGCAGCGCGGGCTGCAGGCCCTCCAGGATGCCGCGGGCGTCCTTGCCCTCCAGCACCCCGATCACGCCGACCAGCCGGGTGAAGCGGAACTCGGTGCCGAGCGCGCCAGCGAGTGCCTGCGCCCCGGCGGGGTTGTGCGCGGCGTCGAGCAGCACGGTCGGCCGGTCCGGCCCGCCCTCGACGGGTTCGAGCCGTCCGGGTGAGCGGACGGAGGCGAACGCGGCGCGGACCGCGTCGGGGTCGAGGGGCTGCGCGGTGCCGGCGCCGACGAGCGCCTCGGCCGCGGCCAGCGCGACCGCCGCGTTCGACGCCTGGTGCTCGCCGTGCAGCGGCAGGAAGATCTCGTCGTAGCGGCCGGACAGACCCTGCAGCTCCAGACGCTGCCCGCCGACGGCGATCTCCCGCTCCACGACGCCGAACTCGGCGCCCTCCCGCGCGACCTGCGCGCCGACCTCGGCGCAGCGCTCCAGCAGGATCTCGGCGACCTTCCGGTCCTGGGCGGCGAGGACGGCGACCGAGCCCTCCTTGATGATCCCGGCCTTCTCGCGAGCGATGTCGGTGATGTCGTCGCCGAGGTACTCGGCGTGGTCGAGCCCCACCGGCAGGACGACGGCGACGTGCGCGTCGGCGACGTTGGTGGCGTCCCAGCGCCCGCCGAGCCCGACCTCGATCACCGCGGCCTCGACCGGGGCGTCGGAGAAGGCGGCGAAGGCCATCCCGGTGAGCACCTCGAACTTGCTGAGCGCGGGCCCGTCGCCGCGCTTGGCGTCGACGAGCTCGACCAGCGGCTCCACTTCGCGGTAGGCGGCGACGTAGCGCTCGGGGGTGACCGGCCGGTTGTCGAGGTTGATCCGCTCGGTGGCGCGCTGCAGGTGCGGGCTGGTGTAGCGCCCGGTCCGCAGCCCGATCTCGGTGAGCAGCGCGTCGACCATCCGGGAGGTGGAGGTCTTGCCGTTGGTGCCGGTCAGATGCACGATCGGGTAGCCGCGCTGCGGGTCACCGAGGGCGTCGCACAGGGCCTGCATCCGGTCCAGCGACGGCTCCATCACCGACTCGGGCCAGCGCCGGTCGAGCGCCGCGTCGACAGCGAGGAACTCGGCGTAGCCGGCGACGGTGGACTGGGCCGGGACGACGTCGGGGTCCCCGCTGCCGCGGATCTCGTCGAGGACGGCCGCGATCACCGCCTCCTGGGCGTCCACCGGGGCGTCGCGGTCGTCGTCCGCGCCCCGTGCGGCGGCGTCCGACCGGTCCTCGCCGTCGTCGGCCTCGTCCCCGTCGTTCGCGTCGTCGGTGTCGGCGGCCCGGTCGGTGTCGCCGTCCGGGTCGCGGTCGTCCTCGGTGTCGCGGCCGAAGCCGCCCTCGGCCCACCGGTCCCCGCCGTAGGTCGGCGAGTCCTCCTCGGTGAAGTCGTTCCCGAGGTCGTGACCGTAGTCGTCGTTCTCCCTCGCCACGGCGGGATCAGGCCTCCGGGAGCGCGGCGAGCCGCGCGGTGATGCGGTCGATGTCGGCGACGGCGGTCGCGTGTCGGGCACGGATCCCGTCGACGACCTCGGCCGGCGCCTTCTCGGTGAACTTCGGGTTGCCCAGCTTCTTGTCCGCCTGGTCGCGCTCCTTCTCCGCGGCGGCGAGGTCGCGGCCGAGCCGGGCCCGCTCGGCGGCGACGTCGATCGCCCCCGAGGTGTCCAGCTCGACGGTGACCGGGCCGCCCGAGGTGGCGACCTCCAGGCTCGCGGTCGTGGAGAAGCCGTCACCGGCCGGGTCGAGGCGGGTGAGGAACCGCAGCGCGCGCTCGTGCGCGGCCAGCCCGGCGTCGCCGAGACCGGTCAGGCGGGCGGCGACGGCCTTGCGGTCGGGCAGCCCCTGCTCGGTGCGGAACCGGCGGACCTCGGTGATGACCTTCTGCGCGGCGGTGACCCGGGCCGTGGCGGCCGGGTCGACCGGCGCACCGGTGTCCCCGGCCGTCGGCCAGGCCGCGGTCACGACGGTCTCGCCGCCGGTCAGCGCGGTCCACAGCGCCTCGGTGACGAACGGCGCGATCGGGTGCAGCATCCGCAGCAGCGCGTCGAGGACGTGCCCGAGGATCGCCCGGGTGCCCGGCTCGGTGGCCGGGTCGTCGAGCTGGGTCTTGCACAGCTCGACGTACCAGTCGGCAAGCTCGTCCCACGCGAAGTGGTAGAGCCCCTCGGTCGCCTTCGCGAACTGGTAGCCGTCGAGCAGCTCGTCGGTCTGCGCACGGACCTCGGCCAGGCGGCCCAGGATCCAGCGGTCGGCGTCGGTGCGGTCGGCCTCGGCGGGCAGCGGCAGGGCCGGGTCCGCCCCCTTGGACAGGGCGAACCGGGTGATGTTCCAGAGCTTGGTCGTGAAGTTCCGGGACCCGGCGACCCACTCCTCCGACAGCGACATGTCGGTGCCCGGGTTGGAGCCGCGGGCGATGGTGAAGCGCAGCGCGTCCGCGCCGTAGGTATCGATCAGCGCGAGCGGGTCGATGACGTTGCCCTTGGACTTCGACATCTTCTTGCCGTGCTCGTCGCGGATGAGCCCGTGCAGGTAGACGTCGCGGAACGGGGCCTTCCCCATCACGTAGGTCCCGAACATCATCATCCGGACGACCCAGAAGAACAGGATGTCGTAGCCGGTGACCAGGACCGAGTTCGGGTAGTACTTCGCCAGGTCCGGGGTCTCCTCCGGCCAGCCGAGCGTGGAGAACGGCCACAGCCCGGAGGAGAACCAGGTGTCGAGGACGTCGGGGTCCTGGCGCCAGCCCTCGCCGGACGGCGGCTGCTCGTCCGGCCCGACGCAGACGACCTCGCCGGCCGGGCCGTACCAGACCGGGATGCGGTGTCCCCACCACAGCTGCCGGCTGATCGTCCAGTCGTGCATGTTGTCGACCCAGTCGAAGTACCGCTTGGCCTGCTCCTTCGGGTGCAGGACGGTCTCGCCGGAGCGGACGGCGTCCCCTGCCGAGCGGGCGAGCGGCTCGACCTTGACGAACCACTGCAGGCTCAGCCGCGGCTCGATCGGGACGCCGGTGCGCGAGCAGTGCCCGACCGAGTGCAGGTACGGCCGCTTCTCGGCGACGATGCGCCCCTGCGCGCGCAGCTCCTCGCGGATCGCGGCGCGCGCCTCGAACCGGTCCATGCCGTCAAAGCGGGTGCCGGTCCCGGCGATGGTGCCGGTCTCGTCCATGATCGTCGGCATCGGCAGGTCGTGGCGGCGGCCGACCTCGAAGTCGTTCGGGTCGTGCGCCGGGGTGATCTTGACGGCGCCGGAGCCGAACTCCGGGTCGACGTAGTCGTCGGCGACGACCGGGATCATCCGCCCGGTGATCGGCATCTCGATCTCGGTGCCGACCAGGTGCCGGTAGCGCTCGTCGTCGGGGTGGACGGCGACCGCGGTGTCACCCAGCATCGTCTCGATCCGGGTGGTCGCGACGACGACCGAGGCGTCGCCGTCGCCGTAGCGCATCGAGACGAGCTCGCCCTCGGTCTCGATGTGGTCGACCTCGATGTCGGAGATCGCCGAGCGCAGCGCCGGGGACCAGTTGACCAGGCGCTCGGCCCGGTAGATCAGCCCGTCGTCGAACATCTTCTTGAAGACGGTGGCGACCGCGCGGGACAGGCCCTCGTCGAGGGTGAAGCGCTCGCGGGACCAGTCGACGCCGTCGCCCAGGCGCTCCATCTGCCCGAGGATCGAGCCGCCGGACTCGGCCTTCCACTGCCAGACCTTCTCGACGAACGCCGCACGGCCGATCGCGTGCCGGTCCGGCTCCCCCGCGGCGGCCATCCGCCGCTCGACGACCGACTGGGTCGCGATCCCGGCGTGGTCCATGCCGGGCAGCCACAGCGCGTCGCGCCCCTGCATCCGGGCGCGCCGGGTCAGGACGTCGATGAGCGTGTGGTCCATCGCGTGGCCCAGGTGCAGGCTGCCGGTGACGTTCGGCGGCGGGATGACGATGCAGAACGGGTCGGCGTCCGACGACGGGTCGGCCCGGAAGTACCCGGCGTCGACCCAGCGGCGGTACATGTCGCCCTCTACCTCGCCCGGGGTCCACTTGGCGGGCAGGTCGGCGGTACGCGCTGGCAGGGTCTCGGTCACATGTCAAGTCTACGAGTCGACGGCGACCCGGTTCCCGGCCCCCGGACCGCCGCGCTCAGGACCGGAAGTGTGCCTTGGGGATGACCCCGTGCACCCCGACCGTCCGGTCCACCACCTGCGAGACCGCGAAGTCGGCGGCCGCGGAGAGGTAGGCGTACGCCGTCGCCCGGTCCATGCCCCGGTCGTCCTGCAGGAAGTCGAGTGCGTTGACCACGGCCCGGCGCATCGCGACGTCGAGGTCGGTCCCCTGGCCGCCGGTGCTCCCGTCCGGGTCGGAGAGCCCGATGGGCACCCAGGCGTCCGGGGTCTCGCCGAACGGGTAGCCGAAGGCCACCGAGGGGGCCGTGCCCTCCCCCGGCCGGCAGACGGTGAGCCGGAACGTGGCACGCAGTGAGCCCTCCAGCGCGGTCAGCGCGACCTCCCCGTCGCCCATCGCGAGGTGCGGGTCGCCGACGTGGAACAGCGCCCCCTCCGCGCGGACCGGCAGGTAGAACGCCGAGTCCGGGCCGAGCAGCCGGATGTCGATGTTGCCGCCGCCCAGGGTCGGCGGGATCGAGTTCAGCTCGGGGGCGTTCTCGGCGTCCGCCGCGGCGTGGGCCACCCCCATGGTGCCCATGAACGGGCGCAGCCCGAAAGACACCTCCTGGCCCTCGCCGAAGGGCAGGTAGGCCTCCGGGCCGTCCGCGCCGTCGCGGACGGCGGTGAAGACCGAGACGTTGCCGTAACGCGCGGGGTCGCCGGTCGCACGTCCGTCGGCGGCCGGTGGCGGCATCACCTCGTCGAGGGTGATCCCGGCGGGCGGCGCGCCGGACGCGGTGCGGCCGAGCGCCCCCTTCCCGTGCCTGCTGGAGACCACGCCGTAGGGCACCCGGGGCACCGCGGACAGGGTCTCGACCTTGAGGACGTCGCCGGGGCGCGCGCCCTCGACGAACACCGGGCCGGTGATGACGTGCGGGCCGTCGGCGTCGAAGTCGCGCGGGGTGCGGCGGTAGTCCCTGGCGACCGCGACGGCGTCGGACAGCACGCCGTCGGCCGGGACCCCGTGGCGCCCGAACCAGGCGACCGGGTCCCGGCCCTGGTCCTCCAGGATGCCCTCGTGGGAGACGGTGTCGATGGTGACCGTCTGCCCCGACCGCATCGTGAGCACCGGGGCGGCCCCGATCGCCGGGACGTAGCCCCAGCGCACGTCCGCCGGGTCGGACCCGAGGTAGTGGTCGCCGGGGATGTCGCCCACGCCGGGCTGCAGCGGCCCGTCCGGCAGGGTCGCGGTCACCGGGGCGGGGGCCACGGAGGCACTGCAGCCGACCAGTCCCCCGGCGGCGGTCACGGCCGCGGCCGCACGGAGGAAGTCGCGCCGGCCGAGCGCGGCGAGCAGCGGGCGGGGATCGGGGGGAGCCATGTCCACACCCTCACCCGCGTCCGTTACGTCCGGATCACCGCGCGTTTACGCCCGACCCGTGGGCAGCAGCAGGCACCAGGGCCGCGGCCATCCCAGCACCGCCGCGACGGCCGTCGGGTCCGCCCGGCGGAGCAGGCCCGGATCGAGGGCCCGCACCCGGCCGGAGCCGGGCTCGTAGACGCGCCACCGGCCGTCGTCGTCGACGCCCAGGACCAGCACCCAGTGCCGCGGCAGCCACCGGGACCCGACCAGCAGCGGGACCGGGCCGACGGCGGCGGGCACCGCGGCGAGTGCGTCGCGTGTCGCCGGGCGGATCCGGAACGGTCCGGCGGCGGGCGCGTGCCGGCGCAGCCACGCCCGCATCCCCCACGGCGTGGTCCCCAGCGCACGCGGCCAGAGCCGGTTGGCCTGGCGGTGCGCGGTCCGCTGCGCGGCGGCGAACCGGCCCGCCACCGCGCCGGGCCACCCCGAGCCGGTCAGCGCCGCGGTCACGACCAGCACCGACGGCCCGCAGGTGACGCCGTCGACCTGGCCGCCGAACAGGGTTCCGACGGCCGGGTACCGCAGCGCCTCGTCGTCCACACCCCGGAGCCTGCCCGCCCCGGGCGCGGACGGCATCACGGCGCACCGTGGCGGCGGTCCAGCCGCACCGAGACCAGGGCCAGGACGACCGCACCGACCACCAGCACCGCGCCGACCAGCGGCGGGGCGGTCAGTCCGAGGCCCCCGGCGATCGCGAGCCCGCCCAGCGCCGGGCCGAGCGCGTTGCCGACGTTGAACGCCGAGGTGTTGGTCGCGCTCGCCAGCGTCGGCGCGGCCCCGGCCAGCGCGAAGACCCGGGCGTTCAGCGGGGCCGACGCGACGAAGGCGACGAACCCCAGCCCGACCGCGATCGCCGGTGCTGCTCCGGGCAGCGTCGCCGTGGTCCCCAGCAGTGCGAGCAGGGTCGCGGCACCGCACAGCGCCCCGAACAGCGTCGGCCACGGATGACGGTCGGCCAGGCGACCCCCGAGCAGGATCCCCCCGATCGAGCCCAGCCCGGCGCCGAACTGCACGACGGGCACCCACCCCGGGGCGAGCCCGGCCACGAACACGAGCAGCGCCGCGAGGTAGGCGAGCATCGAGATCATGCCCGCCTGGTAGAGCGCGGTCGTGCCCAGCGCGACCCACAGCCGGAGCCTGCGGAAGGCGACGAGCTCGGCGGACAGTCGTCGCGGCGGCTCCCCGCCCCTGCCGCGCGGGACCAGCGCCGCCACCCCGGCCACCCCGAGCAGGGCCAGCGCCGCGATCGCCCAGAACGTCGCGCGCCAGCCGAACTGCTGACCGAGCACGGTGCCCAGCGGGATGCCGACGACGTTCGACACCGTCACCCCCGCCAGCAGCCGGGACAGCGCCCGCGCGCGGTCACCCGGCCCGACCGAGGACACGGTCACCACCGCCGCGACCGCCCAGAACCCGCCGGTGGCCACCGCCGTCAGCACCCGGACCGCCATGAGCAGGGGGTAGCCGGTGCACAGCGCCCCCACGACGTGCAGCACGGCCACGGCGAGCAGCATCGCGACGAGCGTCGTGCGCCGGGGCAGCCGCAGCGTCGCCACCGCCGCGGCCGGGGCCCCGACGACCATCCCGACCGCGAACCCGGAGATCAGGTACCCGGCCGCGGGGATGTCGACGCCGAGGTCCGCGGCCACCTCGGGCAGCAGGCCGGTGAGGACGAACTCGCTGGTCCCGAGGACGAACACGCAGAGCGCGAGGACCGTGACCACCCGCGGTACGGGGCGGCGGTGGACCCCGGCCGTCGTCGTGCTCGCCATGCCCGCACCCCAGCACGGTGACGACGCCACCGTCATCCGGTTTCCGGGCCTAGGCTCGCCCACATGACCGTTCTGACCCCCGAGGTCGTCGAGTTCCTCACCCACGGCACCCGCACCGGCATGCTCGGCTGGACGGCGAAGGACGGGCGTCCGCTCGTCGCGCCGGTCTGGTTCCTCGTCGAGGACGACGCGATCGTGTTCAACACCGGCGCCGACTCCGCGAAGGGCAGGGCGATCGTCCGCGACCCGCGCGTCGTGCTCACCGCCGACCTGCCCGAGCCGCCGTACGCCTTCGTGCAGGTGCAGGGTGTGGCCGAGACGAGCGGGGACCCCGACGAGCTCCTGCGCACCGCCACCGCGCTGGGCGGGCGCTACATGGGCGCGGACCGGGCCGAGGAGTTCGGCCGGCGCAACGGCGTGCCGGGCGAGCTCCTCGTCCGGATCCGCCCGACGAAGGTGATCGCGCACCTCGACATGACCGCCTGAGCTTGACCTGAAGCCGGGTTCAGCCCGCAGTGTCCACCTCCGGGCGATGACTTCCGGGAACCGCACCGGTCCGTCCCCCGAGAGGACGGTGGACCATGACGCAGCTCGACCTCCGGCACGGCGCCCAACGGGTCTTCGCACACCTGCTGGTGGGCACCCTGGTGGTGTCGGTCGTGAACTTCACGGTGTGGTTCGCCGTGACGTTCTGGGTGTTCCTGGAGACGGGGTCGGTCGCGGCGACCGGCATCATCGCCGGGATCTTCCTGGTGGCGACGGCGCTGACCGGCATCCCGTTCGGCGGGGTCGTCGACCGGTTCGGCACGCGCGCGGTCATGCAGGTCTCGGCTGCGGTGTCGGCCGTGGTCTACGCGCTGTGCCTGGCGCTGCTCCTGCTCGCGCCCGCCGACGCCTTCCGCGATCCCACGAGCCCGCTGCTGTGGACGCTGGTCGTCGCGCTGATGCTGGGGGTGATCGCCGGGAACCTGCGCACCATCGCGCTGCCGACGCTGGTCACCCTGCTCGTCCCGGCCCCGGTCCGGGACCGTGCCAACGGACTGGTCGGCACCGCGACCGGGGTGTCCTTCCTGGTCACCTCGGTCGCGTCCGGGCTGCTCGTCGCGGTCGACGGGATGCGCACGGTGCTCGTCGCCGCGCTCGTCGTGCTCGTCGCGTCGCTGCTGCACCTGGCCCGGGTCCGGATCCCGGCCGTGCCCGCACCGGCCGGTCCGGCCGTCGCCGTGACCGTCGACGAGCGGGGCGGGCTCGACCTGCGCGGCACCGTCCGGCTCGTCGCGAGCGTGCCGGGGCTGCCCGCATTGATCGCGTTCTCCTGCGTGAACAACCTGCTCGGCGGGGCGTTCATGGCGCTGATGGACCCCTACGGCCTGTCCATGATGTCGGTCGCGGCCTGGGGGCTGCTGTGGGGCGTGCTGTCCGCCGGGGTGATCGTCGGCGGGCTGCTCGTCGCCCGGATCGGGCTGGGCAGCCGCCCGGTCCGGACCCTGCTGCTGGTCAACACCGTGCTGTGGGCCGCGACGATGCTGTTCCCGCTGCACGCCTCGATCGTCCTGCTGGCCCTGGGCATGGCGGTGTTCATGCTGCTCATGCCGTTCGCCGAGGCCGCCGAGCAGACCGTGCTGCAGCGAGTCGTGCCCTACGGGCGGCAGGGCCGGGTCTTCGGGTTCGCGCAGAGCGTGGAGCAGGCCGCGTCGCCGCTGACCGCGTTCCTGCTGGCGCCGTTCACCGAGCTGGTGGTCGTGCCGTTCATGAGCGACGGCGGCGCCGGTGCGGCCGCGATCGGGTCGTGGTTCGGCACCGGCACCGCGCGTGCGATCGCCCTGGTGTTCGTCCTCTGCGGCGCCCTCGGCGTGGTCCTGACCCTCGCCGCCCTGGCGAGCCGCCCCTACCGGCGGCTCTCCGCCGCCTACTCCGCAGCACCCGCCACGGACCCGGACACCACCTCCGGCACCGGTGCGCGCACGGCCGGGGCCCCGGCCACCCCCGTCGCGGTCCCGACGGCCCCGGCCGTCCTGGCCGCGACGACCACCGCCCCCGCACCCGCCGTCGCGGACCGGCGGCCCACGGACCCGGACGCCGCCCCTCCGGCGTGACCCGACGCCCCGCAACCACACCCCTTGGCCGGCGTCCACACCCGTTGCAACGGGTGTGGACGCCGGCCAGCGGGTGTGAACGCGGCCGACCGGCCGGGGACCCGGCGGTCGCTGCCGGTCGAGGGCCGGAGGCCGCCGGGCGCGGCGGAGTACCGGACCGCGAGGGCGCCCCGGGGTGGCGAGCATCGTCGGGCGCGCCGGGGTGCCGGGCGCCGCCGAGGCGGCCGGAGGGGCCTCGCGCACCCCGCTCGTGGCTGACGCACCCCCCGCGACGGGTGCGTCGACCTCGGGTGGGGTGCGGGGGGCTCTCTGATCGGGGTGCGGCGCCGTCCGCCGGCGAGCGGCCGGTCATCGGGCCACGGCAGGCCCCCGGGGACGGCGGGGACCCGGGGCACGGCAGCGACCGGGCCACGACGGCGACCGCCCCGGCCCGTCCTCGCCCCTCCGGCCGTCCCGCCCCTCCGGCTGCCCCGGCCCGTCCCGCCCACCTCTCCGGCACCGGCCGACCACCGGTCACCGGTCCCCCGGCGGCGGGGTCAGGTCCGGCGGAGCGTGGTCGTCCAGAGGGAGGCGCCGGCCTGGTCCCGCAGGTGGACCTCCAGGGTCGCGCCGTCCGGGGCGACGTCGAGCTCCCCGAAGTGCTGGAACCCCTCCAGCGGGCTCGCGCCCTGCCGGGACGGGCCGCGCACGAACTCCGCCCGCGGGCCGAACGTCGGGTCGAGCTCGTTCGGGCCGAAGGCCCCGGCGTGCAGCGGGCCCGACACGAACTCCCAGAACGGGTCGAAGTCGGTGAACGCGGCGCGCTCGGGGGCGTAGTGGTGGGCGGCGGTGTAGTGCACGTCGGCGGTCACCCACACGACGTTGCGGACCTTCCGCCGGCGGATCCCGGCGAGCACCCCGGCGATCTCCGACTCGCGCCCGCTCGGCGGTCCGGGCACGCCGTTGGCGACGGCCTCCCAGGCGGTGTCGCCGTCGGGCACCAGCACCCCGATCGGCATGTCCGAGGCGACGATCTTCCAGGTCGCCCGGGACGACGCGAGCGCGTCGACGAGCCAGCGGGCCTGGGCCTGCCCCAGGATCCGCTCGCCACGGCCGGTGTTGGCGGAGTTCGCGCTGCGGTAGGTGCGCATGTCCAGCACGAACACCTCGATGTGCGGGCCGAACGGCACCCGCCGGTACACCCGTCCGTCGACGGCGGTGCGCGGGTCGACCGGCTGCCACTCGTGGAACGCGCGGAACCCGCGGGCCGCGAGCACGTCCACCCGTTTCTCGGTGTAGCGCTCCCCCACCTCACCGGTGAGGATCTCGCCGGGGTACCAGTTGTTGGTGACCTCGTGGTCGTCCCACTGCACGATCTGGCCGACCGAGGCGGCGAAGCGGCGCAGGTTGTCGTCGCGCAGGTTGTAGGCGAACTGGCCGCGGAACTCGGCGAGGGTCTCGGCGACCTTCGCCTTCGCCTCGGTCATCTCGTTGCGCCACACCCGGCCGTCGGGGAGCGTGACGGTCTCGGTGAGCGGGCCGTCGGCGTAGACGGTGTCGCCGGAGTGCAGGAACAGGTCGGGCTCGCGGTCGGCCATGGCGGAGAAGATCCGCATGCCGCCGGTGGCGCGGTCGATGCCCCAGCCCTGCCCGACGACGTCGCCGGACCACTGGATGCGCACCGGCTCGCCGCGGCCGGGGACCGCCCGGAAGGAGCCGGTCAGCGGGGCGCTCGCGGGGCCGCCGTCGAGCGGCTCGGCGACGACGCGGTAGTGCACCCGCCCCCGCGTCGCCGGGACACGCAGCTTTCCGGTGAGGTCGGTGGCCGGGGTCAGCACCGGGCCGGGGATCCGCAGTGCCCGCCGGAAGTCCGGCGAGCCCGCGACCTCGACGACCATCCGCGACGGCCGGTCGGCCCGCGTCCAGACGAGCCCGGAGCCTGGCCGGACGTCACCGGCCGCGACACCGTGGGTCAGCAGCGGCCGGCCGGAGCGGACCAGCGCGGGGGCGGCGGCACCCGTGCCCGGCAGGGCGAGGGCAGCGGCGCCGGCGAGACCACCGGCGGCCGCGGTGCGGAACAGGGAGCGTCGGGAAAGAGCCACGCCCGCCGTTCTAACCCGGACGGGTGAGGACGATCCGGACCGTCCGGGTGAACGGCGGGCGAAGTCTCAGCCGAACAGCGCGGGGATCTTCAGCACGAGCTCGTAGAGCCCGTAGGCGAACGGCACGCCGACCCACAACCAGGCCAGGACGGCGCCGACCCACTGCACCGGCCCCCAGGTCGACGACCCGCCGGTCTCGGCAACGCTGCTCACGCGGTCTCCTTCTGCTGTGTGGGGCCCTGGGCGGCCGCCGCCGTGGGCTCGTGGAACTTCCCGTCGACCGGCTTGATCAGCTCGTTGCAGACGAACGCGATGACCAGCAGGACGATCATGATGACGAACGCGGTCGTGTACCGGGCGGGGCCCTCGACGCCGGCGTCGATCCGCGCGTCGGCGATCGCGTTGACGATCAGCGGCCCGAGGACGCCCGCGGTGGACCACGCCGTCAGCAGCCGGCCGTGGATCGCGCCGACCTGGTAGGTGCCGAACAGGTCCCGCAGGTACGCCGGGACGGTGGCGAACCCGGCGCCGTAGAACGACAGGATCAGCACCGCTGCGACGATGAACAGCGCCCGCGACTGGTTCGGGATCAGCGTGATCAGCAGGTACAGCAGCGCGCCGACGCCCAGGTAGATGCGGTACATGTTCTTGCGGCCCAGCACGTCCGACAGCGACGACCAGGCGATGCGCCCGGCCGAGTTCGCCAGCGACAGGATCGCGACGAACCCGCCGGCCGCCGCGGCGAGGGTGGCCGTGGCGCCGTTCTCGGCGAAGAAGTCCTGGAAGATCGGTGAGGCCCGTTCCAGGATGCCGATGCCCGCGGTGACGTTGAAGCACAGCACCACCCACAGCAGCCAGAACTGCGGCGTGCGGATCGCGTTGTTCGCCGAGACGTTCCCGGTCGAGATCATCCCGCTCTTCCTGGCCGTCGACGGGTCCCAGCCCGGCGGCGTCCAGCCCTCGGCGGGCACCCGGATGAGGATCCAGCCGACCGACATGAAGACCAGGTAGATCAGGCCCATCGTGAGGAACGTGGACCCGATGCCGGAGGACGTGGCGTCGTCACCGGAGCCGCCGAACGCCGACAGCAGCGAGTTGGTGAGCGGGGTCGCGATGAGCGCGCCACCGCCGAAGCCCATGATCGCCAGGCCGGTGGACAGGCCGGGGCGGTCCGGGAACCACTTGATCAGCGTGGAGACCGGCGAGATGTAGCCGATGCCCAGGCCGATGCCGCCGACGAAGCCGTAGCCCAGCACGACCAGCCAGTACTGCTCGGCGTAGAGGCCGAGACCCGAGATGAGGAACCCGGCGACGAAGCAGCTCGACGCGACGACCATCGCCCAGCGCGGGCCGTTGCTGTCGACCTTCGTGCCGAACAGCGCCGAGGACAGCCCCAGCATGATGATGCCGAGGGTGAAGGGCAGCGCCGTGGCGACGCCCGACAGGTCGAGCGCGGTCGCCAGCGGGGTCTTGAAGACGCTCCAGGCGTAGACCTGGCCGATCGCCAGGTGGATGGACAGCGCCGCCGGTGGGACGAGCCAACGGCTCCACCCGGGTGGAGCGACGATGCGCTCGCGCGTGAGAAATCCGGACATCTCGCCCCTCCGTCGACTGTTGACGGAGCAACGCTAAGTAGTGCGGAAGGGTGCGGCAACCCGAGCCGGTCTCGATACGACAACGCCGGTCCCACCTGCTGGTGGGACCGGCGTCGGGTCGGTGCGTGCGGCGGCTCAGGCCGAGCGGTCGCGGCGCTCCCGGCGCTGCGGCTGGCGCGGGACGATCGTCGGGTTGACGTTGTCCTTCACCGTCTGGGCGGTCACGACGACCTTCGCCACGTCGTCGCGGCTGGGGATGTCGTACATCACCGGGAGGAGGACCTCCTCCATGATCGCCCGCAGGCCACGGGCGCCGGTGCCACGCAGGATCGCCTGGTCGGCCACGGCGTCGAGGGCGTCCTCGGCGAACTCCAGCGCCACGCCGTCCATCTCGAACAGCTTGCGGTACTGCTTCACCAGAGCGTTCCGCGGCTCGGTCAGGATCTTGACCAGGGCGTCCTTGTCGAGCGAGGTCACCGAGGCGACGATCGGGAGCCGGCCGATGAACTCGGGGATCAGGCCGAACTTGATCAGGTCCTCGGGGAGGGTCTCGGCGAAGCGCTCCGCGGAGTCCAGGTCCTTCTTCGAGCGGATGTCGGCGCCGAAGCCGATGCCGGACTGGCCAACCCGCTCGCCGATGATCCGCTCCAGCCCGGCGAAGGCGCCGGCCACGATGAACAGGACGTTCGTCGTGTCGATCTGGATGAACTCCTGGTGCGGGTGCTTGCGGCCGCCCTGCGGCGGGACGCTCGCGGTGGTGCCCTCGAGGATCTTCAGCAGCGCCTGCTGCACGCCCTCGCCGGACACGTCACGGGTGATCGACGGGTTCTCCGACTTCCGCGCGATCTTGTCGACCTCGTCGATGTAGATGATGCCGGTCTCGGCGCGCTTCACGTCGTAGTCGGCGGCCTGGATGAGCTTGAGCAGGATGTTCTCGACGTCCTCGCCCACGTAGCCGGCCTCGGTGAGGGCGGTCGCGTCGGCGATGGCGAACGGGACGTTGAGCATCTTGGCCAGCGTCTGCGCCAGGTAGGTCTTGCCGCAGCCGGTGGGGCCGAGCATCAGGATGTTCGACTTGGCGATCTCGATGCCGTCGGAGGCGTCGCCGCCCGCGGCCCGGCTGCGCTCGCCGGCCTGGATGCGCTTGTAGTGGTTGTAGACCGCCACCGACAGCGTGCGCTTGGTGGTGGCCTGACCGACGACGTACTGGTCGAGGAACTCGTGGATCTCGGTGGGCTTGGGCAGCTCGTCGAGCTTGACCTCACCGGCCTCGGCCAGCTCCTCCTCGATGATCTCGTTGCAGAGATCGATGCACTCGTCGCAGATGTAGACGCCGGGGCCGGCGATGAGCTTCTTGACCTGCTTCTGGCTCTTCCCGCAGAACGAGCACTTGAGCAGGTCCCCGCCGTCGCCGATGCGTGCCATAGGTGTCGATCCCCAGTCCTGGTCCGGCGTTCTCGCGTCGCGCCCGTCGCCCCGTGCCGGGTTGACGGTACCTGCCCGCGGCCCGCACGGGGACCGGAAGCGGTGTCCGGTTCCCCGGCGGGTCGCCGGGCGGTCACCGGCGGCCGGATCCGGCCGCCGGTGACCCGGGTGTCACTTGCCGCCGGCGGTACCGGACAGCTTGCGGCTCTGCACGATCTCGTCGACCAGGCCGTAGTCCTTGGCCTCCTCGGCCGTGAGGATCTTGTCCCGGTCGATGTCCTCGCGCACCTGCTCCGCGGTCCGGTTGGAGTGCCGTGCGATGACCTCCTCCATCCGCTTGCGGATGCGGGAGATCTCCGCCGCCTGGATCTCCAGGTCCGACACCTGGCCGTACACGCCCTGGGTGGCCGGCTGGTGGATCAGGATGCGGGCGTTCTCGACCGCCATGCGGCGGCCCGGGGTGCCGGCGCACAGCAGCACGGCCGCGGCCGACGCCGCCTGCCCGAGGCAGACGGTCTGGATGTCGGGCCGGATGAACTGCATCGTGTCGTAGATCGCCATCAGCGACGTGAACGACCCGCCCGGCGAGTTGATGTACAGCGAGATCTCGCGGTCCGGGTCGAGCGACTCGAGCACCAGCAGCTGAGCCATGGTGTCGTTCGCCGAGGTGTCGTTGATCTGCTCACCGAGGAAGATGATGCGCTCCTCGAAGAGCTTGTTGTACGGGTTCGACTCCTTGACCCCGTAGCTGGTGCGCTCCACGTACGACGGGAGCACGTACCGGGAACGGGCCGGGTCCGGCGCCCAGCCGCCGGGGCCGCGCAGGTCGGTCATCGACTCCGGGTGGCGCGGGTCGAAGGTGCTCACTGGGCGCTCCCGTTCTGCTCGCCGATCCGGCCCGCGTGCGTGACGACGTGGTCGACGAAGCCGTAGTCCTTGGCCTCCTGCGCGGAGAACCAGCGGTCGCGGTCGGAGTCACGCTCGATGGTCTCGACCGACTGACCGGTGTGCTGGGCGATCAGCTCCGCCATCTCCCGCTTGGTGCGGCGGAACTGCTCGGCCTGGATGGTGATGTCGGCTTCCGTGCCGCCGACGCCGGCGGACGGCTGGTGCATCATGATCCGCGCGTGCGGCAGCGCCGAGCGCTTGCCCGGGGTGCCCGCCGACAGCAGGAACTGCCCCATCGACGCGGCCATGCCCATCGCCGTGGTCGCCACGTCGCACGGGATCAGGTTCATCGTGTCGAAGATGGCCATGCCGTCGGTGACCGAGCCACCGGGCGAGTTGATGTAGAGCTCGATGTCCTTGTCCGGGTCCTCGGCCGCGAGCAGCAGCATCTGCGCCGCGATGCGGTTCGAGATCTCCGCGTCCACCTGCTGACCGAGCACGATGATGCGCTGCTGGAGCAGGCGGTCGTACACGGAGTCGGACAGCGACATAGCGCTGATGCCGGACCGCATCTGCGGCCCGGTGCCGCGGCCCGCGGACGGGCCGGTGTCCTGCTGGCTCACTTCACCCTGCTTTCCGAAGTCGGGCCCGCTCCCGCGGCGCGGACGCCGTGGGAGGGGGTCCCGGAGTCTTCCTCTGGATCGCTCTCGGTTCTCCGGTGTCGGGTCTTGCGAACCCGTTCACGGTCCGGTGGGGACCGGTTCGGGGCCGACCCTACGCGGAGCGGGGGCCCCGCGTAGGGAACGACGCCCGATGTTCGCCGACAGCGCACGGCACGTCGTGCGAGGCCGGGTGACGACGGCCGGTCAGGCCTTCGCGTCGGCCTTGTCGGAGGCCTTGTCGCTGGTGGTCTCCGCGGTGGTGTCGGCGGTGTCGGCGGCCTCGTCGGCGGTGTCGGCGGCACCGTCCACATCGGTCGCGGGGACCTCCTCGACGGTGGTCTCGTCCTCGTCCGGCCCGAGCAGGTCGGACAGGTCGACGACCTCGCCACCCGGGAGGGTGACGGTCGCCGCGCGCACGGCGGTGATCAGCGCCTTGGAGCGGCGCACGTCCTGGTAGATCACGCCGAGCTGGCCGGCCTGCTGGATCTGCTGGACGAACTGCTCGGGGGCCATGCCGTACTGCTGGGCCTGGTACATGATCCGCTCGGTGAGCTCCTGGTCCCCGACCGAGATCTCCTCGCGGTCGGCCAGGGTGTCGAGCACGAGGCGGTAGCGGACGGCCTTCTCGGCCTCCTCGCGCGTCTCGGTGTCGAACTGCTCGCGGGTCTTGTCCTGCGAGGAGAGGAACTCGCCGAACTTGTCCTCGTCGTGGTCGAAGGCGTGCACCGCGTCGTGGGTGCGGGTCTCGACCTCGGCCGCGACGACCGACTCCGGCAGCGGCACCTCGGTGTCCTCGACGAGCTTGTCCAGGAGACGGTCGCGGGCCTGCGCGGCCTGCTCCATCCGCTTGGACCGGCCCAGGCGCTCGCGCAGGTTCTCGGTCAGCTCGTCGAGGGTGTCGAACTCCGACGCCAGCTGGGCGAACTCGTCGTCGGCGTCGGGGAGGTTGCGCTCCTTGACGGTGGTCACCTTGACGGTGATGTCCGCGTCCTTGTCGGCGTGCTCGCCGGCGACCAGCTTCGAGGTGAAGGTCTTCTCCTCGCCGGCCGACATGCCCTCGAGGACCTCGTCGATGCCGTCGATGAGACCGCCCTGGCCGACCTCGTAGGAGAAGCCGGTCGTGGTGGCCTCCTCGATCGGCGTGCCGTCGACGGCGGCGGAGAGGTCGATCTGGACGTAGTCGCCCTTCTGCGACGGGCGGTCGACACCGGCCAGGGTGCCGAACCGGGCGCGCAGCTGGTCGAGCTGCTCGGTGACCTCGTCCTCGGTCACCTCGGTCTCGTCGACCTCGACGGTCAGGCCGTCCAGGTCGGGGAGGGTGATCTCGGGGCGGACGTCGACCTCGGCGGTGAACGCGATGCGCTCGCCGTCGGCGATCTCGGTGACCTCGATGTCGGGCCGGCCGATCGGCTTGACGTCCTCGGACGTCACCACGGCCTCCTGGTACTTCACCGGGATCGCGGCGTTCACGACCTCGTCGAGGACGGGGCCACGGCCGATCCGGGCCTCCAGGATGCGGGCCGGCGCCTTGCCCGGGCGGAAGCCGGGGATGCGGACCTGCTGGGCGATCTTCTTGTACGCGCGGTCGAAGTCCGGCTTGAGCTCGTCGAACGGCACCTCGACGTTGATCCGGACGCGCGTCGGGCTGAGGTGCTCGACGGTGCTCTTCACGGTGGAACTCCTTGGGGCGGTACGAGTGATGCATCGGGCCGCGGCTCGCGCGGCCCCCGGTCGGTGGCCCCGCCCGCCGGCGCCGGACGATCCCGGCTCTCGCGCCGGGCGTCCCGTGCCACCGGCCGCCGGGTACGTGGGACGCGCCCGGTGACGGCGGGGCTCGCGCGAGTCTAGGCGAGCCCGGTCACCGTGCGACGGCCCGGGCGCGGGTCACGGTGCGGCGGGGCCCTCGACACCGCCGGCCGCACCGACGTCGGCGACGGTCACGTCCACGGCCAGGGTGTCGTCACCGAGGACGGCGCGGACCCGGTCGGCGACCTCGTCGGCGACCTCCGCGAAGGGCCTGCCCAGCCGGAGGACGACGGCGATCTCGACCGGGTCGGCCAGCCGCACGCCCTGGACCCGGTGCCCGGGCAGGTACGACGCGATCGCGCCGAACGGGCCGCCGTCGAGGCGCAGCACCGAGGGGTGGGCCAGCACGGCGTCCGCGACGGCCTGCGGGCCGGGTCCTGCGGCGGGGTCGGTCACGGGGCCGGACCTTAGCGACAGACGACGGCGGCGGCACCCCGCTGTGGGGTGCCGCCGCCGTCGTGGTGCGCGGGTCAGCTCTTGAAGGTGTCCTTGAGCTTCTCGCCGGCCTGCTTCAGGTTGCCGGTGGCCCGGTCGGCCTTGCCCTCGGCCTGCAGGTCCTTGTCGTCGGTCGCCTCGCCGGTGGCCTCCTTGGCCTTGCCACCCAGCTCCTCGGCCTTGTTGCTGATCTTGTCTCCGAGACCCATGGAACTCACCTGCTTCCCGGTCGCGTGTCCGGCGGGCGGGGGTGCCCGCCGGTCGCTACCGTCCTCGACGAGTGGGGACTACCCCCACCTTCCACCGCTCACACCCCGACGGGGCCGTCCATGGTGAACGCGCAGGTCAGCGGCCCACCGGCCGCCCGACCACCGAGCCCTGACGTGCCGTCGGCACAGCCGGCACGGGTGCCGTCGCGGGCCGAGCTGGACGAGACCACGCTGGTCGTCCGGGCCCAGGACGGCGACGTCGGCGCGTTCGAGGAGCTGGCCCGCCGCCACCAGAACGCCCTGTTCCGGGTCGCGGTCCGGGTCGTCGGCGACGCCACCGACGCCGAGGACGCCCTGCAGGACGCGCTCATCGACGCCTGGCGGCGGATCGGCACCTTCCGCGGCGAGGCGGCCTTCTCCACCTGGATGTACCGGATCGTCACCCACCGCTGCACCGCACTGGTCCGGCGGCGACGACGGACCGACCCGCTCCCGACCGACGACGGTCCGGTCGCGCCGGCCGACGACCGCTCCCCCACCCCGGAGCGGGCCGCCGAGGTCGACGCGGAGATGGCGGCACTGTCGCGGGCGGTCGCGTCGCTGCCGGAGGATCAGCGCACGGCGTGGGTGCTGCGGGAGCTGGAGGGGCTGGGCTACAGCGAGATCTCCCAGATCACCGGGGCGGGCGAGACCGCCGTCCGCGGCCGGATCCACCGGGCACGCGGAGCACTGGCGGAGAGGATGCGGGCATGGCGGTAGGCAGGACCGGGGCGGACCGCGTCGAGCCGCTGGCCTGCGGCCGGGACGCCGCCGACGTCTGGGACCACGCGGAGGAGGGCGTGCTCGACGAGCACGAGCTGACCTGTCCGCACTGCGTGCGCGCACGCGCCGACCACGACCGGCTCGGCGGGCTGGTGGCGAGGATGGCGGCCGAGCCGCTGCGGCCGCCGCCGTCGGTGCTGGAACAGGTGATGGGCGCGGTCGTCGCGGACCTGCGCCCGCACGAGCTGCTCACCCTCGGCCCGGACGCGTGGCTCGGCAGGCCGACCGCCGAGGCGGCGCTGCGCCACGTCGTGGACACGATGGACGGGCTGCGGGCCCGCCGGTGCCGGATCGAGCAGCTCCGCGACCCGGACGGTTCCGCGGACGGCCCGCCCGCGGTGTGGGTGCGGGTGACGGTCGCCGCGCGGTTCGGCGTCGACCTCGCGTCGGTCACCGCCCGCGTCCGGCAGATGATGATCTCGGCCGGGGACCGCACGCTCGGCGTGCCGATCGCCGGGGTGGACATCCTCGTCGAGGACCTGTGGGAGGAGCCGGCATGAGCGGGCCGACGACGGTGTCCGTGTCCGACCTGGCCGTCGCGCGGGTGGCGGCGCGACGGGTCCGGCGGGTCCCGGGGGTCGTGGCGCTGATGGGAGACGTCGCGCACACCCTGCTGGGACTGGCCGCGGACTGGCTGCCCCGCGACCCGGTGCCCGAGGAGCTGCGGGTGCAGGGCCTGGTCGCGTCGGTGCACGGGCACGAGGCCGAGATCCGGGTGACGGTGGGCGTGCGGTTCGGCACGAACTGCGCCGAGCTGGCCGAACGGGTGCGCCGGGAGGTGGCCGAGGAGGTCGCGACGGTGTGCGGCCTCGACGCCCGGGTGCGGGTC
Source organism: Pseudonocardia sp. ICBG1142 (assembly GCF_020496255.1). Classification (NCBI taxonomy): domain Bacteria; kingdom Bacillati; phylum Actinomycetota; class Actinomycetes; order Pseudonocardiales; family Pseudonocardiaceae; genus Pseudonocardia; species Pseudonocardia sp. ICBG1142. Next base: position 62,534 of record NZ_JAHLJC010000044.1, on the reverse strand, counting down.
ACCGTCGCCGACATCGCGCTGCCGGCCTGAGCTCGGCGCGGCGCCGCCGTGGCGCGACAGCGCTGCCTGCGCTGCCTGCGGCCCGGAGCGCTGCCTTGTCCGGGGGCCGCGGTGCCAGGGCCGTGCCAGGGGGCGGTGCGGTGCCAGGGGGCGGTGCGGTGCCCGGGGACGGTGCCGTGTTCCGGTCAGGCGCGGCCGGCCAGCACGCAGTCGCCGCAGGTCCCGCCGCCGGGGGCGCGGACGTAGAGGCAGCAGGAGCGGCGCCGGAACGCCCACTCGGTGTCCGCGTCGGTCTCGTCGAGACGGAGCAGACGCCCGGTCGCCCCCGAGGGCAACGGCCCGCGCAGCACCGGGTGGTCGGCGAGCGCGTCGAGCAGGGCCAGGTACCGACGCCGGTCCGGGCGCCGCACGGCCTCCATGACCCGCGCCGCCCCGCCGATCGAGGACACCACGTTGCCGCGCAGCACCCGCGGCGACACCGCGGCGCGGACGGCGACGGCGGCGTACAGCGGCTCCAGATGGGCGTCGGCGAGCTCCCGGGCGAGCAGGTCCGCGGCGCCCGCCGGGTCGACGGCGACGTCCGGGGTGGCGATGCCGGTGGTCCCGGCGGGCAGGGCGGCCGCCCACGGGTCGGCTGCGCCCGGGTCCCGGCGCAGCTCCCCGAGCGACGGGAGGACACCGTGCAGGGCCACGGCCGCGAAGGGCATGGACACGATCCGCGCCGCGAGCCCCATCACCGCGACCGACGCCCCGACCCGCCGGTCCCCGCCGAGCGCGGTGGTGACCTCGTCGATCCGCCGACCGAGCGGGTCCGGGCCACCGGCCACGGGCGCGGCGTAGAGCGGGTCCCACCGGACGGTGCCGGACGCGGCGGGCGTCACCACCGCGAACCAGGGACCGATCGTGGCGACATCGGCGAGCACCGCGGCGACCCGTTCGTCGGACACCCGGTCGGGTGAGGACGGCGGCGGCCCGGCGGCGGGCGTGTGCGGCGACGCGTTCATCGCGCCCAGTCTCCCCCGGCTCCCGGGAAGCGGCGCGTAACGACCCGCTCCCGCACGGCGATCCCACGCAGTAGACGGCACTTCCCGACGGATGGTCACGATCGGCTCACCGTCCGGACACGGGACGGCAACGTTGACCTGCTCGCATGGTCAGCGATCCACATCACGGGACAGGTGGGCCGCTCTCAGTAGCGCACCACGGTTGCGACGTGCGACTCTGTGCACTCGCCAGACCGCACTCGCCGGGGTGTGCGGTCGAACCGTGCCGCAGGAACGGCCGGGTACTGGAAGTCAGCGCCCGGCCGCTCGGCGTGCCCGGAGGAAGATTCCGTCCGCCGGTCACCCACCCGGCGGCACGGTGCACCTGAACGGCCCTCGTCGCACGTCCCACTCGGGCTGCGCGCTGTACTCTGAAAACCCTTTTCGGACCGCAGCGAGCTTGCCTGTCCGGGTCGTCCGATGCGGGTGGCTCCAGGTGCACCGAGACGACAGGAGGAGCAGTTGGCCGCGATCAGTGACCAGACGCGTCGCCCCTCGCCCGGTGGGCTCTACGCCGCCGATCACGAGCACGACGCCTGCGGTGTGGCCATGTTGGCCGACGTCACCGGCAAGCGCAGCCACGCCATCGTGCAGAAGGCCATCGAGGCCCTGCTGCGACTGGAGCACCGCGGTGCACGTGGCGCCGAGTACAACACCGGTGACGGTGCCGGGATCCTGATCCAGGTCCCGGACGCGTTCTACCGCGAGGTCACCGACTTCGACCTGCCCGCGGAGGGCGCCTACGCCACCGGCATCGCGATGCTGCCGCGTGACGAGGCCGAGGCCGCCGCGGCGATCGAGCGGATCGACGCGCTCGCCGCCGAGGAGGACCTCACGGTCCTCGGGTGGCGCGAGCTCCCGACCGACCCCGACGCCGCGGACCTGGGCTCCATCGCCCGGAACGCCATGCCGGGCTTCCGGCAACTGTTCGTCGGTGGCGTGGAGCTGACCGGGGACGCCCCGGAGAGCGCGCCCGCCGGCATCGACCTGGAACGCCGTGCGTTCTGCTTCCGGAAGCGGGTCGAGCACGACACCGAGACCTACTTCCCCTCGCTGTCGCCGCGCACCGTCATCTACAAGGGCATGCTCGCCGAGCCGCAGGTCGCGGCGTTCTACCCCGACCTGAACGACGAGCGCGTGACCTCGGCGCTGGCGATCGTGCACTCGCGCTTCTCCACGAACACGTTCCCGGCGTGGCCGCTGGCGCACCCGTTCCGCTACGTGGCGCACAACGGTGAGATCAACACGCTGCGCGGCAACCGGAACTGGATGGCGGCCCGCGAGTCGCTGCTGGAGTCCGCGAACCTGCCCGGCGACCTGTCGCGGCTGACCCCGATCGTCACCCCGGACGCGTCGGACTCGGCCACCTTCGACGAGGTCCTGGAGCTGCTGCACCTGTCCGGTCGCAGCCTGCCGCACGCGGTGCTGATGATGATCCCGGAGGCCTGGGAGCACAACACCGAGCTGGACCCCGCCCGGCGGGCGTTCTACGAGTACCACTCCACCCTGATGGAGCCGTGGGACGGACCGGCCCTGGTGGCGTTCACCGACGGCACCCGGATCGGCGCGGTCCTCGACCGCAACGGCCTGCGCCCGGCCCGCTACTGGGTCACCGAGGACGGCCTGGTCGTGCTCGCGTCCGAGGTCGGAGTGCTGGACGTCGCGCCCGACAAGGTCGTCCGCAAGGGCCGCCTCGAGCCGGGCCGCATGTTCCTCATCGACACCGAGCTCGGCAAGATCGTCGACGACGACGAGGTGAAGGGCGCGCTGGCGGCCGAGCACCCGTACGCCGACTGGCTGCACGCCGGCCTGATCCGGCTCGACGAGCTTCCCGCCCGTACCCGCGAGTCCCCGACCCACGAGACGCTCAACCTGCGCCAGCAGGCGCTCGGCTACACCGAGGAGGAGCTCAACGTCCTGCTCCGCCCGATGGCGGTGTCCGGGGCCGAGCCGATCGGCTCGATGGGCAACGACGCGCCGCTCGCCGCGATCGCCGAGCGCCCGCGCCAGCTCTACGACTACTTCATCCAGCTGTTCGCCCAGGTCACCAACCCGCCGCTGGACGCGATCCGCGAGGAGCTCGTCACCTCGCTGTTCAGCCAGCTCGGGCCGGAGCAGAACCTGCTCGACGCGACGCCGGCGCACTGTCGGACCATCGTCGTGCCGTTCCCGGTGCTGACCAACGACGACCTGGCGAAGATCGTCCACATCAACGACGACGGGGAGTTCCCCGGCTTCGCCTCGCACGTCGTCCGCGGCACCTTCACCGCCCGCGACGGCGGCAAGGGCATGCTCTCGCGGCTGGCCGAGATCAAGCAGGAGGTGTCCCGCGCGATCGAGAACGGGGCCCGCCTGATCGTGCTGTCCCAGCGCGGGGTGGACGCCGAACACGCGCCGATCCCGTCGCTGCTGCTCACCGGCACCGTGCACCACCACCTGGTCCGGGAGCGCTCGCGTACCCGGGTCGGGCTGGTCGTGGAGTCCGCGGACGCCCGCGAGGTCCACCACATCGCGCTGCTGCTGGGCTACGGCGCCTCCGCGGTGAACCCGTACCTGGCGATGGCCACGGTCGAGGACCTCGCCGAGCGCGGCGACATCCCCGGCGTCGACGGCCCGACCGCGGCGAAGAACCTGGTCAAGGCGCTCGGCAAGGGTGTCCGCAAGACCATGTCGAAGATGGGCGTCTCGACGGTCGCGTCCTACACCGGTGCGCAGATCTTCGAGGCCGTCGGCCTGGGCTCCGAGGTCATCGACGCGGCCTTCCGCGGCACCGCGTCGCGGATCGGCGGCGTCGGCTTCGACGTCCTCGCCGAGGAGGTCCTGGCCCACCACCGGCGCGCCTACCCCGCCGACGACGTCCGTGCCTCGCACCGGGCGCTGCCGGTCGGCGGCGAGTACCAGTGGCGCCGCGAGGGCGAGCTGCACCTGTTCAACCCGCAGACCGTCTTCAAGCTGCAGCACTCCACCCGGGCCGGGAAGTACGAGGTCTTCAAGGAGTACACGAAGGCCGTCGACGACCAGGCGAAGCGGCTGATGACGCTGCGCGGCCTGTTCCGCTTCAAGGACGGGCGCGAGCCCGTGTCGATCGACGAGGTCGAGTCGATCGAGTCGATCATGACCCGGTTCGCGACCGGCGCGATCTCCTACGGCTCGATCTCCCAGGAGATGCACGAGACCCTGGCGATCGCGATGAACCGCATCGGCGGCCGGTCCAACACCGGTGAGGGCGGCGAGGACCCGGACCGCTTCACCCCGGACCCCAACGGCGACTCGCGGCGCAGTGCGGTCAAGCAGGCGGCGTCCGGCCGGTTCGGCGTCACCTCCGAGTACCTGGTCAACGCCGACGACATCCAGATCAAGATCGCCCAGGGCGCCAAGCCCGGTGAGGGCGGTCAGCTGCCCGGCAGCAAGGTCTACCCGTGGATCGCGACCACCCGGTACTCGACGCCGGGCGTCGGCCTCATCTCGCCGCCGCCGCACCACGACATCTACTCCATCGAGGACATCAAGCAGCTCATCCACGACCTGAAGAACGCCAACCCGCGGGCCCGCATCCACGTGAAGCTGGTGTCCCAGGTCGGCGTCGGGACCGTGGCGGCCGGTGTGTCCAAGGCGCACTCCGACGTCGTGCTCATCTCGGGCCACGACGGCGGCACCGGCGCCTCGCCGCTGTCCTCGATCAAGCACGCCGGCGGACCCTGGGAGCTCGGCCTGGCCGAGACCCAGCAGACGCTGATGGCCAACGGGCTGCGCGACCGGATCACGGTACAGGCCGACGGCCAGCTCAAGACCGGCCGTGACGTCGTCATCGCGGCGCTGCTCGGCGCCGAGGAGTACGGCTTCGCGACCGCCCCGCTGGTCGTGTCGGGCTGCATCATGATGCGCGTCTGTCACCTCGACACCTGTCCGGTCGGCGTCGCGACGCAGAACCCGGAGCTGCGCAAGAAGTTCAACGGCAAGGCCGAGTACGTCGTGAACTTCATGCGGTTCGTGGCGCAGGAGGTCCGCGAGATCCTCGCCGAGCTGGGCTTCCGCTCGCTCGACGAGGCGATCGGCCGGGCCGACGTGCTCGACGTCGACACCGCGGCCCAGCACTGGAAGTCCAAGCACCTGGACCTCTCGCCGATCTTCAAGATCGCCGACGTGCCGGACGACGCACCGCGCAAGCGGACCCGCGAGCAGGACCACGGCCTGGACAAGGCGCTGGACAACACCATGATCCAGCTGGCCGAGGGCGCGCTGCGCAACGGCGACCGGGTCCGGCTGGACCTGCCGGTGCGCAACGTCAACCGCACCGTCGGCACGATGCTCGGGTCCGAGCTGACCCGGGCACACGGCGGCAAGGGCCTGCCCGACGACACGATCGACATCACGCTGACCGGCTCGGCCGGCCAGAGCTTCGGTGCGTTCGTGCCCAAGGGCATCACGCTGCGGCTGGTCGGCGACACCAACGACTACTTCGGCAAGGGGCTGTCCGGTGGCCGGCTGACCCTGCGGCCGGACCCGTCGTCGCCGTTCCCCGCCGAGGAGAACGTCATCGCCGGCAACGTGATCGGCTACGGCGCGACCTCAGGCGAGATGTTCATCCGCGGTGTCGTCGGCGAGCGGTTCTGCGTCCGGAACTCGGGTGCGGTGGCCGTCGTCGAGGGCGTGGGTGACCACGGCTGCGAGTACATGACCGGTGGTCGGGTCGTCGTCCTCGGGCGGACCGGGCGGAACTTCGCCGCCGGCATGTCCGGTGGCGTGGCCTACCTGCTCGACGGCGACCGCAACCGGGTCAACCCCGAGATGGTCGACCTCGACCCGCTCGCGGACGAGGACCGGTCGATCGTGCACGACCTCGTCGAGCGGCACCACGCCGAGACCGGCTCCGCGGTGGCGCACGCGCTGCTCACCGACTGGGACAACGCGGTCGAGCGGTTCGGCAAGGTCATGCCCAAGGACTACAAGCGCGTGCTGCTCGCGACGGAGAACGCCGAGCGCGAGGGCCGCGATGTCAACCAGGCGATCATGGAGGCTGCTCATGGGTGACCCCAAGGGCTTCATGACCACTCCCCGGCAGACGCCGACCCGGCGGCCGGTGGACCTGCGGCTGATGGACTGGCGCGAGGTCTACGAGGACTTCCCGAAGCAGACCCTCGAGAAGCAGGCCGGGCGCTGCATGAACTGCGGCATCCCGTTCTGTCACCAGGGCTGCCCGCTGGGGAACCTCATCCCCGAGTGGAACGACCTGGTCTACCGCCGGGACTGGCGCGAGGCGATCGAGCGGCTGCACGCCACGAACAACTTCCCGGAGTTCACCGGGACGCTGTGCCCCGCCCCGTGCGAGGCGGCGTGCGTGCTCGCCATCAACGACGACGCGGTCACGATCAAGCAGGTCGAGATCGAGATCATCGACAAGGCGTGGGACGAGGGCTGGGTGCCCCCGATGGTCCCGGAGGTGAAGACCGGGAAGAAGGTCGCCGTCGTCGGGTCCGGGCCGGCCGGGCTGGCCGCCGCCCAGCAGCTGACCCGGGTCGGGCACGACGTCGTCGTGTTCGAGCGGGCCGACCGCATCGGCGGGCTGCTGCGCTACGGCATCCCCGAGTTCAAGATGGAGAAGGCGCGCCTGGACCGGCGCCTGGAGCAGATGGTCGCCGAGGGCACCCACTTCCGGGCCTCGGTCGACGTCGGCACCGACATCACCGTCGAGCAGCTGCGCGCCGACTTCGACGCGGTCGTCCTCGCCGGCGGCGCGACGGCGTGGCGCGACCTGCCCGCCGAGGGCCGCGACGCCGAGGGCGTCTACCAGGCGATGGAGTTCCTGCCGTGGGCCAACCACGTGCAGCAGGGCGACATCGACGCACCGCCCATCTCCGCCGAGGGCAAGGACGTCGTGATCATCGGCGGCGGTGACACCGGCGCCGACTGCCTGGGCACCTCGCACCGTCAGGGTGCGCGCTCGGTGACCCAGCTGGAGATCATGCCGACCCCGCCGGAGCACCGCACCGAGAACATGCCGTGGCCGACCTACCCCATGGTCTACCGCGTCTCCTCGGCCCACGAGGAGGGCGGCGAGCGGCTGTTCTCGGTCAACACGACCGAGTTCGTGAAGGATGCCGACGGCAAGCTCGCCGGCATCCGGATCGTCGAGGTGAAGCGCGGGGAGTCCGGCTTCGAGCCCGTCGAGGGCACCGAGCGGGAGCTCCCGGCGCAGCTGGTGCTGCTCGCGATGGGCTTCGTCGGCCCGGAGAAGGGCGCCCTGCTGAACGACCTCCAGGTCGACCTCGACGAGCGCGGCAACGTCGCCCGCGACGAGCGCTACATGTCCTCGGTCGACGGCGTGTTCGTCGCCGGTGACATCGGCCGCGGCCAGTCGCTGATCGTGTGGGCCATCGCCGAGGGCCGCTCCGCGGCAGCGGGTGTGGACGAGTGGCTCACCGGCCGCTCCGTCCTGCCCCGCCCGATCAACCCGGGTGACCGGCAGATCGCCTGACGTCGTACGCACCCGAGGGGCCCGGCCGCACCGGCCGGGCCCCTCGGGTGTGTCCGGGTGTGTGCCGGGGCGTCCGTCCGGGTGTCCGTCCGATCAGTCCATGCGGATCAGCTCGAAGGCGTCGTCGCCGATCCAGATCCGCACGCCCTCGGCGTCGTCGGAGATGTAGCCGTCCTCCTCCTCGCCGAGCTCGCGGATCGCGCCGAGCGCGAGCCGGTCGAACTCGACGACGCCGCCTCCCACGTCGACCGGCCGGTACTCCCGGGCCAGCAACGCGGTGCGGCACTCCGTCGCCAGCCACGCCGCGTTCTCCGTACCGACCTCGACCCGCCACCGCTCATCACGCATGCGACCAGTATGGCCTGCGTCACTCCGTCCGTCGCCGGTCTTCTACCGGCGGTCGTGACGCACTGCTCCTCATCGGACGCCCACCGCGAGCTGCTCCCGCCCGTCGCGGGCGCGGCGCCGCTCACGGTGGCGGGCAAGACAAGGGCCACTGCACCCACAACCCGACGGCAGGTCGGGCGTTGAACCCCGTGACCGGCATCTGCAGAACCGGGAGCCCCTGTCGATGCCGGGCACCATCGGGTCATCGGGTACCGCGGCCACGCGCCGCGGGCCCGATGCCCGGTGGTGTAGTCCCCGCCCGCACGACCGATGAGATCGCCGGGGCCCGCCGGTCATAGGTGGTGAGCGCCCCGGAACCGCCGGGGCCGTGCTCGCGGAGGCACCATGACCACCCCCTCCCCCACCCGCCGCCTGCCGGTCGCCGCGCACCGCGCACTGTGGGTGCTCCAGATCCTGCTCGGACTGTTCTTCGTCCTGGCCTCTGCCCTGCCGAAGTTCTGGGGGACCCGTTCGCCGTCGCGATCTTCGACGGGATCGGCCTCGGCCAGTGGCTGCGCTACGTCGTCGCCTTCCTCGAGCTGGCCGGCGGGATCGGGCTGTGCATCCCGCGCCTCGCCGCCCCGGCCGCCGCCGGGCTCGTCCTGCTGATGATCGGTGCGGCGCTCACCCAGGCCTTCGTCCTGCACGGCGGGGTACTCGTCGTCACGCCCCTCGTCCTCGGCGCCCTGGCTGCCGTGATCGCGGTCACGCGACGGAACGAGACGCTCGCCACGCATCGCTGACCTGCGTTTACGCTCAGCGATCGTCGGGCATGCCCAACGGGAGAAGACCGTTCCGGATACCCCGGTTCGCCCAGTCAGTCCCGTACAGGGGAGGAACCCGCCATGGCCGACCGCCACGTCAAGCCGGTCGACGACGGCTGGACCGTCGAGAAGGAAGACGCCCGACGCCCGAGTGCCCGTACCAGCACCCAGGCCGAGGCCATCACCCGGGCGGTGGAGATCATCGCCAACGACGGCGGCGGCAACCTCGTCGTCCACGGTACCGACGGCTCGGTGCGCGAGCGCCGCTCCATCGAGCCCGACGCCGACGCCGGCACCGCCACGAAGGCCGCCGCGGGCGCCACCGCCACCGCGGTCAAGGACACCGCGTCGAAGGCCGCCGACACGACCGGGAAGGCCGCCGACTCGATCGGCTCCGACACCCGGACGACCGCCAAGAAGGTCGCCGGCGAGACCGGTGACGGCGTTTCGAAGGCCGCCGACGCCGTCAAGGAGGGCGCCGACACGGTGGCCGCCGAGGCGCGCAAGGTCAACACGAACGGCAAGGCCCCGAAGAACGCCGGCAAGGCCGCGGCCCGGGCGGCCAAGGCCACCGGTGAGCAGCTCGCCGGCACCGCCGAGCGGACCGGCAAGCAGGTCGCCGGCGAGGCCCGGGCGTCCGCGGAGCGATCCGCCGAGACCGTCAAGGCCGTCGCCGACCAGGGCGCCGAGTCCGCGGTGCGCACCGCGGACCGGGCCGCGCGGGTGAGCGCTCGCGTCGAGGACGACCTCGACGACCAGGGGGCCCGCCTGGCCCGCAGGCTGTACGAGAACGGCGAGCGTGCCGCCTCGCAGCTCGACGACTTCGCCCTGCGCGTCTACAAGCCGCTCAACCCGATCCGGTTCACCAGCCGCGTCGCCGCCGGGGCGGTCGCCACCGCGTTCGGCGTGACCGGTGCGGTCACCGCGCGCGCGGGCAAGCTGTTCCAGCGCGGGACCCACAAGGCCACCGGCCGCTGAGTCCCCGCAGTACCACGACGGTGCCCCCGCCGACCTCGTCGGCGGGGGCATCGTCGTGTGTGGTCAGGACGTCGGGCGCAGCACGTAGTCGCCGGTGTCGTCGCTCCACTCCATCTCGATGAGATCCCGGGCGCGGGCCGCCTTCGCGAAGGACAGGAAGCTGCCGAAGCCGTAGCGCTTCTCGGAGAAGTCCGGCACCCGCGTCCGGAGCTGGTTCTTCAGCCCGGACAGCTGCGGCGGGTCCCCGGCCGCGGCGATCTCCCGCACCACGTCGACGAGCAGCGCGAACGCGTCGTGGTCGGCGTCCGGGTCGTCGGGCAGCGCCACCTCGGGGTCGCCCTGCGCCGCACCGGTGGTCAGCGTGACCGCGCCGCGGTCCTGCAGGTGGCGCAGCAGCTCGCCGAAGCCGCGGAACCCGTGGTCGGACTCGTCGAAGGTCGGGTCCTTGCGCAGGATCGCGCGCTTGAGCCGGGACGCCAGGACCGGACCGTCGGCCTGGCGGGTCAGCCCGCCGAGGGTGCTGACGACGAGGCCCGCGAGGTCGCGCTCCTCGGCCCCGGTGGTGGCAGTGTCGTCGCTGCCGTCGGAGAAGGTGACGTCGAACGGGTCCGGCGGGACGACCGGGGCCGGTTCCGGCTCCGGGGTCGCGACCGGGGCAGGTGTCGAGACCGGTCCCGCGGCCGGAGCCGGTGCGGGGCGGGGGCTCCCCCGGCGACGACGCGGCGGCGCGGGCGCCTGGGTCGGCTCGACACCGGGGAGCCGGTCGTAGAACAGGAACTCGTCGCAGGCGGGCGGCAGCAGCGCCGAGGTCGAGGACTGCACGCCGATCCCGATGACGCGCTTGTCCAGCTCACGCAGCTTGTGCATGAGCGGGGTGAAGTCGGAGTCGCCGGTGCCGATGGCGAAGGTGGTGATGAACCCCCGCTCGTAGGCGAGCTCTATCGCGTCGACGGCGAGCTTGATGTCCGCCGCGTTCTTGCGGGAGCCGCCGATCCGCTGCGGGATCTCGATGAGCTCGACCTGGGCGCGGGCCATCAGGCGGCGGTCCTCGTCGAAGGAGGACCAGTCGGCGTAGGCGCGGCGGACGACGACCCGCCCGCGCTCGGCGAGCGCGTCGGCCACCGGGCCGAAGTCGAACGGCACGACCCCGAGCCCGTCGCGGGCGCCGATCGCGAGGTTCTCGTAGTCGAGCAGCAGTGCGATGCGTTCGTCCTCGTGGGCCACCGCGGAATCCTAATGCGCTGGCCCGTGCGGCCGCCCGCAGGGCACGCTGCACCGATGCGCGCGGAGGACGTCGAGGACGCGGTGGCGGTCCTGGTCCGGGCCCTGGAGCCGGTGCCCGACGACGGCTGGTCCGCCCCGGCCGGGCCGCTGGAGTGGTCGTGCCGGGACACCGCGGTGCACGTCGCGGACGACCTGTTCGGCTACGCGGCCCAGGTGGCGCTCGCCCCCTCCGACCGCTACCCGCCGTTCGAGATCGTGGTGCCCGAGGGCGTCGGCACCGCCGGGCTGCTGCAGGTCGTCGCGACGGGCGGGGCGATGCTCGCCGCGGCCGTCCGGACCGCGCCGCCGGGGGTGCGCGGCTGGCACCCGTTCGGCGACGCGGACGCGGCCGGGTTCGCGGCGATGGGCGTCGTCGAGGTCCTGGTGCACACCCACGACATCACCCGCACGACCGCCCCGGGGTGGACGCTGCCCCCGGAGCCGTGCCGGGACGTGCTCGCCCGGCTGTGGCCCGGCGTCGACGCGGGCGACGACCCGGCCGGGGCGCTGCTCCACCACACCGGCCGGGCGTCGTGGCGCGGTGTGCCCGCCCCCGTCCGGTGGCGCTGGCACGGCGCGCCGCGCTGAGGGCGGTCGGTTCCCGCCCGGCCCCTCACCGGCTGCTCTGCGCACCGGCCGGTCCCTCACCGGCTGCCCGGCGGTCGTCGACGCCACGTCCGCGGCGACCGGACCGGCATCACCCGTCGGGACGGTGAACTCAGCGGATCCTCACCGGGTTCTCACCCGGGCCTCACGGCGGCACGGGATGATCTCGCGGGCACGACACGAGGAGAACCGTCCATGGACGCCGGCACCACCGGGATCGACGCGGTCCCGATCACCACGTGGCAGTTCGTGACGGGGTTCGTCCTCGCCGGCGTGGTGGTCCTCGTGCTGGTCGTCCTGGGGGTGCGGCGGGCCGGGCAGTCCCGGCACCGGTCGCTGCGGATCCTCGCCCGGCTGGGCGCGACGGGCGTCGTCGCGGTGGTGCTGCTGGCGAACACCCTGGTCGGGGTGAACGCCGCGCTGGACTACCTCCGGACCGTCGGTGACGTGGCCGGGACCGGACCGGCCGAGGGGATCGGGGTCGCGCAGCTGCTGCTGAGCCGGAAGGTCCCGGCGACCGGTCAGGTCGTGGAGGTCCCCATCCCGGGGACGGCGTCGCACTTCGCGGCCCGGCCCGCGGTCGTGTGGGTGCCGCCCGCCTGGTACCAGCGACCCCGGCCACAGCTGCCGGTGATCGTGCTGCTGCACGGGACCCCCGGACGTCCGGTGGACTGGGTGGACTCCGGGGGCGCCGCCGACGTCGCCGATGCCTGGGCCGCCCAGCACCACGGGGTCGCGCCGATCCTGGTGATGCCCGACGTCAACGGCACCTACACCGCGGACTCCGAGTGCGTCGACACCCCGACCGCGAAGGTCGAGACCTACCTGACCCGCGACGTGCCGCGGGTGGTGAGCAGGCTGTTCGGGACCCGGCCACCGGGACCGGCGTGGGCGGTCGCGGGACTGTCCGAGGGCGGCAGCTGCGCGGTGATGCTGGCGCTGCGCCACCCCACGGTCTTCGCCACCTTCGGCGACTACGCCGGGCTGCTCGGCCCGCGGGTCGGGGACTCCAACGGCGGGGTCCCGGACACCGTCGCCGAGCTGTTCGGCGGGTCGCAGGCCGCGTTCGCCGCGCACGACCCGGCGACGCTGCTGGCCGCGAACCGCGCCCCCAGGATCGCCGGCTGGTTCGAGGCGGGCGACGCCGACACCGACCCGGCCGCCGCCGCACGCACCCTGTCGGCGGTGGCGACCCGGGCAGGTGTGGAGAACCGGCTGGTGATCGTGCCCGGGGGTGGGCACGACTTCGACCTGTTCTCCCAGGCGCTGGCGGACTCCTACCCCTGGCTCGTGGGACGGGTGTCGGTCCCCGCGCCCTGACCCGGGGTCACGGGGCGCCGAAGCCGGCCGCCCCGAGGACCTGACGGCCCTCGTCGCCGTTCACGAACTGCACCCACTTCTGCGCCAGCTCGGCGTTCCTCGTGTTCTTCAGGACGACGATCGGGTACTCGTTGACCGCCTGCGACGCCTGCGGGATGTCGACGCCCTGCGCCTGCCCGCCGGACGCGGTGACGTCGGTCCGGTAGACGAGCCCGGCGTCGGCGTTGCCGGTGGTGACCTTCTGCAGCACCGACTTGACGTCCTGCTCCTCGGAGACCGGCCTGATGTCCACGCCGGCGGCCTGCTCGACCTTCTCCGTCGCCGAGCCGCACGGCACCTGCGGGGCGCAGACCACCGTCCGCAGGTCCGGCTTCGTCAGGTCCTGCAGCGACGCGATCCGCTTCGGGTTCTGCGGCGCGACCGCGATCTGCAGGGTGTTGGTGGCGAAGACCTCGGGCTGCCCCTGGGCGTTGCCCGCGTCGGTCACCTTGGTCATGTTGTTCTGGTCGGCCGAGGCGAACACGTCTGCCGGGGCGCCCTGGTTGATCTGCTGGGCCAGGGCCGAGGACCCGGCGAAGTTGAACACCACGTCGGTGCCGGGGTTGGCGGCCTTGAACTTCTTCTCCAGGTCACCGAAGGTGCCGGTCAGCGACGCCGCGGCGAACACCGTCAGCGTGCCGCCCTGCGCCTGCCCGCTCGGCTGGGCGGCGGTCCCGCCGCCCCCGTCTCCCCCGCCGCAGCCCGCCACTGCGAACAGCGCCGTCACCGCCAGCGCGGCCCCGGCCACTCGTCCTCGGATCCTCACGAACACCCTCCCGGGATCGACACCTCGCGCCGTTCGTAGATCACGAACTGCGGCTCGGCGGGCATCTTATGCACGCAATCGCCCACTGCACACCACCGATCGGCACGCAGGGCCGGTTCTCCGCGCCGTGGCTCGGTCGTCGACTCTCAGTGATCGCTCAGCGTTCTCTGTGGTTGCTCTGCGCAACGACCGGAAGGCTCCACCGCGGCGGCGGATCATGCCGCCACGACGCAGGAGGACGACGGCGCATGGTGCTGGAGACGCTGGTCCCGCCGGGGGCCGTGGCCCCGGGTACGACGGCGGAGGGGGCGACCGGCGGGCGGGACGGGGCCACCCCGGATCCGGCGGTGCGGCGATGAGCGCGGTCGAGACCACCGTCGAGATCGCTCCGGCGTCGGGGCCCTCGCGGCGACGCCGGCGTCGTCGCCGGGTGGGCGCGGTCCTGGCGGTGCTCGTGGTGCTGCTCGGCGGCGCGGGGGCCGGGATCGGCGCGGTGACCCTGGCCGCGCCCCCCGGGACCGGGCCGGTCGAGGCGACCGCCGAGTGGGCCCGCGACCACGGGCTGAACTGGCTGGTGACCGGCCTGGAGAAGCTCCAGTACGCCGCGGACGCGCCGTCCGAGGGCGGTACCCCGGCCGGTGGGATCCCGCGGGCTCCGGGTGCGCTGCCCGACCCGGCGACGACACCGCCGCTCGCCCCGGTCGCGGCCGGTGCCCCGCGGGCCGGGGAGGGCGTGTGGCAGACCGTGGTCGCCGACCACGGACGGCCCGCGGTGCAGGTGACCACCCTGCGGGTCGACGACACCCACACCTCCTACCTCGCCGGGGTGCTGCGGATGGATCCCGCGCTGGTGCGGGGCACCCTGCATCCGGGCGTCGGCGAGCCGGCCGGGCACTGGCGTGCGTCGACGTCGCTGGCCGGACGGGCCGGTGACGGGGTGGCGGTGGCGTTCAACGGCGGGTTCAAGCTGTCCGACCCCAGTCACAACGGCTACTACGCCGAGGGCCGTACGGTCGCGCCGCTGCTGCCCGGCAAGGCCAGCCTGGTCCTGCACACCGACGGCCGGGCCGACGTCGGGGCCTGGGGCACCGAGGTCGGGATGGGGCCGGACGTCGCGAGCGTGCGGCAGAACCTGCTCCCGCTCGTCGACGACGGCGCGGTGAACCCCACGTGCGCCACGGGCGGCACCGCGGAGTGGGGCAGCACGATCGGACAGAACGCGTTCGTCCACCGTTCCGGGTTCGGCGTGACCGCCGACGGCACCGAGGTCTACGTCGCCGGACCGGCACTGTCGGTGTGCACGCTGGGCAGGCTGCTCGCCGACGCGGGAGTGGTCCGCAGCATGGAGCTGGACATCAACCCGGCCTGGGTCAGCGGGACCTACTTCCACGACCGGCCCGGGCACGCCCCGCAGGGGTTCCCGCTGTTCCCGGCCGAGCAGGTGCCGCCGACCCACTACCTCACGCCGACGATGCGCGACTGGTTCGCCTGGTACCTGCGGTCGTGACCGGCCGGCGGGTCCCGCCGGGGACGGGTCAGTCCTCGGGCGGGGCCTCACCCAGCTCGTCGGCGTCCGCACCGGCGGCGGCGATCTCCTCCTTGACCACCCCGTAGGCGACCCCGGGGCCGTAGCCCTTGCGCGCGAGCATGCCGACCAGCTTGCGGGCGCTGGATTGCCGCTCCTCGCGGCTCCCGACGGGCAGGCTCCGCAACCGCCGCACGACGAGCTCACGGGCCCGGTCACGTTCGGAGGCGTCGTCGATGCCGGTGAGTGCCTCGTCGGCGATCTCGCGGTCGACGCCCTTGCGGTGCAGCTCCATCGCGATCGCCCGCTTGCCGAGGCCGCGGTGACGGTGCCGGGACCGGACCCACTGTTCGGCGAAGGCCTGGTCGTCGACGAGGCCGACCTCGTCGAACCGCTCGAGGACGCGGTGCGCGACCTCGTCGGGGATCTCCTTGCGACGCAGCGCGTCGCCGAGTTCCTTGACCGTGCGGGCGCGGTCGGTGAGCAGGCGCAGGCAGATGTCGCGAGCGCGGCTCTCCTGCTCCTGCGGTGTCTCGACGCGCGGGGTGCGCTCCTCGCTCCGGCGGCTCCCCCGGCCACGACCCTCACCACGACGACGGCCACGGGAGGTGGCGCCCGTCTCCCCGGCGCCCGTCGCTTCGGGGCCCGGCCCGGCAGGACCGGCGCTCCGGGACAGGTCGGCCGCGGTGTCCGGAGTGGTCGTGGCCGCCGCGGTACCCGCACCGGTCGTAGCCGCTGCGGTGGTCGGGCGCCGTCGGGGGGCCGCACGGTCGCGGCGGACTCCGCCGCGGTGTGTGCCTCGTCCCGACAGCTCCTCGAACGAGACCACGCGGGGCGCACCGGATCCGTCGCCACCACCGTCCGTGCCGCTGCCGGAAGCAGGGCCGGGGGCGGGGTCGTCGAAGGTCAGCCTGCGGACCGGGGCGGGCTTCGCCAGCCCGTCCGTCGCAGCGTCGGCCGCCGGATCCGTCGGCCGGGCCGTCGCGGGCGGGTCGGTGATCGCCGTGGTGGCCCCGTCGGCGCCGCTGAGCGTCGCGAACGAGACCTGGTGCGGACTCGCGTCCCACCCGGGGACGGCCGGGGGCTCCGCGGCGGGATCCTCCGGCTCGTCGCCGGTCGGGTCGACGGTCCGGATCGCGTGCGGATCCGGTGCGGCGGCGCCCGGCGGGGTCACGCCGAACAGATCGTCGAGCGGGACGGTGCGGGGCCCGGTCGGCTCCGCACCGTCCCGTCCGGACGTGCCTCCGGACCGGTCGTGGTCGCCGGTCACGCTCAGAAGTCGACCGGGGCCGGGAGGGGCTCGACCGGGCTGGTCTCCTCGGCGTCGACGACCGCGCCGATCCCCAGCTTCTCCTTGATGCGCTTCTCGACCTCGGCGGCGACGTCCGGGTTCTCCTTGAGGAACTTGCGGGCGTTCTCCTTGCCCTGCCCCATCTGGTCGCCCTCGTAGGTGTACCAGGCGCCGGACTTGCGGATGATCCCCTGCTCGACGCCCACGTCGATCAGCGAACCCTCCTTCGAGATGCCGACGCCGTAGAGCACGTCGAACTCCGCCTGCTTGAACGGCGGGGCCACCTTGTTCTTCACGACCTTGACCCGGGTCCGGCTGCCGACCATGTCGGTGCCGTCCTTCAGCGTCTCGATGCGGCGGATGTCCATGCGGACCGACGCGTAGAACTTCAGCGCCTTACCACCGGTCGTGGTCTCCGGGGACCCGAACATCACGCCGATCTTCTCGCGCAGCTGGTTGATGAAGATCGCCGTGGTGCCGGAGTTGCTGAGGGCACCGGTGATCTTCCGCAGCGCCTGGCTCATCAGCCGGGCCTGCAGGCCGACATGGCTGTCACCCATCTCGCCCTCGATCTCGGCACGCGGCACGAGCGCGGCCACCGAGTCGATGACGATGATGTCGAGCGCGCCGGAGCGGATCAGCATGTCCGCGATCTCCAGCGCCTGCTCACCGGTGTCCGGCTGGGAGACCAGCAGGTCGTCGGTGTCGACACCGAGCGCCTTGGCGTACTCCGGGTCGAGCGCGTGCTCGGCGTCGATGAACGCGGCGACACCGCCCGCGGCCTGCGCGCTCGCCACGCAGTGCAGCGCGACCGTGGTCTTACCGCTGGACTCCGGGCCGTAGATCTCGACGACCCGGCCGCGCGGGATGCCCCCGACGCCGAGCGCGACGTCGAGCGCGATGGAGCCCGTGGAGATGGCACTGATCGGGACGCGGGCCTGGTCGCCCAGGCGCATCACCGATCCCTTGCCGTGGTTCTTCTCGATCTGGGCGAGGGCGAGTTCGAGCGCCTTGCCGCGGTCCGGAGCGGACATCTCTTGACTCCTCGCTGGTGGTCGACGGTCGGGTCCTGCTGGTGTCTTTCGGGGAGGCACACCACAACGGTATGGGGTACCCCCGACAGTTTCGGGCCCGGATCGGCGCCTGTGGACAACTCGTCCGACACCACGCCGCAGGACCGGTACCGCAAGCCCTGCCGGAACCGTAGACGAACACGCGTTCGATCCGACACCGCGACACGCCGACCGGGCGCCCACGGGAGCCGAGCGGTCAGCACGACCGCCCGGCACACCGCTACCGCCGTGCGGGTGGGACCTCGTAGGCCGCGCACACCGCGCGCCAGATCCGGCGCAGGTCGACGCCGGCCTCGATCGCCTGCTCGACGGTCCGGCCGCCGAGCTCGGAGAAGACGTGGTCGCGGGACAGCGACGCCGCCCGCACCGGCCCGAACTCGCCCTCCATCAGTTCCCGGAAGTGGCTCAGTCGCACGTCCGCGAGGGTAGACGGGTCACCCGTTCCGTGCGGCGTCCGCCCGATGACGCCCCGGAGCAGGTATCCTGGGTGATATGTCCGAACTGCTCGCCACCGTCCCGGTCGACGTCGCCGACGAGGTCCTCGCGACGACCGGCATCGGATCGCCGCTGGCGTGGCAGATCGTGTCCCTGCTCGCGCTGCTGTCCGCGCTGGTCGTGCTGGTGCGCTGGTGGCTCCACCAGCGCCGACGCTGAGAGTCCCGCTCAGCCAGCCGCCGGGCGTCACGCACCGGCCGAACGCACCGCCACCAGCAGGAACGGCACCGTCACCACGACCGCCACCGCGCCGAGCAGCGCGTAGGACGACACCGTCACGAGCACCCCGGCCACGATTCCGGCGGCGGCACCGGCCAGGTTCATCGCCACGTCCACCGAACACCTGAACCATCGCGAGAACCGTCAGCAGCCAGGGCTGCGGGGGTCCTGGGGCGGGGAGACGGCGTCGGGTGCGGCGGTCACGGACGGATGCTGCCGTGCGACGGCCGCCGTGTGCCAGGGCGTTACGCTCCGGCCCGGCCACACGAGCGGAGGACGGTGGACATGGCGGGGACGACCCCGAACGCACGCAGGTCGGCGGGCGCGGACGACGCGGAGCTGCGGAACGCCTACCGCATGGTGTCCGACGTGCTGGCCGGGGCGGTCCGCGAGACGCTCGCCGCGCCGGGGCCGGATCCGGCCCGGTTCGCCGTGCGCCGGCTGACCGCGGTCGACCGGGACGTGCCGCCGGACGCCACGCCGCCCGGCTGGTCGCTGGCCTTCCTGGTGCTGGCCGACTGGTACGACGCCGCCCGCGCCGCGCTCGTCGACCACGACGACCGCGCCGAGCGGGCGCTGGCCTGGATCGGGCAGAACCTGGGTCCGCGGTACGCGGCCCGGGCGCGCTACACCATCGCCCCGCTCGTCGACCCGGCCGACGCCCGCGAGACCTCGCACTACGTCGACGCGCTGGGCGTGGACTTCCTGGCGTCGATGGTCTGGACGGTCGCGGCGGTCGTCGCGGAGTTCCCGGCCGAGGACGCCGCGGAGGTCTGGCCCCGTACCAGGGCCGACGCCGCCCGCTGACCTCGCAGGTCACACCCCGGTTCGACGGGTGCTCGACGGGTGGCTCGACGGGTGACTGTCGGACCCCACCCGCATGATGGTCGGCGTGACCGCACTCGAGGGCTTCTCCCCCGCCACCCGCCAGTGGTTCGAGGGGGCCTTCGCCGCGCCCACCGCGGCCCAGGAGGGCGCCTGGTCCGCGGCGCAGGCCGGGCGCAACGCCCTCGTCGTCGCGCCGACCGGGTCCGGCAAGACACTGGCCGCGTTCCTCTGGGCGCTCGACCGGCTCGCGGCCACGCCACCGCCCGCCGAGCGCAAGCACCGCTGCCGGGTCCTCTACGTCTCTCCGCTCAAGGCCCTCGCCGTCGACGTGCAGCGCAACCTGCGCTCGCCGCTGACCGGCATCCGCCAGGCCGCGCAGCGGCTCGACGAGCCGGTTCCGGACATCACCGTCGGGATGCGCACCGGCGACACCCCGGCCGACGAGCGGCGCCAGTTCCAGCGCACCCCGCCGGACGTGCTGGTGACCACTCCGGAGTCGCTGTTCCTCCTGCTCACCTCGGCCGCGCGGGAGTCGCTGCGCGGGGTGACGACCGTGATCCTCGACGAAGTGCACGCCGTCGCCGGCACGAAGCGGGGGGCGCACCTGGCGGTGTCGCTGGAACGGCTCGAGGAGATCACCGAGGCCACCCCACAGCGGATCGGGCTCTCGGCGACCGTGCGCCCGGTCGACGAGGTCTCGACGTTCCTGTCCGGTACGCGCCCGGTCGAGGTCGTGCAGCCCGCGATCCCCAAGACGATCCGGGTCGAGGTCCAGGTCCCGGTGCCCGACCTGGCCGCGCTCGACGAGCGGCCCGCGCCGGGCAGCACCGACGATGAGGTCGTCGGGTCCGCCGCGGGCACCGCACGCAGGCCCTCGATCTGGCCCGCCGTCGAGGAGCGGCTGCTCGGCCTGGTGCGCGAGCACCGGTCGACGATCGTGTTCTCCAACTCCCGCCGGCTCGCCGAGCGGCTGACCTCCCGGCTCAACGAGCTCGCCGCCGAGCAGGAGGCCACCGCACTGGAGGAGGCCGCGCTGGAGGAGGCCGCCGACCTCGACACCGCGCCGGACGCGTTCCCGGCCGAGGCGGTCGGGCAGTCCGGGGTGGGCGGCGGGGCCGCACCGACGGTCGCCAAGGCCCACCACGGCTCGATGTCGCGCGACCAGCGGACCCTGGTCGAGGAGGAGCTGAAGTCCGGCGTTCTGCCCTGCGTCGTGGCGACGTCCAGCCTGGAGCTGGGCATCGACATGGGCGCGGTCGACCTGGTCGTGCAGGTCGAGGCACCGCCGTCGGTCGCGTCCGGGCTGCAGCGGGTCGGGCGCGCCGGGCACCAGGTGGGCGCGGTGTCCGAGGGTGTCGTGTTCCCGAAGTACCGCGGGGACCTCGTGTCCTGCGCCGTCGTCGCCGAACGGATGACGACCGGGTCCATCGAGTCCACCCGCTATCCCCGGAACCCGCTCGACGTCCTGGCCCAGCAGATCGTCGCGATGGTCGCGATGGAGTCGTGGCGGCTGTCCGACCTGGCCGCGACGATCCGTCGGGCGGCCCCGTTCGCAGCACTGCCGGACTCGGCGCTGCACTCGGTGCTCGACATGCTGGCCGGGCGCTACCCGTCCGAGGAGTTCGGCGAGCTGCGCGCCCGCATCACCTGGGACCGGGTCACCGACGAGCTGCGCGGGCGCCCGGGCGCGCAGCGCCTGGCCGTCACCTCCGACGGCACCATCCCCGACCGCGGCCTGTTCACCGTGATGACCCCGGGCGGCGCGGACGGCGCCGGGTCGCGGGTCGGTGAGCTCGACGAGGAGATGGTCTACGAGTCCCGCGTCGGGGACACGTTCCTGCTGGGGACCTCGTCGTGGCGGGTCGAGGACATCACCCACGACCGCGTGATCGTCACCCCGGCGCCGGGGGTGCCCGCCCGGATGCCGTTCTGGAAGGGCGAGTCGATCGGGCGGCCGCTGGAGCTGGGCCGGGCGGTCGGCGCGTTCGTGCGCGAGATGTCCGGGCTGGCCGACGCCGACGCCCGCGAGCGCGCCACCGCGGCCGGGCTCGACGAGTGGGCCTGCGACAACCTGCTGTCCTATCTGCGCGAGCAGCGTGAGGCGACCCGGCACGTGCCGAGCGACCGCACGATCCTGGTGGAGCGGTTCCGCGACGAGCTGGGCGACTGGCGCCTCGTCGTGCACTCGCCGTTCGGTGCTCAGGTCAACGGGCCGTGGGCACTGGCGATCGCGGCCCGGATGCGGGAGCGACGCGGGGTCGAGGTGAGCGCGTCGGGCGCGGACGACGGGATCGTGCTGCGCCTGCCGGACGCGGTCGACGACAACGGCACCGAGGTCGTCCCGAACGCGGAGGACGTGCTGCTGGAACCGGGCGAGATCGAGCAGATCGTCGTCGCGGAGCTGGGGAACTCGGCGCTCTACGCCTCCCGGTTCCGGGAGTGCGCCGCGCGGGCGCTGCTGCTGCCCCGCCGCGACCCGCGCCGCCGCAGCCCGCTGTGGCAGCAGCGCCAGCGCTCGGCACAGCTGCTGGGCGTGGCGGGCAAGTTCGAGCAGTTCCCGATCACCCTGGAGGCGATGCGGGAGTGCGTGCAGGACGTCTACGACCTGCACGGGCTCCGCGAGCTGATGGGCGACGTCGCCGCGCGCCGGGTCAAGGTCGTCGAGGTCGAGTCCGCGCAGCCGTCGCCGTTCGCGCGCAGCCTGCTGTTCGGCTACGTCGGGATGTTTCTCTACGAGGCCGACGCGCCGCTGGCCGAGCGGCGCGCGGCCGCCCTGTCGCTGGACTCGACGCTGCTGGCGGAGCTGCTCGGCTCCGAGGCGATCCGGGAGCTGCTCGACCCGGAGATGCTGGCCGAGATCGAGGGGCAGCTGCAGCGCACCGACCCGGAGCGGCACGCCCGTGACATGGAGGGTGCCGCGGACCTGCTCCGGTTCGTCGGTGACCTGTCCGAGGCCGACGCGCGGGCCCGAGGCGTCGACCCGGCGTGGCTGGCGCAGCTGGAGCGCGACCGCCGGGCGCTGCGGGTGCGGATCGCCGGTGAGGAGCGCTTCATTGCGATCGAGGACGCCGGGCGCATCCGGGATGCGCTGGGCACGGCGCTGCCGGTCGGGGTGCCGGAGGCCTTCACCGAGCCGGTGCCCGACCCGCTCGGGGACCTCGTGCTGCGCTGGGCACGCACGCACGGACCGTTCACCGCCGCCGAGCTCGCCCGTCGCTTCGGGCTGGGAGTGGCCGTGGTCGCCGGAGTGCTGGAACGGCTCACCGGCACCGGGCGGCTGATGAAGGGCGAGCTGCGCCCGCAGGCCTCGGTGCCCGCCGGATCCGGCGGTGAGCCGGAGTACTGCGACGCCGAGGTGCTGCGCCGGCTGCGGCGCGCGTCGCTGGCGAAGCTGCGCCACGAGGTCGAGCCCGTCGAGCAGCGGGCACTGGGACGGTTCCTGCCGCAGTGGCAGGGCGTGCAGGTGCGGTCGGGCTCCGAGCGGCGCGGCCGGGTGCGCCGTGCACCGGGCGCGGAGGACGTGCTCGGTGTGGTCGAGCAGCTCGCCGGGGCTCCGCTGCCGGCGAGCGCGGTCGAGTCGCTGGTGCTGCCCGCCCGGCTGCCGGGCTACACCCCCGCGCTGCTCGACGAGCTGACCGCCGCCGGTGAGGTGACCTGGATCGGGTGCGGCGCGCTGTCCGGGCAGGACGGCTGGCTCGCGCTGGCCCCGGCCGACGTGGCGGACCTGCTGCTGCCCGCCCCGGACCTCGACACCGCGGGCACCCCGCTGCACACCGCGGTGCTGGCCGCGCTCGGGCTGACCGACCCGGCCGCGCTGACCGACCCGGGGGCGGCGCCCGATTCCGGGGGCGGTGCGCTGTTCTTCCGCGAGCTCGCGACCCGGGCCGGGGTCCTGCTGACCGAGCAGGGCGAGCCGGCTCCCTCCGACGACGACGTCGTCGCCGCCGTCTGGGACCTGGTCTGGGCGGGTGCGCTCACCAACGACACGCTCGGCCCGCTGCGGGCCCGGCTGTCCGGGGGCGGCTCACGACGGGGCGCCTCCGGGCGGCAGGGCGGGGCGCACCGCACGGCGCGGCGACCGGCCCGCGGACGCTACGCACAGCTGCGTGCGGGGCGGCCGTCGATGCCCAGCCGGACCGGGCCGCCGTCGGTCGGCGGGCGCTGGTCGGTGGCGGTGCCGCGCGAGCCCGACCCGACCCGCCGCGCGCACGCCGCCGCGGAGGCGTTCCTGGAGCGTCACGGCGTGCTGACCCGGGGCGCGCTGGGCACCGAGCGGGTCACGGGCGGGTTCGCCGCGGTCTACAAGGTGCTCCGGGCGATGGAGGAGTCCGGCCGGTGCCGACGCGGCTACATCGTCGAGGGGCTGGGCGCGGCGCAGTTCGCGGTACCGGGTGCGATCGACCGGGTCCGGGCCCTCGCCGGCACCTTCGACGCCCCCTCCACCTCCCCGCAGACCGGCCCGCGCCGCCTCGGCGCCGGTCCCGGGGCGGTCATCGCCGACCCCGCCGACCGTCCCGGCCCGTCCGTCCCCGACCCCGACGACCTCTCGGAGCCCGGCGGCCACGCCCCGCACGACGGCCATCCGGATCCCACCGGGTCCGCCGGTGACGCCGGGGACGGGGACCCGCTGCCTGGCGACCTCGTCGGTGACGCGTCCGGCTCCCCCGGGACCGACGACCCGTACGCCGGGGTGCCCGACGACCTGCGCGGCGGCCTGGGCGGGCTCGGCGGCGCGGGTCGCCACGCCGAGTTCGACGGGGGTGCCGGTCGCCGCCCGCAGGCACCACGGGAGGCGTGGCGCGAGCTGTCCCGGGTGGTGCTCGCCGCCACCGACCCCGCCCAGCCCTACGGCGCCGCCCTGCCGTGGCCGGACACGACCGGCGAGACCCGGCACCGCCCCGGTCGCAAGGCAGGCGCCCTGGTCACTCTCGTCGACGGGGCACCAGCGCTCTACGTCGAACGCGGCGGGAAGTCGCTGCTGTCGTTCACCGAGGACCGCGACGAGCTGCGCGCCGGGGCCGAGTCGCTCGCCGGGGCGGTGCACGAGGGTTGGCTGGGCTCGCTCGCCGTCGAGCGCGCCGACGGACAGGACTCGCTGGCCTCGGCGCTGTCGGAGGTGCTCACCGAGGCCGGGTTCCGGGTGACGCCGAAGGGGCTGCGGCTGCGGGCCTGACCGGCGACACCGCGCACCCCGGGTCAGTACCGCCGGTTGGCCAGGACCGGGATCGCCCGGCGGGCCGCGGTGACCGCGTCGAGGTCGAGGTCCACGACCAGGGTCCCCGGTGCGGCGTTCAGCGCCGCGACGACCGAGCCGGTCGGGCCGGCGACCGTGCTCGCCCCGATCCCGGTCGGGGCGCCACCATCGGGGACCGGGCGCCCCGCCGCCTCCGGGTCCGCCTGGTCGCAGGCCACCACGAAGGCCGTCGTGTCGAGGGCCCTGGCACGCACCAGCAGCTCCCACTGCTCGCGCTTGCCCGGCCCCGCGCCCCAGGACGCGGGCACGACGACGAACTGCGCCCCGGCGTCGCCGAGGGTCTGGAACAGGCCGGCGAACCGCAGGTCGTAGCAGGTCGCGAGGCCGACGGTGACGCCGTCGACGGTGACCGTGACCGGCCGGTCACCCGGGGCGACCGTGTCGGACGCGGCGAACCCGAACGCGTCGAACAGGTGGATCTTGTCGTAGTGCTCCTCGACACCCGGGCCGGTGACGAGCAGGGTGTTGCGGACGCGGCCGTCGTCGGCGGGGGTGAACATCCCGGCGACCACGGTGACCCCCGCACCGGCGGCGATCCCGCGGACGCGGGACGCCCAGGGGCCGTCGAGGGGCTCGGCGACCGGGCCGAGCGGCACGCCGAAGCGGCACTGGGTGGCCTCGGGGAACACGACCAGCCGCGCGCCCCGGGCGGCCGCGCCGGCGACGCCGTCGGCGACCAGGGTGAGGTTCTCCGCCGGGTCGGTGGTGGCGGCGATCTGGACGAGGGCGATCCGCATGGCGTCTCCTGGGGTGGTTCGGTGTATACGTGTCGTATGCCGACGTCACGGGAGTCCGGTCGCGACCGCGCGTTGCACTACCTGCGCGAGACCGTCCTGGTGGACCCGCGGGTGCAGGGCACGTTCCTCAACGAGAACGAGCTCGCCGGCCGGATCGGGGTGTCGCGCACCCCGGTCCGTGAGGCGTTGCTGCTGCTCGTGGCCGATGGCCTGGTCGAGATGCTGCCCGGTCGCGGCGCCTACGTGCCGCCGTTGACCGGCCGGCAGATCTCCGAGCTGATGGAGCTGCGCGGGGTCCTGGAGAAGCACGCGGCGCGCGCGGCGATGGGCGCCGACGGTGTGCCGTTCGAGGCGATGAACGCTGCCCTGGACCGGCAGCGCGAGCTCGCCGGCGCCGGCGGGGACCCGGCCGAGTTCATCGAGCTCGACATGGTCTTCCACCAGGCGCTCGTCGACGCCACCGGGAACGCGCTGCTCTCGCGGACCTACGCCGGGCTGCGGGTGCGCCAGCGCCGGGTGGGCGTGACCGCGCTGTTCCGGACCGAGGACCGGCGGCAGGCGGTCTGCGCCGAGCACGACCGGATCGTCGCGGCGCTGGCCGGCGACGACCCGGACGCGGCGGCGGAGGCGATCGACGAGCACCTGCAGCTCACCCTGCGCGTGCTGCTCAGGGCGTGAGGGCGAGGTAGGCCTCGTCCTCGTCGTGGTCCGGGTCGCGACCGATGACCAGCCCGACGACGGTCAGCGCGCAGGCGATGGCCAGGTAGGCCGCGACCGGCACCCAGTTCCCCGACCCGCCGGACAGCGCGGTGAACGCCAGCGGCGCGACGGCGCCCCCCACCACGCCGGCGATGGTGTAGGCCAGCGAGCTGCCGGTGTAGCGCAGCCGCGGTGAGAACTGCTCGGTGACGAACGCGGCCTGCGGCCCGTACATGAACGAGTGCAGGCCGAGCCCGACCACGATGCCGACGACGAGCAGCGCGAACGAGCCGCCCGCGATCATCGGGAAGAAGACGAACGGCCACACCGCTCCCCCGACCGCGGCGACGCCGTAGACCAGGCGCCGGTTGAACCGGTCGGTGAGTGCCCCGGCCAGCGGGATCGCGGGCAGCTGCAGCGCCGAGCCGATCAGGATCGCGCCGAGCACCTCCGACCGGGAGAATCCGAGGTGGGTGGTGGCGAAGGTCAGCACGAAGACGGTGAACAGGGCGTAGCTGACGTCCGGACCGATCCGGCTGAGGATCCCGGCGAGCAGCGGGCGGCGTTCGGTGGTGAACACCTCACGCACCGGCGCCGACGGTCGGTCACCGGACTCGGCGATCGCGCGGAAGACCGGGGTGTCCTCCAGCTTGAGCCGGATCCACAGCCCGAACGCCACCAGCACGGCCGACAGCAGGAACGCCAGCCGCCAGCCCCAGTCCAGGAACTGCTGGTCGGTCAGCAGCAGGGTGAGCAGGGCCAGGACACCGTTGGACAGCAGGTTCCCCGCGGGCGGCCCGACCTGGGCGGCCGAGGCCCAGAACCCGCGCCGGCGCGGCTCGCCGAACTCGCTGGAGAGCAGGACCGCGCCGCCCCATTCCCCACCGACGCCGACGCCCTGGGCGAAGCGCAGCAGCACCAGCAGGATCGGGGCCGCGACGCCGATCGTGCCGTAGGTCGGCAGCAGCCCGATGAGGAACGTCGCGACGCCGATCAGCACGAGCGTGATGACCAGGACCTGCTTGCGACCGATGACGTCGCCGAGCCTGCCGAACACGACACCGCCGAGCGGGCGCGAGACGTAGCCGACGGCGTAGGTGGAGAACGCGAGCAGCAGACCGGTCACCGGGTCCGCGGCCGGGAAGAACAGCACCGGGAACACCAGCGCGGCCGCCGCGGAGTAGACGGCGAAGTCGTACCACTCGAGCGAGGTGCCGGTGAGGCTCGCGACGAAGGCCTTGCGCAGGTCACGGCGGTCGACCGGTGGTGACGAGGAGGCGGAGGGCGAGGTCATCGCGGGCTCCCGGGGTCGGGCGGTGGGGTGGACGGGCCTCATACTTGCTGTATACACAGTGTGTGCGCAACCCTCGTGCGCATCGGTAACGCGACGTACACATCTGACGGAGGTCCCCCGTGACGCTCGAGCTGACCCTGCCCGACGGCGACACCCGCTCGGTGGAGGTCCACCGGGTCTTCAACGCCGGCTACGCCGGCCGCGCCCAGGAGGAGGTCGCCGCGCACGTCGCCGAGCTGGCCGAGCTGGGTGTGCCCGCCCCGGACACGGTGCCCGCGCTGTACCCGGTCTCGCCGTACCTGGCGTCGCAGACCGACCGGGTCCCCGCCCAGCACGACCGGACCTCCGGCGAGGCGGAGTGGGCACTGGTCGTCGGCGACGACGTCACCGACCCGCTGCTGACCGTCGCGTGCGACCACACCGACCGCGCGCTGGAGGTGCACGGTGTGGCCTGGAGCAAGAACGCCGGTCTCGACGTCCTGGGGCGCAAGGCCTGGCGGCTCTCGGAGGTCGCCGACCGGCTCGACGACATCACCCTGCGCGCGTGGGTCCGTCACGGCGGCGACCACGACGGCACCGAGGCGCTCGTGCAGGACGCGACGCTGGCGGCCCTGCTGCCGCCCGCCTACTGGGTCGAGGTGCTGCGCGAGCGCGGCTGGCTGGTGCCCGGCACCGTCCTGCTGTCGGGGACCGTCGCGATGAAGGCGGGGGTCGACCAGTTCGCCGACGCCTGGCGGGTGGAGCTGCACGACCCCGCCACCGGCGACACGATCGGCCTGACCTACGAAGTCGACCGGCTCCCGGCGCCGATCGGCTGACCGCCCGGCCGGGTGGCACCATCCCGGTCATGATCCGTCGCTCCCTCACCACCCCGTCCCGCGACCGGCGCCTCGCCGTCGGGCTCGCGGGACTGCTCGGCACCGCCGCCGTCCTGCACGCGGTGCGGCCCGAGCCGTTCGACTCGATCGTGCCGCGCAGCCTGCCCGGTGAACCCCGGTTCTGGACCTATGCCTCCGGGGTCGCCGAGGGCGCCGTCGCCGCGGCGGTCGCGCTTCCGCGGACCCGGCGTGCGGGCGGCTGGGCCGCGGCCGCGCTGTTCGCGGCGGTGTTCCCGGCGAACGTGTCGATGGCGCTGCACTGGAACCGCAAGGCTCCGCTGTACCGGGCGATCGGCTGGGGGCGGCTGCCGCTGCAGGTCCCGCTGGTGCTGTGGGCGCTCCGGATCGCCCGCAGCGCCCCGCGCGGCTGACCCGAGGATGGGCCGCCGGTAGACCGAAGTCGATCGTCGGCCACCCGATGCCCGCTGCGCCGGAGGGACCCGCCGGGGTCTGATGGCGCCGGGCCCGGGACCGACGGCGCCCACGTCGTCGCTCGGGGGGACACATGACGTCGTCGACCACGGTCCGGGACTCCGACGCCGCACCCGCGGCCGTCCCTCCGCTCGCGCGGCTGCCCGTGGGGATCGTCGCCGCGGTGGTGGCCGCCGTCCACCTCGTGATGGGGGCGCTGGGCCGCGGGCACTGGTTCGACGAGGCGCTGATGCTCGCGATCGGGCGTCACCACCTGGACTGGGGATCGGCCGACCAGCCGCCGGTCGCGCCGGCACTGGCCGGGCTCGCCGACGCCCTCGCGCCGGGGGTGAACGGGGTGCTGCGGATCGTGCCGTCCCTGTCGACGGCCGGCGCGGTCGTCGTCGCGGCGCTGATCGCCCGGGAGCTGGGCGGGGACCGCAGGGCCCAGGTGCTCACCGCGCTCGCCCAGGCCACCGGGCTGTGGGTGACGATGTTCGGGCACTTCGTGACGCCGTACTCGCTCGAACCGCTGCAGTGGGCGCTGCTGCTGTGGCTGCTGGTCCGCTGGACCCGGGTCCGCGACGACCGGCTGCTCCTCGCCGTCGGGCCGCTGCTCGGCCTGGCCGCGCTCACGAAGTTCCAGGTGATCCTGCTCGGCGCGGTGCTGGTGGTCGCGATCGGCGTGGCCGGGCCGCGGGCGATGCTGCGCCGGCCGGCGTTCTGGTGGGCCGCGGTGGTCGGTGCGCTGATCGCGTCGCCGACGCTGGTGTGGCAGGCCGTGCACGGCTGGCCGCAGCTGCGGATGACCGCGGTCGTCGCGCAGGAGTCGATCCTGTTCGGCGGTCCGGGCCCGAACGCGGTGGCGATGCTGCTGCTGGCGGGCCTGCTCGGCACGGTGCTCGTGGTGGTCGGCGCGGTCGCGGCGTTCACGGTGCCGCGGCTGCGGCCCTACCGCTTCGTGGCGGTCATCTTCCTGCTGCTGTGGGTCGTGTTCGCGGTGACCGTCGGGCGCGCCTACTACCTCTGCGGGCTGCACGGCGCCGTCGCCGCGTTCGGTGCGGTGTGGTTCCAGCAGCGGCGCGAGGCCGGGCGACGACGGTGGTCTTGGGTGGCGTGGCCCGCGGGGGTGCTGTCGGTCGCCCTCGCCACGACGATGCTGTCCGCGAGCGTCGCCGCGGCCGACCCCGCCGTGCCGGAGCGGATCGTCACCGAGGTCGCCCGGGTGCGCGACGGGCTGCCCCCGGACCGGCGCGACCGTGCGGTCGTGGTGGGCGACTCCTACATCTTCGCCGCCTACGTCGACACCGCCGACCCCGCGCTGGGCCTGCCCCCCGGGTACAGCGGCAACCGCAGCTACGGCTACTTCGACCCGCCCCCGGACGACCAGGACGTCGTGATCTTCCTCGGGAAGGACCCCGGCCTGCTCGCGCCCACCGGGGTGGCGCTGCGGCCGGTCGCCGACCTCGGCGACGGCAACCGCATCTGGCTGGGCGAGGGCATGACGCATCCGTGGTCGCAGGTGTGGCCGCAGCTGCGGACACTCGTCGTCGGCTGAGCCGGCGACTGAGCCGGCGCCCTGGCCCGGCCGGGTCGTCCGCCGAGCCCGGGCCGGGTCCGGCCGGCCCGGGTAGCGTCGCGCTCGTGCCCGAGGGAGACACCGTGTACCTGGCCGGCAAGCGGCTGCACGCCGCGCTGGCCGGGCACGAGCTGCTGCGCGGCGAGCTGCGCCACCCGCGGCTGGTCGAGCACGATCTGGCCGGGCTGACCGTCACCGGCGTCGTCTCCGTCGGCAAGCACCTGTTCACCCGTTTCGACGACGGCCGCAGCCTGCACAGCCACTTCCGGATGGACGGCTCCTGGCACCTGTACCGCCCCGGGATGCGCTGGCGCCGGGTCGCCCACGAGGCGCGCGCGGTGCTGGCGACCGCCGACCGGGTCGCCGTCGGATTCGCCCTGCACGACCTGGAGCTACTCCCGACCGACGACGAGCACACCCTCGTCGGGCATCTCGGGCCCGACCTGCTCGACCCGGCCTGGGGGCCCGCCCACGACGCCGAAGCGCTGCACCGGATGACCGCCCGCGCCGACCACCCGCTCGGGCTGGTGCTGCTCGAACAGCGGGTCATGGCCGGCCTCGGCAACCTCTACCGCAACGACATCTGCTTCCTGCTCGGGTTCACCCCGTGGGTGCCGGTCCGCGACGTACCCGACCTGCCCGGGGTCATCGACCTGTCGCGGCGGCTGCTGTCGTCGAACAAGGACCGCCCGGAGCAGACCACGACCGGCTCGCTGGCCGCGGGCGAGGCGCACTGGGTGTTCGAGCGGGCCGGGCGGCCGTGCCGCCGCTGCGGCACCCGCATCCGGACC
This sequence comes from Pseudonocardia sp. ICBG1142, assembly GCF_020496255.1. Taxonomy (NCBI): domain Bacteria; kingdom Bacillati; phylum Actinomycetota; class Actinomycetes; order Pseudonocardiales; family Pseudonocardiaceae; genus Pseudonocardia; species Pseudonocardia sp. ICBG1142. Next base: position 31,819 of record NZ_JAHLJC010000044.1, on the reverse strand, counting down.
GCCGACCAGGGCAACGACCACCGGGCCCGGGTCACCTACTGGTGCCCGCGCTGCCAGGCCGGGCCGTCGCCGCGCCCGGTGCGCCGCGGCACCGGCCCGCGTCGCGGCGCACCCGGGCGGCCGCCGCCCGGCGCGGCCCGCACGCCCTGACCACGTCGGCCACGTCGCGACCGACGGCCGGAGCCGGCGAGACGCCCGGAGCCGCATCGCCCGGCCCGGACGGGCCCGGACACACGTCCGCCGCGGCCCCGGGATCGGGACCGCGGCGGACGGTGTGGAACGGCTGAGCGGCTCAGGCGGTGCCGGGCTGCTGCTGGTTCTGGGTGTTCTGCTGCTGGGCCGGTGCCGGCGAGGACGGCAGCTGCTGGGTCGACTCGCCCTGGCCGACCTGCGGAGCCTGCTGTCCACCGGCGATCGGCGCCCCGGACATCGACGCCCGGATCTGCTCCAGCCGCGACATGCCTGCCATGTCGGTGGTCGACTGCTGGACCTCCAGCATCCGGCCCTGCACCGAGTTCTGGGCCAGCTCCGCGGACCCGAGCGCGGTGGCGTACCGCTTCTCGATCTTGTCGCGGACCTCGTCGAGCGAGGGCGCGTTGCGCGGCGCGGACAGCTCGCTCATCTGCTGCAGCGACTTCGCGGCCTGCTCCTGCATCTTGGCCTGCTCGAGCTGGCTGAGCAGCTTGGTGCGCTCGGCGATCTTCTGCTGCAGCATCATCGAGTTCCGCTCGACGGCCTGCTTGGCCTGGGCGGCGGCACCGATCGACTGGTCGTGCAGCGTCTTGAGGTCCTCGACGCCCTGCTCCGCGGTCACCAGCTGGGTCGCGAAGGTCTGCGCCGACTGCTCGTACTGCTGGGCCTTCTCCTCGTCGCCCTGGGAGCGGGCCTGGTCGGCCAGCACGAGTGCCTGCCGCGCCGACGACTGCAGCTTCTCGATCTCACCCAGCTGCCGGTTCAGCTTCATCTCCAGCTGACGCTGGTTGCCGATCACCGCGGCGGCCTGCTGCGACAGCTGCTGGTGCTGGCGCTGGGCGTCCTCGATGGCCTGCTGGATCTGCACCTTCGGGTCGGCGTGCTCGTCGACCTTCGACGAGAACAGGGCCGACAGATAGCTGAAGAACTTGGTGAATCCGTTGGCCATCTCTGCGCGTCCTCCGCCTGCGTTCGCTCGCGACCGTGCCCGCCACCACGGCGGGCGTGCGGACCCCGGACCGACCCCGCGTTCCCCCCGTGGTCGGAACCGGGCCTCCGGCCCTGTCCATCCTGGCATCGCTGCCGGTCTGCCCGCACCCTACCGCGCAGGAGCGGTCGGCCGGGGTCGGCGGTGCGATCAGGCGGCCGAGGCCACCGGCCCGCCCGAGGACGCCGGTGCGGCGACCACGGAACCCGGCCGTCCGGCCAGGCGCAGCTCGGCGTGACGCTGCCCGATCGGGACGAGCACGTCGTCGCGGCGGCTCGCGGCCGCGGCGGAGGTCGCCGTCGCCATCTCGGCGGCGACGGTGGTCAGCAGGTCCGGCACGGAGACCCCGAGTGCCTCGCAGATCGCCGCGAGCAGCTCGCTGGAGGGCTCCTTGCGCCCGCGCTCGACCTCGGAGAGGTACCCGAGGCTCACCCGCGCGGCCCGCGAGATGTCGCGCAGCGTGCGCCGGCGCGCCGTGCGCACCTCACGCAGCCCACTGCCGATCGCTTCCCGCAGCAGCATGTGCCCTCCTCGACTGCTCCCCGGACATCCGGTGATGTCTCACCGTACCGACTTCTCCGGTTCCTCCGCGCCGTGACGCTGTACGCCCACGGCGAACACCTCAACACCACACGGGCGCCGGATCGTCCCCGCAGGTCAGGCGGCCCGGGGCCGGACGGCCTTGCGGACGTAGTCGGCGCCGGTCACCACGGTGAGCACCAGCGCGACGGCCATCACCACCCACTGGAGCACGAGCACGGCGGTGGCGGCCGCGGTGCCGGGGCCCAGCAGCTCCGGCAGCGGCAGCAGGAACAGCCCGATCGCGACCGTCTGGGCGACGGTCTTGGCCTTGCCGCCGCGACTGGCCGGGATGACGCCGTGCCGGCGGATCACGACGAAGCGCAGCACGGTGATGCCCAGCTCGCGGACGACGATCACGATCGTCACCCACCAGGGCAGCACACCGAGGATCGACAGCCCGATCAGGGCCGCGCCCATCAGTGCCTTGTCGGCGATCGGGTCGACCAGCGCGCCGAACCAGGTGACGAGCCCCCGGCTGCGGGCCAGCTGGCCGTCGAGCCGGTCGGTGGCCGCCGCGCCGACGAACACCGCGAACGCGACCAGCCGCCACACCACGTCCTCGCCGCCGCCGACGAACAGCGCGACCACGAACACCGGGACGAGCAGCAGCCGCAGGACCGTCAGCGCGTTCGCGATGTTCAGCAGGGGCGGGTCGCCGACTCCGGCGGCGCCCCCGGCCGGGTGCGAGCTCATCCGGCCGCGGAGGCCGCCGGGACGGCGGCGGCCGGTGCGTTCGGGTCGATCAGCTCGAGGGCCTCCACCAGCAGGTCGACGCCCTCGGTGTCCACGACGCGGCAGCGGACGAGGTCACCGGGACGCAGCGAGTCCGGCTCGGGGCCGTCCTGCGCCGCCGCGACGACGGTGCACTCGCCGTCGGCGTCGGGGCCCTGGTGGGCGGCACGGCCGGTGCAGTCGTCCTCGTCGCCCTCGGCGGACTCGACCAGCACGACGACCTCGGTGCCGATGCGCTCCTCGGCGCGCTGCTCCATCAGCTCGTCGACCAGCGCCGAGATCCGCGCGACGCGGGCCCTGACCTCGGCCGGATCGACGTGGCCGTCGTAGCCCTCGGCCTCGGTGCCGTCCTCGTCGGAGTAGCCGAACACCCCGACGGCGTCGAGCCGGGCGCCGGTCAGGAACGCCTCCAGCTCGGCGAGGTCCTCCTCGGTCTCGCCGGGGAACCCGACGATGACGTTGGAGCGGATCCCGGCCTCCGGCGCCAGCGCGCGGATGCGCTCGCAGAGGTCGAGGAAGTCGGTGCGCGACCCGAACCGGCGCATCCGGCGCAGCACCCGCGCCGACGCGTGCTGGAACGACAGGTCGAAGTACGGCGCGACGCCCGGCGTGGTCGCGATGACGCGCAGGAGGTCGGGCCGGAGCTCGGCGGGCTGCAGGTAGGCGACCCGGATCCGCTCGACGCCCTCGATCGCGGCGAGCTGCGGGAGCAGGTCGACCAGCGCGCGGGTGCCGCCGGGGAGGTCCTTGCCGTAGCTGGTGGAGTTCTCGCTGACCAGCACGAGCTCGCGCACGTCCTGCCGGGCGAGCCAGGCGGCCTCGCCGAGCACGTCGGCCGGCGGGCGGGACACGAAGCTGCCGCGGAAGCTCGGGATCGCGCAGAACGCGCAGCGGCGGTCGCAGCCCGAGGCCAGCTTGAGCGAGGCCACCGGCCCGCCGGACAGGCGGGTGCGCGCGATGTCGGGCACCCAGTCGTGGCCGGGGACCGAGACGTCCGCGGTCGCGGCCGGGCGCTCCGCCGGCGAGATGGGGAGGAGCTTGCGACGGTCGGTGGGGACGTGCGGGGCCGGGGCATGCCCGCCCAGGACGTCGCCGAGCCGCTCGGCGAGCTCGGGGTAGGCGTCGAAGCCGAGCACCGCGTCGGCCTCGGGGAGGTCGGCGGCGAGCTCGGCGCCGTAGCGCTCGGCCAGGCACCCGACCGCGACGACCTTCGCCCCGGCGGGACGCGCCACGTCCGCCGCGGCCAGCACCGTGTCGATCGAGTCCTTCTTCGCCTGCTCCACGAACCCGCAGGTGTTGACGACGATGACGTCGGGGCTGCCGTCCTCGGCGTCGACCAGTTCCCAGCCGGACCCGGCCAGACGGCCGGCGAGCTCCTCGGAGTCGACCTCGTTGCGCGCGCAGCCCAGGGTCAGCAGGGCGGCGCGCCGGGGCGCAGTCTCGGGGGAAGCCACGAATACCAGGGTAGACGGCGCCGTCGGCGACCCCGGTCTAGGCTCTCCTGCCGTGCCCGACCCCGTGTCCGCCCCGGTCCCCGACGTGATCGTCCGCCGCGCCCGCACCCGCGACGTCCGCCGGATCCGTGAGCTCGTCGACGAGTACGCGGGCACCGTCCTGCTGGCCAAGGAGACCGTCACCCTCTACGAGGCGGTCCCGGAGTTCCTGGTCGCCGAGGTCGACGGCGTGGTCGTCGGCTGCGGCGCGCTGCACGTGCTGTGGGAGGACCTGGGCGAGATCCGCACGGTGGCGGTGTCGCCGTCGGTGGTGGGTCGCGGGGTGGGCCACCGGATCGTCTCCGCGCTGATCGACGGCGCGCGCGAGCTGGGCCTGGAGCGGCTGTTCGTGCTCACCTTCGAGAAGCAGTTCTTCGCCCGGCACGGCTTCGCCGAGATCGACGGGACGCCGGTGTCGGCCGAGGTGTTCGCGGCCATGCTGCGCAGCTACGACGCCGGCGTCGCCGAGTTCCTCGACCTCGCCCACGTCAAGCCGAACACCCTGGGCAACGTGCGGATGCTGCTCACCCTCTGACCTCACCCGGCGGCGCTACCCTGGCCCGCATGTCCGACGGGGCCCGGCGCTGGCGTCCCTCCGCACGGCTGCGCCCGCTGGTCTCCGGGATCTGGTGCTGGTCCTCCCCCGCGGGTCCGACGGGGACGCACCAGGGCGTGTCCAGCGCCCACCTGACCGTCGTGCTCTGCCTGGACGGCACGGTCGACCTGCTCGCCGCCCCGGACCCGCGACGCGGCCCGGGCCGGTTCACCGCATCGGCGGCCGGCCTGCACACCGCGCCCGCGCTGCTCGCCTCCGGCGCCCCGCAGTCCGGGATGCAGCTGGAGATGACCTGGCGCGGCGCCCGCACGCTGCTCGGGCTGCCCGCCGGCGAGCTGGCCGGCGACGTCGTCGACCTCGCGCTGCTCCTCCCCGGCCTGGACACCCTGCTCGACCGGCTGCGCGCCGAGCCGGGGTGGGCCGGGCGGTGCGCACTGCTCGACGCCGCGCTGTGCCGCGTCGCCGACGCCCGGGACGGCCCCGGCGAGCCGGCACCGGAGGTCGTGCACGCCTGGGAGCTGCTGGTCCGCAGCGGCGGGACCGCCCGCGTCGCCGACGTCGCCGGGGAGGTCGGCTGGTCGCCACGCCACCTCGGTGAACGGCTGCGACGCGAGACCGGGCTCGGGACGAAGGCCGCGGCACGGGTCATCCGGTTCGAGCGGGCGTGCACGCTCCTGCGCCGCCCGCTCGCCCCTCCGCTCGCCGAGCTGGCCGCGACCTGCGGCTACAGCGACCAGCAGCACCTGGCCCGCGAGTTCCGCGAGCTCGCGGGGACCACCGCGCTGAGCTGGCGGGCCGAGCGGGTCGCGCCGGCGGCTCCGATTCGTCCACGACCGGCCCGCGCGGCCTCGGCACCCTCGTCCTCATGAGCGACCTGCCCAGCCTGTCCAGCCCCGACCCGCGCGCCCTGGTCACCTTCCTGACCTCGGCACTGGACTTCACCGAGCGCGCCGTCCACACCGGCGACGACGGCGCGATCGTCCACGCCGAGCTGGTACGCCCCGGGTCGACCGGCGCCCCCGGCGGCGTGATGCTCGGCCCCACCCACGACGGGTGCCGCCCGCCCGGCGGCGCCGCCGTCCATCTCGTGTGCGACGACCCGGACGCCCTGTTCGTCCGTGCCGTGGCGGCCGGCGCCACCGTCGTGCACGCGCCCTTCGACGCCGACTACGGCAGCCGCCTGTTCGAGATCGCCGACCCGGACGGCAACCACTGGAGCGCGGGCACCTGGTACGAGTAGCGGGTGGTCCGCCTCGCCCTGCACACCCCGGAGATCCCGCCGAACACCGGCAACGCGATCCGGCTGGCCGCCAACACCGGCGCCGAGCTGCACCTGGTGCGCCCACTCGGCTTCTCCCTCGACGAACGCTCGGTGCGCCGGGCCGGGCTCGACTACGCCGATCTCGCCGAGGTCGTCGTGCACGACGACACGGCCGCGTTCGCCGGCTGGGTGCGGGCCGCCGGGGCGCGGGTGTTCGCGTTCGTGCCCGGTGCGCCGGTCCGCTACACCGACGTCGCCTACTCCGGCGGGGACGTGCTGCTGTTCGGCCGCGAGTCGACCGGGCTGCCGCCCGAGGTCGCGGCGGCGGACTGGGTGACGGGCACGGTGGCGCTGCCGATGCGGCCGTCGAACCGTTCGCTGAACCTGGCCAACGCCGCCGCCGTCGCCGTCTACGAGGCGTGGCGGCAGCAGGGGTTCAGCTGATCCCGTCGAGGAGCCGGGCGATCCCGGTGTCGAACACCCGCTGCAGGTCGTACGGGTAGTCGCCGACCCGGCGCAGCGCGGGCCCGCCGTGACGGCGCAGCGCAGCCCGCAGCCCCGGGTCGTGCTCGGACCAGGTGTCGGCGTCGACGCCGGTGTCGGCCTGCGCCTCCTGCTCCGCGGCCAGGGTCAGCGCCATCCCCCGCACGAATCCGGTCAGCGCCAGGTGCAGGTCGAACCGCTCCACCGGGTCCGCGACGACCTCCTCCAGCGCGGCCAGCTCGAACTCGGCGAAGCGCAGCAGCGACGGCAGCGCCTGCGGCCGGGACAGCGACAGCACCCGCGCCAGCCACGGGTGCCGCCGGTGCACCCGCCACTGGGCGTGCGCAGCGCCCTCCAGCCGGGCCCGCCACGGCCCGTCGGCCGGGGGCAGCACCAGCTCGGCGAACACCGTCTCGAGCATCGCCAGCAGCAGCTCGTCCCGGCTGCGAACCAGCCGGTACAGCGACATCGTCGGCACGCCGAACGCCCCGGCGAGGCGCCGCATGGACAGCGCGGCCAGGCCCTCGTCGTCGGCGATGCCGATCGCGGTCCGCACCAGCCGGGCCGTGTCCGGTGGCGGAGCGGTGCCCGCAGGCGTGGCCCGCTCCGCCACCACCGACCCGACCCGCGCCGTCGTCCGCAGCAGGCCCTCCTCGCGCAGCCGGGTCAGCGCCCGGGCGGCGGTGGACATCGCGACACCGTGCTCGGCCACCAGCGCGCGCACCGACGGCGCGCGGTCCCCGGGCCGCAGATCCCCCGACTCGACACGGGCACGCACCGCGGCCGCGACCCGGTCCGTGGGCGAACCGTCCACCGGCCACCTCCCTGTACCACCTGTGCCGCTACACGACACCCGTCATCGCAGCTCGCAGCGGCATCGTCGACGCGTACACCGTACCGAGGAGGACACATGACCGACATCCTGATCAGCGGGGCCGGTATCGCAGGGACGACGTTCGCGTGGTGGCTGCGCCGGCACGGGTTCCGCCCGGTCGTCGTCGAGTCGGCGCCGGGGCCACGGCCCGGCGGGCAGGCCGTCGACGTCCGGGGGCCCGCGCTGACCGTCGTCGACCGGATGGGGCTCGGAGCCGCACTGCGCGCCGCCCGCACCGCGATGGACGGCATGTCCCTGGTCGACGAGGACGGCACCGAGGTCTTCCGCAGCACCGAGGTGACACTCACCGGGGGGCCGGTCGCGAGCGACGACGTCGAGATCCTCCGCGACGACCTCGCCGCGCTGCTCACCGGTGCGCTCGACGGCGTCGAGCACCGGTGGGGCGACCGGGTCGTCGCGCTCGATCCGGACCCGGCGGGCGGGGCCCGGGTGCGCTTCGCGTCCGGCACCGAGGAGCACTACGACCTCGTGGTGGGCGCCGACGGCCAGCACTCCGGCGTCCGGCGCCTGGCTCTCGGCCCCGACGACGACGACCGGCTGGTCCCCCTCGGCCAGCACGTCGCCGTGTTCACCCTGCCCAACACCTTCGGGCTGCGCCGCTGGCAGGTGTTCCTCCAGCGTCCGGACGCGATGGCCGGGCTCTACACCGCCCACGACGACACCGAGGTCCGGGTGATGCTCGGCTTCTCCGACCCGGACGCCACCTACCACCACCGCGACCTCGGGGCGCAGCGCGCGCTGGTGACGCGGCACTTCGCCGGCGAGGGTTGGTGGCTGCCCGAGCTGCTCGCGGGGATGGACCGTACCGAGGACCTGTACCTCACCCCGATCACCCAGGTCCGGCTGCCGACCTGGTCACGCGGTCCGGTCACGCTCCTCGGCGACGCCGCCTGGTGTCCCACGCTGCTGTCCGGTCAGGGCACCACGCTCGCCGTCGTCGGCGCCTACGTGCTGGCCGGGGAGCTCGCGTGCTCCGGCGGCGATCCCGGACCGGCGGCCGCCGCCCACGAGCGGCGGATGCGCGACTGGGTGGAGGCCAACCAGGAGCTGGCGCTGACCAACGCCGCGCGGGTCCGGGACCTCACCACCCCGGACGCCGCCGCTCCCGGGCTCGTCGAGCACTGGGCCGCGACCGCCGCGACGGCCCTCACGCTCCCCGAGTACTGAGCGCGCCGTGCGGGGTCAGTACTGCCGGACCGCCTGCACGTCGAGCTGGATCCGGATCGTCGACCCGACCACCGGCAGACCCTTGGCGATGGTCTGCTGCCAGTTGAGCGTGTAGTGCTCCCGGTGCAGCTGGGTGGTGGCGATCGCGCCGACCCGGTCGCCGTTCCACTCCGCCGAGCCCAGGAAGGTGGTGTCCAGCGAGACGTCGCTGGTCAGGCCGTGCAGGGTCGGGTCGCCGTCCACCGTCCACCGGTTCCCGCCGTGCGCGGCGAAGCGCACGCTGGAGAAGCGCAGCTCGGGGAAGCGCTCGACGTCGAGGAAGTCGGCGGAGCGCAGGTGGGTGTCGCGGGCGGCGACGTTGGTGTCGACGCTGGCCGCGTCGATCACGACGTCCACGGAGGACTCCTCGAACGGCTCGGCGATCCGGATCTGCCCCTGGAACCGGTTGAACCGGCCGTACACCTTGGACATCCCGATGTGCCGGGCGACGAAGCGGACCGAGCTGTGGTCGCCGTCGATGACGAAGACACCGGGCCGCGGCGGGCGCAGCGCCGGGTCCTCACCGAGGACGATGTGGCCCATGTCGGCGTGCTCGCCCCAGGACACCTCGACGACGTCGGTGACCTGCTGGTAGCCGCCCGCCTCGACCCGCACTCGGTACCGGCCGGGCATCAGCGACGCGGCGAACCGGCCGAACGGGTCGGTCTCGACGTACACGGCACGCCGGTCCGCGGGGTCCATCACGGACACCTCGGTGCCGGCCAGCGCACCGCCCTGCTGGTCGCGGACCTGGCCGGACAGCACCCCGCCGGTCAGCGGAATCGGGACGAGGGCGTGCCGGTCGGTGGTGCCCCGCGCCGGGCGACGACGGTCCTTCTTCCTCCAGAACACCAGCCAGTACCTCCCCTGCCCGGCGTCGACGGGCAGCACGACGTGCGATCACCGGACGGCGACCCGAGGCCACTGTGGCACGAACGTGACCGTCCCGTTAAGCCGTGAGCCCGAAATGTCGATCACCGGCGGTGTCGGGATCATCACCGCCCGAGACCGTCACCCGGCGGGGGGTCACTCGTCGTCGTCGGCGACCTCGCCGCCGTCGGCGGTCCCGCCGCCCCGGATCAGGAGGAGCGCGCCCTCCAGCTCGTCCGGCTTGACCAGCACGTCGCGGGCCTTCGAGCCCTCCGAGGGCCCGACGATGTTGCGGGTCTCCAGCAGGTCCATCAGCCGGCCCGCCTTCGCGAACCCGACCCGCAGCTTGCGCTGCAGCATCGACGTCGACCCGAACTGCGAGGTGACGATCAGCTCAGTGGCCTGCAGCAGCAGGTCGAGATCGTCGCCGATGTCGGCGTCGATCTCCTTCTTCTCGCCGGCCTTCTGCGCGGTGACGCCCTCGGTGTAGCTGGGCTCGGCCTGCTCCTTGGTGAACGCGACGACCTTGGAGATCTCGTCGTCGTCGACGAAGGCGCCCTGCATGCGGACCGGCTTGCCGGCGCCCATCGGCAGGTAGAGCGCGTCGCCCATGCCGATCAGCTTCTCCGCGCCCGGCTGGTCGAGGATGACCCGGCTGTCGGTCAGCGACGACGTCGCGAACGCCAGCCGGGACGGGACGTTGGTCTTGATCAGACCGGTGACGACGTCCACCGACGGCCGCTGGGTCGCCAGGATCAGGTGGATCCCGGCCGCACGCGCCTTCTGGGTGATCCGGACGATCGCGTCCTCGACGTCGCGCGGGGCGGTCATCATGAGGTCGGCGAGCTCGTCGACGATGCACATGATGTACGGGTAGGGCCGGTACACCCGCTCCGATCCGGGCGGGGCGGTGATCTCCCCGGTGCGGACCTTGCGGTTGAAGTCGTCGACGTGCCGGACCCGGTTGGCCTGCATGTCCTGGTAGCGCTGCTCCATCTCCTCCACCAGCCAGGCCAGCGCCGCGGCGGCCTTCTTCGGCTGGGTGATGATGGGCGTGATCAGGTGCGGGATGCCCTCGTAGGGCGTCAGCTCGACCATCTTCGGGTCGATGAGGATCATCCGGACCTCGTCCGGCGTGGCCCGGGTCAGCAGCGACACCAGCATCGAGTTGACGAAGCTGGACTTGCCGGAGCCGGTGGAGCCCGCGACCAGCAGGTGCGGCATCTTCGCCAGGTTCGCGACGAGGTAGTGGCCCTCGATGTCCTTGCCCAGACCGATGCCCATCGGGTGCTGCTCGGCGCGGGCGTTGCCCGAGCGCAGGACGTCGCCGAGGCGGACCATCTCGCGGTCGGTGTTGGGCACCTCGATGCCGACAGCGGACTTGCCGGGGATCGGCGCGAGGAGCCGCACGTTGTCGTTGGCGACGGCGTAGGCGAGGTTGCGCTGCAGCTGGGTGATCTTCTCGACCTTCACCGCCGGGCCGAGCTCGATCTCGTAGCGGGTGACCGTCGGGCCGCGGGTGAAGCCGGTGACCTGGGCGTCGACGTTGAACTGGTCGAGGACCCCGGTGATCGCCTCGATCATCGCGTCGTTGGCGGAGCTGCGGGACTTCGGCGGCGGGCCGGACTCCAGGGTGTCCGCCGGCGGAAGGATGTACTCGGTGTCGGACTGCGGCTGGCGGATCGCCATCGAGAGCTGCTCGCCCTCGATCGGCTCGTCGGCCACCTGCGGCGTCTCGACGACGGGCTTGCGCGGCTTCTTCGCCGGCGGCGCGGCGGCCGCGGGGACGGCGGCGGGGACGTCGTCCTCCGGGGCACCGGGCAGCGACGGGTCCACCGGGGCCGGGGCGTGCTCGCCCTCCTCCACCCGGAACGCGTCGGCCTCCGCGGCACCCTGCCTGCGCCGCGCCGGGCGACGCCGCTTCGGGGTCTGGTCGGCGTCCTCGGCACGGCCCTCCCGCTCGGCGACGGCGTCGGCCACCGTGCGCGGGCGGTCCGCGCCGGACTCGCCCTCGCCGTCCTGCTCGGGCGGCAGCTGCCCGGTGAGCCTGCGGACACGGTCCGGCAGCTCCCGCACCGGGATCCCGGTGACCAGCAGCACCGAGTAGAGGGTCAGCAGGACGAGGACGGGGACGGCCGTCCACAGGCTGAGCCCGGCCTTCAGCGGGGTCCCCGCGACGTAGCCGAGCGCGCCGCCCGCGCCACGCCAGGCGTCGGGCTCGGCGGGCGCTCCGGCGCCCAGGTGCACCAGCCCGAGCACGCCGAGGGCGAGCAGCAGGCTGCCGGTCACGATCCGCGGCCGGGCCTCCGGGTGCCCCTCGGTGGTGACCAGCACGATGCCGATGCCCAGCAGGATCGCCGGCAGCGCGACGCCGGCCTGCCCCATCACCGCCTGCACGAGGAAGGTGAACCAGTAGCCGACCGAGCCGCCGGCCTGCCACCACAGCCCGGCGGCGGCGATGACGGCGAGCACGAGCATGCCGAACCCGATGCCGTCGCGGCGGTGCGCGGGGTCGATCTCGCGGGTGCGCCCGACCGCGCGCCCGGAGGCGCGGACGGTCTTGGCCACCCCCCGGCCGACCGCGTCGATCCCGCGGTCGACCAGGTCGGGGCCCTGGCGCCGGGCCGGCGGCCTCCGGCCTGCCGACGGACGCCTGCGGGCGGTGGACGCGCGCGAGCCCGACCGCCCCGAGCCGCGGCCCGCGGCCGCAGTCGTGGTGGTCCTGCCCGTGCCCGTGCGTCCTGCCATGTCACACACGGTAGCCCGGTTCGGTGATCGAACCGGGGACCGACGCGGCTGTGGAGGGGTCGACGACCCCTCCACATGCTCACACCGCGATGACCGTGGGGACGATCATGGGGCGGCGACGGTAGGTGTCCGACACCCAGCGTCCGACGACGCGCCGCACGCCCTGGGCGATCCGGTGCGGGTCGGTGACGCCCTCGTTCTCCAGCCGGGACAGCTCGTCCTCGACCAGTGCCTGGGCGGCGTCGAGCGCCTTCGGGTCGTCGGAGAACCCGCGACCGGACAGCGTCGGGCGCGAGAGCGCGCGGCCGGTCTTGTGGTCGATCGCCACGTTGATCGCGATGAAACCGCCCTCGCCGAGCGCGATGCGGTCACCGAGCGTGGTCTCGCCCACATCGCCGACCGACAGCCCGTCGACGTAGACCTGCCCGACCTCGACCCGGCCGGTGATCGCCGCGCGGCCGTCGACGAGGTCGACGACCACGCCGTTCTCCGCGATGACCACCGACTCCTCCGGCACCCCCGTGCGACGCGCGAGCGCGGCGTTGGCCCGCAGGTGGCGCCACTCCCCGTGCACCGGCATGACGTTCGACGGGCGCACCGCGTTGTAGAGGAACAGCAGCTCGCCGGCCGGCGCGTGCCCGGAGACGTGCACCTTGGCGTTGCCCTGGTGCACGACGGTGGCGCCGAGCCGGGTCAGCCCGTTGATCACGCCGAAGACGGCGGTCTCGTTGCCGGGGATCAGCGAGCTGGCCAGGATGATCGTGTCGTCCGGGCGGATCGTGATGCTGCGGTGGTCCCCGCGCGCCATCCGGGACAGCGCGGCGAGCGGCTCACCCTGCGATCCGGTGGAGACGAGCACCAGCTTCTCGTCGGGCAGGCGCATCGCCTCGTCGATGTCGACGAGCAGCCCCGGCGGAATGTTCAGCAGCGAGTGGTCGTCGGCCAGGCCCATGTTGCGGACCATGGACCGTCCGGTCAGGCACACCTTGCGGCCGTGGGCCTGCGCGGCGTCGAGCACCTGCTGGACACGGTGCACGTGGCTGGCGAAGCAGGCCAGGATGATGCGCGACGGCGCCCGGCGGGCCAGGTCGGAGATGACCGGCCCGATGTCGGCCTCGGGGGTGACGAAGCCCGGCACCTCGGCGTTGGTGGAGTCGACCAGGAACAGGTCGACGCCCTCCTCGCCCAGCCGGGAGAACCCGCCCAGGTCGGTGAGCCGCCCGTCGAGCGGGAGCTGGTCCAGCTTGATGTCACCGGTGTGCAGCAGCAGCCCGGCGGGCGTGCGGACGGCGACGGCGACGGCGTCGGGGATCGAGTGGTTGACCGCGAAGTACTCGCAGTCCCAGCCGCCGTGGGAGACGCGGTCGCCCTCGCGGATCTCCTGCAGGTGCGGGGTCAGGCGGTGCTCCTTGCACTTCGCCGCGACCAGGGCGAGCGTGAACCGGGACCCGACGACGGGGATGTCCGGGCGCATCCGCAGCAGCCACGGCACGGCACCGATGTGGTCCTCGTGGCCGTGGGTGAGCACGAGCGCGTCGATGTCGTCGAGGCGGTCCTCGATGGTGCGGAAGTCGGGCAGGATCAGGTCGATGCCCGGCTCGGAGTCGGAGGGGAACAGCACGCCGCAGTCGACGATGAGCAGCCGGCCCTCGTACTCGAAGACGGTCATGTTGCGACCGACCTCACCGATGCCACCGAGCGCGTAGACGCGCAGGCCGCCCTGCGCGAGGGCGGGTGGCGGGCCGTCCGGGAGCTCCGGACGCTCGATGTGCTCCGGCGGCGCGGAGAGCGACCGGCCGGGCCGGTTGCGTCGGTCGTTGCGCTGGGGACTCACAGGGGTTCGTGCCTCACATGGGTTCGTGTTCTCGGGTTCGTGTCAGGGGGGTCGGGTCGCGTCGCCGCGGGGCGGGCCGGGCGCGCGACGGCGACCGGGGGACCTACGTCCGGTGGTAGGCGACCTCGGCGCCGAGGTCCGCCGCGGTGCGGCCGCCCAGGGCGCCGTGGCCCGGCTGGTACAGCGGGAGGTTCGGGCGGGCCTGCGGGTCGAGCGCCACCCCGGCGACGGCGAGGTCCCCGGCGATCGCGGCGATCTGGTCCTCGGTGGCGGGCGGCAGCGGCAGCCGGGTGTCGCCGACGTCGATGCCCCGCAGGCGCAGCGCGGTCTTGGCGAACACCGCGCCACCGACCCGGCCCATCCCGCGGATGACCGGGAGCATCGCGTAGTGCAGCGCGCGGGCCCGCTGGTGCTCACCGGCGTGGTAGGCGTCGATCATGGCGCGCAGCCGGTCGGCGACGACGTGGCCGATCACGCTGACGAAGCCGACCGCCCCGACCGAGAGCCACGGCAGGTTCACCGGGTCGTCGCCGGAGTAGTAGGCGAGCGTGGTGGTGGCCAGCACCTCGGTGCCGACGCGCAGGTCGTTGCGGGCGTCCTTCACCGCGACGATGCGGGGGTTCTGCGCCAGGCGCTGGAAGGTGTCGACGTCGATGCCGATGACGCTGCGCGGCGGGATGTCGTAGAGCATCACCGGCAGGTCGCCCGCATCGGCGACCGCGGTGAAGTGCGCGAGCAGGCCCTCCTGCGGCGGCCGGGAGTAGTACGGCGTGACCACGAGCAGCCCGTGCGCACCGGCGCGCTCCGCGCTGCGGGCCAGCTCGATCGAGTGCGCGGTGTCGTACGTGCCGGCCCCGGCGACGATCGTCGCCCGGTCCCCCACCGCGGACACGACCGCGCGGATCAGCTCGGACTTCTCGGTGTCCGACGTGGTCGGGCCCTCGCCGGTGGTGCCGTTGACGACGAGCCCGTCGTTGCCGAGGTCCACCAGGTGGGTCGCCAGCTCCTCGGCCTTGGCCAGGTCCAGCTCGCCGTCGGCGTCGAACGGCGTGACCATCGCGGTCAGCACCTCGCCGAACGGTCGGCGCGGCGGGTGCTGCTGCCCGCCGGGGGCGGGATCGGGACCGGTGCTCATGACTGGTGACGGTACCGCCCGGTACCGACGGATCCCGGTCAGATCCCGGTCGGTGCGCCGCGGTAGGCCTCCACGTCGGCGGGCAGACCGGTCACCTCGACCCGCGCCGCGTCCCGGCCGAAGGCGTGCAGCACCAGCTCGGCGGGCTCGCCGGTCACCGTGACCACGCCGAACCCGGTCGCGACGACCTGGGTCGCGCCCGCCGGGCGGGCCAGGACCACGCCGACCGGGCTGCGCCGGAACAGCAGCCTGGCCTGGGTGTGCAGCAGGTTCCACAGCTGCCCGTCGCGCCCCGGGTCGGACGGGCGGGGCTCCCAGCCGGGCTCCCCGCGGCGCAGGTCCTCGTGGTGGACGAAGAACTCGGCACCGTTGGCGATCTCGTCGATCTTGCCGACCTTGAACGGCGACCACGCGGGCGGGCCCTTGCGCAGATCGTCGATCATGTTCGGCCAGGCCGCGGACGCGTAGCCGTCCATCGCCTTGTCGGTCATCGCCGACAGCGCGGGCAGCACGATCCCCCCGGCGCTCCACGGCTGCCGCTCGCGGACCAGCAGGTGGGTGAGCAGGTCGCGGGCGTTCCAGCCCTCGCAGAGCGTCGGGCGGTCGGGTCCGGAGCGTTCGAACTCGGCGCAGAGGGCGGCACGTTCGGCGGTGGCGAGGCTCACCGTCCCCAACGTAGTACCGGACGTGCGCGACCGCACCGCGACGAACGGTCGACAGAAGTCCGACGGAACGCACGTCTTGTGTAGCTGGTGATACAGATCTCACCCGTCCGTGTGTCGATACTCCGATCCGTCCCACTCATCGCTTCTCGACGGGGAGAACACACGTGACGAACGCTGCCACCACGCAGCCACCGCGGTCGATGCGCCGGATCGCGCTCGCGAGCATGACCGGCACGGTCATCGAGTTCTACGACTTCTTCATCTACGGGACCGCCGCGGCCCTGGTGTTCAACAAGGTCTTCTTCCCCGAGCTCGGGGCGGCGGCCGGTACCGCACTCGCGCTGGCCACGTTCGGTGTCGCCTTCGTCGCGCGGCCGTTCGGGTCGGTGCTGTTCGGCCACTTCGGCGACCGCCTCGGCCGCAAGGGCACGCTGGTCACCACGCTGCTGCTGATGGGCTTCTCGACGCTCGCGATCGGCCTGCTGCCCACCACCGGCACGATCGGCGTCCTGGCGCCAATCCTGCTCGTGGTGCTGCGCATCCTGCAGGGCCTCGCCGTCGGCGGCGAGTGGGCCGGGGCGACCCTGCTCACCGCGGAGAACGCGCCGACCAAGGCCCGCGGGAAGTACGCGCTGTTCCCGCAGCTCGGCCCGTCGGTGGCCTTCGCGCTGGCGTCGGCGACCTTCCTGGTCACCGCGCTGACCATGAGCAACGAGGCGTTCCTGGCCTGGGGCTGGCGCATCCCGTTCATCGGCTCGGTGCTGCTCGTCGCGGTGGGGCTCTACGTGCGGCTCGCGCTGGAGGAGACGGCGGGCTTCCGCAACAGCGGCCCGGTGTCGACGAAGCTCCCGATCACCGAGGTGTTCACCACCCGGCCGGCCGCGGTGCTCCTCGGGGCCGGCTCGACCACCGCGGTGTTCGCCTTCTTCTACATCGGCGTCACCTACCTGACCAGCTACGGCACCCAGCAGCTGCAGCTGCCGCGCCCGTCGGTGCTGGCCATGGGCATCGTCGGCGGCATCGTCTTCGCCCTGACGACGATCGCCTCGGCGATCCTGTCCGACCGGGTCGGGCGACGGAAGATGGTCGTCGGCGGCAACATCGCCTCGGTCGCCGCCGGGCTGGTCGCGTTCCCGATCATCGACATCGGGACGGTGTGGTCGTTCGGGCTGGGCCTGTCGCTGGTGCTCGGCGTCGTCGGCATCGCCTACGGGCCGATCGGCGCCCAGCTGCCGGAGCTGTTCCCGACCCGCTTCCGCTACACCGGCGCCGGGATCGCCTACAACCTCGCCGGTGTGTTCGGCGGCGGCGTGGTCCCGCTCTTCGCCGCGGCACTCGCCGCGTCGACGCTGGGCAGCCTCGGCATCGGCCTGCTGCTCTCGGCGGTCTCGCTGCTCAGCCTGCTCTGCACGCTGGCCCTGCCGCAGACCGACGCGGACTCCCTCGCCGAGCAGGACGCACAGCTCGCGGCCGCCTGACCGGCCACCGGGGCGGCCCGTCCGGGCGGGCCGCCCCGCACCCACCCGGTGCCGGCGGCCGCCGGTCGGCACCCCCGGACCCGACGGCCCGGACGCACCCCTCGGCGTCCGGGCCGTCCGCCTACCCGCAGGCGCCCCGGCCCACTACCGTCCGGACGAACCATCGGCGACGGCCGGGAGGCGGGACCATGAGCAGCGCGGCGCGGAGGCCGGACGGCACCGTGCGGGCGCTGCCCGCACCCGATCCCGACGACCACCCGGTCTCACCGTTCCTGACCGCACCGTGGACCTCGGTCACCGCCCGGATCGCGGAGCTGGGCAGCCCCCGCCAGTACGCCCGTGGCGAGCACGTCTACACCCAGGGCCAGCTGTCGTCGCGGTTCCATCTCGTCGTCTCCGGGCGGGTGCGGATCTACCTGCACCGACCCGACGGCTCGGAACGCTCGCTGGCCTACGCCGAGCCCGGCGCCACCCTCGGCGAGGCGGCCTGCGTCGACGGACGGCCCCGCCACCTCGCCTCGGTCTGCACCCTGCCGTCGGAGATCGTCTCGGTGACCCGCGACGCGCTGCTGACCGCCGCCCGCGACGAGCCGGAGCTCCTGCTCGAGATCACCCGTCGGATCGCCTACAAGCAGCGGGTCATGCAGCTGCACGTGCTCATCGAGGGGCTGCCCGCCCGCGAGCGGATCATCCTGCTCCTCGGCCACCTCGTGGAGGCCTACGGCGAGATCGCGCTCGACGAGGTGGCCCGGCTGTCGATCCGCCCCGCCGTCGACGAGCTGGGGCTGCTCGTGGGACTCACCCGGGTCACGACCAGCCGGGAGCTGTCCCGACTGGTCGCCGAGGGCCTGCTGGAGAAGGAGGGACGCGGGTTCGTCGTGCGGGACCTGCCGGACCTGCGACGACGGGTGCACGCCGTCCTCGCCTGAGCTCTCGCTCGGCGCCGATGCTCGCTCGGCAAGCCTCGCTCAGCCTTCCGCGACCAGCGGGCTGGAGGCGATCTCGGTCCCGTCGGCGAGGGTCTGGATCTGGAAGTCCGCGAACACGTTCGGGACCTCGGCCTGCAGCTGGCGCAGGCACTCGACGGCGAGCTTGCGGATCTCGACGTCGGCGGCCTCGGAGGCGCGCATCGCGATGAAGTGCCGCCACGCCCGGTAGTTCCCGGTCACGACGATCTTGGTCTCGGTCGCGTTCGGCAGCACCGACCGCGCGGCCTGACGGGCCTGCTTGCGCCGCAGCGTCCCGTTCGGCACGTCGGCGAAGCGCGCCTCGAGCCCCTCGAGGAGCTTCTCGTAGGAGGCGAGCGCGTCGGCCGAGGCCTGCAGGAACAGCTCGTGCAGCTCCGGGTCCTGGGCGATGACGTCCGGCTCGACCATCGCGGCGTCCCGCTCGGGGACGTAGCGCTGGGAGAGCTGGGAGTAGGAGAAGTGCCGGTGCCGGATCAGCTCGTGGGTCAGCGAGCGCGAGATGCCGGTCAGGTAGAAGCTGACCGAGCCGTGCTCGAGGACCGAGAGGTGCCCGACCTCGAGGATGTGGGCGATGTAGCCGGCGTTGGTCGCGGTGCGCGGGTTCGGCTTGCCCCACGACTGGTAGCACGCGCGACCGGCGAACTCGGCCAGCGCCTGGCCGCCGTCGGCGTCGGTGGACCACGGGACGTCCGCGGGCGGGGTGAACTCGGTCTTCGCGACGAGCTGCACGGTCAGCGGGACGGTCTTCGGCGCGGTCTCCGGCATGCCGCGAGGGTAACGACCGGTGTGCCCGGCACCCGCCGGGCCCCGCGCCCGCACCCACGGTGGCGGCCACGGCACCCCCGGTACGCTGCGACGTCGCGGCCGACGCCACGAACCGGTGGCGTGATGTCATCAGTGACGCCATAGTGGTGTCATGGACCTCACGCCGTACGTCGCGCAGCTGCGCGACGACCTCGCCGCCGCGGCGGCCGCGGGCGACGAGCAGACCCGCCGCACCGCGGCACTGCTCGGCTCCGCGATCGAGCCCGCAGCCCGGCTCGCGATCATGAACGCACTGTCGGACCTGGCCTCGGAGGCGACCGCCGCGCTCGGCGACCGTTCTGTCGAGGTCCGCCTGCACGGCCGGGAGGTGCGCGTGTCGGTGTCCGGCGGCGACCCGGAGCCCGGACACGCACCCACCCCGGACCCCGCTCCGGCGGGCGAGGGGACGTCCCCGTTCGGCGGCACCGCCGCCTCCGGTGGTCCGACCTCCTCCGGCGGCCCGGCGACCGGCGGATCGCCGTTCTCCGGCGACGCCGGTGACATCAGCCGGGTCACCCTGCGCATCGTCGAGCAGATCAAGGCCCAGGCCGAGCGGGCCGCCCAGTCGCAGGGCGTCTCGCTCAACACCTGGGTGTCCCAGGCCGTGCAAGGGGCACTGGCCGGCGCGGAGGGGCGCACCGGCCGACCGCACCGCGACGGGCGCAGCCTGAAGGGATGGGTGCAGGGATGAGCGACGAGCAGACCGGCCCCGTCGGGCCGGACGACGCCGGCGGTGACGCCACGCACGGCGGCGGCGCCCACACCGACGGCACCGGTGCGAGCAACGGCGACGCCGGCCACCCGCCGACCGGTCACTCGTCGACCGGCGACACGGCCCCCGGCGGTGCGGGCACCGGGGACGCCGGCACCGGCACACCCTCCCGCGCCGAGCGGTTCGACTGCGCCGGTGCCGCCGAGATCGAGGTGACGACCGGCGCAGGCCGGGTCCGGATCGACCTGGTCGACGGCGCCGACGAGGTGCGCGCGGAGATCACCGCCGACCGCAGCGCCGCACCCTGGTCCGGCGGCCTCGGTGGGCTGCTGGACTGGATCGGCAGCTCGATGACCGGCCGCGCCGGCGTCCCCCAGGCCGGGGCGGGCTGGTCCGGGCGCGGGTTCGACCCGATCGTCGGTGCCCCCTGGGAGGCCACCGGAGATCCCTCGGCCGACGCCGTCGACGCCGTCACCGTCGAGTGGTCGGCGGCGACGCGACGCCTGGTGGTGCGCGGTCCGGACGACGCCGCCCTCGGCGCAGTGCCGCTGGTGGTGACCATCTCCGCGCCCGCCGGGTCGCGGCCCGCGGTACGGACCGGCGCGGCTTCGGTCGAGCTGACCGGCCGCGCGTCCTGGGCCGCGGTGCGGACCGGGTCCGGTGCGGCCCGGCTCGCCGAGGTGCACGGCGACGCCGACGTCACCACCGGTGCGGGGTCGATCGACCTGGGCACGTGCTCCGGCCGGGCCCACCTGCGTGCCGGCTCCGGCGGGGTCGAGGCCGGATCGCTCGGCGGCGCGTCGCGCATCCGGACCGGCAGCGGCGACATCCGTGTCGGCGAGCTCACGGCGGACCTGGAGGTGCGCTCGGGGTCGGGGGACGTGGTCGTCGCCGATGCGGTGTCCGGTGACGTCCGCCTCGGCACCGGGTCGGGGTCGGTCCGGGTCGGGGTGCACTCCGGTGTCGCCGCCGAGCTGGACCTGTCGACCGGGTCGGGCCGTGCCCGCTCCGAGCTCGACGTCCGCCACGACACCCCGCCGACGGCGCCGGCGGTGCGGCTGTCCGGGCGCACCGGCAGCGGTGACGTCCTGGTGACCCGCGCCTCCGTGGCGGTCTGACCCACACCAGGTATCTCGCTCGTCGAGATGATCGGCGAGCGAGATACCGGCGTAGGATCGGCGTCGTGGACCGCACCGAGATCGCCGCGACGAACGCCTCCATGACCGCCCGGGTCCTGCAGATGCCTCCGGCCCCCGTCCCGGACGGCGGCTATGCACTGCGTGTGCTGCGCACCCGCGGGCGGCGCAGCGAGGAGCCGCGCGACACCCCGATCGGCGTCGTCGGGCACGACGGTGCCACCTACCTGGTCTCCCCCACCGGTGGGCGGGACTGGGTGCGCAACCTGCGGGCGACGCCGGAGTGCGCGATCCGCTCCGCCGCGGGCGACGAGCCGCACCGGGCGGTGGAGCCCGACCGCGCCGAGGCCGCGGCGGCCGTCGTCGGCTACCTGCGGGCGCTCGATGTGCCGTGGACCCTGGCGGCGTTCCCGGTGCCGGCCGACGCCACCGAGGAGCAGGTCGCCGAGCACCTGGACGCGATCGCGGTGTTCCGTCTCGACCCCGCCTGAGCCGTCAGCGGGCGGCGACCTCGGCACGCAGCTCCGCGGCCAGGTCGCCCCGCTCCCCCACGGCGACGCCGTCGAGCCCGAGCCAGCCCGCCATCGTCGCGAGCTCACCGGCCAGCTCGGCGGCGATCCGCGGGCGCGGTGCGGTGGCCCCGGGCTCGGCGAACGCCCCGGGCACCCGCAGCACGCCGGCCGCCCGGTCGGCCTTGAGGTCGACGCGGCCGACGAGCTCGCCGTCGAGCAGGAACGGGAAGACGTAGTAGCCGTACTCCCGCTTCGGCTCCGGCACGTAGATCTCGATGCGGTAGCGGAATCCGAAGATCCGCTCGGTCCGGCCCCGCTCCCAGACCAGCGGGTCGAACGGACACAGCAGCGCCCGCCCGGTCACCGTGCGCGGCACCCGGGCGGCCGGGTCGCGGTAGGCGGGCCGGTCCCAGCCGCGCACGCTCACCGGCTCCAGGGCACCCGCGTCGACCAGCTCGGCGATCGCGGTGCGGGTGCGTTCCGGGCCGAGCCGGTAGTAGTCGCGCAGGTCGGTCTCGGTACCGACCCCCAGTGCGGAGGCGGACCGCGCGACGAGCTCACGCGCCGCGTCGGCCGGGTCGGGGGCGGGCAGCGCGAGGATCTCCGGCGGCAGCACCCGCGAGGGCAGGTCGTAGCGGCGCTCGAAGTGCACACGCGTGCCGACCGCCAGCTCGCCGACGGCGAACAGGTACTCGCAGACCCGCTTGACCTCCGACCGCTCCCACCAGGTCGCTCCCGGCGGGCGCGGGCGCACCTCACCGGCCCGCCCGTGCGGGGCGAGCGCCTTCTCGATCGCACCGGCGCCCAGCGGCCCGGACTCCGCCACCACGTCGAGGATGTCCCCCGCCAGGGACGGGTGCTTCTCCAACAGCGGGCCGTAGTGCTTCCACCAGCGCCGCGGCAGCGCCTCGTGGGAGAGCAGCGGCATGTCCTGGACCGGGACCAGACTCGCCTCGTGCGCCCAGGTCTCCGCCAGCAGGCGCGGTCGCCGCGCGCTCGGTGACCAGGCCGCGTCGTCGAGGAGGGCGGTGGGATAGGCACCGAGCCTGCTGAACAGCGGCATGTAGTGCGCGCGCACCGCGATGTTGACCGAGTCGAGCTGGAGCAGCTTCACCCGGTCCAGCACCCGGCCGAGGTGGCGACGGGTGACCGGCCCGGACGGCCGTGGATCGGTGAAGCCCTGGGCCGCGAGGAAGGTCCGACGGGCGACGTCGGCGGAGATCGTGCGCACGGCCGGGATGCTGCCACGGGGCACCGACAGGATCCGGCACGGCGTCGGGTGACCTCCGGCCGGCCAGCTGCCGGGCGGGGGGCCACCGGCACCCGGCCGACCACCGCCCGGGGCGGCTCCCGCGTCCGGCTGGGTGGTGACGTCGACGGCTGCGGTCAGCGCGACCGTGTAGCCCGTGGTCGGGTCGCCGGTGACCGTGGCGAGCTGCAGGGCCCCGCCGTCGTCGCCGAAGACGGTGTCGGAGGCGAGCGAGACCTTCGCCAGGTTCGTGACCGACTGCTCGTAGCCGGCGGTGGCGTAGACGGCGGCGCACACGTCCTGCGGGAGGGCCACCTGGGAGGTGGCGACCGCGTTGCCGGCGTCGGTGATGTCGGCCTGCGCGGGGTACACCTCGAAATGGATGTGCGGCCAGCGGCCGTCGTAGCAGGCCGGGACGATGCTGGTGAAGCGCACCGCCCCGTCGCTGCCGGCGACCTGGACCCCCCGCAGGTAGTTCTCGGCCTCCAGCCCCTCGGAGTACAGGGAGTACCGGCCTTCCCGGTCGCAGTGCCAGACGTAGACCGCGGCACCGGCCATGCCGGCGGCGGCCATGTCGGTGATCGTGAGCTCCAGGGTCATCGGTACCCCGGCCGCGGTCGCCGAGCCGCTGCCGAAGCTCGACCGGATGTCGCTGCGCACCACCCCGGACTCGGTGAGCACGTTCGCGCCGTTGGAGCCGTCGCCGGGGTACGGGCCCGCCGTCTCGTCCGGGATCTCGCCGGTCGAGGTCGCGGTCGTCGCCGACGGGGCCGCGGTGCCGCAGGCCGCGAGCCCGGCGGTGACGGCGCCGACGCCGAGCACGGCCAGCATGCGGCGCCTGCCGAGCAGGGTGCCGAGGTCGAACCCGAGACCCTGGTCGACGACCTCGTCGTCGGGGCGGGGCAGGGCACGGCCCTGGTAGCGCGGCATGGCGGGTCCTCCGGTGCGTCGTCGTGCGGGACTGTCGTGCGGAACGAGAACGACGGTAGGAACCGGACATGGGCCCCGGATCGCACCGCCCTGTGGACCCGCTGTGGACCCGGGCGGTGACGTGGCCCGCGGGGTCGCACGGTAGGCATGACCCATGGCCACCGCGACCGTCCGCCCCGCCACCGACGACGACGTGGGCGCGATCATGGCGATCCAGGACCGCACCTGGCGCACCGCCTACGCCGGGCTGCTGCCCGAGGAGGCGTTCGCGGGACTCACCTCGGACGCCGCGCGCTCGCACTGGAGCGACGCCGTGCACGCCGGCGACGGCTACCACCTGTTCGTCGCCGTCGAGGGGGACGAGACCGTCGGGTTCGCCGCCGCCGCCCGCTACGCCGGGGCCGACGGTCTGGCGATCGCCGAGGTCAGCACGCTGCTGGTGGAGCCGCGCTGGGGCAGGCGCGGGCACGGCGGGCGGCTGCTCGCCGCCGTGGCGGCCGCGCTGCGGGAGTCCGGCTCGGACACCGGGCGCACCTGGGTGCCCGAGGCCGACACCGCCTCACGGAACTTCTACAGCCGCGCCGGTTGGGCGCCCGACGGCGCGGTGCGCACGCTGGACACCGGCTCCTCGACGCTGCGCGAGGTCCGCCACGCCGGGACGCTGGACCTGCACCTGGTCGACTGAGGACTCAGCCGAGCCCGAGCAGCGGCTCCAGCCCGATCGTCAGCCCCGGGCGCTCGCGCACGGCACGCACCGCGAGCAGCACGCCCGGCATGAAGCTGGTCCGGTTCATCGAGTCGTGGCGCAGGGTGAACACCTCGCCGTCGGTGCCGAGGACGACCTCCTGGTGCGCGATCAGCCCGGGCATCCGGACCGCGTGCACGTGGATGCCCTCGACGACCGCGCCACGGGCGCCGTGCGGGTCGTCGGTGGTGGCGTCGGGAACCTTGCCGAGGCCGGCCTCGCGCCGTGCCGCGCCGATCACCGACGCGGTCCGCGCGGCGGTGCCGGACGGGGCGTCGACCTTGCCGGCGTGGTGCAGCTCGATGACCTCGGCGGAGTCGAAGAAGCGGGCGGCCTGTGCCGCGAAGTGCATCATCAGCACGGCGCCGACCCCGAAGTTCGGGGCGACGAGCACGCTGCCCGAGCCGTGCTCGTCGAGGATCGCGCGGACCTCGTCGAACTTGGCGGCGTCGAAGCCGCTGGTCCCGACGACCGGGGCGACCCCGCGCGCCAGGCACTCGCGGATGTTGGCGATCGCGGCGCCGGGGTGGGTGAAGTCGACGGCGACGTCGGCGCGGTCGAGGGCGGACAGGTCGTCGCCCGCGTCCAGCGCGGCGACCAGCTCGGTGTCCTCGGCGGCCTCGACCGCCCGGCACACCTCGCTGCCCATCCGGCCCTTCGCGCCGAGGACCGCCACCTTGATCGTCACCGTGTCCGTGCTCACGGGCGTCACCCTACGACGAGGCCGCCGATCCACACCGCGACCGTGACCAGCCCCGCGGCGAGCTCGATCAGGATGCTCCAGCCCACGGCGGCGAGCGCCTCGCGTGCCGAGCGCCAGGCGGTGGCGGCGTCGGGCAGACGGGCGAGCTCGGCCAGCCAGACCCCGAGCACGAACCCGAGGAACAGCCCGACCACGGGCACGACGAAGAACCCGACGACGCCCAGCACGAGCCCGGCGAACAGGGTGCGGGTGGGGACCCCGGCGGCCTTGAGCCGGCGTCCGGGGAGCAGGTACTTCGCGACCTGGCCGGCGACGGTGACGAGCACCGCGATGCCGAGCACCCACCAGCCGACCGCATCGCCGCGCGGGACCGCCCAGACCGCGACCCCGCCGACGATCAGCAGCGGCCCGGGCAGGACGGGCAGCACGATCCCGGCCAGGCCGACGAGCATCATCAGGCCGGCGACGACGGCGAGGGCGGTCATGGCGCCCAGCCTGCCAGCAGGTCCGGCGATTCCCTCGGACGAACCCGCGGCGACGGGAGGGTGTCATCATCACGAGTGGGTAAACGCTGTGAGCCGGGACTACCAACTTCTGGTACTGGCGTGCCAGCCTCGAAGTCACCCGAAACAGTGACACCCGCTCACCTGCGGTCGTCCCACCACCCGCGCGCTGCCGGTCACCACCGCACCGCGGACGAACAGAGAAGAGCAGCGTGCTCCGGTACCTCCTGCGCAGGGGCGCCGGGTGGCTCGCGATGATCGTCGTCGCGACCAACCTGGTCTACTTCCTCGCGAACTCCTTCCTCGACCCCCGGGTCAACTACCTGCAGTTGCGACCGCCGCGCACCGACGCGGAGATCGCCCGGTCGCTGGGCCAGTACAACCTGGACTCGAACGTCCCGGTCCTGGAGCGGTGGTGGATCTGGATCACCGGGATCGTGACCCGCTGGGACTGGGGCACCAGCCCGATCGGCGACCCGGTGAACGCGCAGGTGGCGTTCCGTGTCGTGGTGTCCGGGCAGCTGGTGTTCTTCTCGCTGCTGCTGTCGATCGTGATCGGGGTGGCGCTCGGGGTCTACTCGGCCCAGCGCCAGTACCGGCTCGGTGACCGCGCCGCCCAGCTGACCTCGGTGTTCACCCTGAACATCCCGTCGGCGGTCGCGGCGCTGGCGGTCGTGTTCGTCGCCATCGCGATCAACCAGGGTGTCGGCGGGACGCTGTTCTACGTCGCGGGGTCCGAGTCGCCCGGGGTCACCGGGTTCTGGCCGCTGCTGGTCGACCGGGCCCAGCACCTCGTGCTGCCGACGATCTCGCTGCTGATCATCTCCTACGCGGGTTACCACCTGCTGCAGCGCTCGATGCTGCTCGACGTGGTCAACTCCGACTACGTGCGGACCGCCCGGGCCAAGGGGCTGACCCGCAGGCAGGCCATCCGGCGTCACGGGCTGCGCAGCTCGATGATCCCGGTGGCGACTCAGGTGGCGTTCGCGATCCCGGCGCTGTTCACCGGTGCGGTGATCACCGAGAAGACCTTCGCCTGGCAGGGCATGGGCGACTACTTCATCCGCACCATCTCGACCAACGACATCCACGGCGTCGTCGCCACGGCGGCGTTCGGCGCGGTGACGACGGCGGTCGGCGCCATGCTCGCCGACATCGCGGTCGTCGCCCTCGACCCGAGGGTGCGGGTGAACTGACATGAGCCTGAACATGCCCGAGCTCGCCCCCACCGTCTCCGACGGTGCCGACGGCGCCCCGGAGCCGGGCGCACCCCGTCGTCGCCGGGGTGCGCGCGCCGCGCTGGTGTGGCGTCGCTACCGGCGCAACCGGCCCGCGATGGCAGGCCTGGTCGTCTTCGGCCTGCTGGTGCTGTTCTCCCTGGTCGGCGGGTTCCTCTCCCCCTACGACCACACCGACGTCGACTTCGCGGCGCTGACCGCGGCGCCGTCGCTGGACCACCCGCTGGGCACCACGGCCGGCGGCAACGACGTCTACGCCCAGGCCGTGCACGGCCTGCAGCGCTCCCTGACCATCGCCGTCACGGTCTCGCTGCTGACCACCCTGATCGCCGCGGTGGTCGGGGCGGGCGCGGCCTACCTGGGCGGCGGGCGGACCTGGGCCCGGCGCGGCGAGCGCGTCCTGCTCACGGTCGTCCACTTCCTGATGGTGGTGCCGTCGTTCCTGATCCTGGCGCTGGCCTCCCAGTGGGGGTCGGGCGACTACCGGATCCTGATCGTCGCCCTGACCCTGCTGGGCTGGATGACCACCGCCCGCGTGGTCTGGACCGTCGCGACGACGCTGCGCGAACGCGAGTACGTCTCGGCCGCCCGCTTCATGGGGGTGTCCGGGCCGGGGATCGTCTTCCGCCACCTCATCCCGAACATCGGCTCGCTGCTCATCGTCACCTTCACCCTGAACGTGGCGAGCACCGTGCAGAGCGAGACCGCGCTGTCGTTCATCGGGTTCGGCGTGCAGATCCCCGACGTCTCGCTGGGCACGATGCTCGCCGACGGCGGCTCGTCGATGGCGACCGCGCCGTGGATCTTCATCGTGCCGTCGGTGCTGCTGGTGCTGCTGACCGCGTCGCTCGCGTTCGTCGGCGACGGCCTGCGCGACGCCCTCGACCCGACCTCCCGGGCCGGAGGCAGCGCATGAACGCCCCCGTGCTGTCCGTGCGCGACCTGACCGTCGCGTTCCCCTCCGAGGCCGGCCGGGTGGCGGCCGTCCGCGGCGTCGACTTCGACCTGTTGCCCGGGCGCACGCTCGGCATCGTCGGCGAGTCCGGATCCGGCAAGTCGGTGACCTCGCTGGCGGTGATGGGCCTGCTGCCCGAGACGGCGTCGGTGACGGGCTCGATCACCCTGGCCGGCCGCGAGCTGGTCGGACTGTCCGACGAGGACCTGTCCGGGATCCGCGGCAACGACATCGGGATGATCTTCCAGGACCCGCTGTCCTCGCTGACGCCGATCTTCACCGTCGGCGACCAGCTCGTCGAGGCCATGCAGATCCACCGCGACATCGGCCGCGCGAAGGCCCGCGAGCGTGCGGTCGAGCTGCTCGACCTGGTCGGCATCCCCGACCCCCGACGACGCGTGCGCGCCTTCCCGCACGAGTTCTCGGGCGGCATGCGCCAGCGCGTCATGATCGCGATGGCGATCGCGAACGACCCGTCGGTGATCATCGCCGACGAGCCGACGACCGCCCTGGACGTCACCGTGCAGGCCCAGATCCTCGACGTGCTGAAGGTGGCACGCGACGAGACCGGCGCCGCCGTCGTCATGATCACCCACGACCTGGGGGTGGTCGCCGGGGTCGCCGACGACGTGCTCGTCATGTACGCCGGGCGCCCGGTCGAGACGGCCCCGGTGGACGAGCTGTTCGCCGCGCCGCGGATGCCGTACACGATCGGTCTGCTCGGCGCGGTCCCCCGCGTCGACAGCGTCGAGCGGCGCCCGCTGGTCCCGGTGCCCGGCAGCCCGCCCGCACCGACCGACCTGCCGACGGGCTGCCCCTTCGCGCCGCGCTGCCCGGTCGCCGTCGATGCCTGCCGCACCGCCGAGCCGCCGCTTCGGCCCGTCCCGGGTCGCGACGACCACGCCGCCGCCTGCGTGCGGACCGGTGAGATCGTCGACGGTGCGATCGACGGCGAGCCCGTGTTCGCCGTTCCGGACCTCCTCCTCGACGACGACCGCACCGGCGACCGCGAGAGCCGCCCCGCGGTGCTGTCGGTGAGCCACCTGCGCAGGACGTTCCCCCTCATGAAGGGGTCCCTGGTGCGACGCCGGGTCGGCACGGTGCACGCCGTCGCCGACGTGGACCTCGACATCCGGCGCGGTGAGACCCTCGGCCTGGTCGGCGAGTCCGGCTGCGGCAAGACCACGACGCTGCTGGAGATCATGAACCTGCTCCCGCCGGAGAGCGGGACGATCGAGATCGCCGGAACCGACGTCGCCACGCTGCGCGGCCGCAGCGACATCGCCGCGCTGCGGCGCGAGATCCAGATCGTGTTCCAGGACCCGATGGGCGCGCTCGACCCGCACATGACGGTCGGCGACATCCTCACCGAGCCGCTGCGGGCGGCCGGCTGGACCGACCGGGACCGGGTAGCCACCCGGGTCGACGAGCTGATGGCGCTGGTCGGTCTGGACCCGGAGCACGTCGACCGGTTCCCGGCGGCGTTCTCCGGCGGGCAGCGCCAGCGCATCGGGATCGCCCGCGCGCTGGCGACGAAGCCGTCGCTGCTGGTGCTCGACGAGCCGGTGTCCGCCCTCGACGTCTCGGTGCAGGCCGGGGTGCTGAACCTGCTCACCGAGCTGCAGCGCGAGCTGGGGCTGAGCTACCTGTTCGTCGCGCACGACCTGTCGGTGGTGCGGCACGTCGCGGACCGGGTCGCGGTCATGTACCTGGGCCGGATCGTGGAGTCCGGCGCGGTCGCCGACGTGTTCGGCAACCCGCAGCATCCCTACACCCAGGCGCTGCTGTCGGCGATCCCGGTGCCGGACCCGCAGGTCGAACGGACCCGGCAGCGGGTGGTGCTCTCCGGGGACCTGCCCAGCCCGACCGACGACGCGCCGGGCTGCGCGTTCCTGGGCCGCTGCCCGCTGGCCCGGACGCTGTCCGAGCAGGAGCGCTCGCGCTGTGCCGGCGAGACCCCCGAGCTCCTGGTCAAGGACGGCGCGAGCGACGCCGACTCCGACCACCGCAACGCCTGCCACTTCCGCTGACCCACCTCGACCCCGACCGGGGAACCGAACGAAGGAGAGACATGCGCAGACCCATCCGACGCGGGGCGACCACCGCCGCCGTCGCGGCGCTGGCCCTGGTGCTGGCGGGCTGTGGCGGAGGTGGCTCCGGCGGGCCCGCGCAGACGGCCGAGTCGCTGTCGACGACGCCGTCGTACAACGCCCAGCCCTACGAGAACGTCAAGGACGGCGGCCAGGTCACCCTGCCGTTCCGCTCGGACCTGAACCCGCAGTTCAACTACTTCCAGGGAGACTCCACCACCGACACCCGGCTCTCCTGGACCTTCTACAACCCCGTGGTGATCTCGTTCAGCCCGACCGGGGACCCGATCGTCAACCCCGACTACGTGACGAAGGCCGAGCCGGTCGACAGCGGCGGGAAGACCACCGTCACCTACACGATCAACCCGAAGGCCGTCTTCAACGACGGCACGCCGATCGACTGGCGGGCCTTCGAGTCGACCTGGAAGGCCAACAACGGGAAGGACACCGCGTTCATCCCGAGCTCGACCGACGGCTACGACCGGATCGCCTCGGTGACCCGCGGTGCCGACGACAAGCAGGCCGTCGTCGCCTTCAACGGGCCCAACCCGTGGTGGCCGAGCCTGTTCAACTACCTCGTGCACCCGAAGGCGGCCACCCCCGACGTCTTCAACAAGGGCTACCTGAACAACCCGCACCCCGAGTGGGGAGCGGGCCCGTACACCGTGGCGAACTACGACAAGCAGAACGCCACGATCACCTTCGAGCGCAACCCGAAGTGGTGGGGCAAGAAGGGCAAGCTCGACCGCATCACCCTGGTGCAGATGGAGCAGCAGGCCAAGATCAACGCGTTCCGCAACGGTCAGCTCGACGCGACCGAGGCCGAGACCGCGGACTTGCTCGCCCAGGCCCGCTCCGTGCCGAACGCCGACATCCGCATCTCCGGCACCCCGGCGAACTACCTGCTGATGCTGAACAGCACCACCCCGGTCCTGAAGGACCCCGTGGTCCGCAAGGCGATCTTCGACTCGGTCGACCGCCAGCAGATCGCGAAGATCACCTTCCAGGGCCTGGACTACACCGAGACCCCGAGCGGGTCGCTCACGCTGCAGCCCTATCAGAAGGGCTACGAGGACAACCTCGCGAGCGCCGTCACCTTCGCCCCGGAGGCCGTCAAGCGGGATCTGGACGCGGCGGGCTGGGTCGCAGGTCCGGACGGGATCCGCGCCAAGGACGGGCAGAAGCTGACCTTCTCCTACGTCCAGACCGGAGACACCCCGACCAAGCGGGCCACCTCGGGTGCGCTCGTCGCGATGCTGAAGAACGTCGGCATCGACATGCAGGTCCGCGTCGTGCCCTCGACCGACTTCTCGAAGATCCTGTCGAACAAGGAGTTCGACATGGTCTTCCTCGGGTTCAAGTCCACCGACCCGTACGGCGTGGCCTACATCTGCCAGCAGTACTGCTCGGACTCGCAGCTGAACCGCTCCGGGACCGGTAGCAAGGAACTCGACGCCGAGCTGCGCAAGGTCAACACCCTGCCGACCGCCGACGAGCAGTACGCCGCCGCCAACGTGGCCGAGAAGAAGGCGCTCGCCACCTATGGCGTGCTCCCGGTCTACTCCGGTCCGAGCATCTGGGCAACCAAGCCCGGCCTTGCGAACTGGGGTTCGGCGCTGTTCGCGTTCCCGCCGCTGCCCGAGACCCTCGGCTGGCAGAACGGCAGCTGACCCACCGGCATCATCACGCCGGGGAGCCCCGGACCACCCGGTCCGGGGCTCCCCCGCGTCGTGGCACCCGCGTCGTGGCACCGGCGTCCTGGCCACCCCGCGTCCCGCTCCCAGGGTCACCCTCGTTGCCCTAGACGCCACGAGGGTGACCCTGGGAGCGCCTGGGAGGCCCTCGTGTGCCCCTGAGGGCGGCCGCAAGGGTGGCGTCAGGCCAGGTCGCGCAGGGCGACCGGGAGGTCGTCGACATCGGCGTAGGGCCCCACGACCGCCGCCGTCAGCGGCTGGGCCAGCAGGTCCGCGGCCAACGCCGCGACCTCGCCCGGGGTGACGGCGTCGATGCGGGCGAGGCTGTCGGCCAGCGACCGCTGCCGACCGTGGTCCAGCTCGGCGCGGCCGAGCCGGTTCATCCGCGACGCGGTGTCCTCACAGCCCAGCACCAGTCCCCCGCGCAGGGCGCCCTGGGCACGGACGACCTCCGCCTCGGTC
>NZ_JAHLJC010000043.1:0-9601 GCF_020496255.1 Pseudonocardia sp. ICBG1142 | reverse complement strand
CCAGGGGGCAACCCATGGGGTTCGGGTTGCCCCCTGGCAAAGGTCTGGTTCCCTTTGGGCAGGTGATGGCAGGAGGCCCCCAACCCCGATTCCAGGGGAGGAACCGTGCACTAGCCGAGTGCTATTCAGCCGGGTTTGTCCTCCTGTCCGGAGCCTGCCCAGCGGCGAGCGTCTGCCTTTGATCTTCGCTCTTTGTTCCGCCTTCGGCGGAATCCCTCCGGGGGCCCTCCGGGGCCCTCCGGGGGCCCTCCGGGGCCCTCCGGGGGCCCTCCGGGGGTCGGGCGCTCGCCGCCCCGAACCCCGGCAGACTCCGGACAGGGGCTACGGTCCTCCCGGCCCTGTCCATCATCTGCCACAAGGGATACCTGACCCCCCACCGAATGCAAGGGACACCCCACCCTTGCATTCGGTGGGCCGCCAGGTCTGGCTCCGCCCAGATGACGGACAGGGCCGAAAGAACCTCCAAGACAAGCCCGTTACACACAAACAGGGCGGACCCCTATCGGGGTCCGCCCTGCCTGATTGAGAAAGGGACGCTAGTAGCCGTCCCGCTCGAACCTCTCCACCCGCTCAGCCCATCATCGGAGAGATGATCTCAGCACAGTTCACCCATGCACATGGATTGCAGCGTTTGACCAATACGGGTCCATTGCTGCTGTCCTGCCGCACCCTTCTAGCACGAGTACGCCTCCCACCCCATCGCCGAGCATTCCGTCATCTGGACAAAGCTGATTGTTTCTCCACGACTTCACTTTCCCTCCGAAACCATAATCATCCAGCCTGTGCCAGTGCTCGTCACTGAATATCAGCCGCCGACCGTTGCCGCCCGTCGATCCGTACAGACACAGCCATCCCCAGGCGCAATCGAACGCTCCTCCTTGATACTCCTGGGGAGTTCGGTTTCCACTGTGAGCATCCGCTGCCGCGTTCGCCTCGGCATTGTTAGAGAAACACTCATACTGTTTCGGCGCATACACCACACAAGACTGCCCCGAGCCCTCCTTCCTGCTCTCTCCCGCAGCGGCTGAGCCTGTAATTGACAACAAGACTCCCACTGCAACCAACAGTCCACCTACCGCCTTCTTCATTCCCCATTCTCGCCTTCGCTGAGCCATCTACCCGGCAACCGCTTCGACGCGTTCAGAATCTCCAGACCTACCATCCGGCCTTTTCCTTCGTTCTCAAAATCCAACGCTCCGTACATGACGCCTTGTCGATCTTCCACTAAAGCTGTGCGAACTCGACGTGCATCGTCCGCAGACAGCCTTTCGAAACGAAGGTAGGCCACATCGCCAGACGTATCCAGTTCCAGCGTTACTGACACTTCTCGCTTGGTAATCATTTCACCCTCAAATCACCGGGTGGACTGTGACGACCCAGCCACTCCCGTTAATAACCACGGCGAATGGAGTATCCGCCTCCATAATCTTCCAGGTTCCATCTCCTTGATTGATCCCCTCTGGTCCGAAACGAACCAGCGCGTTCACTTCTTTCTCTCCGATATCGCGTTCGCTCATGCGGAGCTTCGCATGGATGGTGTAGCCCGCGATATGACGCGGGCGGTTAGCGAACTTTTCTGAAGTAAATCCCCAAGAAAGGGATGCCCCCTGAGTCGGAGATTTTAAATCGGAAGCCAGTGCAGGACTCGAACTCGCTCCTAGCGCCGCCATAAATAGCAGAATAGTCACAGTAGTTGCACGAAGAAAACGTTTCATTTATGCACTAGATCATGCTGAGTGGACGCTCGCAAGGGCTCGGGGCTCGCTGGGCTCGGGGCTCGCTGGGCTCGGGGCTCGCTGGGCTCGGGGCTCGCTGGGCTCGGGGCTCGCTGGGCTCGGGGCTCGCTGGGCTCGGGGCTCGCTGGGCTCGGGGCTCGCTGGGCTCGGGGCTCGCTGGGCTCGGGGCTCGCTGGGCTCGGGGCTCGCTGGGCTCCGTAGGAGCTTGTCCTCCCTGCCGGAGGGAGGGCAGCGAAGGGAGCCCCCCCCCTACCCGGTCAACGGCGCGCGGATGCGCAAGGTTGACCGGGTAGGGGGGAGACTCGGATCGAACGGTCGCGGCTGTTCTGCCGTCGGTCGGTTGCTTCGGTCGCGTGTCCCGGGCACCGCGTTACTGATGCCCCAGGGCGGGATGTCCAGTCAGTCTGTCGCATCGGCTACTGCGTTGAACACGTCCGATGCGCACCCCCTCTGCGGGGGTCAGCCTGGGCCTGCCGTGTTCCGCTCCATCCTGTGGAGCAACGGCTGCTGCTGATCTGGTCCAGCTGCAGGTTTTTACCTTCTGAGGGACCGGACCCTGGGCCGGGACGTTTGGTTACCCAGTTCTCGATGCATCTGGGAGCGTGACGAGCGTGTCGCTGGTGCCCGGGAGCGTCTGGCCGCTACCCTGACCATTCATTTGTGTTGTGTTCAGCTCACAGTGAACCAGATGCCCCCGCCCCGGCGGGGGCATCTGTGTATCTACGCAGCTCACACGGGGTGTCGCTCCAGCCCTAGAGTGGCGTCGTGGCTATCGACCGAGGCATGCGAGTCCCCTGGGAGATCGGGACCGCCTACTGCCCCACCTGCTCAGCGGTGAAGGGCGAGCCCTGCACCGAGCGCCGACCCCGACCCCACCGAGGACGCCGCTTCCGCCGCCAGGTCCACCCAGCCCGCCGCGCCGCCCAGAGCCCGACCGTTCAACGGAAGCCTCCAACACAATAATTGCGCGATCCACACGCAAAGCAGGGCGAGCCCTCTACGAGACCCGCCCTGCTCTGCCGAGAAGGAACGCTAGTAACCGCCCCGCTCGAACCTCTCCACCCGCTCAGCCGTCATCGTGGGGAGTGGTCCAGTATCCCATCCTGGATCACTGTTCACTGCTTCCTGGCCTGTCTTCTTACTCAGTGGTCGACCTATCGCGAGATAGGCCAGACGGATAATCACTGCGCCCGCGACCAGGACTGTGACAGCCCCGTAGAACGGGACCCCGAAGAGTAAGGGGATCAGGATGAGCACCGCCGCCTCGACCATCCCCATGACGATTGCGAGGAGGGTGAACTTGCTGCGGACCCAGACCACCGGCCCGATGCCCGGCACTGGGTTTTCCCGTGACTCTTCTGGAGTGTCCACCCACGCTTCGGAAAGAAGGTAGGTGTAGGCATCGCAGATGTCCTGAAAGTCCGTCTTCGAACCACCGATGTCGGGATGGTGCTCCCTGGCTGCCTTCCGGTAGGCGGAGTGCAGGACCTGGGGGCTCGCCGCAGGTGAGACTTTGAGGCGTTGCGCAGCCGCCTCCCGGGACAGGGTGCTCATTTCTTCCACCCCGGAATCTGCTCCTCCAGAGTCTTGTCCCGGCCCTTGAGCAGTGCGACTGGCTGCTTCGCATGCCCAGCCACCAGCAGATTCCGCTTCGCCGACCCGGTGATAACCTTGCTCGGAAGCCTCCTCGTCTTATCCACCGGCTTCACGACCCCGTAGGTAACTTTCTCCGAGTTCGTATAAATCCAATGCCCGTCGGGGAGTTGCCGCACCCGGTTCGGGTCCAACAGATAGGCATCCTGCCGCCGGAGACTCCCGGTTCCCGTGAACTCAGACTCCGACAACTGCAACCCGGCCTCACCGACCTTGCGAGACCCAAACCGCTTCGCCAGCGGCTCCGCCGCCTCCGTCCGGCCGATGAGCATTCCCCCACCCATCGCCGACAAGAGCCGTTCTCGTTCGTCCTCGGTGTCCCCGAACCCGTAATAGGACTGCGCCGACGGGATGCAAGCCCCGCCCATCCCCCGAATCCGCTCCACCAGATTCGTCAGACTCCCGGTGAGCTTCCCCGTGATCGCCGAAAACTCATCCACGATGAACAACGTCTGCCGCGGCTGCTGCGACAACTCATACATCAGCAGCTCCAGCAGCACCGCTGCCTTCGCCTCCGCCACAACCCTGTCAATCGAACCCGGCACCAACACATACAAGGCATCGAAGTCAGTGAGGGGCCGCCCGGCGTCGAAGTCGTCCCCCAGCGCCCGGAACAACTCGCTGAACAGCATCAGGTCCGCCGCCAACGGTGACGGCCCCGACCCCGACGACGCCGTCAACGCCCGCACAGCAGCCGACTCCACCGGGTACTTCTCCCAGGTCTCCGTCAGCCACTTCTTCGTTAGCCGCTTCAGCAGCGCCACCGAGTCAGACGGAGGGCCTTCTTCCGGCGCATCGATGAGCAGGTGCAGCAGACCCCGCTGCAGCACGTCATAGAAGCGATGCTCAGTCTTCGCCAGGGCGTGTAGGGACGCCTGGAGCTGGCGTGGGGGGAGCCGCCACATGTTGAGCCGGTCAACGAACGGGAAGATCCCGACCCGCGCCGGTGCCAGGCCCAGGGCCTCCATCTCCTCGGCCCATTCCACCGCCTGGTCCCCACCCTGGCGACCACCCTTGCAGTCGACGAAGATGGTCAGTGGCCGCGTGGAGTACACGTCCCGGGACCCCGAGCCAGATAGGGACTGGCTCGACTCCCGGTAGGTGCTCCACGCGGCTTCTGTCCATCCGCAGCTGAGCCGGATCAACGTCGTCGACTTCCCCGACCCCGTCGACCCCACCGCCGCCATATGCCGTTTAATCCGTTCCATTGGAACATCAAAATATGGTGCGTTCCGTTTCCCCACCGCCTGTCCCAACAGCTCCGGATGCGGATACACGTCCTCATACTTGTGACCCAGGATCACTCTCTGCCCTCTCGATAGTGGTGTGATCTCATGCTTCGCCCGCAGCCTGGCATTCCATTCCTGGCGCTTCTGTTGCCGATACACATGCCGCTCACCCTTCACTCCTTCCTTTCCGGATCGCATCCGCCGCGTATAGCGGTGCCACCATATCCACGCCCCCAAGCACGACAGCAGCAACGTGCCACCGGTCGCATTCACGAATGCGTGCCACCACATCCCCGCCCACGCCTGCTCGATGGCCGTCTTCATTGTTGTGAGTGGCGCGAACCAGTCATCGACCCACCACGCCGCAATCACACTCGCCCCGAGCACCACGAAGAACACATTCCGCAGCCGGGACGGATGCCATCCCTTCAACGAAGCACCCGCCACGATCCCAGCACCCAGGATGATCCCCGGCAGCAAGACCACTCCCGCCGCGACTATCGCCGCGAGAAGTATCCCGGCAATACTTCCCTGCGCCCATGCTGGCCACTCCATCACTCTCCACCTACCTTCAGGCGCCGAACCCAACCCTTCGGTTGCCATGCAGGAACCTCCTCTTCCAAGCTTCTGACATGAAACTGGAATTTCTCTCCCAATCGTTGCGGATTGGGGGAATTCCTCATCTGAATCTCGCTTCGAACGCTGTACTCCTTCGTCACATCCTCGATCACCGGCAAAGCCACCGGCGAACACCAATAGGCGATACCTGAACAGTTCAAATCCCGTGCTCTCCTTTGAATCTCTGGCAATAACCCGTCATGCAAGTTCACCCCACCTGTTCCCGACTCTCTCTCCTTAGAGAGGTACCGAGTTCGAGCTTTTGCCGTCAGCTCGACCTCAATCAGCACGCGGTTTCCGTTCTCTAGAATCTCGACTCCGTCTGGCATGTGTGGGTATTCCTCGTCTTTGAGACGCCAGCCGTGTTCATGCCATAGGCTTCGCTCGGATTCCCACCGGTCCAACGCGAACCCTGTTCGGCGCGCCCGGACTGCCGCCACTGCACGGGTATGTGCCGCTGTAGTGGGGCGGGGTTTCCATTCCCGCGCGTTCCATCCTAGGAATTGATCTGTGGTTGCCTTTGTCGGCCACACCCAGGCTGATCCCGCGTCGACGTAGTCACGCTTGACCCAGCCCGCCTGTTCCCAACGCCGCACAATCTGCCGGGCTCGTTCTTCTGTGACGTTCAGGTGGTGCTGGAGGAGGTCCATGGGGATGCCGTACATGTGCGCCATCCACTCCATGAGTTCGGCATCTCGTGCTGTCCTGCGGGCTGTTCCGGCGTCGCTTCGCTTCGCTCGTTTCGGCTGTGCTTCTTCTGGCATTGCCTGGCCTCCTATCTGGATCATGTTCTGCTTCATGCTCTGGTCACTGCCCCTGCATGGGGTTCTTGTTGTTTTGTGCTGTTCTGTCTGTCTGGGGCTCTGCCCTGCTCGGCTTCGCCTTCGCTGGCCTTCTGTGTGCCGTTGCCTTCTGCGTAGCCATTCGGTTTTACCCCTTCATTGGTGCTCTTTTTTCTCTCCCCTCTACGTACCGCACGCCCCTCTCAGCCACACCCCCTTGCCAACCCCCTGTCTGTTGATCTTGTTTTTGATCTTGTTTTTGATCTTGTTGACTTGCCTTCCCGCCGCCACCGCGCGACACCTCAGTTCCTCGTCGCGAAGCAGAGGGAGTGAGGTGTCGCGCGGTGGCGGCGGGAAGGCCCCCCACGAAACCGCAGGTCAACTCCCTCCCCCACCGCTTAAACCCCTGTTTTTCACCCATGGCACTAGCCATGGGTTTTCAATGTCCTTTCCAAGGTGTTTCACACCGTATACCAACCCCCTCTTCTCTGTCCATGCTCCGATGGAGTGGCCGTGAGGTCGCGGTGTGTGGGGCGCGCCCGGAGGGCGCACCCTAGGGGTTGGGGGCCTCCTGTCCGTCACCTGGGCGTAGCCAGACCAGGGCTTTGCCAGGGGGCAACCCATGGGGTTCGGGTTGCCCCCTGGCAAAGGTCTGGTATCCCTTTGGGCAGGTGATGGGCAGGAGGCCCCCAACCCCGATTCCAGGGGGAGGAACCGTGCACTAGCCGAGTGCTATTCAGCCGGGTTTGTCCTCCTGTCCGGAGCCTGCCCAGCGGCGAGCGTCTGCCTTTGATCTTCGCTCTTTGTTCCGCCTTCGGCGGAATCCCTCCGGGGGCCCTCCGGGGGCCCTCCGGGGGCCCTCCGGGGGCCCTCCGGGGGCCCTCCGGGGGTCGGGCGCTCGCCGCCCCGAACCCCGGCAGACTCCGGACAGGGGCTACGGTCCTCCCGGCCCTGTCCATCATCTGCCACAAGGGATACCTGACCCCCCACCGAATGCAAGGGACACCCCACCCTTGCATTCGGTGGGCCGCCAGGTCTGGCTCCGCCCAGATGACGGACAGGGCCGAAAGAACCTCCAAGACAAGCCCGTTACACACAAACAGGGCGGACCCCTATCGGGGTCCGCCCTGCCTGATTGAGAAAGGGACGCTAGTAGCCGTCCCGCTCGAACCTCTCCACCCGCTCAGCCCATCATCGGAGAGATGATCTCAGCACAGTTCACCCATGCACATGGATTGCAGCGTTTGACCAATACGGGTCCATTGCTGCTGTCCTGCCGCACCCTTCTAGCACGAGTACGCCTCCCACCCCATCGCCGAGCATTCCGTCATCTGGACAAAGCTGATTGTTTCTCCACGACTTCACTTTCCCTCCGAAACCATAATCATCCAGCCTGTGCCAGTGCTCGTCACTGAATATCAGCCGCCGACCGTTGCCGCCCGTCGATCCGTACAGACACAGCCATCCCCAGGCGCAATCGAACGCTCCTCCTTGATACTCCTGGGGAGTTCGGTTTCCACTGTGAGCATCCGCTGCCGCGTTCGCCTCGGCATTGTTAGAGAAACACTCATACTGTTTCGGCGCATACACCACACAAGACTGCCCCGAGCCCTCCTTCCTGCTCTCTCCCGCAGCGGCTGAGCCTGTAATTGACAACAAGACTCCCACTGCAACCAACAGTCCACCTACCGCCTTCTTCATTCCCCATTCTCGCCTTCGCTGAGCCATCTACCCGGCAACCGCTTCGACGCGTTCAGAATCTCCAGACCTACCATCCGGCCTTTTCCTTCGTTCTCAAAATCCAACGCTCCGTACATGACGCCTTGTCGATCTTCCACTAAAGCTGTGCGAACTCGACGTGCATCGTCCGCAGACAGCCTTTCGAAACGAAGGTAGGCCACATCGCCAGACGTATCCAGTTCCAGCGTTACTGACACTTCTCGCTTGGTAATCATTTCACCCTCAAATCACCGGGTGGACTGTGACGACCCAGCCACTCCCGTTAATAACCACGGCGAATGGAGTATCCGCCTCCATAATCTTCCAGGTTCCATCTCCTTGATTGATCCCCTCTGGTCCGAAACGAACCAGCGCGTTCACTTCTTTCTCTCCGATATCGCGTTCGCTCATGCGGAGCTTCGCATGGATGGTGTAGCCCGCGATATGACGCGGGCGGTTAGCGAACTTTTCTGAAGTAAATCCCCAAGAAAGGGATGCCCCCTGAGTCGGAGATTTTAAATCGGAAGCCAGTGCAGGACTCGAACTCGCTCCTAGCGCCGCCATAAATAGCAGAATAGTCACAGTAGTTGCACGAAGAAAACGTTTCATTTATGCACTAGATCATGCTGAGTGGACGCTCGCAAGGGCTCGGGGCTCGCTGGGCTCGGGGCTCGCTGGGCTCGGGGCTCGCTGGGCTCGGGGCTCGCTGGGCTCGGGGCTCGCTGGGCTCGGGGCTCGCTGGGCTCGG
Source organism: Pseudonocardia sp. ICBG1142 (assembly GCF_020496255.1). Lineage (NCBI taxonomy): Bacteria > Bacillati > Actinomycetota > Actinomycetes > Pseudonocardiales > Pseudonocardiaceae > Pseudonocardia > Pseudonocardia sp. ICBG1142. The sequence goes on along the minus strand of NZ_JAHLJC010000043.1, from coordinate 1,116 downwards.
GGCTCGCTGGGCTCGGGGCTCGCTGGGCTCGGGGCTCGCTGGGCTCGGGGCTCGCTGGGCTCGGGGCTCGCTGGGCTCGGGGCTCGCTGGGCTCGGGGCTCGCTGGGCTCCGTAGGAGCTTGTCCTCCCTGCCGGAGGGAGGGCAGCGAAGGGAGCCCCCCCCCTACCCGGTCAACGGCGCGCGGATGCGCAAGGTTGACCGGGTAGGGGGGAGACTCGGATCGAACGGTCGCGGCTGTTCTGCCGTCGGTCGGTTGCTTCGGTCGCGTGTCCCGGGCACCGCGTTACTGATGCCCCAGGGCGGGATGTCCAGTCAGTCTGTCGCATCGGCTACTGCGTTGAACACGTCCGATGCGCACCCCCTCTGCGGGGGTCAGCCTGGGCCTGCCGTGTTCCGCTCCATCCTGTGGAGCAACGGCTGCTGCTGATCTGGTCCAGCTGCAGGTTTTTACCTTCTGAGGGACCGGACCCTGGGCCGGGACGTTTGGTTACCCAGTTCTCGATGCATCTGGGAGCGTGACGAGCGTGTCGCTGGTGCCCGGGAGCGTCTGGCCGCTACCCTGACCATTCATTTGTGTTGTGTTCAGCTCACAGTGAACCAGATGCCCCCGCCCCGGCGGGGGCATCTGTGTATCTACGCAGCTCACACGGGGTGTCGCTCCAGCCCTAGAGTGGCGTCGTGGCTATCGACCGAGGCATGCGAGTCCCCTGGGAGATCGGGACCGCCTACTGCCCCACCTGCTCAGCGGTGAAGGGCGAGCCCTGCACCGAGCGCCGACCCCGACCCCACCGAGGACGCCGCTTCCGCCGCCAGGTCCACCCAGCCCGCCGCGCCGCCCAGAGCCCGACCGTTCAACGGAAGCCTCCAACACAATAATTGCGCGATCCACACGCAAAGCAGGGCGAGCCCTCTACGAGACCCGCCCTGCTCTGCCGAGAAGGAACGCTAGTAACCGCCCCGCTCGAACCTCTCCACCCGCTCAGCCGTCATCGTGGGGAGTGGTCCAGTATCCCATCCTGGATCACTGTTCACTGCTTCCTGGCCTGTCTTCTTACTCAGTGGTCGACCTATCGCGAGATAGGCCAGACGGATAATCACTGCGCCCGCGACCAGGG
>NZ_JAHLJC010000042.1:0-6625 GCF_020496255.1 Pseudonocardia sp. ICBG1142 | reverse complement strand
GCTCGGGGCTCGCTGGGCTCGGGGCTCGCTGGGCTCCGTAGGAGCTTGTCCTCCCTGCCGGAGGGAGGGCAGCGAAGGGAGCCCCCCCCCTACCCGGTCAACGGCGCGCGGATGCGCAAGGTTGACCGGGTAGGGGGGAGACTCGGATCGAACGGTCGCGGCTGTTCTGCCGTCGGTCGGTTGCTTCGGTCGCGTGTCCCGGGCACCGCGTTACTGATGCCCCAGGGCGGGATGTCCAGTCAGTCTGTCGCATCGGCTACTGCGTTGAACACGTCCGATGCGCACCCCCTCTGCGGGGGTCAGCCTGGGCCTGCCGTGTTCCGCTCCATCCTGTGGAGCAACGGCTGCTGCTGATCTGGTCCAGCTGCAGGTTTTTACCTTCTGAGGGACCGGACCCTGGGCCGGGACGTTTGGTTACCCAGTTCTCGATGCATCTGGGAGCGTGACGAGCGTGTCGCTGGTGCCCGGGAGCGTCTGGCCGCTACCCTGACCATTCATTTGTGTTGTGTTCAGCTCACAGTGAACCAGATGCCCCCGCCCCGGCGGGGGCATCTGTGTATCTACGCAGCTCACACGGGGTGTCGCTCCAGCCCTAGAGTGGCGTCGTGGCTATCGACCGAGGCATGCGAGTCCCCTGGGAGATCGGGACCGCCTACTGCCCCACCTGCTCAGCGGTGAAGGGCGAGCCCTGCACCGAGCGCCGACCCCGACCCCACCGAGGACGCCGCTTCCGCCGCCAGGTCCACCCAGCCCGCCGCGCCGCCCAGAGCCCGACCGTTCAACGGAAGCCTCCAACACAATAATTGCGCGATCCACACGCAAAGCAGGGCGAGCCCTCTACGAGACCCGCCCTGCTCTGCCGAGAAGGAACGCTAGTAACCGCCCCGCTCGAACCTCTCCACCCGCTCAGCCGTCATCGTGGGGAGTGGTCCAGTATCCCATCCTGGATCACTGTTCACTGCTTCCTGGCCTGTCTTCTTACTCAGTGGTCGACCTATCGCGAGATAGGCCAGACGGATAATCACTGCGCCCGCGACCAGGACTGTGACAGCCCCGTAGAACGGGACCCCGAAGAGTAAGGGGATCAGGATGAGCACCGCCGCCTCGACCATCCCCATGACGATTGCGAGGAGGGTGAACTTGCTGCGGACCCAGACCACCGGCCCGATGCCCGGCACTGGGTTTTCCCGTGACTCTTCTGGAGTGTCCACCCACGCTTCGGAAAGAAGGTAGGTGTAGGCATCGCAGATGTCCTGAAAGTCCGTCTTCGAACCACCGATGTCGGGATGGTGCTCCCTGGCTGCCTTCCGGTAGGCGGAGTGCAGGACCTGGGGGCTCGCCGCAGGTGAGACTTTGAGGCGTTGCGCAGCCGCCTCGGGACAGGGTGCTCATTTCTTCCACCCCGGAATCTGCTCCTCCAGAGTCTTGTCCCGGCCCTTGAGCAGTGCGACTGGCTGCTTCGCATGCCCAGCCACCAGCAGATTCCGCTTCGCCGACCCGGTGATAACCTTGCTCGGAAGCCTCCTCGTCTTATCCACCGGCTTCACGACCCCGTAGGTAACTTTCTCCGAGTTCGTATAAATCCAATGCCCGTCGGGGAGTTGCCGCACCCGGTTCGGGTCCAACAGATAGGCATCCTGCCGCCGGAGACTCCCGGTTCCCGTGAACTCAGACTCCGACAACTGCAACCCGGCCTCACCGACCTTGCGAGACCCAAACCGCTTCGCCAGCGGCTCCGCCGCCTCCGTCCGGCCGATGAGCATTCCCCCACCCATCGCCGACAAGAGCCGTTCTCGTTCGTCCTCGGTGTCCCCGAACCCGTAATAGGACTGCGCCGACGGGATGCAAGCCCCGCCCATCCCCCGAATCCGCTCCACCAGATTCGTCAGACTCCCGGTGAGCTTCCCCGTGATCGCCGAAAACTCATCCACGATGAACAACGTCTGCCGCGGCTGCTGCGACAACTCATACATCAGCAGCTCCAGCAGCACCGCTGCCTTCGCCTCCGCCACAACCCTGTCAATCGAACCCGGCACCAACACATACAAGGCATCGAAGTCAGTGAGGGGCCGCCCGGCGTCGAAGTCGTCCCCCAGCGCCCGGAACAACTCGCTGAACAGCATCAGGTCCGCCGCCAACGGTGACGGCCCCGACCCCGACGACGCCGTCAACGCCCGCACAGCAGCCGACTCCACCGGGTACTTCTCCCAGGTCTCCGTCAGCCACTTCTTCGTTAGCCGCTTCAGCAGCGCCACCGAGTCAGACGGAGGGCCTTCTTCCGGCGCATCGATGAGCAGGTGCAGCAGACCCCGCTGCAGCACGTCATAGAAGCGATGCTCAGTCTTCGCCAGGGCGTGTAGGGACGCCTGGAGCTGGCGTGGGGGGAGCCGCCACATGTTGAGCCGGTCAACGAACGGGAAGATCCCGACCCGCGCCGGTGCCAGGCCCAGGGCCTCCATCTCCTCGGCCCATTCCACCGCCTGGTCCCCACCCTGGCGACCACCCTTGCAGTCGACGAAGATGGTCAGTGGCCGCGTGGAGTACACGTCCCGGGACCCCGAGCCAGATAGGGACTGGCTCGACTCCCGGTAGGTGCTCCACGCGGCTTCTGTCCATCCGCAGCTGAGCCGGATCAACGTCGTCGACTTCCCCGACCCCGTCGACCCCACCGCCGCCATATGCCGTTTAATCCGTTCCATTGGAACATCAAAATATGGTGCGTTCCGTTTCCCCACCGCCTGTCCCAACAGCTCCGGATGCGGATACACGTCCTCATACTTGTGACCCAGGATCACTCTCTGCCCTCTCGATAGTGGTGTGATCTCATGCTTCGCCCGCAGCCTGGCATTCCATTCCTGGCGCTTCTGTTGCCGATACACATGCCGCTCACCCTTCACTCCTTCCTTTCCGGATCGCATCCGCCGCGTATAGCGGTGCCACCATATCCACGCCCCAAGCACGACAGCAGCAACGTGCCACCGGTCGCATTCACGAATGCGTGCCACCACATCCCCGCCCACGCCTGCTCGATGGCCGTCTTCATTGTTGTGAGTGGCGCGAACCAGTCATCGACCCACCACGCCGCAATCACACTCGCCCCGAGCACCACGAAGAACACATTCCGCAGCCGGGACGGATGCCATCCCTTCAACGAAGCACCCGCCACGATCCCAGCACCCAGGATGATCCCCGGCAGCAAGACCACTCCCGCCGCGACTATCGCCGCGAGAAGTATCCCGGCAATACTTCCCTGCGCCCATGCTGGCCACTCCATCACTCTCCACCTACCTTCAGGCGCCGAACCCAACCCTTCGGTTGCCATGCAGGAACCTCCTCTTCCAAGCTTCTGACATGAAACTGGAATTTCTCTCCCAATCGTTGCGGATTGGGGGAATTCCTCATCTGAATCTCGCTTCGAACGCTGTACTCCTTCGTCACATCCTCGATCACCGGCAAAGCCACCGGCGAACACCAATAGGCGATACCTGAACAGTTCAAATCCCGTGCTCTCCTTTGAATCTCTGGCAATAACCCGTCATGCAAGTTCACCCCACCTGTTCCCGACTCTCTCTCCTTAGAGAGGTACCGAGTTCGAGCTTTTGCCGTCAGCTCGACCTCAATCAGCACGCGGTTTCCGTTCTCTAGAATCTCGACTCCGTCTGGCATGTGTGGGTATTCCTCGTCTTTGAGACGCCAGCCGTGTTCATGCCATAGGCTTCGCTCGGATTCCCACCGGTCCAACGCGAACCCTGTTCGGCGCGCCCGGACTGCCGCCACTGCACGGGTATGTGCCGCTGTAGTGGGGCGGGGTTTCCATTCCCGCGCGTTCCATCCTAGGAATTGATCTGTGGTTGCCTTTGTCGGCCACACCCAGGCTGATCCCGCGTCGACGTAGTCACGCTTGACCCAGCCCGCCTGTTCCCAACGCCGCACAATCTGCCGGGCTCGTTCTTCTGTGACGTTCAGGTGGTGCTGGAGGAGGTCCATGGGGATGCGTACCGTACATGTGCGCCATCCACTCCATGAGTTCGGCATCTCGTGCTGTCCTGCGGGCTGTTCCGGCGTCGCTTCGCTTCGCTCGTTTCGGCTGTGCTTCTTCTGGCATTGCCTGGCCTCCTATCTGGATCATGTTCTGCTTCATGCTCTGGTCACTGCCCCTGCATGGGGTTCTTGTGTTTTGTTTTGTGCTGTTCTGTCTGTCTGGGGCTCTGCCCTGCTCGGCTTCGCCTTCGCTGGCCTTCTGTGTGCCGTTGCCTTCTGCGTAGCCATTCGGTTTTACCCCTTCATTGGTGCTCTTTTTTCTCTCCCCTCTACGTACCGCACGCCCCTCTCAGCCACACCCCCTTGCCAACCCCCTGTCTGTTGATCTTGTTTTTGATCTTGTTTTTGATCTTGTTGACTTGCCTTCCCCCCGCCGCGCGCGACACCTCAGTTCCTCGTCGCGAAGCAGAGGGAGTGAGGTGTCGCGCGGTGGCGGCGGGAAGGCCCCCCACGAAACCGCAGGTCAACTCCCTCCCCCACCGCTTAAACCCCTGTTTTTCACCCATGGCACTAGCCATGGGTTTTCAATGTCCTTTCCAAGGTGTTTCACACCGTATACCAACCCCCTCTTCTCTGTCCATGCTCCGATGGAGTGGCCGTGAGGTCGCGGTGTGTGGGGCGCGCCCGGAGGGCGCACCCTAGGGGTTGGGGGCCTCCTGTCCGTCACCTGGGCGTAGCCAGACCAGGGCTTTGCCAGGGGGCAACCCATGGGGTTCGGGTTGCCCCCTGGCAAAGGTCTGGTATCCCTTTGGGCAGGTGATGGGCAGGAGGCCCCCAACCCCGATTCCAGGGGGAGGAACCGTGCACTAGCCGAGTGCTATTCAGCCGGGTTTGTCCTCCTGTCCGGAGCCTGCCCAGCGGCGAGCGTCTGCCTTTGATCTTCGCTCTTTGTTCCGCCTTCGGCGGAATCCCTCCGGGGCCCTCCGGGGGCCCTCCGGGGGCCCTCCGGGGCCCTCCGGGGGCCCTCCGGGGGTCGGGCGCTCGCCGCCCCGAACCCCGGCAGACTCCGGACAGGGGCTACGGTCCTCCCGGCCCTGTCCATCATCTGCCACAAGGGATACCTGACCCCCCACCGAATGCAAGGGACACCCCACCCTTGCATTCGGTGGGCCGCCAGGTCTGGCTCCGCCCAGATGACGGACAGGGCCGAAAGAACCTCCAAGACAAGCCCGTTACACACAAACAGGGCGGACCCCTATCGGGGTCCGCCCTGCCTGATTGAGAAAGGGACGCTAGTAGCCGTCCCGCTCGAACCTCTCCACCCGCTCAGCCCATCATCGGAGAGATGATCTCAGCACAGTTCACCCATGCACATGGATTGCAGCGTTGTTTACCAATACGGGTCCATTGCTGCTGTCCTGCCGCACCCTTCTAGCACGAGTACGCCTCCCACCCCATCGCCGAGCATTCCGTCATCTGGACAAAGCTGATTGTTTCTCCACGACTTCACTTTCCCTCCGAAACCATAATCATCCAGCCTGTGCCAGTGCTCGTCACTGAATATCAGCCGCCGACCGTTGCCGCCCGTCGATCCGTACAGACACAGCCATCCCCAGGCGCAATCGAACGCTCCTCCTTGATACTCCTGGGGAGTTCGGTTTCCACTGTGAGCATCCGCTGCCGCGTTCGCCTCGGCATTGTTAGAGAAACACTCATACTGTTTCGGCGCATACACCACACAAGACTGCCCCGAGCCCTCCTTCCTGCTCTCTCCCGCAGCGGCTGAGCCTGTAATTGACAACAAGACTCCCACTGCAACCAACAGTCCACCTACCGCCTTCTTCATTCCCCATTCTCGCCTTCGCTGAGCCATCTACCCGGCAACCGCTTCGACGCGTTCAGAATCTCCAGACCTACCATCCGGCCTTTTCCTTCGTTCTCAAAATCCAACGCTCCGTACATGACGCCTTGTCGATCTTCCACTAAAGCTGTGCGAACTCGACGTGCATCGTCCGCAGACAGCCTTTCGAAACGAAGGTAGGCCACATCGCCAGACGTATCCAGTTCCAGCGTTACTGACACTTCTCGCTTGGTAATCATTTCACCCTCAAATCACCGGGTGGACTGTGACGACCCAGCCACTCCCGTTAATAACCACGGCGAATGGAGTATCCGCCTCCATAATCTTCCAGGTTCCATCTCCTTGATTGATCCCTCTCTGGTCCGAAACGAACCAGCGCGTTCACTTCTTTCTCTCCGATATCGCGTTCGCTCATGCGGAGCTTCGCATGGATGGTGTAGCCCGCGATATGACGCGGGCGGTTAGCGAACTTTTCTGAAGTAAATCCCCAAGAAAGGGATGCCCCCTGAGTCGGAGATTTTAAATCGGAAGCCAGTGCAGGACTCGAACTCGCTCCTAGCGCCGCCATAAATAGCAGAATAGTCACAGTAGTTGCACGAAGAAAACGTTTCATTTATGCTTGACTAATGCTGAGTGGACGCTCGCAAGGGCTCGGGGCTCGCTGGGCTCGGGGCTCGCTGGGCTCGGGGCTGGGGCTCGGGGCTCGCTGGGCTCGGGGCTCGCTGGGCTCGGGGCTCGCTGGGCTCGGGGCTCGCTGGGCTCGGGGCTCGCTGGGCTCGGGGC
>NZ_JAHLJC010000041.1:0-14678 GCF_020496255.1 Pseudonocardia sp. ICBG1142 | reverse complement strand
AGCGATTGGCGGGGACAGTTGTGGCACCCGAGCGCTCGGCGATATGTATCGGTGGAGGCGGCATCGCGCTGCTCTGTGGCCTTATCGGAGTGGTCCTCCTCCTTACAGGAGAGGGCGTAATTCTGCCTACCTTCAGCGCGCGGGCGGGCACTACATCGCCGGCGAACGGATGCGCGACGGCAGCCCGCACGCCGCCCAGGCACTGTCCCGCCAGGGCCGCTACCAGCAGGTTCGGGACAACCTGCGCGTCAAGGAAGTCCGGATCGACTCCACCCCCCGCGTCCGGTGGATCATCTGCCACAACCCCGACGAGGCCGAACGCGACCAGGCCGCCCGCGAAGCCGCGATCGCCAGGATCTCCGCCGAGCTCGACCGCATCGCGTCCGCCCGCACCCGAGCCCGCGAGGCCGCCCGCACCCGCCGCGCCGCCACCACAACCAGCAAGGCCGCGTGGCGGCACGCCGCCCGGGCCGCCGAACGTGAGGAGGCCGCGCACGTCAAGGCCGAATGCGCGCTGCGTGAACACCCGGCCCTGGGCCGGTGGCTGCGCCAGACACCGTCCGGGCGGCTGCAACTGGACCGGACCAAGATCGCCGCCGAAGCGAAGCTGGACGGGAAGTACCTGCTGTCCACCTCCGACCCGGACCTCTCGGCCGAGGACGTCGCCCTGGGCTACAAGAACCTGCTGGAGGCCGAGCGCGGGTTCCGCGACTTGAAATCCACCATCGAGCTGCGGCCGGTGTTCCACCGCCTCGAACTCCGCATCCGCGCCCACGTCCTGCTCTGCTGGCTGGCGCTGCTGCTGATCCGGGTCGCCGAACGCCGCACCGGCCGCACCTGGCGCACCATCTCCCGCGAGCTGGGCCGGCTGCCACACGATCCCCCTCACCGGCCCGGCCGGCACCGTCGTGCAGACCACCGAGCTCACCACCACCCAGGCCGGCATTCTTCGGGCCTGCGGGGTCACCCCACCACCCCGGATCACCACCCTCGACCCCGCCTAACCAGCCCAAACAGCGCCAACAGGCACCGCGGCGGGCATGGACACACGCCCACCCCGCTCCCACACCAGCGGTCCTGCAGGTCAACCCCCGAATTCAGCCCTCACATCTGCCCACGAACTGCGGAATCCGGGTTAAGTGGGTGTCGCAAAAGTCGGTCCCGTCGGGCGGGTCGCTGCGTTGGCGTCGGAGGTGGTGGCCCTTCGCTGCGGCCCCAGCGGGCTGGTGCGGGGTCGCGGGGACCTAGCGGTGGCGGAACTCCAGGAGGCCTGCGTAGCCGTGTGAAGGGGCTGCTGAAGCGCTGGTGTCGAGGACGTTCTGGTGTTGCGGCGATGGGAGCGGCTCGACTCGGCTTGGCGGCTCGTGGTGATCGCGGAAAGTGTTCGACCGGTCGCGCTGCGCGTTTTATGCTCGTTTCGTTCCGGCTGCGTCGTCCGGTGTGGATGTCGGCGCTGTGGCCGGGTATCTTTCTGCGGTGAAATCATCGAGAATGTGGCGGGTTGCTGCCGCTAGCGTGATGGTTATTGCTGTCACGATGGGTGCTGCGTCTGGTGCGGCCGCTGCGGAGTCTTCTGGTCCGGTGGCCGCGTCGGTTGTGAAGAGTCCGCGTCCGGTGGAGCCGGAGCCGCCTGGCCCGGATTCGTCGGCGGCGCCGCCGACGGTGGGTGGATCAAGTGTGGAGACTTTCCGGACGGGTTCTGGCGTGGAGTCGTGGGATGGTTCGTGCAAGTATCTGCACGAGCATTTTGATGAGATTTCTGCGAAGGCAACGGGTGAGGGTGGTATCCCGTGTGTCGATGTGACTATCCCGTCGCCGTCGGAGAACCGGCCTCAACCGTATGATCTGAATCCGCAGGCGTTTGATCTGGTGGCGTATCCGAAGGCGTGTGAGGGGTACACGGATTGGGTGGTGGACCGGACGACGCAGTGCAAACGGGATCGTGTGGACATCACGATTTTCGAGCAGCGCACGAAGGTCGTGCTGGGCACCTTGAACGTGAACCGTCGTACGTTGTCGTATACGAATGCTGGGAATCCGGTGTGGGGTGTGCAGACGACGTTGTCGTTGGCGGGTGCGTCGGGTGTGGGCTATGGGGCGTCGGTGAGTGGGTTGGGGACGTGTGGGTCGCCGCGGCCGGGTGAGGTGTCGGGGTGCACGCGTAACGGGCCGAACACGTTCGGGCCGAGTCCGGCGTTGAACCCGAACTTCCCGTTCACGGGGAGAGACCTATTACCGGGGCACGAAGGTCGGCCCGGGGGAGAGCGGGGCGGGGAAGAACACGGTGGACCTGACCTTCTCCAACCCGAAGTGGCAGAAGCCGGAGTTCTCCTCGACGTTCGTGCCGCACCCGGTGCGCTGTGACAACGCGGTCAAGGGCCGTGGTCCGGGGTGTGTGGTGGCGGCGCATACCCCGGTGATCGCCTACTCCCGGTCCGGGGACGTGGGGGAGCTGGCCCGGCACATCGGTGACGCGCAGGCCTCGGGTCTTCCGGGGGCGTACCCGTCGGGGGTGCCGTTGACCCGGCTCATGGATAAGGATGACGCGAAGGACAACCGGGGCCGGGCCTGCCCGCGTACCTACACCCGCCCTACAGGACTCAGCTGTGATGAGTATCCCTTCGCCTCCAGCTACCAAGGAGCCGACCAAGCCCCGAAGGGCCCGGGACGAACCTTCCCATATTGCCGGATCGCACCGAAGCTTCCTCAGGGTCTGCGTGATTCCACTGGGTACAGTTCGTGCATGATCAATGATGCGCAGAACAAGCGGGGCGGTTCACAACTCAGCGCGTTCTTCTCGAAGAACCGCGTCATCGACCGGGACGCTTACCGCGTCTGGATCCAGCCGTAAGGTACTGACCGCTGGGGAGTTGCACTCAGCGCAGCTCCCCAGCAGCCTTGCGCGGCATCACTGCCAGGTGAGTCGCCCGCCGAGAGCAATGGGAGTTAAATCAGTCTGCTCCTCAGGCGTCTCCGATGTGACCGCTTGGAGCGTCGCTCGGTTGAGGGCGAGGAAGCTCTTCCAGCGGGGAGCGTCATTCAAGTCTGCATCGACCTTGTCATAGAACACCGCGGCCCCGAACTCTTTCCCCCCTCTGCGATCGATCATCAAGTAGCTACCGTTCTGATCCTCTGCCACGGGAAGAAGGGCGGGGATGAAGCCGCCAATTGCAGACCCGGCGAGCTTGTTCGCGTCAAACGACTCTGCGGCTATGGCGTTCGCTCCGAGCTGCGCGAAGAAAGTCCCCCGCGCATCTGATTTTTCAGATGGTGGCGGAGAGGCTCCTGCCGCTAAGTGAGCATAGCTGGAGAGCATGTCATCTTCCCAGACAGAGACGACTTCGGAAATTCCGAGAGGGCGAAGCCCCGGGAGAATGTATCCGCTAGGCGCGCGCAGCGCCCCGTCGCACCACTCATAGAACGCCAGTACATCTTCAGGCCAAGGGTATCCGCCAGTTCTCCCTTGCGCGGTATCTAGCTCAATTGCCAATCCTTTAGAGAGGAAAGCCTCCCCGGTTTCAGGGGCGTTCTCAGCGCACCACTCGTAAAGTTTCACCCAAGGGTCCATCGTCCTCACCTTCCCGTCTTTCGACTAGAGAGTCCGCGACGCGCCGTTGTTCAGCGATTCGAGAGTAGGTCAGACTTAGTGATATCTGCAATTCGTTCGCGATATCTCGGGGACTCTTGCCAGATTCGCTGCGCGCGATGATCTGGGCTCGACGCTGGCGACTCCGCTCCTCGTAATCGGCACGTTCTTCGGCAACAGTATTGCGAATGGTCCTGTCGGAGACGTTAAGCTGTTCAGCGAGCGTGCGAGCTGAGTGTTTACGGCGAGCCCGCCAAGGGCGAGTGGGAGTCATGTTTACACACCTCATTCAGTTTCAATCAGGGCCTGTCGGTCGAGACGATTATTCTTTCGAACTTGAGTGCTTTTGTCTCGCCGGGCGGCTTGGATGGTATTGAAGGTGGCGTCGTAGACGATTGGCCCGTCGGCCCACATGCGGGATTTGGTGATGATCCAGCGGGAGATGGAGTTGGCGATGCCGTTGACTTCGGGTTGGAGCAGAGGGATGGAGAAGTCGGTATTGAGGAGGGTCGCTTTGTGCATGATGGCGTCGGTGAGTCCGTGGGGGTCGCCGAAGTGGTGTCGGATTTCGCGGTAGGCCCAGTGACGGGCGGTGGTGAACAGGACGTCGTTACGGCCGAGTCCGGTGGGGTCGGCGCGGCGGGCTTTGGAGTTGCGCCAGGCCGGGCCGGGGAGGTGCCCGGCGGTGTCGAGGTGTCCGGCGAGGCCGGTGAGGCTGTGGGGGGTCTGGTGGATCCAGTGTGCGTTCCAGGAGGGGTGGATGGGGTTCTTGGTCAGGAGTCCGGAGTAGCCGAGGTCGCCGTCGACCGACCGCCGGAGGCCCTCGATGACCACGGAGGCGAACGCGACGACCTTCCGGCGGGCGTACTCGGTGCGTGTGATGGCCTCTAGAAGCGCCCAGATGGCGTGTGCGCGCCCGTTGAGGGGGTTCTCGACTACGAGGTTGGGTAGCCACTCTGGACGCTCCCAGAGAGCCCGTGAGAGCGCGTCGTCGTGGTCGATGTCGACGATCAGCAGGTTGGAGATCAACTTCGGGTTCGACTCGACGTAGCGCTTGCCCAGCGCAGCGGGCCGGCTCATCCGGTACACCCCCCCGAAGAAGTCATCGGTGGCCAACGGCCGCCGCGGCAGCCAGAGCTGGTCCCACCGCTCGCCCAGCCCGGTCTCAGAGATCACGAGAAGCACCATCGCCGATGAGCACCTGTTGCCCTCGCCAACACGCCGTCATTTTCCAAAGTAGGAAATTTGCCAAGTCAGATGTTTCCGGGACGGGGGGCGATTGACCTGCACGAAGTTCCGCGCTCTGGCGGTGCCCCACCGGGGTCTGAGGGGCTCTTGGTCCCCGGCCGTCCGTGTCCTGGGTCCCGGTCACGGACAGTGAGATTTCGGGGGATGTCCTGAAACGGCCCCCAAGCCGTGCCAAGCCGAGACAGCCGTGCCACCCCTGCTGTTTGACCAGGTCAGGGCCCATTTTCGCCTGGCACGGCTTGAGGGGGTGGCACGGCTCAAGCCGTGCCACCCCCTCAACGAGCCGCCCGCTCAAACGTGCTGGCAAGCACCCTGAACGTGGGCTGACCAGCTATGACGCTGGCTCGATCGCTTCTGCGGCAGCGCCAGCACTGTCGGTAACCAGATCGGGTGTATAGCGCCGCCAGGTGTCGGCGAACGCGGCCCGCTCGTAGCACCTGACGCGTCCCAATCCAGGGAGCCGCATCTGCGTGGACTGGATGCTGTGCTCGCTCAGGAGCTTGCCGAGGCGCATGGCGGTGAGTCCTTCCCCGCGTGGCCCGTACTCGGCCCACGGTGCCTCCGGGTCGGCGCGGAGTTGCTGGAGGAGCCGCATGGTGGGTAGTGCGTGTTCGTTGCCGAAGGCGGTGTGGCAGTCGGCGAGGAGGCGGATGCGTTCGGAGCGGTCGTCGCCGGTGTCTTCTGCTTGGAGGGCGAGGATGGCGTGGCGTGCGCGTTCGGGCCAGTGGCCTCCGGCGTGGTCGGCGATGGCGATGAGTGGTTCCCAGGTGTCGGCGGCGCGGTCTTCGACGGGCATCGCGGGTTCGGCTGTTTCGAGGGTGGTGAGGTCGTTACGGAGCCAGCCGTTCAGGCGCTCAGCGAGCCGCTGAAGGCGCGGGCGGTCCCGCCGGTGTCGATACGGCTCGACGGTCTCCCCAGGTGCTCTGCGGCGCATCTGGACGACCACAGCGCGGTCTTCGATGGTGTCGGGCATGCGTCCGATCCCGGCCAGGGCGGCCATGGCGAACGTGGAGATCGACTCGACGCGGTTCTTGGCCAGGTCGTAGCGCTTCGCCGGGCGGTTGCGCTGGTGCCCGGCATTCAAGAGTCCGCGGAGGTCTTCGTGCCCGTCGGCTTTCGGCCCGAAGATCGTGTCGGCTTCGTCGACGAGCATGGTGGGTGGGTCGGCGGTGATGGAGCGGTAGACCGCTGCGGGGGTGGCGTTGACGGTGATGAACGGGTCGTGACACGCGCCTTCGACGACGTCGAGCAGGCGGGATTTGCCGCAGCGCTTCTCCGGCGCCCGCACCACCAGACGCGGGGCGTGTGCCCAGGCGGGCTGGGCGTGAGTGGCGGCGATCCAGAGCACGACACCGACCACGGCCGCGTCCGACGGGAGCGACACGTAACGCCGGAGGGCGGTCTCGAGGTCGTCGAGGATCACCGCCCCATCCACGTCGCTGCCGGGGGTGCCGTTCGGTGGCTCGGGCAGTGGCGGGGGCACGGTGTCGGATCGGGAACCTTCGGTCTGACCTGCGGGAACTTGGTCATCGTGAGTGTTCATGCGGTCCTCCTGGCGTTCGATGCGGTTGCGGATGGGTGCGGGTGGTGTCGCCAGACGCGGCCGGTCACCTCGGGCTCGGTCGGGTGTTCGGTCCAGGTCTCGGTTGGGGCGTAGGTGCGGAGTTCGGCGGCCGGATGCGAGTCCGGGTAGCGGTCGGAGGCGGTCTGCATGGCGGTCAGGTCGGCGGCCCAGTACCAGCGCCCGCGCCAGGGGCCGTCGACCAGGACGGCGAGTTCACGTCCGGCGGCCACCTGGGCCGCCAGCCGCGACAGCCGGTGCGCGGCCGGTGATTGCTGCCGCGTCGCTTCCGGTCCTCGCCCGCCCTGGGGGCGGGCTGTGGTCCGGGTCGACTTGCCCACGACCAACTGCTGGCCTGCGGTGGTGGTCATGCCGCGTCCCCGCGTGTCCACCGGGACCGGTCGCCGTGGGGCGGATACCGGCGCCGCATCAACTCGACCCAGGACGGCTGGTGGGCGAGTCCGGCAGCGGTGTAGGCGATCGAGATGGCGTGGCTGGAGTCGCGTAGTGCGGTCGCGTGGGCGTGGCGTAGGTCGGCGATCTCGACCCCGACCCGGGCGGCGACCAGGAGCGGCGCGGTCGGCTGCGCCCTTCCCAGGACCGCGGCGAGGACGGCCGGATCGAGGTGCCCGATCACTTCAAGGGCGTCGGCTCGATCGGCTTCGGACAGGGGCGGCAGCGGGACCGGAAGCGCCCGAGTGGCGGGTGGTTCCGGCGGTTCAGGGTGGTGACTGTGGGTGTCCATGGGGTCTCCTGTTTTCGGCATGCCGAAAGGGAGGGAGGGAGGCGCCGACGTGCCTCCCGTCCCTGCGTGTGGGTGGGTGTCAGAGGGCCTGGCCGGGGGTGCTCCCCCGCTTCCCCGGTGACTGTTTGCGCTGGTGGTGTGGGGGAAGCGGCGTGGGGGAGCGGCCGGGGAAACTTCCCCGCTTCCCCGGCCGCTCCCCCGGTTTAGAAGTTGTTCTCCCCCGTGCCGTGGGGCTCGTTTTGGTCACGGTGGGTGAGGGCGGTGTGGAGGTCGTCGGCGCGGACGACGGATTGGCCGTGGGACTTACGCGGCGGGATGCCGTGGTCGGCCAGAGCGGCGGCGAGTTCGGCGAAGCCCCAGTGCTCGTAGACGGTGCGGTTGTGTTCGACCAGGCGGGCAAGCACGAGCCGGGTCAGCACGCGGGGCTGCCCGCGCAGAGCCTCGGCGATATCGGCGAGGTGATCGACCGGCTCGGCCTCGGCGACGTGCGTCGGTGCCGGGCCGGGGACGATCCCTGCCTCTTGGCGCAGTTTCACCGCTCGCTCGACGATCGGTGTCAGCTCGTCGATGCCGTCGCCGCGTCGGATGTAGAAGCAGCGCATCAACCCGTCCCGGGGGGCGAACCCGGTGGTCATAGCGGTGCCGAGGTCCCCGAGGTCGGTGGTCCCGTCAGCGCCCACGGTCATCGGTCGCAGGGTGGTCGCGGTGATGCCTGCGGTGTGTTTGCCGGTGCCGAGGATCGCGTCGTTGCCCTGGTGGTCACCGATCGCGAAGCACGCCCGGTTGGACAGCACCTTCGCCACCGCCCTGGGCAGGGACTCCGCCGACGGCACCGGTGTCGCGAACAGCAGCGTGACGCCGTACTTGCGGGCCTTGGCGACCATCTTCGACACCAACTCGGCCGCCTCGGCCCCGCAGGGGGAGACGAACAGCTCCTGGCACTCATCGAGCACGACCACACGCGGGCGCATCGACCGATCGCTGGCCGCGAGCTTCCGGGTCAGCTTCGGTTCCCCGGCCGCGGACAGTTTCCGTCCGCGTTGCGACAGCTCCGACATCAGAGCTTTGAGGCCGTCGAGGACGGTCGGCACCTCGTCCGGATCGTCCGAGACGAACAGGGTCCGCGCGACCGGCGCGAAGGGGTCGTAGTCGGCGTTGTGGGCCATGCAGTAGATGTCGATCTCGACCAACGGGTCCAGGATCGCCCCGGCCAGGGCGGTGATGATCAGCGTGGACTTGCCGGAGCCCACCATCCCGGCGATGCCCCAGTTGCTCCCGAACAGTCGGGCGTTGACCAGGTCAGAGCGTGGATTGACCGCGACCGGGACACCGGTGAAGTAGTCGGTCGTCCCGCTCGTGAGCAGCGGCCACGGCGCCACCGGCTTCGTCAGCGAGCCTTGGTCGGCGACCCACAGGTCCAGCACACCGGGCTGGTCGCGCGGCTCGGTGGGCCAGACCTCGACCGGGAGGCGGAGCAGGTTGTGGGCCAGGACGTCCTTGCGCTTGTTGAGCATCTCGACGGTGACGCCCTCAGGGAGCAGGAACTGGCAGTGCCAGCCCTTGCCGTCATGGACGGGCGGCTGAATCCAGCGGGGCGCCCAGCCTTGCTTGAACTTGGTGTTGAGGGCGCTCATGCCCAGGTGGCGCAGCGCGTTGACTATGGCCCGCTCGTCGGGGATGACATCCCGGCCGTCGACGTCGTCGTCGACGTCGGCGGTCGGTGCGATCCAGGTGGGGGCGTCGGTGCGGGCCTTCCCGAGCGCCCACAGGCCTACGACGGCCCCGGCCAGGGCGAGGGTGGCGAGGAGGGAGGCGTAGACGGTCACGAACATGACCACCCACGCCACCGCGTCGATCACCCCAGCAACCGGGGCGATGACCAGGGAGATGTCCTTGGCGGCGATGGCGAGGACGACACCGAGCCCGACCAGCATCCCGACCGCGATCAGGGCTCCGACTCCGGCGGCGCGTAGCCAGGACAGCGGGGCGTTGACCCAGTCCATCACCCGCCCATGACGCCGCTGCTTTTCGGCGACGTCGCGGGCCTCCCACTCCAGCAACCGGTCCTGGTCACCGGCGATCTCAGCGGCGCGCATCTGACGCTCATACCGGGACGTTCCGTGGGTGTCCCGCCAGCGCTGCACGAGGACTCCGGCGCCGGAGAACACGAACCACGTGTTGCGGACCAGGGCTTTCGCGCTGGTGACGGTGACGGGATGGGTTGCCGCTGTGACGGCATGCCGTCGTGCCGTCACGAGGTCGTGGCGGTAGAGATCGCGCCGCGACACCACCACGTCCGTTCCCGGGGTCGCGTTTCCCGCCTGCTGGCCGCAGGTCACGATCTCGCCTTCGATCACCACCGGGGTGTTGTCGCGGGCGGTGTGGTGGGTGTCGGTGCGGTGGTGCAGGGTGATGACCGGCGCCAGCTCGGCGTCTCTGTCGTGGTGGGTCGAGCTGGCGCCCTCGTTCTTTCCTCGGTCGTCACGGCTGTTGTGGTCGTCGTGGTGGCTCATCGCGAGCCTCCGGTCGCGTCACGGAACTGATCGCGGAGTTGGCGGGCGCGGGCGGCCGAGCAGCGCAGTGTCCGGCGGATGGACTCGGCCGACCTGGGGTCGACCCGACTGTCGTCGACCGCTGCGCGGAGCAGCTCGCGAAGATCATCCAGAGTGCGCGGGGCCGCCCCGGTTTCAAGATCATGGTCGGGGTCGACTCCCAGGGTCGACGATGATCTTGGTGGGGTCGACTGTCGCAGGTCAGCCCTCGACTCCCCACCCGACTCCTCCGGTGTGCGGTCGAGGACGGCGACACCGCCACCATGATCATCGTCGGGGTGCGAGTCGACCCCAGAGTCGAGGCAGTCGAGGGCCGGGTCGGCCTCGTAGTCGAGGTCGTCGGTGAGCCGAGAGCCGACGCATCCCGCGCCCTCGACGAGGGCGGCCAGTGCCCAGTCCCAGTCATCCGCGATGGCGCTGCGGGAGAACGGCGCGACCGGCATGGCCGGGGCGGCCGGTGTGACAGGTCGTTCCGGGGCGGTGGTCGCGGCCAGGGTGCGGCGGTGGACCTGGAAGACGCCGGGTCGGTAGACCAGCTCCGCAGTCCCGTCCGCGGCGATGACCGCTGCCGCGTCTCCGATGGCGAGGCGCCGAGCGCGGTCGGTCTTCGCCTCCACCAACGCCGCGAGTCTCGCGGTGCGGCGTTCGGTCCAGGAGCGGGGCGCCCCGGCCAAGGTGAGCTGGTGCGCGGCGACACCGGCGATGGACACGACCGCCATCACCACGGCGGCTGTCCAGCCCTGGTGGAGGCCGTGGAGCAGGTTCATCCCGGCCGCGACCAGGGAGAACAGCACCACCCCGGCCTGCAACCCGACGACCGGCCGGTCCGGGTGCTGGTGTCGGGAGGCGGTGATGGCGAGGGCGAAGGCCCACATGCCGAGTTCGGTGATCCCGGCCAGGAGGACGCCGAGCGGGCCGTAGATGGTGGTGCCGTAGGCGGCCATCGCTGGTGCGGCCAGGGCGAAGGACAGCAGCGCGATCGGATAGATCAGCAACTCGACGGCATGGGTGGATGCCCAGGTCAGAGCCTTGGCCCGGGCGGCGGCCCGGACAGATGCGCGGGATCGTCGCTGCTCGTCCCGGCGCCGCTCAGCGCTCTCGCGGTCGGCTCGGTCGCGGTCGCGGCGGGCGTCCTGTTCGGCGATTCGCCGCTGCGCGGCAGCGTCAGCGGCTTCCCGGGCGAGGCGGGCGTCCAGAGCGCGGGTCTCCCGGCGTTCCGCCGCCCGGCTCGCAGCCCACGAGGTCGAAGAGGAAGACGTGGTGGTCATGCTCCGGCCCTCCCCTCGTCCTGCTGACCAGCCGAAACCCGCTCAGAAGGCGACTCGGCGGCCTCTGAGACGACCTCTGTCAGGGCCATCTCGGCTCGGGCGGTCGAGGCCGGGACGGTCCGGCGGGAGCGCCGCAGGCGCAGCTCGGCGGCGATCCACCACCCGGCGGCGAAGCCCAGCGGCCCGGCGAACCACCAGGTCACGAACACGGTCGCGGCCCCCAGGGCGGCGATGACGGCGATCTCGACGGCCCGCTCCCGGACCGCCCCAGCGACACAGCGAAGCAGCGCGTTCATGCCGCTTCACCACCGGTGACAGCCGAGTGACCAGCGGAAACAGCCGCATGGCGACGTGCCGGGAGCACGAACAGACGTGTCTCGACGTCACCATCTAGAGGCCCACTGGGCCCGTCGAGGTCGGTGAGGAGGTCGCCGTAGAGACGGTCGATGACCCGCTCGGTCAGACCATCCGGACACCACGAAAAGCCCAGCTCAGCGCCGGGATCAGGATCACCGTCGGGGGAGTCTGGAAGAAAAGTTCCACCCACCGGTGGATGCGTGCAGACGCCAAGGGCAGCATGGCCCATAGCCGATCACCTGTCCTCACAGGTCGTTCGGTTAGGTCGCCGCCCCGGATGGGCATCCTGGGCGGTGACCGCAAGCTCGCCGGGCTGGCAGACTCGCTCCTCAAGCAAGACACGATCCCGCCTCGGCTGTCAAGCGCCGATCTCGAACCGGCGCGCGCCTCACCTTTCCGCTCCAGGATCGGTCACGTTCCGTGACGATCGCACCTGAGGGCACCTCAAGCCATCATTTCTGCTGGTCAGACCGCGTGCAGGGCGCTTGTCGGCACGTTTGAGCGGGCGGCTCGTTGAGGGGGTGGCACGGCTTGAGCCGTGCCACCCCCTCAAGCCGTGCCAGGCGAAAATGGGCCTTGACCTGGTCAAACAGCAGGGGTGGCACGGCTGTCTCGGCTTGGCACGGCTTGGGGGCCGTTTCGGGACATCCCCCGAAATCTCACTCTGCGTGACGAGTCGGGGGCGAGGGCAGCGAGCGTCCAGGGCCCCGGCAAAGTCGTGATGGGTGGGTCCTGAGCTGCGGTGATGTGGGGGGTGGGGGTGGGTGCGGACACAGGCTTGGCGTGATCATGAGGGTGTCGAATCCTTGCTCACGTCAGGAAGCCTGTGTCCGCAGTGTCAGTGTCTCCGATCGTTGCTGCTCTGGAAGGCCTGGAGGTCGGTCCTGACGCGGGGAGAGCCGCGCCGGTCGGTGAGGCGGCGGGGTTGTCGCTGGTGGAGGCCCTGTCGCGAGTGCCGGACCCGCGGAAACCACGCGGTGTCCGCCACGGTGTCCTCGCGGTGTTGCTACTGGGGGCGTGCGCGGTGTTGGCGGGGGCCCGGTCGTTCACCGCGATCGCCGAGTACGCCCATGACGTCGGCCGCGCCGTGCTGGACGTGCTCGGGGTGGGCGCGGTCGCTCCGCACGAGTCGACCATCCGCCGGGTCCTGCAACGGGTCGACGCCTCGGCGCTGGAGGCGGCGTTGCAGTCCTGGGTGTTGCCCCAGCTCAGCGCCCAGCCGGCGGCGGAGGGCACACCCCGGCGAGAACAGCGTCGCGTGCTGGCCTTGGACGGCAAGACCCTGCGCGGCGCCCGCGTCCGTGCCGCCGACGGCAGGGTCTGGCTCCCGCATCTGGTGTCGGTGCTCGACCAGACCAGCGGTGGCGTGCTCGGCCAGGTTCAGGTCGCAGAGAAGGGCAGCGAGATCACCGCGTTCACCGCGCTGCTCGACCCCCTCGACCTCGACGATGTACTGGTCACCGCGGACGCTCTGCACACCCAGCGAGCCCACGCCGACTACCTACACCGCCGCGGCGGGCACTACCTGATGACGATCAAAGCGAACCAGCCCACGCTGCTGGCACGGGTACGGGCGCTGCCCTGGACCCAGATCGGCGTCGCTGATCGTCAACGCGGGCGTGGGCACGGCCGCGTCGAGACCCGCACGATCAGCGTGGTCAGCCTGCACCCCTGTCCCGACCTGGGCGCAGAGTTCTTCCCCCACGCATCCCAGGCGATCAAGCTGGTGCGCCGGCGTCGCCCACTGCGGCCTGGCGGGAAGTGGAGAACCGAGACCGCCTACGCGATCACCAGCCTGACCAGCACCGACGCCGATCCAGGACTGCTCGCCCGCTGGATCCGTGGGCACTGGTCGATCGAGAATCGCCTGCACTGGGTCCGTGATGTCTGCTTCGACGAAGACCGCGCCACCGCCCACACCGGTCACGCCCCGCAGGTCATGTCGGCGTTGCGGAACCTCGCGATCACCGCGCTACGCCTGCACGGCGTCAGCAACATCGCCGCAGCACTCCGCCACCACGCCCGCGACCCCCATCGACCACTGACCACCTACAAGATCATCTAGCGACTTTGCCGGGGCCCTGAGCGAGCGTCGGCGGTCGCGATTTTCGATGGTGCGTGACTGCGTTTTCAGGCACCGTAAGCAGCGGCGCTCCGCAGGCGTTTAGGGCTGGACTTCCTCGCCTTTTCTATTGCCCTTTCATGCAAGTTTTCCGCTCTTATCGTTACGGACGGGCCTCTCCACCCGTTCCGGAGAGGCGGTGGCGATTATTTCGGTGTTCACTCCGCTGGATCTGTGGTTTCAAAGGCCGCCGCAGGATGGATGTAGTATTTTCCCGCGCGGTGTTTGGGTTTGTGCCGGAGCGGAGCGTTTGTCCGATGCGTGGCCCGGCGGATGCGGGGATTGCCGCGCTGTCGTTGGGGGTCGCGCGTCCTCGGTGTTGTCGCCCTGGAACGGGTCTAGTAGTTCCCGAGAGGGGCTTTGTTACTCCCGAGAGAGCCCAAGATCGTTTTTAGGGTTGCCTTCTGGACTTGCCCCGGGGTGTTCTCGGGCCGAGCATCGCTGTGACCTGCCGTTGTATGGATGGTGGAGTGAGTGCCGCTGGGTCGGGCTGGCGCCCGACACCTCAACCACCCTGCTTCGCTGACGGCCGGTTGAGGTGTCGGGCGCCAGCCCGACCCAGCGGTTGGCGGTCGCGGAGCGGCCTTGATCGTCAGTACGTAGTTCCATGTTTTGAAAAAGGCAAAGGTCAAGGTCAACGGACTGAGGGTTGGCTGGGCGGTTTAGGCTGCTTTGGGTGTATTCGTCCGTAATGGCTGAGTGTGTTCACGTGATTGCTTTTGGTGATGGCTCTTGACCAACGGGGGGGGGGCGTGTTCGCATGCGGTCATGAGTACGAAGAAGTGCGCACGTGTTATCGGAACGGTGTTGGTTGTGGCTGTTTCGATGGGTTCGGCGACTGGGATCGCTGCGGCTGAGACCTCGGTTGCACCTCCAGCTTCGGCAGCTAGTTCTTATTCTTTGGCTACCGCTTCGGGGCAAGAGCAAGACAGGATTGAGGGTTTAACGCTGTTTCTTGAGCGCGTCAACTCAGTCCCTACTTCGGTTCTTTATCAAGGGGATTCTGCTACGCAGGACTGGTTGAGGGCGAACTATCCTAACACTGGGGGTCAGTCTCGTGCCAGTGTTATTGGTTGCGTGGGGGCGATTGGTGTTGCGGTAGGTGGTGTTCTAGTTCCCGCTGCGAAGATTTTGAAGATTAAGAAATTGGTTTGCGCAGCTTGGAGGCATCAAAGAGGCTGTCCAGACTTTCCGGGGTGCGAGCTTTTCTTGGAGAAGATTCAAGCTATCGGTGGGCGG
>NZ_JAHLJC010000040.1:0-11461 GCF_020496255.1 Pseudonocardia sp. ICBG1142 | reverse complement strand
TTCTTTCGAACTTGAGTGCTTTTGTCTCGCCGGGCGGCTTGGATGGTATTGAAGGTGGCGTCGTAGACGATTGGCCCGTCGGCCCACATGCGGGATTTGGTGATGATCCAGCGGGAGATGGAGTTGGCGATGCCGTTGACTTCGGGTTGGAGCAGAGGGATGGAGAAGTCGGTATTGAGGAGGGTCGCTTTGTGCATGATGGCGTCGGTGAGTCCGTGGGGGTCGCCGAAGTGGTGTCGGATTTCGCGGTAGGCCCAGTGACGGGCGGTGGTGAACAGGACGTCGTTACGGCCGAGTCCGGTGGGGTCGGCGCGGCGGGCTTTGGAGTTGCGCCAGGCCGGGCCGGGGAGGTGCCCGGCGGTGTCGAGGTGTCCGGCGAGGCCGGTGAGGCTGTGGGGGGTCTGGTGGATCCAGTGTGCGTTCCAGGAGGGGTGGATGGGGTTCTTGGTCAGGAGTCCGGAGTAGCCGAGGTCGCCGTCGACCGACCGCCGGAGGCCCTCGATGACCACGGAGGCGAACGCGACGACCTTCCGGCGGGCGTACTCGGTGCGTGTGATGGCCTCTAGAAGCGCCCAGATGGCGTGTGCGCGCCCGTTGAGGGGGTTCTCGACTACGAGGTTGGGTAGCCACTCTGGACGCTCCCAGAGAGCCCGTGAGAGCGCGTCGTCGTGGTCGATGTCGACGATCAGCAGGTTGGAGATCAACTTCGGGTTCGACTCGACGTAGCGCTTGCCCAGCGCAGCGGGCCGGCTCATCCGGTACACCCCCCCGAAGAAGTCATCGGTGGCCAACGGCCGCCGCGGCAGCCAGAGCTGGTCCCACCGCTCGCCCAGCCCGGTCTCAGAGATCACGAGAAGCACCATCGCCGATGAGCACCTGTTGCCCTCGCCAACACGCCGTCATTTTCCAAAGTAGGAAATTTGCCAAGTCAGATGTTTCCGGGACGGGGGGCGATTGACCTGCACGAAGTTCCGCGCTCTGGCGGTGCCCCACCGGGGTCTGAGGGGCTCTTGGTCCCCGGCCGTCCGTGTCCTGGGTCCCGGTCACGGACAGTGAGATTTCGGGGGATGTCCTGAAACGGCCCCCAAGCCGTGCCAAGCCGAGACAGCCGTGCCACCCCTGCTGTTTGACCAGGTCAGGGCCCATTTTCGCCTGGCACGGCTTGAGGGGGTGGCACGGCTCAAGCCGTGCCACCCCCTCAACGAGCCGCCCGCTCAAACGTGCTGGCAAGCACCCTGAACGTGGGCTGACCAGCTATGACGCTGGCTCGATCGCTTCTGCGGCAGCGCCAGCACTGTCGGTAACCAGATCGGGTGTATAGCGCCGCCAGGTGTCGGCGAACGCGGCCCGCTCGTAGCACCTGACGCGTCCCAATCCAGGGAGCCGCATCTGCGTGGACTGGATGCTGTGCTCGCTCAGGAGCTTGCCGAGGCGCATGGCGGTGAGTCCTTCCCCGCGTGGCCCGTACTCGGCCCACGGTGCCTCCGGGTCGGCGCGGAGTTGCTGGAGGAGCCGCATGGTGGGTAGTGCGTGTTCGTTGCCGAAGGCGGTGTGGCAGTCGGCGAGGAGGCGGATGCGTTCGGAGCGGTCGTCGCCGGTGTCTTCTGCTTGGAGGGCGAGGATGGCGTGGCGTGGCGCGCGGTTCGGGCCAGTGGCCTCCGGCGTGGTCGGCGATGGCGATGAGTGGTTCCCAGGTGTCGGCGGCGCGGTCTTCGACGGGCATCGCGGGTTCGGCTGTTTCGAGGGTGGTGAGGTCGTTACGGAGCCAGCCGTTCAGGCGCTCAGCGAGCCGCTGAAGGCGCGGGCGGTCCCGCCGGTGTCGATACGGCTCGACGGTCTCCCCAGGTGCTCTGCGGCGCATCTGGACGACCACAGCGCGGTCTTCGATGGTGTCGGGCATGCGTCCGATCCCGGCCAGGGCGGCCATGGCGAACGTGGAGATCGACTCGACGCGGTTCTTGGCCAGGTCGTAGCGCTTCGCCGGGCGGTTGCGCTGGTGCCCGGCATTCAAGAGTCCGCGGAGGTCTTCGTGCCCGTCGGCTTTCGGCCCGAAGATCGTGTCGGCTTCGTCGACGAGCATGGTGGGTGGGTCGGCGGTGATGGAGCGGTAGACCGCTGCGGGGGTGGCGTTGACGGTGATGAACGGGTCGTGACACGCGCCTTCGACGACGTCGAGCAGGCGGGATTTGCCGCAGCGCTTCTCCGGCGCCCGCACCACCAGACGCGGGGCGTGTGCCCAGGCGGGCTGGGCGTGAGTGGCGGCGATCCAGAGCACGACACCGACCACGGCCGCGTCCGACGGGAGCGACACGTAACGCCGGAGGGCGGTCTCGAGGTCGTCGAGGATCACCGCCCCATCCACGTCGCTGCCGGGGGTGCCGTTCGGTGGCTCGGGCAGTGGCGGGGGCACGGTGTCGGATCGGGAACCTTCGGTCTGACCTGCGGGAACTTGGTCATCGTGAGTGTTCATGCGGTCCTCCTGGCGTTCGATGCGGTTGCGGATGGGTGCGGGTGGTGTCGCCAGACGCGGCCGGTCACCTCGGGCTCGGTCGGGTGTTCGGTCCAGGTCTCGGTTGGGGCGTAGGTGCGGAGTTCGGCGGCCGGATGCGAGTCCGGGTAGCGGTCGGAGGCGGTCTGCATGGCGGTCAGGTCGGCGGCCCAGTACCAGCGCCCGCGCCAGGGGCCGTCGACCAGGACGGCGAGTTCACGTCCGGCGGCCACCTGGGCCGCCAGCCGCGACAGCCGGTGCGCGGCCGGTGATTGCTGCCGCGTCGCTTCCGGTCCTCGCCCGCCCTGGGGGCGGGCTGTGGTCCGGGTCGACTTGCCCACGACCAACTGCTGGCCTGCGGTGGTGGTCATGCCGCGTCCCCGCGTGTCCACCGGGACCGGTCGCCGTGGGGCGGATACCGGCGCCGCATCAACTCGACCCAGGACGGCTGGTGGGCGAGTCCGGCAGCGGTGTAGGCGATCGAGATGGCGTGGCTGGAGTCGCGTAGTGCGGTCGCGTGGGCGTGGCGTAGGTCGGCGATCTCGACCCCGACCCGGGCGGCGACCAGGAGCGGCGCGGTCGGCTGCGCCCTTCCCAGGACCGCGGCGAGGACGGCCGGATCGAGGTGCCCGATCACTTCAAGGGCGTCGGCTCGATCGGCTTCGGACAGGGGCGGCAGCGGGACCGGAAGCGCCCGAGTGGCGGGTGGTTCCGGCGGTTCAGGGTGGTGACTGTGGGTGTCCATGGGGTCTCCTGTTTTCGGCATGCCGAAAGGGAGGGAGGGAGGCGCCGACGTGCCTCCCGTCCCTGCGTGTGGGTGGGTGTCAGAGGGCCTGGCCGGGGGTGCTCCCCCGCTTCCCCGGTGACTGTTTGCGCTGGTGGTGTGGGGGAAGCGGCGTGGGGGAGCGGCCGGGGAAACTTCCCCGCTTCCCCGGCCGCTCCCCCGGTTTAGAAGTTGTTCTCCCCCGTGCCGTGGGGCTCGTTTTGGTCACGGTGGGTGAGGGCGGTGTGGAGGTCGTCGGCGCGGACGACGGATTGGCCGTGGGACTTACGCGGCGGGATGCCGTGGTCGGCCAGAGCGGCGGCGAGTTCGGCGAAGCCCCAGTGCTCGTAGACGGTGCGGTTGTGTTCGACCAGGCGGGCAAGCACGAGCCGGGTCAGCACGCGGGGCTGCCCGCGCAGAGCCTCGGCGATATCGGCGAGGTGATCGACCGGCTCGGCCTCGGCGACGTGCGTCGGTGCCGGGCCGGGGACGATCCCTGCCTCTTGGCGCAGTTTCACCGCTCGCTCGACGATCGGTGTCAGCTCGTCGATGCCGTCGCCGCGTCGGATGTAGAAGCAGCGCATCAACCCGTCCCGGGGGGCGAACCCGGTGGTCATAGCGGTGCCGAGGTCCCCGAGGTCGGTGGTCCCGTCAGCGCCCACGGTCATCGGTCGCAGGGTGGTCGCGGTGATGCCTGCGGTGTGTTTGCCGGTGCCGAGGATCGCGTCGTTGCCCTGGTGGTCACCGATCGCGAAGCACGCCCGGTTGGACAGCACCTTCGCCACCGCCCTGGGCAGGGACTCCGCCGACGGCACCGGTGTCGCGAACAGCAGCGTGACGCCGTACTTGCGGGCCTTGGCGACCATCTTCGACACCAACTCGGCCGCCTCGGCCCCGCAGGGGGAGACGAACAGCTCCTGGCACTCATCGAGCACGACCACACGCGGGCGCATCGACCGATCGCTGGCCGCGAGCTTCCGGGTCAGCTTCGGTTCCCCGGCCGCGGACAGTTTCCGTCCGCGTTGCGACAGCTCCGACATCAGAGCTTTGAGGCCGTCGAGGACGGTCGGCACCTCGTCCGGATCGTCCGAGACGAACAGGGTCCGCGCGACCGGCGCGAAGGGGTCGTAGTCGGCGTTGTGGGCCATGCAGTAGATGTCGATCTCGACCAACGGGTCCAGGATCGCCCCGGCCAGGGCGGTGATGATCAGCGTGGACTTGCCGGAGCCCACCATCCCGGCGATGCCCCAGTTGCTCCCGAACAGTCGGGCGTTGACCAGGTCAGAGCGTGGATTGACCGCGACCGGGACACCGGTGAAGTAGTCGGTCGTCCCGCTCGTGAGCAGCGGCCACGGCGCCACCGGCTTCGTCAGCGAGCCTTGGTCGGCGACCCACAGGTCCAGCACACCGGGCTGGTCGCGCGGCTCGGTGGGCCAGACCTCGACCGGGAGGCGGAGCAGGTTGTGGGCCAGGACGTCCTTGCGCTTGTTGAGCATCTCGACGGTGACGCCCTCAGGGAGCAGGAACTGGCAGTGCCAGCCCTTGCCGTCATGGACGGGCGGCTGAATCCAGCGGGGCGCCCAGCCTTGCTTGAACTTGGTGTTGAGGGCGCTCATGCCCAGGTGGCGCAGCGCGTTGACTATGGCCCGCTCGTCGGGGATGACATCCCGGCCGTCGACGTCGTCGTCGACGTCGGCGGTCGGTGCGATCCAGGTGGGGGCGTCGGTGCGGGCCTTCCCGAGCGCCCACAGGCCTACGACGGCCCCGGCCAGGGCGAGGGTGGCGAGGAGGGAGGCGTAGACGGTCACGAACATGACCACCCACGCCACCGCGTCGATCACCCCAGCAACCGGGGCGATGACCAGGGAGATGTCCTTGGCGGCGATGGCGAGGACGACACCGAGCCCGACCAGCATCCCGACCGCGATCAGGGCTCCGACTCCGGCGGCGCGTAGCCAGGACAGCGGGGCGTTGACCCAGTCCATCACCCGCCCATGACGCCGCTGCTTTTCGGCGACGTCGCGGGCCTCCCACTCCAGCAACCGGTCCTGGTCACCGGCGATCTCAGCGGCGCGCATCTGACGCTCATACCGGGACGTTCCGTGGGTGTCCCGCCAGCGCTGCACGAGGACTCCGGCGCCGGAGAACACGAACCACGTGTTGCGGACCAGGGCTTTCGCGCTGGTGACGGTGACGGGATGGGTTGCCGCTGTGACGGCATGCCGTCGTGCCGTCACGAGGTCGTGGCGGTAGAGATCGCGCCGCGACACCACCACGTCCGTTCCCGGGGTCGCGTTTCCCGCCTGCTGGCCGCAGGTCACGATCTCGCCTTCGATCACCACCGGGGTGTTGTCGCGGGCGGTGTGGTGGGTGTCGGTGCGGTGGTGCAGGGTGATGACCGGCGCCAGCTCGGCGTCTCTGTCGTGGTGGGTCGAGCTGGCGCCCTCGTTCTTTCCTCGGTCGTCACGGCTGTTGTGGTCGTCGTGGTGGCTCATCGCGAGCCTCCGGTCGCGTCACGGAACTGATCGCGGAGTTGGCGGGCGCGGGCGGCCGAGCAGCGCAGTGTCCGGCGGATGGACTCGGCCGACCTGGGGTCGACCCGACTGTCGTCGACCGCTGCGCGGAGCAGCTCGCGAAGATCATCCAGAGTGCGCGGGGCCGCCCCGGTTTCAAGATCATGGTCGGGGTCGACTCCCAGGGTCGACGATGATCTTGGTGGGGTCGACTGTCGCAGGTCAGCCCTCGACTCCCCACCCGACTCCTCCGGTGTGCGGTCGAGGACGGCGACACCGCCACCATGATCATCGTCGGGGTGCGAGTCGACCCCAGAGTCGAGGCAGTCGAGGGCCGGGTCGGCCTCGTAGTCGAGGTCGTCGGTGAGCCGAGAGCCGACGCATCCCGCGCCCTCGACGAGGGCGGCCAGTGCCCAGTCCCAGTCATCCGCGATGGCGCTGCGGGAGAACGGCGCGACCGGCATGGCCGGGGCGGCCGGTGTGACAGGTCGTTCCGGGGCGGTGGTCGCGGCCAGGGTGCGGCGGTGGACCTGGAAGACGCCGGGTCGGTAGACCAGCTCCGCAGTCCCGTCCGCGGCGATGACCGCTGCCGCGTCTCCGATGGCGAGGCGCCGAGCGCGGTCGGTCTTCGCCTCCACCAACGCCGCGAGTCTCGCGGTGCGGCGTTCGGTCCAGGAGCGGGGCGCCCCGGCCAAGGTGAGCTGGTGCGCGGCGACACCGGCGATGGACACGACCGCCATCACCACGGCGGCTGTCCAGCCCTGGTGGAGGCCGTGGAGCAGGTTCATCCCGGCCGCGACCAGGGAGAACAGCACCACCCCGGCCTGCAACCCGACGACCGGCCGGTCCGGGTGCTGGTGTCGGGAGGCGGTGATGGCGAGGGCGAAGGCCCACATGCCGAGTTCGGTGATCCCGGCCAGGAGGACGCCGAGCGGGCCGTAGATGGTGGTGCCGTAGGCGGCCATCGCTGGTGCGGCCAGGGCGAAGGACAGCAGCGCGATCGGATAGATCAGCAACTCGACGGCATGGGTGGATGCCCAGGTCAGAGCCTTGGCCCGGGCGGCGGCCCGGACAGATGCGCGGGATCGTCGCTGCTCGTCCCGGCGCCGCTCAGCGCTCTCGCGGTCGGCTCGGTCGCGGTCGCGGCGGGCGTCCTGTTCGGCGATTCGCCGCTGCGCGGCAGCGTCAGCGGCTTCCCGGGCGAGGCGGGCGTCCAGAGCGCGGGTCTCCCGGCGTTCCGCCGCCCGGCTCGCAGCCCACGAGGTCGAAGAGGAAGACGTGGTGGTCATGCTCCGGCCCTCCCCTCGTCCTGCTGACCAGCCGAAACCCGCTCAGAAGGCGACTCGGCGGCCTCTGAGACGACCTCTGTCAGGGCCATCTCGGCTCGGGCGGTCGAGGCCGGGACGGTCCGGCGGGAGCGCCGCAGGCGCAGCTCGGCGGCGATCCACCACCCGGCGGCGAAGCCCAGCGGCCCGGCGAACCACCAGGTCACGAACACGGTCGCGGCCCCCAGGGCGGCGATGACGGCGATCTCGACGGCCCGCTCCCGGACCGCCCCAGCGACACAGCGAAGCAGCGCGTTCATGCCGCTTCACCACCGGTGACAGCCGAGTGACCAGCGGAAACAGCCGCATGGCGACGTGCCGGGAGCACGAACAGACGTGTCTCGACGTCACCATCTAGAGGCCCACTGGGCCCGTCGAGGTCGGTGAGGAGGTCGCCGTAGAGACGGTCGATGACCCGCTCGGTCAGACCATCCGGACACCACGAAAAGCCCAGCTCAGCGCCGGGATCAGGATCACCGTCGGGGGAGTCTGGAAGAAAAGTTCCACCCACCGGTGGATGCGTGCAGACGCCAAGGGCAGCATGGCCCATAGCCGATCACCTGTCCTCACAGGTCGTTCGGTTAGGTCGCCGCCCCGGATGGGCATCCTGGGCGGTGACCGCAAGCTCGCCGGGCTGGCAGACTCGCTCCTCAAGCAAGACACGATCCCGCCTCGGCTGTCAAGCGCCGATCTCGAACCGGCGCGCGCCTCACCTTTCCGCTCCAGGATCGGTCACGTTCCGTGACGATCGCACCTGAGGGCACCTCAAGCCATCATTTCTGCTGGTCAGACCGCGTGCAGGGCGCTTGTCGGCACGTTTGAGCGGGCGGCTCGTTGAGGGGGTGGCACGGCTTGAGCCGTGCCACCCCCTCAAGCCGTGCCAGGCGAAAATGGGCCTTGACCTGGTCAAACAGCAGGGGTGGCACGGCTGTCTCGGCTTGGCACGGCTTGGGGGCCGTTTCGGGACATCCCCCGAAATCTCACTCTGCGTGACGAGTCGGGGGCGAGGGCAGCGAGCGTCCAGGGCCCCGGCAAAGTCGTGATGGGTGGGTCCTGAGCTGCGGTGATGTGGGGGGTGGGGGTGGGTGCGGACACAGGCTTGGCGTGATCATGAGGGTGTCGAATCCTTGCTCACGTCAGGAAGCCTGTGTCCGCAGTGTCAGTGTCTCCGATCGTTGCTGCTCTGGAAGGCCTGGAGGTCGGTCCTGACGCGGGGAGAGCCGCGCCGGTCGGTGAGGCGGCGGGGTTGTCGCTGGTGGAGGCCCTGTCGCGAGTGCCGGACCCGCGGAAACCACGCGGTGTCCGCCACGGTGTCCTCGCGGTGTTGCTACTGGGGGCGTGCGCGGTGTTGGCGGGGGCCCGGTCGTTCACCGCGATCGCCGAGTACGCCCATGACGTCGGCCGCGCCGTGCTGGACGTGCTCGGGGTGGGCGCGGTCGCTCCGCACGAGTCGACCATCCGCCGGGTCCTGCAACGGGTCGACGCCTCGGCGCTGGAGGCGGCGTTGCAGTCCTGGGTGTTGCCCCAGCTCAGCGCCCAGCCGGCGGCGGAGGGCACACCCCGGCGAGAACAGCGTCGCGTGCTGGCCTTGGACGGCAAGACCCTGCGCGGCGCCCGCGTCCGTGCCGCCGACGGCAGGGTCTGGCTCCCGCATCTGGTGTCGGTGCTCGACCAGACCAGCGGTGGCGTGCTCGGCCAGGTTCAGGTCGCAGAGAAGGGCAGCGAGATCACCGCGTTCACCGCGCTGCTCGACCCCCTCGACCTCGACGATGTACTGGTCACCGCGGACGCTCTGCACACCCAGCGAGCCCACGCCGACTACCTACACCGCCGCGGCGGGCACTACCTGATGACGATCAAAGCGAACCAGCCCACGCTGCTGGCACGGGTACGGGCGCTGCCCTGGACCCAGATCGGCGTCGCTGATCGTCAACGCGGGCGTGGGCACGGCCGCGTCGAGACCCGCACGATCAGCGTGGTCAGCCTGCACCCCTGTCCCGACCTGGGCGCAGAGTTCTTCCCCCACGCATCCCAGGCGATCAAGCTGGTGCGCCGGCGTCGCCCACTGCGGCCTGGCGGGAAGTGGAGAACCGAGACCGCCTACGCGATCACCAGCCTGACCAGCACCGACGCCGATCCAGGACTGCTCGCCCGCTGGATCCGTGGGCACTGGTCGATCGAGAATCGCCTGCACTGGGTCCGTGATGTCTGCTTCGACGAAGACCGCGCCACCGCCCACACCGGTCACGCCCCGCAGGTCATGTCGGCGTTGCGGAACCTCGCGATCACCGCGCTACGCCTGCACGGCGTCAGCAACATCGCCGCAGCACTCCGCCACCACGCCCGCGACCCCCATCGACCACTGACCACCTACAAGATCATCTAGCGACTTTGCCGGGGCCCTGAGCGAGCGTCGGCGGTCGCGATTTTCGATGGTGCGTGACTGCGTTTTCAGGCACCGTAAGCAGCGGCGCTCCGCAGGCGTTTAGGGCTGGACTTCCTCGCCTTTTCTATTGCCCTTTCATGCAAGTTTTCCGCTCTTATCGTTACGGACGGGCCTCTCCACCCGTTCCGGAGAGGCGGTGGCGATTATTTCGGTGTTCACTCCGCTGGATCTGTGGTTTCAAAGGCCGCCGCAGGATGGATGTAGTATTTTCCCGCGCGGTGTTTGGGTTTGTGCCGGAGCGGAGCGTTTGTCCGATGCGTGGCCCGGCGGATGCGGGGATTGCCGCGCTGTCGTTGGGGGTCGCGCGTCCTCGGTGTTGTCGCCCTGGAACGGGTCTAGTAGTTCCCGAGAGGGGCTTTGTTACTCCCGAGAGAGCCCAAGATCGTTTTTAGGGTTGCCTTCTGGACTTGCCCCGGGGTGTTCTCGGGCCGAGCATCGCTGTGACCTGCCGTTGTATGGATGGGTGGAGTGAGTGCCGCTGGGTCGGGCTGGCGCCCGACACCTCAACCACCCTGCTTCGCTGACGGCCGGTTGAGGTGTCGGGCGCCAGCCCGACCCAGCGGTTGGCGGTCGCGGAGCGGCCTTGATCGTCAGTACGTAGTTCCATGTTTTGAAAAAGGCAAAGGTCAAGGTCAACGGACTGAGGGTTGGCTGGGCGGTTTAGGCTGCTTTGGGTGTATTCGTCCGTAATGGCTGAGTGTGTTCACGTGATTGCTTTTGGTGATGGCTCTTGACCAACGGGGGGGGGGCGTGTTCGCATGCGGTCATGAGTACGAAGAAGTGCGCACGTGTTATCGGAACGGTGTTGGTTGTGGCTGTTTCGATGGGTTCGGCGACTGGGATCGCTGCGGCTGAGACCTCGGTTGCACCTCCAGCTTCGGCAGCTAGTTCTTATTCTTTGGCTACCGCTTCGGGGCAAGAGCAAGACAGGATTGAGGGTTTAACGCTGTTTCTTGAGCGCGTCAACTCAGTCCCTACTTCGGTTCTTTATCAAGGGGATTCTGCTACGCAGGACTGGTTGAGGGCGAACTATCCTAACACTGGGGGTCAGTCTCGTGC
The DNA here is from genome assembly GCF_020496255.1 of Pseudonocardia sp. ICBG1142. NCBI lineage: Bacteria > Bacillati > Actinomycetota > Actinomycetes > Pseudonocardiales > Pseudonocardiaceae > Pseudonocardia > Pseudonocardia sp. ICBG1142. Next base: position 867 of record NZ_JAHLJC010000040.1, on the reverse strand, counting down.
CAGTGTTATTGGTTGCGTGGGGGCGATTGGTGTTGCGGTAGGTGGTGTTCTAGTTCCCGCTGCGAAGATTTTGAAGATTAAGAAATTGGTTGCGCAGCTTGGAGGCATCAAAGAGGCTGTCCAGACTTTCCGGGGTGCGAGCTTTTCTTGGGAGAAGATTCAAGCTATCGGTGGGCCGGTAGCTGCTCTGGGGGCAGAGCTGCTCGGAATTACCGCAGTGCGCACCCAGTGCTTCTCTTGAGGACTGTTCAGCGTATAGCGATTGGCGGGGACAGTTGTGGCACCCGAGCGCTCGGCGATATGTATCGGTGGAGGCGGCATCGCGCTGCTCTGTGGCCTTATCGGAGTGGTCCTCCTCCTTACAGGAGAGGGCGTAATTCTGCCTACCTTCAGCGCGCGGGCGGGCACTACATCGCCGGCGAACGGATGCGCGACGGCAGCCCGCACGCCGCCCAGGCACTGTCCCGCCAGGGCCGCTACCAGCAGGTTCGGGACAACCTGCGCGTCAAGGAAGTCCGGATCGACTCCACCCCCGGCGTCCGGTGGATCATCTGCCACAACCCCGACGAGGCCGAACGCGACCAGGCCGCCCGCGAAGCCGCGATCGCCAGGATCTCCGCCGAGCTCGACCGCATCGCGTCCGCCCGCACCCGAGCCCGCGAGGCCGCCCGCACCCGCCGCGCCGCCACCACAACCAGCAAGGCCGCGTGGCGGCACGCCGCCCGGGCCGCCGAACGTGAGGAGGCCGCGCACGTCAAGGCCGAATGCGCGCTGCGTGAACACCCGGCCCTGGGCCGGTGGCTGCGCCAGACACCGTCCGGGCGGCTGCAACTGGACCGGACCCCCGCCGCCGAAGCGAAGCTGGAC
>NZ_JAHLJC010000039.1:0-44014 GCF_020496255.1 Pseudonocardia sp. ICBG1142 | reverse complement strand
AGATCGGCCGGGTCCAGCACTCACGATCTCACGGGCCAGCACTCCGTCGGTGTTTTCCTTAGGAAAACACCTAACTTGCTGCGCCGTAGGCGGACGCACACCCCGCCGTGCAGCTTCACACCCAGCAGCACCCCCACAGTGCAACACACGAAGGAACCCAGCCGCGGCCAGGACCGCACCAGGCGCCCACCACAAGGCATAAGACCCGATACACTCCGCGCATGAACGCGCGCGCGGCGACAACAGCAACAACACAGGCCAAGACCCACGCACGCACAGCAGCCCGCGAGCTCCTCCGCGCACGCATGCAACCCATCACCGAACTCGCCGAACTCGGCACCGCTGTCGACACCGCCCGCGCCCACCTCGACGACGCCCGACAACGATGGCGCGCCGCACAAACCGCCTACGCCCACGCCTACCGCGCCGCACGCGCCGCCGGCTGGAGCCCCACCGAACTCCACGACATCGGCTGCGGCACCCAACCCGCCGGAACAGCACTACGCACCACACGCCCCGACAGCGACAGCGACACTGCCGCCACCGACGCCGGACACACCGTTCACGAAACAGGCCCCCGATGAGCACCGACACCGACGGCACCGCCGACGGCGCCACCGACGACTCTCAACCGGTATTGATCTTCGGTCGGGGAGCGCTGACCCGACTCGCCGACGGCCGTAAAACAGCGACCATCAGCAGCGAGATCCCGGACGCGGCGCCAGGAGACGCGGTGACAGCGACACTGCCGGACGGGACACCACGACTGCCCATGCAGATCGTGCACTGCCACCCCGTGAAAGAACTCGCCGCACTACCACAGCTCGCCACCCAAGCCGGACTCAAACTATCCGCATTCACAAAATGCCGATCATGGTCGGCGTACCTGGAGGCTTATTCAGGGTGATCATGAAGTGCGGTGTTTCTCCAGGTCGGGACCGCAGCGAGGTAGCCCGCCAGGCGGCCCTGAATAAGCCTCCTGGACAACGTGACCACAACCGGAACCGTGACCACCCCCGCGCACATACTGGTCCTCACCACCACCGGGGAACTCGAAGGGGAACTCCCACCCAAGAAGCGCCCCACCCCCAAACGCAAGCGCCAGCCCCCACCGCCGCCGAAGCCGAAACCCGCCCCAGAACCACTCAAACCCGTGAAAAACGGCTGGATGCAGATCCAGACCACCGGCCCGGTGAAACTCACACCACTGACCATGGTGCACCCACAAGACACACCTGAACTCCAACAACGAATCACAGCCGTACTCGCCCGACACTCACCAACACTGCAGGAACGCCGAGCACTAGCACCCGTCATCGGAGCACTACTCGAAAAAGGGAAAGCCGGCCCAGCAGGACTAGGAAAAGCAGACCGAGAACGACTCCGAAACCAACTCCACACAGCAACCGCATGGCTCACCAAACACCAACTACTCACACACGGACACTGGAACCCGAAACTCCTCACCGGACTCCGCATCAAACACGCCACCACCCGCGGCGGCGCACCCACCAAACAATGAGAATTTCCGGACCCCCAGCCCCGCACGAGCGCGACACTGACCGAGAAGCATCGGCTACGCCTGGCCCGCCTGATCGTCGACGACGGTCTCCCGATCACCCACGCCGCGCAGCGGTTCCAGGTGGCCTGGCCGACCGCGAAACGCTGGGCCGAGCGCTACCGCAACCTCGGACCGGCCGGGATGGGCGACCGGTCCAGCCGCCCACACCACAGCCCGACCCGCACCCGCCCGGCACAGGTCCGGGCGATCGTGCGTGACTGAATACGGCTGCGGCTGGGCCCGGTCGTTACCGCCGCCGCGCGGGCCGCGGCCGCCACCCGGACACCACCGCCCAAGCGCACTCGCCCATGCGCACTGCGTTCTGCCATGCTGGACGCATGTCAACTCAGATCACGGTGCGGCTCGATGACGGTCTACATGAACACGCCATCCGCGCCGCCGCTGAGGCGGGCACGACCCTGTCGGACTGGATCCGCACCGCCGTGGCCAGGCAAGCAGCAACGGCGAAAGCCCTCCGCGCGCGAGCCGAGGAAGACGCCCACCCAGCCGTGTACCGCCCCGAGCAGGAACAAGCGCTCATGGCCGACCGCCGACGCCGCGCGGCCACGACACTGCACGACACGTGAACACGACACCACCTGCGGCCTCACCACCGCCCGCAGCGTCCCCACAGCCACCGACGCCGTGTTACGGGCAGGTGTGGGTCTCCCGGGACGAGGCGATCGGCCCGATCCACTACCTGATCGTCAGCAGCGACGCCTACAACGCCGCCTTCGCCGACCGGCGAGTGATCGCCGTCGAGATCGACACCCGCGCCCTCTACCACGGCATCTACCGCGAACCGGTCAACGACGTCGGCACCGCCCTACTCGACCGCCTGGTCTGGGTCACCCGGGACTCCCTCACCACCCACGTCGGCGACCTCCACCCGACCCGACACGCCCCCGTCACCGCACAAATCCGGGAACTGATCGGGAACTGATCGGGAACTGACGAACCTACTAAACGCATACAGAACAAACAACGCTAGCGGCTACGCTTTTTCACTCCGAAGAGAGCCCGCCCACCGGGACGCGCCCGCGACAAGGTCTAGCATCTCCAACAACAACCGCGCGTCATCAACGGCGACCACCGAACGCTCGTCAACTTATCGCCGGCACCACGACCTGCCTCGACCGATTGGTGTAATTCGGCTTGCCCTCCGGACGAGAACCAGGAGGCTTATTCAGGCCCCGTGAAATAACGATCTAGCCCGGCGTGTCGGGTTGGGCGACAGCCCGTCCATCGCGAATATTGGTTTGCCGAATCAATCCGAGATGAACGGGCTGCCGCAGTATGTACTATACCACTGGTTTCCGGCGTGATGAAATTCAGGATCTTGTCGCTATAGTGTATGAGCAGGATCAGCGGGACGCGACGGAGGCATGTTTGTCTTGGCCGCCGGTTCTGGGGTTGTTCTGGTCGGTGGTGATCACGTTGGCGTATCTGCGCGGGAATCGTGTGCAGTGGGAGTTGGCGGAAACCTATGGGGAGGCTTATTCAGGCTCCGTCAGGTAAGTGTGTAGAAGATGAGTCCGATGACTGCCGAGATTGTCGTTTTAAATGTGGCGTAGGGCCGCCGGTAGTCTGTGTGGAGAACTTTCCACGTTTTGATATGGGCGATGACTCGTTCGATGGTGGCGCGTGTGTGGTTGAGGCTCTTGTTGAATGTTTTTTGCCAGTCGAGAAGTTCCCGGCCGGGTGGTTTTTTGAACGGGGTGAGCATGCCGCGCCCGATGTATCCTTTATCGCCGATCGGGGGGTATGTGGCGAGGTGGTCGAGGGCGCCGGATTGGTCGAGGCAATATAGGTCGTGTCGGGATCCTGGGGTCGGGTCAGAGATCCACGACAGCTGCCCTTCCAGGGTGGCTGCGACCTGGACGACGACGCCGGTGGTGCGATGCTTGCCCGACCACAGACCCGGCACCGCGGCCCATGACCAGCAGGGCAGCAAGGTTCCATCGATGATGTACTGCCGATCGGCACGAAGCTCCTCTGCCGTCGGAACGACACTCCGCAGCGCCTGTGCCAGCAACGGTGTCACCCCCGTGATCGCTCGACTAACCGTCGACTGCGACACCCCATAGGTTTCCGCCAACTCCCACTGCACACGATTCCCGCGCAGATACGCCAACGTGATCACCACCGACCAGAACAACCCCAGAACCGGCGGCCAAGACAAACGTGCCTCCGTCGCGTCCCGCTGATCCTGCTCATACACTATAGCGACAAGATCCTGAATTTCATCACGCCGGAAACCAGTGGTATAGTACATACTGCGGCAGCCCGTTCATCTCGGATTGATTCGGCAAACCAATCTTCGCGATGGACGGGCTGTCGCCCAACCCGACACGCCGGGCTAGATCGTTATTTCACGGGGCCTGAATAAGCCTCGATGTACTGCCGATCGGCACGAAGCTCCTCTGCCGTCGGAACGACACTCCGCAGCGCCTGTGCCAGCAACGGTGTCACCCCCGTGATCGCTCGACTAACCGTCGACTGCGACACCCCATAGGTTTCCGCCAACTCCCACTGCACACGATTCCCGCGCAGATACGCCAACGTGATCACCACCGACCAGAACAACCCCAGAACCGGCGGCCAAGACAAACGTGCCTCCGTCGCGTCCCGCTGATCCTGCTCATACACTATAGCGACAAGATCCTGAATTTCATCACGCCGGAAACCAGTGGTATAGTACATACTGCGGCAGCCCGTTCATCTCGGATTGATTCGGCAAACCAATATTCGCGATGGACGGGCTGTCGCCCAACCCGACACGCCGGGCTAGATCGTTATTTCACGGGGCCTGAATAAGCCTCCTGGTATCGTCGGCTCGATCGGCACCGTCGGTGACGCGCTGGACAACGCGCTGATGGAGTCCACGATCGGCCTGTACAAGTCAGAGCTCATCGTTCCGTATGCTCATTCTCGGAACTGGAGCGGTCTTCGTGAGGTGGAGCGAGAGACCGCGGAGTGGGTTCACTGGTACAACAGTGTGAGGCTCCACTCCTCCATTGACTATATGTCGCCGATCGAACGAGAAATGGTGTACGCTACATCCATCGCCCAACAGGGTGCGGTGGCCTGAACCTCAGCCTCTCGCAGACCCAGGACGGTTCAACCCGCTCACCGCCGACCACCCCCGCCCGACACCACGCCGGTCGAGGGCGCGGGTCACCAGACCCGCGACACTGCACCACACCACCACCGCCGCAACACCCATGACGACCCGCGGCGCCGACCAGTCCGCAGCCGCCGGGAACAGCGCCTCCACCAGCACAAACACCACGAACCCGACACCACCAGCGGCGAGCAGCACCGGCACCGACGACACCGCTGCCGCCAGCCGCGACACCCACACCCGCACCGGATGCGGCGCGAACCGCGGACGACGCACCCGCACCCGATCCGGCGGAAACAACGACAACTGCCCCGGATCACTCAGGTGGCCCGACGAGTACTCCACCGAACGGACCGACGACCGGCGCACCACCGGCCGGGACACTCCAGAAGACGACACGACAACAGACACGCAAACCTCACCCCGAAAAGGAAGAAGCAGGAGATAACAGACACATCCGGGCGGCGGGGCACGCAGCAGCGACTACCCCGAGCCGCAGACAGCCCGAGAAAGACCTAGACAGACACCCACGCGGTCAGGACTGACCGCCCTGCCCGGGGCGCCCTAGGCGAGGGCCGCGACCCGAGTGCCGTTCACACGCCCCGACACCGACGACCCGGACGTTGCCGCAGAGGCCGCTGCAACTGTGGTGCGGTGTAGGAACGCGGTGACGTGGTCATAGGCGTCACCCGCGAGCTGGGCGCGGGACTTGCCGACCCCGAAGGTCTTGCGGATCGCCTCCCGCGACACCGACCCCGCACGCTCGCCCGACACCGCCGGGGCGGGGATGCGGCCGGCGGCGACAGCTCGCGCTATACGCATCTAAAGCAGTATGAGCTAGTACCGGATACTTTTGTCAACAGTCGATGAGCCTGGCGGGTCCGCTCATACAGCACGACCGTGTCCGCCGCCGTCTCATCGAGGCGGGCAGGGGCGAGTTCGTCATACAGGTCGGCGAAGATCGGGCGGAACACCGAGTGCAGCACGTGCTGCACCACCACGGCCGCGGCGACCAGCAGCGGCGGCAGCACATGGGCCAGGGTCGAGCCCGGGTCGAAGCCGTACCGCACACCCCACGGCACCACCGTCAGCGCCAGCGACGCCGACGCCAGGCCCGCATCCAGGGCATACAGGCCGCGGGGGACCCGGCGGCCGTGCTGCACCGCGGTAAACCCGACGAACAAGCTCACGACCAGCAGCACCGAAGCTAGGGGCTCGATCAGGTAGCCGTACCAGGGGCCGTTCACGCCGACGACGCCGTCGTGGACGGTCACGGCCATGAACAGCACACCGGCGGCGATCAGCAGCGGCGGCACGCACGACAGGCCGACGTAGCGGCGGTAGGTCGAGGTGAGTCGGCGGTCCGGGTTGAGTAGCCGGTCGCGGTTCGCCACCGCCCGGGTCGCCCAGCCCGCCTCCCGACGCTCACCACGCGCCATAGCGATCTCAGCCATGCGAGTCCGGCGCCGCTCCACCCGCTCCGCGCCACGGAGCTTCTCGGTCACCCGGCGGTCGGCGCGGCGCTCCCGCGACGACCGAGCTTCGAGCAGGGCGGGATCGTCCTGCAGCGCCACGACGGCGCGGGCCTGCTCCACCTCTTTCGTCAGGAGACGGGCCTCACCGACCAGACGCGGCGCAGCCGCCTCGGAACCATCGGGGCCAGCATCCGCGAGGTCGGGGGCGAGGACCAGATCCTCCAGCCACGACTCCGACCGGGACCCGCTCGTGCTCATCGGGCCCACCCCGGCGCCGACGCACGGGGCAGCGGCATCGTCGCTACGGTCGCCCACAGGCGATCGATGAGCTTCTCCGTCCACCCATCCGGCGACGAGGATCGGTGACCAGGTGAAGCAGCAGGCTCTCGCGGTGCGGGCGGCGTTGGAGTCTTCGGGTTTGGATCACGGACCGATCAGCGTGCACGACAAGATGAGATCGATGGGACTGCCGGTCGTGCCGTCGACGGCGACACTGGCGCGTGTCTTCCGCGAGAAGGGTGTCGCGCGGGCCGAGCCGAAGAAGAAACCTCGCGCCGCGTACCGACGGTTCGTCTATCCTTCGCCGAACGCGTGCTGGCAACTGGATGCGACCGAGTACGTCCTGGCCGGCGGCCGCACCTGCGTGATCTTCCAGCTTGAAGACGACCACTCCCGGGTGGAGGTCGCCTCCCACGTCGCCGACGGTGAGACCGCCGTCGCCGCGCTTGCCGTGTTCAAGAAGGGAGTCGCCGCACGTGGGGTGCCGCAGCGCCTGCTCACCGACAACGGGATGGCGTTGAACCCAGCTCGCCGCGGCTGGGAGGGCCAGCTCGTCGCCTACGCCGCCTCTCTGGGGGGCGAGGCGATCACCGGCCGCCCGTATAAGCCGACCACGCAGGGCAAGAACGAGCGTCTGCACCAGACCTTGTTCCGGTTCCTGGACAAACAGCCCCTCGCTGGTTCGCTCACCGAGCTCCAAGAACAGGTCGACCGGTTCGACGTCGTCTACAACACCGAACGCCCGCATCAGGGACTGCCCGGCCGGATTACCCCGCAGCAGGCATGGGACGCCACCCCGATCGCCGAACCACCGCGCCCCCATCCCGTCCTGGGGACACCCATCGTTCCCATCTCGGACAGCGAGCCCAGCACGGCCGCCGAACCGGCAACACGCCACCGCCAAAGCAGCACCATCGGTACAGGTGACCATGGACACCGACAGATCACCATCGGCAAGAACGGCACCGTCCAACTCCGCGGTATCAAGTTCCTCATCACCAGCCGGAGAGCAGGACAGACCATCGGTGCCGTCTGGGATCGGCTCGGCGTCGTCTTTGCCGACCAGCACGGCGAAGTCATCACCGAACACCCCTGGCCACCCAAGGGCACCACCTACGTCTCCAACGGCGTCCCCCGCGGCCGACCCCCACGCCCAGCACCGCCACCGTCACCGTCACCGTCACCGTCACCGTCACCGAAGTCCTGACACATCACGTGTCACCGATGTCCTGATGCAGAACTGTCACCCATGTCCTGAGACATCACAGTGCGCAGCGCGGTCACGGTCAGCTCGGCGGTCATTTGTTTGTCGAGGGCGTAGCCGACGATCCGGTTGCTGAACAGGTCCTTGACCGCGCAGCAGTAGAGCTTTCCCTCGTCGGTGGGGTGGCTCGGCGATGTCGGTGACCCACCGCAGGGTGACGACCTCGTCCTGCTCGCTGCTGGTCCGGCCCTCGACGACACCATCATCGATGTCGGCCTGACGCACCCAACGGCGCACCGACTCCACCGAGATGTCGAAATCCGCGGCGACCTCGGCATGGGTCAGATCCAGACGACGCGCAACCCGCACGACATCACTTGTGAACTCAGACGGGTACTTCCTCGGCACAGCGACATCCTCTCAGCGGGACCCACGCCCCGCAGACAGAGTGTCAAACAACCCGACAGCAAACCCCAGGCCACGATCTCCCGCGCAGTCGGTGAGGTCCGGCCGCTGCTGGCCGGGCGTGGTCACGCGGTGCCTGACCGGCCTGGAGTACGGCTGCGCACGCTGGCTGACGTGGTTGCCTACGCCGAGCATGAGGGAGTCGTCCTGCGGCTGGATGCGACCGAGACCCAGGTCAACCGACCCGCCGCGCACCGACCAGGCCGGCGGGCCTTCATCTCAGGGAAGAAGAACCTGAACACCATCAAGACCACGATCATCAGCGACGGTGCGGGACGCACCCTATGGACCGGGGCGCACCGGCCGGGACGCCAACACGACCAGACCGCGTTCGACACTGAGGGCATCGATGACCTCCTCGATCACTTCCCGCACGCCAGAGCGCTGGTCGACGCCGGTTATCGCGGACTCCGGAAGCGTCATCGGGGTCAGATCGTTGCTCCGCCCCCGAGTACTCGTTCCCGCAACACGGTCTCTGTCGTCACCGCCGATATCCGAGACCGGGCTCGGCAGCGTCACTCCTCCCAGCGGATCGCGGTCGAGCACGCGATCGCCGCACACAAGCAGTGACGCGGCCTGCGGCGCTGGACTCACCAGCGCGCACACCTGCCCGAGACCTACCGGGCGATCGCCGGTCTGGTCTCCGACCGCGACGCCATGCGATAGGCCCTCACCGAGCACCTCTGAGGCCAGCACATCCCAACCCCAATAGCGCATGAACTCGTAAGCCCTTGCGCGGCACACGGCTCGAACACCGTGGTCCTGTCCGGGCGCCCTGGCTGCTCTGCGGAGTGCCCCAGACCCCTCTGGAACGTACCGACGCCGCTGCCTGTGTCCTTCGCGGTCTCGGCATCGAGAACGAGCGGCTTCCCGGGGTGCCCCGGTTCTGCCTCCACGCACTGCTGCGCAGATAGTGGGATGCCGGCGCCTGCCCCGCCGCGGTACTGCACGCCATCGACCACCACCCCGACTGGCCCGACCACCACCGCGGAGACATGCTCCGCGGCGGCCGCGACCCGATCGCCATCCGCGGCGCACGACTGCGACCATGGACCGGGCGACTCGGCGAGCTGCCCGCCAGCCTCCTCGGACACCCGGGCAACTACGTCGCCGCCCGCTACGAACGCCAGCAGCGCCGCTCCCCCGTCGCCGTACAGCCCACCGACCGCACGCCGGTGGCGCCCGATCCCTCCAACCGCCGCAACGCCGCCCAGGCCGCAGCGCTCGCGTCCTTCGCCACCCACCAGGCCCGTACGAACCTGGGCAAGCCCAGTGCCGCGCACTGAACGCGACGCTGCTTCCAGCGGAAGCACCCATCAGACACGACAAATATATACAATCCATATATATTGGGATGACCGCGGCGCGTTGCAGTTCGAGCGCTCGCGGGAGGATGCACCCAACATCGAGGGGAAGCGGGACACCTCATGCCACCGAGGCGACAGCCAGGACTCACCGTCGGCGCAGCCGCACGGATCGGGCGCCGAGCATCCGGCGAGGGTGCTTCCAGCGGAAGCACCGCCACCGCCACCGCCACCGCGACCGCGGAGGCTCCGCAGGCCCGGGCGGGGATTCTCGGGGCCATCAGCGCAGCCGCCGAGCAGCCGCCGGCGCCGGGGGAGCGGATCGTCGACGTCGACGTCGCGCACCTCACTCCGCACCCCGACAACATCCGCGACAGCCTCGGCGACGTCACCGGCCTCGGTGAGTCCATCGCCGAGCGCGGCGTGCTGCAGCCCCTCGTCGTGGTGAGCCGGGCCGCCTTCACTGCCCAGCGGTCCGACGTCGAGCTGGACGTGGCCGTTCAGTACGTCATCGTTGCTGGGCACCGTCGCCACGCCGGCGCCGTCCACACCGGCGTTCCGACCGTGCCGGTCGTCGTGCGCGATGCGCTCGCCGGCGACGACGACGCCGTCCTGTCGATGATCGTCGAGAACGTGCAGCGCACCGACCTGAGTCCGATCGAGCAGGCCCGCGCCTTCGGGCGGCTGCGTGATCGCGGCTGGTCCGAGCGTCGCATCGCCAAGGAGACCGGGGTCAGTCCCGGCCAGGTGCACAAGCGGCTGCAGCTGTTGCGGCTGCCGGCCAAGCTCGCGGCCGCGCTCGTAGACGGAGAGCTGACCGTCACCGACGCGCTGCGGCTGCTGGAACTGCCCGACAGCGAGATCTCCTCGGCCTGGTCGCAGGCCAAGCGCGAGGAGTACCGCGGCATCAACGGCGTGGTCACGGCCCGCCTGGCCGCGCTCGCCGCCCGTGAACGCGGCGAGCAGCTGCGCACCGCACTCACTGCCGCCGGGCTTCGCCTCATCGACGACCCTGACGCCGAGTTCGGCAGCCGCCCCTGGAACCACCTGCTCCCGAGCGCGTACTCGGTGCCCGGCGCCGACCCGGCCGTGCGCGGCATCGCCAGCGGCGACGACGCCGTACCGCCGCCCGCCGACGTTCTCGCGCACGTCTACGCCCAGGGCGAGCGACTGCACCTGTCCTGGTACTCCACCCAGGCGCGGGAGGACGAGCCCCGCAGCGGTGGGGGGGGAACCGTCGCGCCCGCCGAGCCGAGTGCTTCCAGCGGAAGCGGTTCCGCGGGTGCTTTCAGCGGAAGCCCCGACGCACCGGCGACCACGGTCGACCCCGCCGAGGCGCAGGAGCGCGCCCCTCTGCTGCGTGAACGTCAGGAACGTGCCGAGGTCGCCCGCGCTGCCAGCGAGGCCCGCGCCGCGGCGTGCGCCCGCATCGTGACCGGGCGACTGGACCCCGAGCTCGCCGTGGAGATCCTCGCCGACGCCGTGCTTGTCGACGTCGTTCTCGAGCCCTATGAGTACGCCGCGGTCGCCGCCGAGTTCTGCGGACAGCTCGTCGACGAAGACGTCGACGCCGGCGACGACCCCGTCTCGACGTGGCTGCACCGCCAGGCCACCGCCGGGCCGCTGGCTGCGCGCCGAGCCGCCGTGGCCGTCGCGCTCGCCGAGGTCGAGAACAGCCTCGGCTGGGCCGGCGGAGACGGCCGCGACTGGACCTCCCACGAGGCCCGGCACGTGCGGCGCCTGGCCGCGCACGGCGGCTACGAACTCACCTCCGACGACGAGCAGCGGCTCGCCGTCCTCACCATGAGTGCTTCCGCCGGAAGCACCCCCGCAGACGGAGCCACCTCATGACCGTGATTGCCGTTGGCAACCAGGCCGGCAGCGCCGGGAAGACTACCCTCGTGGTCAACGTCGGCGCGCGGCTGGCTCAGCTCGGCCACCGGGTGCGGGTCATCGACCTGGACGCGCAGGGCAACGCCTCCCACTGGCTCGGCCATCCCGAGCCCCTGCCCGACGACGCCGGCAACGTCGCCCCGGCCGGGCTCGGGACCTACGAGCTCCTCTTCGACGGCGCGGCGATCCTCGCCACGGAACGTCCCGTCGAGGAGCTCGACACGCTCACCGTGGTGCCCTCTCACCCGACACGGATGGAGGGCGCCGACGTCGAGCTGTCGAAAGTCCTCGGCGGCGAGCAGCGGCTGCGCATGGCGCTGCAGGCGGCCGTCGACGACGCCGACGTCGTGACCCTGCTCGACTGCCCGGGGTCGCTCGGCACGCTCACCGTGTCCGCGCTCGTCGCAGCCGACGTCGCGGTGACCGTGTTCGCGCCGGCCGAGAAGGAGGCTGGCGGCGTCGGGAAGTTCGAGGCCACCATCGAGACCGTCGCCAAGGCCTACAACCCTCAGCTGCGGCTCGTCGCGGCGGCACCGTCCATCGTGCCGTCGGCCGGCAGCTACTACCGCGACGTGCTCGACCAGGTTCGCAGCGCATGGGGCGGCATCGTCACCCCTGCCGTGCGCCGCTCCGTCCGGGTCCCTGAGGCCTACAGCGCGCAGATGCCGCTGTGCCTCTACGGCCCCGACGAGCCCGTCACCGCCGACGTGGCCGCCGTCGTCGAACACCTGCAGACCGCCGGCGTCGTCGGTCTCGGCGCCGCCCGGTGAACCAACCCCGCCCGCGCCGCCGCGGTGCTTCCGCTGGAAGCACCTACAGCGGCACCGACCCGCATGGCACCGACCCACGCGGCGTTGACGAGGTCGGGGAGTGGGTCATCCTGCAGACCAGCGTCCGGCCCTCAGTGCGCGAGCTGGTCCGGTCGGTGTGCAACGGCGTCACCCGCGCCACCGGGGAGCGGTTCACCCTGCGCGAGTTCCTCACCGACGCGATCGAGCTGCACGCCGCCCGTCTCGCCCGCCGCTACAACCACGGCCAGCCCTGGCTACTCGACGCCCGCCCGCTCCCTCCGGGCCGCTCGCTCGGCGGGCCGAGTGCTTCCAGCGAGAGCACCCCGCACACCGACTGAGTACTTCCAGCGAAAGCACCCCGCGGACGACCCGGAACGAGCTTCGTTCAGGACGCCACGGCGTAGCCGGCCAGCTTGTTCGTCAGCTGCGCCCACTGCTCAAAAGTCGGCCAGCACCTCCGCCGTCATCCGCACACCGTTCGGGAACAGCTGGTCGAACAGCTCCGCGGCCCGCATCGGCGCCGCCTCCGGCAGCTCCGGCAACCGCGGCGCCACCAGCTGCAGGACATCTTCCCGAGCCGGCGCGGCCGCGGCCGCGCCATGGGCCAGCACCCCCGCTGCCCACTGGTACACCCCGGACCGGACTCGGTGCAGATGCTCCTCGTGGCACAGCACGTTGCTGGCGTGCCGCACCTGCTCCCGCGTCACCGTGCCGCCGCTGAGCTTCGCCACCTGCTCGAACTCCAGCGGCCGATCCTGCGCGGTGTGCGCAGCCAGCACCGCGGACGTGATCCGATCCCGCGTCACGATCGGAGCCGCCGCCGTGGCCGGCACCGACGTCGCCACCGATGCCGGCGCCGGAGCTGCCGAGGCCGCGGTGCGCTCCACGAGCGGCTCCCGCTCCGCGCTCGGACCTGCCCAGAACCGATCCGCATCGGTCCCTAGGTGTACTGACCACAGACGTTGGTTGAGGTCGTGTGACGACACGATCTGACTGATCTTGAAAGGCGAGGACCTCCTGCAGAGGGTGTGGAGCTGTCGAAGGCACCCACACCCATAACCACAGGAGGTCCGTGATGGCCCACGCTAACGCCCCGTTGACCGAGAAGCACCGACTGCGGCTGGCCCGCCTGATCGTCGACGACGGTCTCCCGATCGCCCACGCCGCGCAGCGGTTCCAGGTGGCCTGGCCGACCGCGAAACGCTGGACCGAGCGCTACCGCAACCTCGGACCGGCCGGGATGAGTGACCGGTCCAGCCGCCCGCACCACAGCCCGACCCGCACCCGCCCGGCACAGGTCCGAGCGATCGTGCGCGACCGGATACGGCTACGGCTGGGCCTGATCGAGATCGGCGCCCGCCAGAACATGCCGGCCTCCACCGTGCACCGTGTCCTGACCCGCTGCGGGCTGCACCGCCTGGGCCACGTGGACCGGGTCACCGGTGAACCGGTCCGCCGTTACGAACACCGTGCGCTCGGCGACCTGTTCCACGTCGATGTGAAGAAGCTGGGCAACATCCCCGCCTGCGGCGGCTGGCGGCCACGTCGGCCGGACCCAGGGACGACGCCACCGCGAGGCCACCCCGGGCAAACCCCGCAACATCCACGGCAACAAGAAGATGGGCACCTGTTTCGTCCACACCGTGCTCGATGACTACTCCCGCATCGCCTACGCCGAGATCCACGACGACGAGAAAGCCACTACCGCCGTCGCCGTGCTCACTCGCGCGACGGCCTGGTTCACCCGCCGCGGGGTCACCGTGTCCCGCGTGCTGTCTGACAACGGCTCGGCCTGCCGTTCCCACCTCTGGCGCGACACCTGCCACGACCTGGGCATCACCCCGAAACGGACCCGGCCCTACCGCCCGCAGACCAACGGCAAGATCTGTGAAGACTGCGGTCGGTGCCGTACCTGCTCGGGTCTGACCCCGGCGAAGGTATGACCGCGGTGTCCTGCGTTCGATTTGTCGGCCCGGGTCGGTGCGGTGCCGAGGTACGCGCCGGCCTGACGGATCTGACCTGATAGGAGCTTGGCCAGAAGCCCCGTCACAGACTTGTCGCTCCGCCCGGCCGGCTCGCTCCCCGTCAGCGTCTTGAGGTCTCACGGAAGAGCGGATCCTAGCATGGCAACCGAGTCTGTGTCTGTCATCGGTGGCGTCGACACCCACAAGCACACCCACTACGCAGCGGTCCTCGACGGACTCGGCCGGTTACTGGGCCACGAGGAGTTCCCCGCCACCGACCGCGGCTACCGCAAGCTACTCGCCTGGATGGCCTCCCATGGCCAGATCAGCGCGATCGGCGTCGAGACACAGGATCCTTCGGGGCAGCGCTGACTCGAGCGCTCACCGCGGCCGGACAACAAGTCGTGGAGGTCAACCGGCCGAACCGGCTGACCAGAAGGATGGACGGCAAGTCCGACCGGCTCGACTCCGAACAGATCGCCCGCGCCGTCCTCGGACAGACCTCGACCGCGGTCCCCAAGTCCAAGTCCGGCATGGTCGAGGTCATCCGCACCCTGCGGGTCACCCGCACCAGTGCGGTCAAGGCTCGCACCCAGGCCTTCAACACACTGTGGGGCGTCATGCTCGGAGCCCCCTCGCCACTACGCGACGAACTGGTCGAGCTCAGCAAGCGCACCCTGGTCAACCACTGCCTGCAGCTGCAGCCCGAGACCGAGAACCTCCTCGAACTCGCCGGCGACCCGCAGCGACTGCACACCGCCGGCACCGCCACCTCGCTTCGCGATCTCGCCCGCCGCTGGAAGACTCTCGACGAGGAGATCAAATCCTTGAACCGGCAGATCGCCGAACTCGTCCGAGCGGCGGCGCCGGCCCTGCTCGAGCTCAAGAGTGTCGGGATCGAGCTCGCCGCACAGTTCCTGTTCACCAGCGGCGACAACGCCGACCGGATCCGCAGCGAGGCCGCGTTCGCCAAACTCTGCGGCGTCGCACCCCAACCGGCCAGCAGCGGCCGGACCGCCGGACGACACCGGCTGAGCCGAGGCGGAGACCAGGCCGCCAACAGCTCCCTCTACATCGTGACCATCGCCCGCATGCGCCACCACCAACCCACCCGCGACTACGTCGAACGGCGCTCCGCCGAGGGCCTGAGCAAGCGAGAGATCATCCGCTGCCTCAAGCGCTACATCGCCCGAGAGATCTACACCCACCTACCCCGGCCCGCCGACCCTGAGGCCACGGACCAACTCCACGCTGCAGCTTGACGAACATAGGAGCATCGAAAGATTCCACCGGACCCTGGCCGACGGCTGGGCCTACGCCCGACTCTATGAGTCGACCCGCCAACGCAACGACGCCCTACCCGGCTGGATGCACTTCTACAATCACCACCGCGCCCACTCCGCCATCGGCGGCCAGCCACCGGTCACCAGACTGACCAACCTCCCTGGACATCACACCCAGGGTGTGTCTCCCAAAGCCCGTAGCCAGGTGACGATCATCTTCAGCATTATTCCGCCGCGGTAGGTCAGAGCGAGCTTGTCGTAACGGGTAGCGAGGCCACGCCACTGCTTGACCTCGCAGAATCCGCGTTCGACGACGTTGCGGCTGCGGTAGTCGACCCGATCGAACACCGGTGGTCGCCCGCCGAGGGAGCCGCGTCGCTTCTGGTGTCCTTGTTGGTCAGCCGGTTCGGGGATGACCGCGGCGATCCCGCGTTCACGTAGATGCCGGCGGATGGTGCGGGAGGAGTAGGCCTTGTCGCCGCGGACCCGATCCGGGCGGGGCCGCGGCCAGCCCGGTCCGACCCGGTCGATGCACAGATGACTCATCAGATGCCCGAACATCGGGGCGTCGCCGGCCTGGCCGGGGCCGACGAGCACGACCAGCGGGCGGCCGTGGCCGTCAACGAGCTGGTGGATCTTCGTGGACAGTCCGCCGCGGGAGCGGCCCAAGGCGTGATCGGGCGGCTCGGCGTGCAGATTGTTGTAGTTCGATCCGGCCCCCTGTGTCACGAGTGAGGGTCGCGGCGTGTTGGTGGGCACGGATGATCGTCGAGTCGACCGACACCGCCCAGTCCACCAGACCCGCAGAGTCGGCATCAGCCAGCAGAGCTGCAAGAGCGTGGTCCCAGGTGCCGTCACCGACATAGCGGCGGTGACGCCTCCACAGGGTCTGCCACGGCCCGAACTCGGCCGGGACATCGCGCCAGGCCAGACCGCAGCGGAACCGGTAGATGATCCCCTCGACGACCCGACGACTATCCGCGAACGGCCGACCAGGCATACCGTCCGATGAGGGCAGCAACGGCTCGAGTCTGGCCCACTGGACATCCGTCAAGACCGCACGACGTGAAACCTGGTAATCATCGCACAGCCCCGACCGATCAGGTTAGGAGGCGCGCCCTAAGTAAGACGTGTTGTCTGTCACTATCGAGTGATGTACTCTTCATCAGGTGACAGATGCGGCGTGTAACAGTGATATGGCTGCCGCGTGATCACAGTTGAGTGAGACCGACGGTCGAGACCTGGTGGATCATGACCATGGTATTCAATGGAGATCATTGTGGTAGCGCTGTCTCAGGGATCATCGCTGAGTGTCAGCAGACCATTCGCCCGGCGTTACGGGTAGCAGTCGATAGCCTACCAGTTTCGGTCCGGCGGGTCGTGGGTTACCACTTCGGCTGGGAAGATGCCCAGGGTCGCTCCGCTCCCACCGCAGAAGGCGGGAAGATGGTCCGCCCGGCTTTGACGTTGTTGTCAGCCCGTGCTGTGGGCGGGCAGGCGTCAGACGTGGTTCTGGCGGCAGTCGCGGTACAGCTGGTGCATGAGTTCACTCTGCTGCACGACGACATCATGGACGACGATCGACTGCGTCGGCACCGCCCTGCCGCATGGGTGGTGTTCGGTGTCCCGGCCGCGCTTCTGGCAGGGGACGCTCTGTGGGCACTGGCATTGCACCTGATGAGTGAAAGTAAGAGGCATCCGACCGATGGTCGCGATATCGGCATACTGATCAGCGCTCTGCATCGGTTAACAGCCGGCCAGGCTGCCGACATCGACCTCTCCCAGCGTAACCGCGTGTCAGCGAGCGAATGGCAGGAAATGGCTGCGGACAAGACCGGGGCTCTGATGGGTGCAGCCTGTGCGCTGGGCGCGTTGAGCAGTGGTGGTAGCTCGGCACAGATCCGGTACCTGCAACAGGTTGGCGAACATCTGGGAGTGGCGTTCCAGTGCGTTGATGATCTGCTAGGAATCTGGGCCGATCCGAACGTCACCGGCAAACCCGTCGGCAATGACGTAGTCCGGAGAAAACGGACGCTACCGGTAGTTGCAGCACTGCTTTCCGGGACCACCGCAGGCGAGGAGCTGGAACGACTGTATCGACTCAATCGGACTCTCACTCCACATGAAGCCGTCCGGGCTACAGAGTTGATCGAAGACGCTGGCGGACGATCGTGGGTCCGCCAACAGGCCAAGGATCACACTCAGCAAGCAATCCAATGCCTACACAAAACAGGACTGCTCCCGGAGGTCGTCACAGCGTTGTCGGAGCTAGCCAACACCCTTACCGGCCGTCCCCGTTGACGACATGGTCCGTAAATCGATTCTCAGTAGAGACGACGTAGCAGCGCTCTCGAGCGCGAGGGACGGTCTGTCGACGAGCAAGTGGGGAAGCATCGAAATCGACTGGCCACGTCCCAAAACAGAGATAAATTAGCTGAGAGGCAGGCCGCGGTGAACACGTTCGACGAAATTGAAGAAAGCGGCATAGCCGATTGCCGGCACCGGACGACGGACTAAAGCGAAGAGGCAATATGCCACCTGTGAGTACAGAGATTCTGCCTAGCGATTTCCTTCGAGGACGACGCCTGGAGACCCACCCCTTCGCCGAAGCAGCTGACACGGAGTTCATAAGATTCGCCTGGCGCACAGGGATCGTGAATTTCCAGCAAGAAGAAGAGCCACTACGCTCCTTCTCGCTGGGCGTCTTCACAGGCACATGCTACCCGGATCTACCACGACCACTGCTTGATCTGCTCACTCAGTGGCACTACATGGAGGCTTATTCAGGCCCCGTGAAATAACGATCTAGCCCGGCGTGTCGGGTTGGGCGACAGCCCGTCCATCGCGAAGATTGGTTTGCCGAATCAATCCGAGATGAACGGGCTGCCGCAGTATGTACTATACCACTGGTTTCCGGCGTGATGAAATTCAGGATCTTGTCGCTATAGTGTATGAGCAGGATCAGCGGGACGCGACGGAGGCACGTTTGTCTTGGCCGCCGGTTCTGGGGTTGTTCTGGTCGGTGGTGATCACGTTGGCGTATCTGCGCGGGAATCGTGTGCAGTGGGAGTTGGCGGAAACCTATGGGGTGTCGCAGTCGACGGTTAGTCGAGCGATCACGGGGGTGACACCGTTGCTGGCACAGGCGCTGCGGAGTGTCGTTCCGACGGCAGAGGAGCTTCGTGCCGATCGGCAGTACATCATCGATGGAACCTTGCTGCCCTGCTGGTCATGGGCCGCGGTGCCGGGTCTGTGGTCGGGCAAGCATCGCACCACCGGCGTCGTCGTCCAGGTCGCAGCCACCCTGGAAGGGCAGCTGTCGTGGATCTCCGACCCGACCCCAGGCTCCCGACACGACCTATATTGCCTCGACCAATCCGGCGCCCTCGACCACCTCGCCACATACCCCCCGATCGGCGATAAAGGATACATCGGGCGCGGCATGCTCACCCCGTTCAAAAAACCACCCGGCCGGGAACTTCTCAACTGGCAAAAAACATTCAACAAGAGCCTCAACCACACACGCGCCACCATCGAACGAGTCATCGCCCATATCAAAACGTGGAAAGTTCTCCACACAGACTACCGGCGGCCCTACGCCACATTTAAAACGACAATCTCGGCAGTCATCGGACTCATCTTCTACACACTTACCTGACGGAGCCTGAATAAGCCTCATGCTCACCATTATCGATGATGTCGGCGATGCTGTAGATCAGGGTGGCGTACGCGAAGCAGCGAGCTTACGACGAGCAATTCTAAGCGCAATTGATGATCTTACTCAATTCCAGATGGCCGCTCCTGCACCCACTGCTTTCCATGACCTGTGGCGGCGCACTGCACCACTCCAGAGTCCAGGCTGGCGTCAGCGTGCTCGAGCCGATCTTGCGCTCTACCTTCACCAGTTCGCCGTACAACGTCAAAACCGTGAGGAAGGTCGCCGACTGACAGTCAGTGATTACGTACAGCTACGTCGCAACAGCGTGGGCCTCGATGTCAACGCCGATATACTTGAAGCAATTCATCGGATTAGCATCCCGGATCCACTCTTTGCTTCTGGATTAGTTCGTGAGTTACGGAACTGTTTCGTCGATGCCAATGCTTGGTTCAATGATTACTACAGTTTCGAGAGGGAGGTCACTGAAGGCGAGCGGCACAACCTCGCTCTCGTCCTCGCCGATCAAGACGGCATCAAGTTCGACGAATCGCTCGAGCGAGTCTTGGAGATGGCCAGTGAACGGTTGCGGCGATTTCTTTTTCTGGAACGGAAGATTCCAGACACTGTGCATGGTCTCGGCTACGGTGAAGATATTGCCAGCGAGACACTCCGCTACGCCCAGACACTACGCGATTACACTTACGGCCACGTAGCGTGGTCATCCACCTCGAGTCGTTACGATAAGCGACGATTGCGCGCCACGAAGTGGTCATGAACACTGCTTCTTGGCTAAGATCGCAGCAGTTGGATAGGTCGGCACGGCGATGGCACAGTCACCTGGAAGGCCATGTGAGTGACTCCGGCTAAGGGGTACGCAAAAATGGGAGAGTGGAACTCGATCCCCCGTGCGAGTGGAGCACTGCCCGTGGTGGGGCACCTGCTATCGTTAGCACGTGACCCCCATGGGTTCATGAGATCGCTCGCCGAGTATGGGCATCTGGTTCAGATCCGCATTGGCCCCACTGCTGCCATCGTAGTATGCGATCCTGATCTCACCCGCCACGTGCTACGCAACGATCGTGTCTTTGACAAAGGTGGTCCCCTAAACACTCGGATCGAAGAAGCTCTCGGCGCGGGACTGGTCACAAGCTCATACGACCAGCATCGCAGACAGCGACGCTTGGTGCAGCATGCCTTCCATACCTCACGACTATCTGGTTACGAACGCGTGATGACCGCCGAAATCGCCAGGGTGGTCAACTCATGGCGGTCAGGTCAAGTCATCGACGTAATCACGGAGATGACGGCGATCACCTCGAGGGTCCTCGCCACTATAATGTTCACCGACGCTATTTCCAACCCTGAGCTGAAGCAGGCACTCGACGACCTCGCCACGCTTTTGCCAGGACTTTACCGTCGCACACTCACGCCTCGTATACTGGAGCGACTACCGCTGCCCGGCGACCATCGATACCGTAACGCCAGCGCGCGTCTCCGCCACATTATTACCAAAGCAGTCGTTGTCCGGCGAACGAGTAACACTGCTCACGAGGATTTACTGTCGGCGCTGCTCGCAGCTCGCGGCACAGGCGAGAAAACCTCCACCGACGTGTGCATGACCGATGATGAGATCGCCAGCCAAGCCATGGAATTCTTCGTCGCTGGGACTGAGACGACCGCCAGCGCGCTGACCTGGGCCCTGCACCTCCTAGCCGCCCACCCTCATATCGAACGCCAGCTACACACTGAAGTCGACACCGCCTACACCAAGTTTTTCACCGACCCCGTCGATCTCTTAAGCCTGCCGCTGATCCGGCGCGTCATCACCGAGACGTTACGTTTGTATCCACCTGCGTGGATTCTTACTCGAACTGTTACCAGCCCCGCCCACCTCGGTGGTTATCCGCTAGCACCAGGAACCTCTCTCATCTACTGCCCCTATCTCCTGCACCGCCACAGTGACTTCTATCCTGACCCTGACCACTTCGACCCCGACCGCTGGACCCCCGAGCGTGCCACAACCATTCCCAGTGCCGCGTTCATCCCATTCGGCAGTGGCCCCCGAAAATGCATCGGCGACACCTTCGCCATGACCGAAACCACTCTCGCCCTCGCCACGATCACACGCCATTGGACTCTTAGCCCCATCCCCAGCTCGCCCATCCGCCCAGCTCTGACCGCTTCACTGCGCCCCCGACAACTCCGCATGCGCGTCCGTCCTCGAATCGCACCCCCTGCCAGTGAGGGGACTGTAAGAACATCAGTGTAGCTCCGCTCAGGGAGTGTGGACCCGATGACAGACCAGGTAGCTGAGCCGGTCGAGCTCGACACCGTGACCGGCGACGAACAAGCCGTGAGCGGTGTGTAGCAAGGACTTGACGCGGTCGACGAACAGTTGATTGCCCAGCTCGCCGGCCGGGTCTATCCGAACAGGCTTGACCTGACGGCGGGGGGGGGCTTCTTGCTGCGGCCATCGGCGTCCTGACCATCCTCAGCGCCGGGACTGCTCTCGCTCAGACCGGGCCGCCGCCGCCCGCCAGCCCGGAACTGGGCAAAGCTAGCGAGTTGATGGCGTTGCCCGCCGCCACGTTCGTTGCAGCCGACAAGACCTTACCGGGGCGACCATTCAACCTCCGAAGCGACGGCTGCAGCGGACCGATCAATCCGGTCTATTTCAAAGACGCCTGGGTCCAGCATGACTTCGTCTACCGCAACTACAGAAAATCCGATGGCGGACTCGGTCTAGCACTCACCGAAGCAGCCCGCTCTTACGCTGACGAACGTTTCCGCGTAGAGATGAACCGCTCCTGCGAAGCCTGGGCAATCCTCGCCGCCACCGCAGAAGACTGTCTCAACCAAGCAGCCTGGCTTACACCGCCGTCCGCTCCGAAGGAAGCAACGCCTTCTTCGGGCGCTGAGAGCTCGCGCGGATTGGTTACAGCTTGGCCGCGGCCGAGTGTCTGGGGCGAGGGCGGGCACGGGCCTGCCGATCATGAAGTTGTCTACGCTTCGTGATCGTCTGGAGGCCGCGTGCCCGTCCTGCCATCATGGCTGACCGAGCCGCTGTGGGACCAATTCGCCGCGCTGCTGCCCGCACGGGCCGAGTTCGATCCCACTCATCCGTGGGGCTGCCACCGTCGTCGGATCGCGGATCGGATCGTGTTCGACAAGCTCCTGCAGGTGCTGCGGTTCGGTTGCTCGTATCAGGGCATCGCCGACAGTACGTGTTCGGCGACCACCATCCGCGATCGTCGTGACGAGTGGATCCAGCTCGGGGTTTTCGTCCAGTTGCGTCGGATCGTCCTGGACGCCTACGACCGCATCGTCGGCCTGCTGCTCCATGACGTTGCCGTCGACGGCGCCATCACCAAGGCCCCCGGCGGAGGTGAGGTTGCCGGCCCGTCACCGGTTGACCGTCGCAAACAGGGTATGAAGGGCTCGGTGCTCGTCGAGGGCTACGGCATCCCGCTGGGCCGAGTCCTGGCCGGAGCCAACCAGCACGACTCCCCGCTACTGGGCCCCACTCTTGACCGCCTCGATGCTCTCGGCCCGCTGCCCGACGAGATCACTGTGCACCTCGATGCCGGCTATGACTCGGGTAAGACCCGCGACAAGCTGGCCGAACGGGGTCTGCGCGGCGAGATCGCGCACAAGGGTGAGAAGGCACCGGCCCAGGCCACCCGCCGCTGGCACGTTGAGCGCACGAACGCTTGGCACAACGGCTTCAACCGGCTGCAGCGCTGCTACGAGCGCCGGGAAATCGTCGTCGACACCTTCTTCGACCTCGCCGACACGATCATCACCGTCCGTAGTCTGATCCGGCAGGCCTGGACCACACACCGCTGGGACACCCGACCTGCGCGACGCCCATGATCACCAACCAATCCGCGCGAGCTCTTAAGGACGAGACTTACACCGACCTGGCCAGCGGATTCAGAGTCGGGAAGTCCACGGTGTCCCAGTATGTCGCCGAGGCGATCGGTCTGCTCGCTGTACTCGCCCCGACCCTGGAGCAGGCCATCACGGTCGCGACCGGGAAGGCGTTCGTGATCCTGGACGGGACCCTGCTGCGCATCGACCGGGTCGGCATGGCATCCGGCTATGACCGGGCGTTCTACTCCGGCAAGCACAAGTGCCACGGGCTGAACGTGCAGGTCATCGCCGACCCCGCAGGCCCCCCGGTGTGGATCTCCCCACCGTTGCCCGGGGCCCGCCACGACATGGGCGCCACCCACGACCACGGGATCATCCATACGGTCAACGCTGCCGGGGTGCGGGCGGTCGCTGATACCGCCTACCAGGGCGGCGGGCCCGCGATCACCGCACCGGCACCGGCACCGGCACCGCGACCTCGACACCGGCCGGTACTGGCCCCTGTCGGCGAACCAGAAGGCCGTCAACGCCGCCCACGCCCGCTGGCGGGCATCGGGTGAGCGGGTCAACGCCGAGCTGAAGAACTGGAAGATCCTCCGCAAGATCCGCTCCAGCCCCAACCAAGCCGCCCAACTCATCGCCGCGGTCCAGACACTCATGCTCACCACCGCCTGACCAGCACAAACAGGTTGGGAAAGGCTCACCGACTGGGACGCGGTGAAACGGGACATCACAGCGATCTACACCGCCCCGAACGCGGACACCGCGGCCGCCTCGCTGGACGCTCTCGACGGGAACTGGGGACGTCAGTACGGGGCGATGATCCGGCTTTGGCAGCACGCCTGGATCGAGTCCGTCCCGTTCCTGGCCTACGACATCAAAATCCGGAAGGTGATCTGCACGACGAATGCGTTCGAGTCGTTGAACGCCCGCTACCGCCGCGCGGTCCGCGCTCGCGGGCTTTTCCCGACCGAGCAGGCCGCGATGAAGTGCCTGTACCTTGTGACCCGCAGTCTGGACCCCACCGGGACAGGTCGCACCCGATGGACGATGCGCTGGAAACCCGTACTCAACGCCTTCGCCATCACCTTTGGTGACCGCTGGCCGGGAGCCGAGACCTACTGACAACACCGCCGGAAACACCGTTCACGAGACAGGCCCCAACAACCCGGTGTTGCAACAACCGGTTGAACTCGCCCAGTCTTCTTGATCGGAGTTGCACCGTTGTCCTTACAGTCCCACACCGGTTACGCCGGAAACTTGCCAGTCCCGGTGCGGGTGGTGACGTGGAGGTCGTCGCTGCCGATGATCACGGTGGCGAGGCGTTCAGTCTCGGCGCCGGTGAACTGTTCGGGGAGGGCGGTGGGCAGTAACCGGAAAGCGTCGCGGATGGTGTTAAGTGCGGTGGCGAGTCCGGTGGTGGTGTCGCGGGCGGTGACGTCGATCTGCACGGTGAGTAGGTGTTTGCTGCGGCCGTGTCGGGTGTTGTAGATGACGCCAGCGAAGGCCTGGGTGAGGTGGTCGCGGTGGAGTAGTCTGGTGAAGTGTTCGGTGAGAACCTGCGCGGTCGCGGGGAGGTTCTTACCGGGGAGGTCGAAGTCCTGACGGACGATGACCAGCACGTCACGGGGCCTCATCGTCTGTGCTGATGTCGTGGACATGATCGTCATGTTATTCGACTGCCCCGTCTGACGATCCGGATGGGGGCGTGCCGACGCCAGGTTCGGTGCCACCAGAGGTAAGTAGGGCGTCGACCGACCAGGGGCCGGGGCCGGTCGCGGCGAGCAGGAGGGCACCGGCGGCGAGGACGCCGACCAGTTCCCAGCCGCCGGCGTCGACGAACACGGCCGCCGGGGAGTGGACGAACACGACCGCTCCGAGCATATTGACGGTGACCAGTAGCCCGGCGAGGGTGGTCGCGGTCCCGGTGAGGAGCGCGAGTCCTCCGACGAGTTCGATGCTCATCGCGATCGCCGCGGTCGCGGTGGGCAGGGGGATTCCCATTGTGGTGAAAGCCTCGACGATGCCGCTGAACCCGAGGGCTTTCTGGATTCCGTGAGCGATCAATACCCCGCCAATCAGTAGCCGTGCGATCGTTTGGGCGAGCGCGGAGAGCGGGAACGACAGCGGCGATGTCACGCGTTCAGGCCTTCTGCGTGGGGTGTGCACGTACACGATCGGCCCGTTTGGCAGCCGCAGGAGCAGGCCGGGCTGCAGGCACACGACCTGCCCGAGTCTGCGGTCGAGGAGGTGGCGTGGAGGAGGGGCGGGTCCGCGGTCGCGTTGTTCTGGTGCATGTGGCCAGGAAAGCATGGTTACCTACCGGGCGCGACACTCCACGGGGAGTGACTGCCTCGGCCTGGTGCTGTTGACCGCTGTGTTCGTTCGACCACCCTGTGTTCGTTCGACCGCTGCGTCCGTCGGCGTGGCGGGCTGGAGGCTCAAGTCAGGTGTGAGGCCGATCCGGCGGTAGGCCGCGGTGCGGTCGAGGTGGGTGATGGTCAGGTCGTCGCCGCCGATGGCGATGGTCAGCACTTGGATTTCGTCGGGGCTGTATTGGTCGGGCAGTGTTCGTCCGAGGGTGGTGAAGCCGCGGTGCATGGTCTCGAGGGCGGTGGTGATGCCGTGGTCGATGCTGTCGGCGATGACTTCGATCCGGATGGTGAGGTGCTCGCCGTCGAGGTCGTCGGGGTCGTGACCGTCGGTGGCTGGCGGTTGGGTGGGTCCGGCGTAGGCGTCGGCGATCCGGCCTTGTCGGCAGAGCCCGGAGAAGTAGCTCATCAGGGCGTAGGAGGCTTGGTAGAGGTCTTTGTCGCTGCGGATGGTGAAGTCTTGGGTGGTGATGACCAGGATGTCGTCGGGGCCCATCGGGGGTCGCCGTAGTAACCGGGAAGAATCGGGCGGATACGGCTGACCAGAAGTTTCGCTCGCGGTCGCGTTGGGCAAGAACGCGGCTGCGGTGGACAACCTCGGTAACGGCGTGCGCGGCTGGGCGATGCCTTTGGGCCGCCACCGCTGACCGGGGGGATCGGAGCTTCAGTTGACGGCCCCAGCTTGTACAGTCACCTCTCCGCCCGAGCTCATCTGCAGGTGCATGCCCACTTGATCGGTGTCGGCCAGGAGGAGATCCAGACGGTTCTTGGCAAAGTTGGACTTGGCGACACTGGGCGGGCCCGTGTGAGGACATTCTCCACTGGGATGAAGGGGCGGCTCGCACTCGCGACCGCCATGAGGCTTATTCAGGCTCCGTCAGGTAAGTGTGTAGAAGATGAGTCCGATGACTGCCGAGATTGTCGTTTTAAATGTGGCGTAGGGCCGCCGGTAGTCTGTGTGGAGAACTTTCCACGTTTTGATATGGGCGATGACTCGTTCGATGGTGGCGCGTGTGTGGTTGAGGCTCTTGTTGAATGTTTTTTGCCAGTTGAGAAGTTCCCGGCCGGGTGGTTTTTTGAACGGGGTGAGCATGCCGCGCCCGATGTATCCTTTATCGCCGATCGGGGGGTATGTGGCGAGGTGGTCGAGGGCGCCGGATTGGTCGAGGCAATATAGGTCGTGTCGGGAGCCTGGGGTCGGGTCGGAGATCCACGACAGCTGCCCTTCCAGGGTGGCTGCGACCTGGACGACGACGCCGGTGGTGCGATGCTTGCCCGACCACAGACCCGGCACCGCGGCCCATGACCAGCAGGGCAGCAAGGTTCCATCGATGATGTACTGCCGATCGGCACGAAGCTCCTCTGCCGTCGGAACGACACTCCGCAGCGCCTGTGCCAGCAACGGTGTCACCCCCGTGATCGCTCGACTAACCGTCGACTGCGACACCCCATAGGTTTCCGCCAACTCCCACTGCACACGATTCCCGCGCAGATACGCCAACGTGATCACCACCGACCAGAACAACCCCAGAACCGGCGGCCAAGACAAACGTGCCTCCGTCGCGTCCCGCTGATCCTGCTCATACACTATAGCGACAAGATCCTGAATTTCATCACGCCGGAAACCAGTGGTATAGTACATACTGCGGCAGCCCGTTCATCTCGGATTGATTCGGCAAACCAATATTCGCGATGGACGGGCTGTCGCCCAACCCGACACGCCGGGCTAGATCGTTATTTCACGGGGCCTGAATAAGCCTCCATGCTGGGTGATCCGGAGCTGCTGTTGCTCGACGAGCCACAAAATGGTCGTGCCCAGAAGGGATGGCAGCTCTTCGATCACTCATGCGAGATGTCGTTTCCACCGGCCGCACGATCGTTCTGAGTAGCCACCTTTTGAATGAAGTAGGCAAGGCGGCTAGTGATATTGGCGTAATCAAGTCAGGGAGACTAATCTCTCAGGGTTCAGTACGCCAGTTTGCTCCGGACGGTGATATCGAACGATCCTACTTCCAGTAGGACTTCGTTAGCGCTCGCGCGGATTGGTTGGTGATCATGGGCGTCGCGCAGGTCGGGTGTCCCAGCGGTGTGTGGTCCAGGCCTGCCGGATCAGACTACGGACGGTGATGATCGTGTCGGCGAGGTCGAAGAAGGTGTCGACGACGATTTCCCGGCGCTCGTAGCAGCGCTGCAGCCGGTTGAAGCCGTTGTGCCAAGCGTTCGTGCGCTCAACGTGCCAGCGGCGGGTGGCCTGGGCCGGTGCCTTCTCACCCTTGTGCGCGATCTCGCCGCGCAGACCCCGTTCGGCCAGCTTGTCGCGGGTCTTACCCGAGTCATAGCCGGCATCGAGGTGCACAGTGATCTCGTCGGGCAGCGGGCCGAGAGCATCGAGGCGGTCAAGAGTGGGGCCCAGTAGCGGGGAGTCGTGCTGGTTGGCTCCGGCCAGGACTCGGCCCAGCGGGATGCCGTAGCCCTCGACGAGCACCGAGCCCTTCATACCCTGTTTGCGACGGTCAACCGGTGACGGGCCGGCAACCTCACCTCCGCCGGGGGCCTTGGTGATGGCGCCGTCGACGGCAACGTCATGGAGCAGCAGGCCGACGATGCGGTCGTAGGCGTCCAGGACGATCCGACGCAACTGGACGAAAACCCCGAGCTGGATCCACTCGTCACGACGATCGCGGATGGTGGTCGCCGAACACGTACTGTCGGCGATGCCCTGATACGAGCAACCGAACCGCAGCACCTGCAGGAGCTTGTCGAACACGATCCGATCCGCGATCCGACGACGGTGGCAGCCCCACGGATGAGTGGGATCGAACTCGGCCCGTGCGGGCAGCAGCGCCGCGAATTGGTCCCACAGCGGCTCGGTCAGCCATGATGGCAGGACGGGCACGCGGCCTCCAGACGATCACGAAGCGTAGACAACTTCATGATCGGCAGGCCCGTGCCCGCCCTCGCCCCAGACACTCGGCCGCGGCCAAGCTGTAACCAATCCGCGCGAGCTTCAAGTGGGTATCGCAAAAGCCCGTCCCGCCGGGCGGATCGCTGCGCTGAGCCGAAGAACCAGGCTGCCGCGTCGCTTCCGGTCCTCACCCGCTAGCGCGGGCTCCGGTCCGGATCGACTTGCCCACGACCACTACCCGACGCCGAGCCACACGACCTCTCACCCGGAGCCCATGCTCACGGGTTTTCCTCCCAGTACTTCTCGATCGCCTCCGTCAAGCTGTAGGAAGGATTCCTTTCCCGCCACCTACGCAGCTCGACCGGATCGATTCTTCTAGCCTTCGCTGCCGTCAACGACGCCTCTTGCTTCCTTCCGGCGCGAGAGACCCCGGAACGCGCAAACAACGGCGATCCGAGTGATGCCCATGCCCCTACCCCGAGGCCAAAGAAAGCGAGAGGCAGGATTGTGTCTTCTCTTGTAAAGAGGAAAACCGATCCAATGAGGCAACAGGGCAGCGCAATGCCGTCGCCGCCGATACGTATCGACGAACGCTCACGTGTCACAACTAGCCCCGCCGATCATTATTCACCGAACGACACTCAGGAGAAGCACTGAGGCTTATTCAGGCTCCGTCAGGTAAGTGTGTAGAAGATGAGTCCGATGACTGCCGAGATTGTCGTTTTAAATGTGGCGTAGGGCCGCCGGTAGTCTGTGTGGAGAACTTTCCACGTTTTGATATGGGCGATGACTCGTTCGATGGTGGCGCGTGTGTGGTTGAGGCTCTTGTTGAATGTTTTTTGCCAGTCGAGAAGTTCCCGGCCGGGTGGTTTTTTGAACGGGGTGAGCATGCCGCGCCCGATGTATCCTTTATCGCCGATCGGGGGGTATGTGGCGAGGTGGTCGAGGGCGCCGGATTGGTCGAGGCAATATAGGTCGTGTCGGGAGCCTGGGGTCGGGTCGGAGATCCACGACAGCTGCCCTTCCAGGGTGGCTGCGACCTGGACGACGACGCCGGTGGTGCGATGCTTGCCCGACCACAGACCCGGCACCGCGGCCCATGACCAGCAGGGCAGCAAGGTTCCATCGATGATGTACTGCCGATCGGCACGAAGCTCCTCTGCCGTCGGAACGACACTCCGCAGCGCCTGTGCCAGCAACGGTGTCACCCCCGTGATCGCTCGACTAACCGTCGACTGCGACACCCCATAGGTTTCCGCCAACTCCCACTGCACACGATTCCCGCGCAGATACGCCAACGTGATCACCACCGACCAGAACAACCCCAGAACCGGCGGCCAAGACAAACATGCCTCCGTCGCGTCCCGCTGATCCTGCTCATACACTATAGCGACAAGATCCTGAATTTCATCACGCCGGAAACCAGTGGTATAGTACATACTGCGGCAGCCCGTTCATCTCGGATTGATTCGGCAAACCAATATTCGCGATGGACGGGCTGTCGCCCAACCCGACACGCCGGGCTAGATCGTTATTTCACGGGGCCTGAATAAGCCTCACTGAGTACGCACCGCGGTAATTCCAAGCAGCTCTGCCCCCAGAGCGGCTACCGGACCGCCGATGGCCTGAATCTTCTCCCACGCGAAGCTCGCACCCCAGAAAATCTGAACAGCCTCCTTGATTCCCCCCAGCTGCGCGACCAATTTCTTAATCTTCAAGATCTTCGCAGCAGGAACTGGAACCCCACCGACCGCAACGCCAATAGCCCCCACGCAGCCAATAACACTGGCGCGAGACTGGTTTCCAACATCAGGATAATGCGCCCTCAACCAGTCCTGCGTAGCAGAGTCTCCCTGAAGAAGGACTGAATCAGGGACCGAACTGACGCGCTCGAGAAACAGCGTCAACCCCTCCACCTTGTCCTGCTCCTGGTCTGAAACGACCGTCAGAGAATGACGACTAGTCGCCGGAACCGCAGACGCGGGCGAAGTCTCGGCCGCAGCAATCCCCGTAGCCGACCCCATCGCAACAGCCACGACCAACACAGTCTCAATGACACGGGACGCGGATGCGAACTTCTTCGTTCTCATGACCGCATCCGAACACGCCCCCCCCGTTGGTCAAGAAGCATCCTCCGGTGTAATCACGTGAACACACTCAGCCACTACGGACAGATACACCCAAAGAGGCTTATTCAGAGTGATCATGAAGTGCGGTGTTTCTCCAGGTCGGGACCGCAGCGAGGTAGCCCGCCAGGCGGCCCTGAATAAGCCTCAAAGCAACTTAAACCACCCACCCGCGCCACAGTCTGTCGACCTTGACCTTCCTCTTCTCAAAGCATGGAACTACGTACTGACGATCATGGCCGCTCCGCGGCCACCCAGCTGCTGTGTCGGGCTGGCGCCCGACACAGCAGCACTCCACCACCAGTAAACCCGCAGACCCTCTGCTCCAGAACTCCATCAACGCCGATTCACAGTCGCTTCCAGCCACTTCAAAGCCGCGCTCGGCCCCTCCACGACCCGCGTCAACCGCGCGTCCGGCACCTCCGGTGGCCCGAGAGTCCCCAGGCTCCAACCCCCGGAGATGATCTACATGAAGCCGTTAAGGAACGTGTCACCAGGGGCAAGGTAACTCAGGGTGATCTGTTGGTGCCGGATGCCGCGAGATCTGACGTTCCTGCAGGAGCGTTGCGCTCCAGGACGCGGTACACCGTCGGCCGCGACACGGTGAACAGCTCGGTGATCGTGTAGTCGCCGGTGGCGTGCATCCGGACCAGCTCCCGCTGCTGGCGCACCGACAGCTTCGGGGCGCGACCTTTGAGACGTCCTTTGGCGCGGGCGACGGCCATGCCCTCGCGGGTGCGTATCCGCAGCAGGTCCACCTCGAACTCGGCGAACGTGGCCAGGACGTTGAAGAACATCTTGCCCATCGGATCGCCCGGGTCGTACACGCTTGCCCCGAGCGACAGCGCCACTCCGCGGGCGACGAGGTCGTCGCCGATCGCGCGGGCGTCGGGCATCGAGCAGGCGAGCCGGTCGAGCTTGGGCACGACCAGGGTGTCGCCGGCGCGGACCGCGGCCAGGGCCTGGTCGAGCCCGGGGCGGGCGCGGGTGGTGCCGGTCAGCCCGTGGTCGAGGTAGAGCCGATCCGGATCCACGCGGAGCGCGAGCAGCGCCTCGCGCTGGGCGGTGAGGTCCTGCTCGTCGGTGGAGCAGCGCGCGTAACCGACCCGGGTCCCGGACACAGCCCGGGGCTGTAACGGATAGCCGGGGCTCACCGGACAAGTCATCGGACGGGTCTATTGAGACACGATCAGCGCAGCTCGCCGAAGCCGGGCCGTCATGATCGGGAGTGCCCGGTAGGGGTTCCCCGAACGGACACCCGTTTCCTCGGCGGCCCCTACATCGAACGCCTGCGCAACAACCGCAACCTCGCCGGGGCGCTGACCGGGATCACCGCCGCCGTGGTCGGCGTGATCGCCAACCTGGCCGTGTTCTTCGCCGCGTCCACCCTGTTCGCCCGCACCGTCACCATCGACAACGGCCCCCTCGCGCTGCACCTGCCCGACCTGGCATCGCTGCGGCCCGTCCCGCTTGCGATCGCCGCGCTCGGCGCCCTGCTGCTGTTCGCCGCCCGCTGGTCGGTGCTGCGCGTCCTCGGCGTCTGCGCGATCCTCGGTCTCTTTGCCAGACTGGCTGGACTCCCGATCACCTGACGCACCCACCGACCGGCGCACTGTCGTCCGACGGACCTTCCGAGGTGGTGGGACTCGACCGCCGCGACGATCGCGTCGAACCAGCCGTTCTCCGGCTGGACCCGCACCTTCACTGACCCCCGGCTCTGCGCGGCGATCATCGACCGGCTCACTTTCGCCGGGGACATCCTCGAGATCGGCACCCAGCTGGCCGGCGGCCGGTCGACGCTCCGCCAGGTGCGCTGCGTCAGGTGCGCAGGTGCAGCCGGGCGGTCATGTCGAGGTGGACCTGGCCGTAGACCAGCACGTGGGACCAGAACAGCGGGGACAGCCCGCGCCGGTCGGCGTCCCCGGTGAGGGTCCAGGCGGGGTCGTCGAGGACGTCCTGGAGCATCAGGGTGTTCACGTACACCAGCGCCGCCTGCAGGATCCGCAGGCAGGCCACGATCATCTCCTGCTCGTCGCGCCGGTTCGTGGCCAGCCCGCCGCCCTTGCCATAGGCAATCACGGAGTTCGCCCGATTCCAGGACTCGACGACGTTGAGCCCGGAGTTGATCTCCCGCTGAAGTTCCCGGGAACGCAGGTACCGGGCCACGAACAGCGACTTCTGAGCCCGGCCCAGCTCCAGCATCGCCTGGTAGGTGGGGTGCGAGGCGGATCGACGGGTGACGGGTGCGAGTCCGGCGTAGGCGGCCAGGTGTGCGGCGGTGGGGAACGCGCTGCCGTCGCCGACGATGGTGAGGATCTTGATGGCGGTCCTAACTCCGAGTCCGGGCATCGTGGTCAGGACCGGCCCAAGTGGATGGGCCTCCAGGCGGGCCTCGAACTCGGTGGCGAGTTGGTCGCGTTCGGTGTGGACCTCGCGCAGCTGCGCGGCGACTCCGCTGATGACGCGGGCGAAGGCGGCCGTGCCGGCGACCACGTGTCTGGGAGTCGAGGGCGGCCAGGA
This sequence comes from Pseudonocardia sp. ICBG1142, assembly GCF_020496255.1. NCBI lineage: Bacteria > Bacillati > Actinomycetota > Actinomycetes > Pseudonocardiales > Pseudonocardiaceae > Pseudonocardia > Pseudonocardia sp. ICBG1142. The sequence goes on along the minus strand of NZ_JAHLJC010000039.1, from coordinate 11,217 downwards.
TCTGCGCGGGCAGGCTGCGGGCCAGTCTGGGCGATCGGGACCGCATCGTCTCGGCGATCCCGTCGGCGCCGAGCTCACGCAGCGCCTGCGGGGCGGGCGCGGCCGCGAGCAGGTCGAGCCCGCCGCCGCGGTCGAGCCGGGGGCCGAGCAGGCGTTCCAGGGCGGGGTGGATGTGCAGCAGGGCGTCGCGCAGCCGGTTGGTCAGCCGGGTGGCTTGTCCGGCGAGGTCGTCGTCGTAGCCGGCGAGCACGGTGAGTTCGGCCAGGGTTTCGTCGTCGGTGCCGACCCGGCGCAGGGTGTGCGGCATGCTGCGCGCGGCCTCGGCGATGACGTGAGCATCGCGGGCGTCGGTCTTGCCCTGTCCCGGGTGCAGGTCGACGATCCGGCGCATCACCAGCTCAGGAAGGTGGGCTACGTCGATACCCAGGCTGCGGGCGACCGCGACGGCCGGCGCGCCGATCGAGGCCGGTTGATCGACCACCGTCAGCACCCGACCGTGCTCGGCGAGCGCGGTCGAGCGCGGTGAACACGGTGCGCAGCGCAGTTTCGTCGTTGGGCAGGGCCTTGTCGTGCACCCGCTTGCCCGCAGTGTCGAGCGCGCAGACGTGGTGTTCGGACTTGCCCACGTCCAGCCCGCAGAACACTGCGAACGGCACCGCTTCGATCTCCTCGGACAACCGGCGCTCTTCCGTCGTCGTGGCAGACCAGCCTGGACACCCGCGCTGGCAGCCACGTTACGAGCAGACCACGCGGGTCAGGTCTCTACCAGCGGTCGTTGGCGCCCTCCGACCACGGTGACAACACCCCCAGATCATCGAACGACAGGGGCAACGAGTCATACCGCGACCGGCGGCCTGCAAGCCCACACCGGGCTTGATCAAGAAGATAACGGGGCGCTACTCGGTGCCGCATCAGCTGGTCGACACTCGGGTCTGGGTCCGGTTCCACGGCAACGACCTGGTCATCACCGACCTGGTCATCACCGCGGTCGGTGAGCACGGCCCGGCCGAGGTCGCCCACCACGCCCGCTCGGGGCCGGGGACGACGACGATCCAGGCCGAGCACTATCTGCCACCCACCGCCGCCGCGGACGCAGCCGGTGAACGCGCGCCGCGGGCGGGCAGCGCCACCGAAGCCGAGTTCCTCGCCCTCGGACCGGGCGCCACGTCCTTGGCTGGTCGAAGCGGCTGGCTCGGGGGCGGGGGGGGCGGCGCAAGATGGCCGAGGCTGTCGCGCTGGCCAAGCTGCACCCGCCCGGCGAGGTCGAGTGAGAATCACAGCCTGCAACCCGGCACGACAGCCTGGTCCGGGTTCGGCATCACCGCGGCCCCCGAGCCCGAACTCGGTGCCGGGCAGGCCGGGCTCGACCCGGCAGGAGACCCCTCATGAGCGCGGCGAGCCCCGGGCCGGTGTCGGCGTCGAGCGGGGACCCACTCGCCGAGGCCGTCGAGCTGACCCGCAGGTTGAAGCTGCCCCACATCCGTCGTCATCTCCTCGAGCTCGTCCCGACCGCACGCGCGCAGCGCTGGGACCACGCCGAGCTCGTCCGGGTCCTGCTTGCAGAGGAAATCGCCAGCCGCGACGCCACGGACCTGCGCACCTGCCGGCAGCGGGCCGGGTTCCCCGCCGGGAAGATTCTCAGCGATTGGGACGCCGCCGCGTCCTGTATCCCCCGGTCCACTCAGGAAGCCCTGACCAGCCTGGAATGGGTCGGGCGCCGAGAGAACCTCTGTGTCTGCGGCCCGTCCGGGACCGGGAAGAGCCACTTCTGCGAAGTACGGGGGCAGTCCGCGGTCGAGGCCGGGTTGACCGCGGCCTGGTTCAGGATCGAAGACCTCGGCGCACTCGTGCGCCGCCACCGCGCCGACGACTCGATCACCCGCGCCCTGACCCAGCTGATCCGCACCGACCTGATCATCATCGACGACATCGGCCTGCTCCCGGTCAGCCCGGACGCCGCCGAGGGCTTCTACCGGCTCGTCGACGCCGCCTACGAACGGCGTTCCCTCGCCGTCTCGAGCAACCTGCACCGTCGGGGTTCGACGAGATCGTGCCCAAGACCCTGGCCACCGCCACCGTCGACAGACTCCTGCACCATGCCCACATCGTCGTCACTGACGGTGACAGCTACCGGCTCGCCTAAGCCACCTCCGGTAAGGGAGTCACCGCCTTGAACTGAGCACGCACGACCCAAGGCGGGGCCGCCGCCGGGGAGAACCATCTAGCCACCAGCGGGGAAAACTCCTGGCCGCCAACCGGGAGAGCGAACTGGCCATTGACATCCGACGAGACCTGCTCGTTACCTGGAGGCTTATTCAGGCCCCGTGAAATAACGATCTAGCCCGGCGTGTCGGGTTGGGCGACAGCCCGTCCATCGCGAATATTGGTTTGCCGAATCAATCCGAGATGAACGGGCTGCCGCAGTATGTACTATACCACTGGTTTCCGGCGTGATGAAATTCAGGATCTTGTCGCTATAGTGTATGAGCAGGATCAGCGGGACGCGACGGAGGCACGTTTGTCTTGGCCGCCGGTTCTGGGGTTGTTCTGGTCGGTGGTGATCACGTTGGCGTATCTGCGCGGGAATCGTGTGCAGTGGGAGTTGGCGGAAACCTATGGGGTGTCGCAGTCGACGGTTAGTCGAGCGATCACGGGGGTGACACCGTTGCTGGCACAGGCGCTGCGGAGTGTCGTTCCGACGGCAGAGGAGCTTCGTGCCGATCGGCAGTACATCATCGATGGAACCTTGCTGCCCTGCTGGTCATGGGCCGCGGTGCCGGGTCTGTGGTCGGGCAAGCATCGCACCACCGGCGTCGTCGTCCAGGTCGCAGCCACCCTGGAAGGGCAGCTGTCGTGGATCTCCGACCCGACCCCAGGCTCCCGACACGACCTATATTGCCTCGACCAATCCGGCGCCCTCGACCACCTCGCCACATACCCCCCGATCGGCGATAAAGGATACATCGGGCGCGGCATGCTCACCCCGTTCAAAAAACCACCCGGCCGGGAACTTCTCGACTGGCAAAAAACATTCAACAAGAGCCTCAACCACACACGCGCCACCATCGAACGAGTCATCGCCCATATCAAAACGTGGAAAGTTCTCCACACAGACTACCGGCGGCCCTACGCCACATTTAAAACGACAATCTCGGCAGTCATCGGACTCATCTTCTACACACTTACCTGACGGAGCCTGAATAAGCCTCCTGGCCGACTTTTTTGAGCGGCGAATGTAACTCTGTTGTGAGAGTTAGTAACAGACAGGTAGCCCTAGAGGGGGGCTCAGCCGCGACGCTGACGAGAGGTTGCTGCCTCGCTTCAGCGGGGTCATCGAGATCGCTGGAGGGCTCTGTGGGCGAGCGTTCTGTTCTGGCCAGGTCGTTCGGGGCCCGGTCCAGTACCTCTACTACTGCTGGGGCTCGTGAGCATGCCCGCGCTCAGCATGGCCGGAGCACCCGGTTCATGCGTCATGTCCCGCCTGCCGAGGTGCCGCGGCTTGTAGGTGCACTGGCCGATGACGTTCCTGTTGAGGGGATCACGTTCGCCGAGACGGTCGCAGCGGGCGGCTACACCACAACGGTCCTGGCTCGAGGGACTCGGCTCCGGCTCGGCGACTCTGACGGCGATGCCTGCGCTCATCTACTGCTGCACCGTGCGGATGCCACGTATGAGCGGCTCAACGTTGCTGACACGGTCAAGATCCCGTGGCAGGCTTATCTCACTACCGGTCATCCACTGCTCAGCGGCTTCGGTCGGGTGCTAGCCACCGTCGTCGGCGATACCTCGGGAGCGCACGACGCGCTGGTGGGGACCACGACCCGGGCGGGTAACGAGACACGCTACGGCGCCGGAGCACCTGAGTCCGACAGCCCAGCTGGTCGCGAGCTTCTCAAGCTCGGTGCGCTCAAACACGGTCTGGGGGTGCGGGATTTACCGCCATCGGTGTCCTTCTTCCAGGGTGTACGCGTCGAAGGGGACGGGACTCTGCAGTGGATCGGATCCGCTGGGGCAGGGACCGTAGTGGACCTGCTGCTGCATGTCGACGTGATCGTCTTGATCGCCAATACTGCACACCCACTCGACCCGCGGCCTGCCTTCACCTGTTCGGCGCTGGAGATCCGAGCCTGGCCTGCGCCGAACGAGCTCGCTCGACTCGCGGCGGGGGATCTTATCGGTTCGCTCGGGCCCGAGCACCGCCAGGCCGTGGCCAATACCGACGCCGATCTCCTCGGGAGGAATCTCTTGTGAGCACCACCGTGACCATCACGCCCACCGCACTTATCCCCGGGACGGTGCTGCGTGACGAACTCGTCGCGGCCCGCGCGGCCTGGTCCGCCATCGTCACGGCAGATGACGTGCTGACCATCGTCGACCTCGCTGGGAACCAAGCAGTCGACTGCTTGCTCTACTCCTCGACCGACACCGCCGTGCGGTACTCGGCCCCGGAGACGATCCGGAGCCAGGGTCGAATCGGGCTCACCACCGGATCGGTGCTGCGGGCCGACACCGGGGTCGCGTTGATGACCGTGCTCACCGACGAGGTCGGCGTGCACGACACGCTTGGCGGGGCCTGCTCGAAAGAGTCCAACACACTCCGCTACGGCCAGCATACTCGTGCGCAGCACGGGTGTATGAAGAACTTCCTATTGGAGGGCGCCCGGTATGGGCTGTCAGCGCGAGACCTGTCCAGCAACATCAACTGGTTCATGAATGTTCCGGTCGATCCGGACGGCGCGCTGGGCATCGTCGACGGGGTGTCTGGGCCGGGTAAGCGGGTCGCCCTGCGCGCCGAGATCGACACCTTGAGGCTTATTCAGGGTGATCATGAAGTGCGGTGTTTCTCCAGGTCGGGACCGCAGCGAGGTAGCCCGCCAGGCGGCCCTGAATAAGCCTCGTTGTCGTTGCGCAGTTCCGATTGCCGTATCTCTTGACTCATAGCGCAACCATAGCACTCTCATAGCGCTCCGTCAGGGCTGGACGAGTCCCTTCTTTCAGCTCAGGTCAAATCTAGTGACGTGGTGTGTGAGGGCTGCCGCACGACCCGATCTAGGTGTGATGTCCAGGGAGGTTGTACCGCCCGGGATCGGTGAGTCTGTCTGACAGACGAAGGCCTCCGGTTGTGAAGTGGAGCTGTCTAGGAACCGCTTCATCCATCGGAGGCCTCCGTGTCCCCACGCTAACGCCGTTCTGACCCCGCGCGCCCGGCTGCGGCTCGCTCAACTCGTCGTCGATCACGGCTGGGCCCACACCGCGGCCGCGAAGATGTTCATGGTCTCGCCACGGACAGTGAGCCTTTCCCAACCTGTTTTCCCTGGTGGGAGGGCCCGAAGCCCGTAGCGATGGCCCCTGGCGCCGCCCCAGAAGGTCGCCGCCGCGGCACCCAGCAGCCGATCCCTCCCCAGGAGCAGGTCAACGCCGCACTGAAGCGCTGAACGGCCCCCACACCAGCGGCGAAGACGGGTTCAACGCGATATCGCGCCCCAGCTCCTCCGCTCCGATCCCACCTGACCAGCACAAACAGGTTGGGAAAGGCTCAGTGTCGAAGTGGTCCGACCGCTACCGGGCCGAGGGGCCGGCGGGGATGGTCGACCGCAGCTCACGGCCGCAGTCCTCGCCGAGCAGGACCAGTGCTCGTGTGGCATGGCGGATCGTGCGTCTGCGCTGGCGGCACCGGCTGGGCCCGATCCAGATCGCCGGACACCTGGGCATGGCCGCCTCGACCGTGCACGCGGTCCTGACCCGCTGTCGGATCAACCGGCTCTCCCGCATCGACCGGGTCACCGGGGAGCCGCTGCGCCGCTACGAGCACCCCCATCCCGGCTCGCTGATCCACCTCGACGTCACCAAGTTCGCCAACATCCCCGACGGCGGGGGCTGGCGTTACCTGGGAAGACAGCAAGGCCTCCGCAACCAGGCGGCCACCGCTCGGCGCACCGGGCAACGAGGCAAGTACTACCGCCCGGCCATCGGGACCGCGTTCGTCCACACCGTGATCGACGACCACTCCCGCACCGCCTACGCCGAGATCTGCGCCGATGAGAAAGCGGCGACCGCGATCGGCGTGCTCGAACGCGCGGTCGCCTGGTTCGCCGAACGCGGCGTCACCGTCGAAGCGGGTCCTGTCCGACAACGGGTCGGCCTACAAGTCCTACGCCTGGCGCGACGCCTGCGCCGAGCTCGCCATCACTCACAAGCGAACCGGCCCCTACCGCCCGCAGACCAACGGCAAGATCGAAAGATTCCATCGGGCCCTGGCCGACGGCTGGGCCTACGCCCGACTCTATGAGTCGACCCGCCAACGCAACGACGCCCTACCCGGCTGGATGCACTTCTACAATCACCACCGCGCCCACTCCGCCATCGGCGGCCAGCCACCGGTCACCAGACTGACCAACCTCCCTGGACATCACAGCTAGGCTCCGGCGGTGCCGCACGCCGAGCTCGACGCCGCCCCGGACGCCTCGGCCGCGGTCGACGCTCCGCTGTCGCCGGACGAGGCCGCCTACGTCGCCGCGGCCCGCGCGCACAACACCCGCCGCGGCTACCGCTCGGGTCTGGACCGGCTTCACCGCGTTCTGCACCGACCACGACCTGACGCCGCTGCCCGCTGCGCCGGTGACGGTGTCGGCCTACCTGGTCGCGCTCGCCCAGACCGGGGCGAAGGTCCGCACCATCGCCAAGCACTTGTCCGGGATCCGCGCCGCGCACCGCGCCGCGGACCTGCCCGATCCCGCCGTCACCGCCCGTGTGACCGCCGTTTGGGAAGGCATCCGCCGCAGCCACGGCGCCCCACCCAGTCAGGCCGCCCCCCTCATGCCGCCACTGCTCGACCAGGCCGTCGCCGCCTGCCCGACCACCCGCACCTGGAAGAACCGCCCCGGCGAACCGTCACTGGCCGGCGCCCGCGACCGGGCCCTGCTGCTCCTCGGATTCTGGGGCGCCCTCCGTCGCGCCGAGCTCGCCGCGCTCACCGTCGAACAGCTCGGCCCCGAACACGAACTGCGCAGCGGACGCCGCGGCCGCGTCCTGACCCTGCACCGCTCGAAGACCAACCAGACCGGCGACCAGGCAGAACTCATCGGCCTACCCCGCGCCGAACACCCCGACCACTGCCCGCTCACCGCCCTCGACACCTGGCTCGACCTCGCCGGGATCACCACCGGGCCGATCCTGCGCAAGGTCTCCACCGGCAACCGCGTCCACGACCAACCCCTACACCCCGAGTCGATCAACAACCTCATCCAGGGCGCCACCACCCGCGCCGGACTGCCCGGCGGCCCCTACAGCGCCCACAGCCTCCGAGCAGGGTTCGTCACCTACGCCCACCTCCGCGGCGCCACCGACCGCGCCATCGCCCACCAGACCCGACACTGCTCCATGGACACCATTGAACCGCACTGGGTTCGTTGGAGGCTCGGTCTATTGGATTCCGACCCTGGTGGGGTCGGTCTGTTGTGCAGCGTAGAACGCTGCTTCGTACTCCGCTGGGGTGGTGTCGCCGCAGTGGCTGTGTAGCCGGGCTTCGTTGAACCAGTGCACCCAGGACAGGGTGGCGAGTTCGAGCTCGCCGACGTCGTCCCAGCCGTTCGTGTCGGGGCCGTAGACACATTCGGTCTTGTAGAGGCCGTTGGTCGTCTCGGCCAGAGCGTTGTCATAGGAGTCCGCGACCGTGCCGATCGAGGGCCGGGCGCCGATCTCGGCAAGCCGTTCGGTGAAACGCACCGACGTGAACTGGACGCCCGCGTCCGAGTGCGTCACCAGGCCGATCAGCCGCTGCCCGCCCCGCGCTGCCCGGGCCATCTCCAGCGCGTCGAGGACCATCTCGGTCTTCATGTTCGCCGCTGCCCGCCAGCCGACGATGCGCCGGCTGAACGCGTCAACGATGAAGCACACATAAGTCATGCCTGACCGGGTCGGCACATAGGTCAGGTCAGTCACCCACAGGGCATCCGGACGGTCGAGGGTGAAGTGCCGGTTCACCAGGTCCGGCGCCCGGACCGAGTCAAGGTCAGCCCGGGTGGTGAGTACCTTCTTCCGCGCCCGGGACACGCCCTGGATTCCGAGCTCACGCATGAGCCGGGCGACCTGGTCGCGGCCGATGTCATACCCGGCGCGGCGAGCGGCCTTCCAGAGCTTGTGAGCGCCGTAGACCTTCCGGTTCGCGACCCACAACGCGAGCAGGATCGACAGCATCAGCGCGTCACCGCCCGCGCGGGCCGACGGCGTGCGCTGCCGCTTCTTCGCCGCGTAGTAGCTGCTCGGAGCCACCTGCATGTGCGTGCAGATGAACTCGACTCCGAACTCGTCGCGGTTGTCGTCGACGACCGCGACGATCACTTCAAGGGACGGTCGAGCTCCGCCGCGAAAAAAGCCGAGGCCCGCTTCAACAGGTCATTCGCCCGCCGCAACTCACGGTTCTCCTGCTCAAGCTCACGGATCCGCGTCACCTCGGCCGTGGTCACACCCGGTTCGACACCCTCGTCGATATCGGCCTGCTTGACCCAGGTCCGTAGCGACTCCACCCCGCAACCGATCTGGTCCGCGACTCGCGCGATCGTCCCCCGCGTCGTGCCGAGCTCGGGCCTTGATCCCGGATCTTGGACACGGTGTCGGATTACGCGGCTGTGGCTGTGACGGTAGCCGGGAGTGTCTGTTCGTAGGTGTTCGGGGACAGGTGCCGGCAGTAGGAGTGTCGTCGTCGGGTGTTGTAGCGGGTCAGCCACCTGAAGACCTGCCGTCGGCAGGTGGCCGCGTCGGGCCAGCAGGTGCTGTCCTGGAGGACCTCGCGTTTGACGGTGGCGTTGAACGACTCGGCCAGGGCGTTGTCCGCCGACGATCCGACCGCGTCCATGGAACGGGTCACTCCGAGCCGGTCGCAGAGTTCGGCGTAGGCACTCGAGGTGTAGACCGCTCCGTGGTCGCTGTGGAAGACCGCCCCGCGTAGCGACCCACGGGCCCGTTCCGCGGCGTGGAGTGCGTCGCTGACCAGGTCGGTGCGCATGTGATCAGCGAGGGCCCAGCCGGCGAGTTTGCGGGAGCAGCAGTCGATCACCGTGGCCAGATACAGGTTCGTCCCGCCTGCGAGGGGCAGGTAGGTGATGTCACCGACGTAGACCTGGTTCGGTGCTGGGGCGGTGAAATCCCGCCTGAGCAGGTCGGGCACCGTCTGCCGGGACTGCTCGACGATCGTGGTGTGCACCCGGCGCCGGCTGCGGTAGCCGGCGATCCCGGCCGCACGCATCACCCGCGCGACGCGTTTGTGGTTGACCCTGTCCCCGGCTGCGGCGCCGTCGTTGAGCTCGGTCGTGGCCCGCGGTGCACCGATGGTGTTCTCGGCGTCATGGATCGTCCGGATCCGCGCCACCAACACCGCATCACGGGCGGCCCGACGCGCCCGGGCCGGAGCGGCCGCCAACCAGGCGTAGAACGACGACCTCGAGACGTGCACGAGCTCGCACAACCGCTTCACCTCGAAGGTGTGCCGGTGGTCAGCGACGGACTGGAAGCGGGTCACCAGCGCGTCTCCCCCGCGAAATACTTGGCCGCCCGCTGCAGGATCTCCCGCTCGGCAGTCAGCTTCTTCTCGCTGATCTCGAGTTCACGGACCCGAGCCTCGAGACGGGCGATCTTCTGCCCCGGTGGTTCCTCCCCGTCCAAGCCCGACCCCGGCGTGGTGCGCATGGTCTGTACCGGGCTGGGGCAGCTACTGCCATCAGCTGCGGTCTTGTTCCCCGTGCCGTGGATCGTGAGCCAGTCCCGCAACGTGCCCCGCGCGATACCCAGGTCGTCGGCGATACCACGGACCGTGGCACCCGGGATGGACTCATACAGATCAACAGCCTGCCGACGGAACTCGTCGGTGAAACTCTTCCTGGCCATGATCGCTGGATCATCTCGCTTCCCCAGCAGTGCTGGATTCAGCGTGTCCAAGATCCGGGGTCAAGCCCCATGGGGCCTCACGCTCGTGACCAACGCCGTGGTCACGTGGACGACCGAGTACTACGGCCTGGCCGTCGAGCAGATGCGCGCGGCCGGACGCCGGATCGACGACGAGGTCCTGGCCCACATCTCCCCGGCCCACTCGGAGAACATCAACTTCTTCGGCGCCATCGAGGTCGACATCGAAGGCGAGCTCGCCCAGCTCGGCCCCACCGGATACCGGCCACTACGAGTGCGCGACACCCTGTTCTGAACAGCTTTCCGTCCCTCTCGCCGCGACTCTGCGTCATCGAGCCGGCCTCACTCATCCGGCTGCTGCCACACCACCCCCGCCACACTGCGCTCACCGCGATCACCGCTGGTCAGACCCACTGTCGTTGTTCGTGAACACCACCCATGACCATCGCCATCGAACAAGTCGTGGTCGCTTCCACCGATGCGGCTGAGACACGCGATAATCTTGCGTTATCTGACCTATCCCGCGGACGCGGGCGCAGGTCCATGTCCAGGGAAGGGGCCCGGATGAGCGGGGAGAAGGCCGTCGACGCCCGCCCGGGCGGCGAACTGGGCCCTGTTGCGGGCGCCTCGACCGAGCCCGACCCCCGGCCCGACACTGAGCTCGATACCGCGGTGCTGCCCGGCGGGGTCGCGGCCGCCGCGGCCCGGGCGGCCTCCCTCGCGGCGCTGGCCGCCTGCGCCGACGCCCACGCGGTCGCCGCGCGGGCTCCGCGCACCCGGCTCGCCTACGCGGGGGACTGGGCGCACTTCGCCCGCTGGTGCGCCGCAGCGGGGCTGGAGTCCCTGCCGGCGGCGGTGGACACCGTGCGGCTCTACCTGGCCGACCTCGAGGCCACCCGCACCCCGGGCGGGGAGGCGGTGTTCTCCCCGGCCACGATGGGCCGGCGTCTGGCCGCGATCGCCGCTGTCCACCGACGCCGGCCACCGGTCCCCGACCCGGGACCCGGCGGTCGGGGCGGTGCTGACCGGCATCAAGCGGGCCCGGGCCCACGCCACACATCAGATGCGCCCGCTCCTGCTGGAGGACCTGCGCACCGTGCTCGCGGACATGGAGTTCGGGACGTGGCCGGCCGGGTTGATCGGCGCCCGCGACGCCGCCGTGCTGCTGATCGGGTTCACCGGAGCGCTGCGCCGCAGCGAGCTCGCCGCCCTCACCGTCGCCGACGTGTCCTTCCACCCGGTCGACGGGCTGCACGTGCGCATCGCCCCGTCCGAAGACCGACCAGACCGGGCGTGGCGCCACCGTTGTGCTGCCCT
>NZ_JAHLJC010000038.1:0-15611 GCF_020496255.1 Pseudonocardia sp. ICBG1142 | reverse complement strand
CTGTCGCCCAACCCGACACGCCGGGCTAGATCGTTATTTCACGGGGCCTGAATAAGCCTCACTGAGTACGCACCGCGGTAATTCCAAGCAGCTCTGCCCCCAGAGCGGCTACCGGACCGCCGATGGCCTGAATCTTCTCCCACGCGAAGCTCGCACCCCAGAAAATCTGAACAGCCTCCTTGATTCCCCCCAGCTGCGCGACCAATTTCTTAATCTTCAAGATCTTCGCAGCAGGAACTGGAACCCCACCGACCGCAACGCCAATAGCCCCCACGCAGCCAATAACACTGGCGCGAGACTGGTTTCCAACATCAGGATAATGCGCCCTCAACCAGTCCTGCGTAGCAGAGTCTCCCTGAAGAAGGACTGAATCAGGGACCGAACTGACGCGCTCGAGAAACAGCGTCAACCCCTCCACCTTGTCCTGCTCCTGGTCTGAAACGACCGTCAGAGAATGACGACTAGTCGCCGGAACCGCAGACGCGGGCGAAGTCTCGGCCGCAGCAATCCCCGTAGCCGACCCCATCGCAACAGCCACGACCAACACAGTCTCAATGACACGGGACGCGGATGCGAACTTCTTCGTTCTCATGACCGCATCCGAACACGCCCCCCCCGTTGGTCAAGAAGCATCCTCCGGTGTAATCACGTGAACACACTCAGCCACTACGGACAGATACACCCAAAGAGGCTTATTCAGAGTGATCATGAAGTGCGGTGTTTCTCCAGGTCGGGACCGCAGCGAGGTAGCCCGCCAGGCGGCCCTGAATAAGCCTCAAAGCAACTTAAACCACCCACCCGCGCCACAGTCTGTCGACCTTGACCTTCCTCTTCTCAAAGCATGGAACTACGTACTGACGATCATGGCCGCTCCGCGGCCACCCAGCTGCTGTGTCGGGCTGGCGCCCGACACAGCAGCACTCCACCACCAGTAAACCCGCAGACCCTCTGCTCCAGAACTCCATCAACGCCGATTCACAGTCGCTTCCAGCCACTTCAAAGCCGCGCTCGGCCCCTCCACGACCCGCGTCAACCGCGCGTCCGGCACCTCCGGTGGCCCGAGAGTCCCCAGGCTCCAACCCCCGGAGATGATCTACATGAAGCCGTTAAGGAACGTGTCACCAGGGGCAAGGTAACTCAGGGTGATCTGTTGGTGCCGGATGCCGCGAGATCTGACGTTCCTGCAGGAGCGTTGCGCTCCAGGACGCGGTACACCGTCGGCCGCGACACGGTGAACAGCTCGGTGATCGTGTAGTCGCCGGTGGCGTGCATCCGGACCAGCTCCCGCTGCTGGCGCACCGACAGCTTCGGGGCGCGACCTTTGAGACGTCCTTTGGCGCGGGCGACGGCCATGCCCTCGCGGGTGCGTATCCGCAGCAGGTCCACCTCGAACTCGGCGAACGTGGCCAGGACGTTGAAGAACATCTTGCCCATCGGATCGCCCGGGTCGTACACGCTTGCCCCGAGCGACAGCGCCACTCCGCGGGCGACGAGGTCGTCGCCGATCGCGCGGGCGTCGGGCATCGAGCAGGCGAGCCGGTCGAGCTTGGGCACGACCAGGGTGTCGCCGGCGCGGACCGCGGCCAGGGCCTGGTCGAGCCCGGGGCGGGCGCGGGTGGTGCCGGTCAGCCCGTGGTCGAGGTAGAGCCGATCCGGATCCACGCGGAGCGCGAGCAGCGCCTCGCGCTGGGCGGTGAGGTCCTGCTCGTCGGTGGAGCAGCGCGCGTAACCGACCCGGGTCCCGGACACAGCCCGGGGCTGTAACGGATAGCCGGGGCTCACCGGACAAGTCATCGGACGGGTCTATTGAGACACGATCAGCGCAGCTCGCCGAAGCCGGGCCGTCATGATCGGGAGTGCCCGGTAGGGGTTCCCCGAACGGACACCCGTTTCCTCGGCGGCCCCTACATCGAACGCCTGCGCAACAACCGCAACCTCGCCGGGGCGCTGACCGGGATCACCGCCGCCGTGGTCGGCGTGATCGCCAACCTGGCCGTGTTCTTCGCCGCGTCCACCCTGTTCGCCCGCACCGTCACCATCGACAACGGCCCCCTCGCGCTGCACCTGCCCGACCTGGCATCGCTGCGGCCCGTCCCGCTTGCGATCGCCGCGCTCGGCGCCCTGCTGCTGTTCGCCGCCCGCTGGTCGGTGCTGCGCGTCCTCGGCGTCTGCGCGATCCTCGGTCTCTTTGCCAGACTGGCTGGACTCCCGATCACCTGACGCACCCACCGACCGGCGCACTGTCGTCCGACGGACCTTCCGAGGTGGTGGGACTCGACCGCCGCGACGATCGCGTCGAACCAGCCGTTCTCCGGCTGGACCCGCACCTTCACTGACCCCCGGCTCTGCGCGGCGATCATCGACCGGCTCACTTTCGCCGGGGACATCCTCGAGATCGGCACCCAGCTGGCCGGCGGCCGGTCGACGCTCCGCCAGGTGCGCTGCGTCAGGTGCGCAGGTGCAGCCGGGCGGTCATGTCGAGGTGGACCTGGCCGTAGACCAGCACGTGGGACCAGAACAGCGGGGACAGCCCGCGCCGGTCGGCGTCCCCGGTGAGGGTCCAGGCGGGGTCGTCGAGGACGTCCTGGAGCATCAGGGTGTTCACGTACACCAGCGCCGCCTGCAGGATCCGCAGGCAGGCCACGATCATCTCCTGCTCGTCGCGCCGGTTCGTGGCCAGCCCGCCGCCCTTGCCATAGGCAATCACGGAGTTCGCCCGATTCCAGGACTCGACGACGTTGAGCCCGGAGTTGATCTCCCGCTGAAGTTCCCGGGAACGCAGGTACCGGGCCACGAACAGCGACTTCTGAGCCCGGCCCAGCTCCAGCATCGCCTGGTAGGTGGGGTGCGAGGCGGATCGACGGGTGACGGGTGCGAGTCCGGCGTAGGCGGCCAGGTGTGCGGCGGTGGGGAACGCGCTGCCGTCGCCGACGATGGTGAGGATCTTGATGGCGGTCCTAACTCCGAGTCCGGGCATCGTGGTCAGGACCGGCCCAAGTGGATGGGCCTCCAGGCGGGCCTCGAACTCGGTGGCGAGTTGGTCGCGTTCGGTGTGGACCTCGCGCAGCTGCGCGGCGACTCCGCTGATGACGCGGGCGAAGGCGGCCGTGCCGGCGACCACGTGTCTGGGAGTCGAGGGCGGCCAGGATCTGCGCGGGCAGGCTGCGGGCCAGTCTGGGCGATCGGGACCGCATCGTCTCGGCGATCCCGTCGGCGCCGAGCTCACGCAGCGCCTGCGGGGCGGGCGCGGCCGCGAGCAGGTCGAGCCCGCCGCCGCGGTCGAGCCGGGGGCCGAGCAGGCGTTCCAGGGCGGGGTGGATGTGCAGCAGGGCGTCGCGCAGCCGGTTGGTCAGCCGGGTGGCTTGTCCGGCGAGGTCGTCGTCGTAGCCGGCGAGCACGGTGAGTTCGGCCAGGGTTTCGTCGTCGGTGCCGACCCGGCGCAGGGTGTGCGGCATGCTGCGCGCGGCCTCGGCGATGACGTGAGCATCGCGGGCGTCGGTCTTGCCCTGTCCCGGGTGCAGGTCGACGATCCGGCGCATCACCAGCTCAGGAAGGTGGGCTACGTCGATACCCAGGCTGCGGGCGACCGCGACGGCCGGCGCGCCGATCGAGGCCGGTTGATCGACCACCGTCAGCACCCGACCGTGCTCGGCGAGCGCGGTCGAGCGCGGTGAACACGGTGCGCAGCGCAGTTTCGTCGTTGGGCAGGGCCTTGTCGTGCACCCGCTTGCCCGCAGTGTCGAGCGCGCAGACGTGGTGTTCGGACTTGCCCACGTCCAGCCCGCAGAACACTGCGAACGGCACCGCTTCGATCTCCTCGGACAACCGGCGCTCTTCCGTCGTCGTGGCAGACCAGCCTGGACACCCGCGCTGGCAGCCACGTTACGAGCAGACCACGCGGGTCAGGTCTCTACCAGCGGTCGTTGGCGCCCTCCGACCACGGTGACAACACCCCCAGATCATCGAACGACAGGGGCAACGAGTCATACCGCGACCGGCGGCCTGCAAGCCCACACCGGGCTTGATCAAGAAGATAACGGGGCGCTACTCGGTGCCGCATCAGCTGGTCGACACTCGGGTCTGGGTCCGGTTCCACGGCAACGACCTGGTCATCACCGACCTGGTCATCACCGCGGTCGGTGAGCACGGCCCGGCCGAGGTCGCCCACCACGCCCGCTCGGGGCCGGGGACGACGACGATCCAGGCCGAGCACTATCTGCCACCCACCGCCGCCGCGGACGCAGCCGGTGAACGCGCGCCGCGGGCGGGCAGCGCCACCGAAGCCGAGTTCCTCGCCCTCGGACCGGGCGCCACGTCCTTGGCTGGTCGAAGCGGCTGGCTCGGGGGCGGGGGGGGCGGCGCAAGATGGCCGAGGCTGTCGCGCTGGCCAAGCTGCACCCGCCCGGCGAGGTCGAGTGAGAATCACAGCCTGCAACCCGGCACGACAGCCTGGTCCGGGTTCGGCATCACCGCGGCCCCCGAGCCCGAACTCGGTGCCGGGCAGGCCGGGCTCGACCCGGCAGGAGACCCCTCATGAGCGCGGCGAGCCCCGGGCCGGTGTCGGCGTCGAGCGGGGACCCACTCGCCGAGGCCGTCGAGCTGACCCGCAGGTTGAAGCTGCCCCACATCCGTCGTCATCTCCTCGAGCTCGTCCCGACCGCACGCGCGCAGCGCTGGGACCACGCCGAGCTCGTCCGGGTCCTGCTTGCAGAGGAAATCGCCAGCCGCGACGCCACGGACCTGCGCACCTGCCGGCAGCGGGCCGGGTTCCCCGCCGGGAAGATTCTCAGCGATTGGGACGCCGCCGCGTCCTGTATCCCCCGGTCCACTCAGGAAGCCCTGACCAGCCTGGAATGGGTCGGGCGCCGAGAGAACCTCTGTGTCTGCGGCCCGTCCGGGACCGGGAAGAGCCACTTCTGCGAAGTACGGGGGCAGTCCGCGGTCGAGGCCGGGTTGACCGCGGCCTGGTTCAGGATCGAAGACCTCGGCGCACTCGTGCGCCGCCACCGCGCCGACGACTCGATCACCCGCGCCCTGACCCAGCTGATCCGCACCGACCTGATCATCATCGACGACATCGGCCTGCTCCCGGTCAGCCCGGACGCCGCCGAGGGCTTCTACCGGCTCGTCGACGCCGCCTACGAACGGCGTTCCCTCGCCGTCTCGAGCAACCTGCACCGTCGGGGTTCGACGAGATCGTGCCCAAGACCCTGGCCACCGCCACCGTCGACAGACTCCTGCACCATGCCCACATCGTCGTCACTGACGGTGACAGCTACCGGCTCGCCTAAGCCACCTCCGGTAAGGGAGTCACCGCCTTGAACTGAGCACGCACGACCCAAGGCGGGGCCGCCGCCGGGGAGAACCATCTAGCCACCAGCGGGGAAAACTCCTGGCCGCCAACCGGGAGAGCGAACTGGCCATTGACATCCGACGAGACCTGCTCGTTACCTGGAGGCTTATTCAGGCCCCGTGAAATAACGATCTAGCCCGGCGTGTCGGGTTGGGCGACAGCCCGTCCATCGCGAATATTGGTTTGCCGAATCAATCCGAGATGAACGGGCTGCCGCAGTATGTACTATACCACTGGTTTCCGGCGTGATGAAATTCAGGATCTTGTCGCTATAGTGTATGAGCAGGATCAGCGGGACGCGACGGAGGCACGTTTGTCTTGGCCGCCGGTTCTGGGGTTGTTCTGGTCGGTGGTGATCACGTTGGCGTATCTGCGCGGGAATCGTGTGCAGTGGGAGTTGGCGGAAACCTATGGGGTGTCGCAGTCGACGGTTAGTCGAGCGATCACGGGGGTGACACCGTTGCTGGCACAGGCGCTGCGGAGTGTCGTTCCGACGGCAGAGGAGCTTCGTGCCGATCGGCAGTACATCATCGATGGAACCTTGCTGCCCTGCTGGTCATGGGCCGCGGTGCCGGGTCTGTGGTCGGGCAAGCATCGCACCACCGGCGTCGTCGTCCAGGTCGCAGCCACCCTGGAAGGGCAGCTGTCGTGGATCTCCGACCCGACCCCAGGCTCCCGACACGACCTATATTGCCTCGACCAATCCGGCGCCCTCGACCACCTCGCCACATACCCCCCGATCGGCGATAAAGGATACATCGGGCGCGGCATGCTCACCCCGTTCAAAAAACCACCCGGCCGGGAACTTCTCGACTGGCAAAAAACATTCAACAAGAGCCTCAACCACACACGCGCCACCATCGAACGAGTCATCGCCCATATCAAAACGTGGAAAGTTCTCCACACAGACTACCGGCGGCCCTACGCCACATTTAAAACGACAATCTCGGCAGTCATCGGACTCATCTTCTACACACTTACCTGACGGAGCCTGAATAAGCCTCCTGGCCGACTTTTTTGAGCGGCGAATGTAACTCTGTTGTGAGAGTTAGTAACAGACAGGTAGCCCTAGAGGGGGGCTCAGCCGCGACGCTGACGAGAGGTTGCTGCCTCGCTTCAGCGGGGTCATCGAGATCGCTGGAGGGCTCTGTGGGCGAGCGTTCTGTTCTGGCCAGGTCGTTCGGGGCCCGGTCCAGTACCTCTACTACTGCTGGGGCTCGTGAGCATGCCCGCGCTCAGCATGGCCGGAGCACCCGGTTCATGCGTCATGTCCCGCCTGCCGAGGTGCCGCGGCTTGTAGGTGCACTGGCCGATGACGTTCCTGTTGAGGGGATCACGTTCGCCGAGACGGTCGCAGCGGGCGGCTACACCACAACGGTCCTGGCTCGAGGGACTCGGCTCCGGCTCGGCGACTCTGACGGCGATGCCTGCGCTCATCTACTGCTGCACCGTGCGGATGCCACGTATGAGCGGCTCAACGTTGCTGACACGGTCAAGATCCCGTGGCAGGCTTATCTCACTACCGGTCATCCACTGCTCAGCGGCTTCGGTCGGGTGCTAGCCACCGTCGTCGGCGATACCTCGGGAGCGCACGACGCGCTGGTGGGGACCACGACCCGGGCGGGTAACGAGACACGCTACGGCGCCGGAGCACCTGAGTCCGACAGCCCAGCTGGTCGCGAGCTTCTCAAGCTCGGTGCGCTCAAACACGGTCTGGGGGTGCGGGATTTACCGCCATCGGTGTCCTTCTTCCAGGGTGTACGCGTCGAAGGGGACGGGACTCTGCAGTGGATCGGATCCGCTGGGGCAGGGACCGTAGTGGACCTGCTGCTGCATGTCGACGTGATCGTCTTGATCGCCAATACTGCACACCCACTCGACCCGCGGCCTGCCTTCACCTGTTCGGCGCTGGAGATCCGAGCCTGGCCTGCGCCGAACGAGCTCGCTCGACTCGCGGCGGGGGATCTTATCGGTTCGCTCGGGCCCGAGCACCGCCAGGCCGTGGCCAATACCGACGCCGATCTCCTCGGGAGGAATCTCTTGTGAGCACCACCGTGACCATCACGCCCACCGCACTTATCCCCGGGACGGTGCTGCGTGACGAACTCGTCGCGGCCCGCGCGGCCTGGTCCGCCATCGTCACGGCAGATGACGTGCTGACCATCGTCGACCTCGCTGGGAACCAAGCAGTCGACTGCTTGCTCTACTCCTCGACCGACACCGCCGTGCGGTACTCGGCCCCGGAGACGATCCGGAGCCAGGGTCGAATCGGGCTCACCACCGGATCGGTGCTGCGGGCCGACACCGGGGTCGCGTTGATGACCGTGCTCACCGACGAGGTCGGCGTGCACGACACGCTTGGCGGGGCCTGCTCGAAAGAGTCCAACACACTCCGCTACGGCCAGCATACTCGTGCGCAGCACGGGTGTATGAAGAACTTCCTATTGGAGGGCGCCCGGTATGGGCTGTCAGCGCGAGACCTGTCCAGCAACATCAACTGGTTCATGAATGTTCCGGTCGATCCGGACGGCGCGCTGGGCATCGTCGACGGGGTGTCTGGGCCGGGTAAGCGGGTCGCCCTGCGCGCCGAGATCGACACCTTGAGGCTTATTCAGGGTGATCATGAAGTGCGGTGTTTCTCCAGGTCGGGACCGCAGCGAGGTAGCCCGCCAGGCGGCCCTGAATAAGCCTCGTTGTCGTTGCGCAGTTCCGATTGCCGTATCTCTTGACTCATAGCGCAACCATAGCACTCTCATAGCGCTCCGTCAGGGCTGGACGAGTCCCTTCTTTCAGCTCAGGTCAAATCTAGTGACGTGGTGTGTGAGGGCTGCCGCACGACCCGATCTAGGTGTGATGTCCAGGGAGGTTGTACCGCCCGGGATCGGTGAGTCTGTCTGACAGACGAAGGCCTCCGGTTGTGAAGTGGAGCTGTCTAGGAACCGCTTCATCCATCGGAGGCCTCCGTGTCCCCACGCTAACGCCGTTCTGACCCCGCGCGCCCGGCTGCGGCTCGCTCAACTCGTCGTCGATCACGGCTGGGCCCACACCGCGGCCGCGAAGATGTTCATGGTCTCGCCACGGACAGTGAGCCTTTCCCAACCTGTTTTCCCTGGTGGGAGGGCCCGAAGCCCGTAGCGATGGCCCCTGGCGCCGCCCCAGAAGGTCGCCGCCGCGGCACCCAGCAGCCGATCCCTCCCCAGGAGCAGGTCAACGCCGCACTGAAGCGCTGAACGGCCCCCACACCAGCGGCGAAGACGGGTTCAACGCGATATCGCGCCCCAGCTCCTCCGCTCCGATCCCACCTGACCAGCACAAACAGGTTGGGAAAGGCTCAGTGTCGAAGTGGTCCGACCGCTACCGGGCCGAGGGGCCGGCGGGGATGGTCGACCGCAGCTCACGGCCGCAGTCCTCGCCGAGCAGGACCAGTGCTCGTGTGGCATGGCGGATCGTGCGTCTGCGCTGGCGGCACCGGCTGGGCCCGATCCAGATCGCCGGACACCTGGGCATGGCCGCCTCGACCGTGCACGCGGTCCTGACCCGCTGTCGGATCAACCGGCTCTCCCGCATCGACCGGGTCACCGGGGAGCCGCTGCGCCGCTACGAGCACCCCCATCCCGGCTCGCTGATCCACCTCGACGTCACCAAGTTCGCCAACATCCCCGACGGCGGGGGCTGGCGTTACCTGGGAAGACAGCAAGGCCTCCGCAACCAGGCGGCCACCGCTCGGCGCACCGGGCAACGAGGCAAGTACTACCGCCCGGCCATCGGGACCGCGTTCGTCCACACCGTGATCGACGACCACTCCCGCACCGCCTACGCCGAGATCTGCGCCGATGAGAAAGCGGCGACCGCGATCGGCGTGCTCGAACGCGCGGTCGCCTGGTTCGCCGAACGCGGCGTCACCGTCGAAGCGGGTCCTGTCCGACAACGGGTCGGCCTACAAGTCCTACGCCTGGCGCGACGCCTGCGCCGAGCTCGCCATCACTCACAAGCGAACCGGCCCCTACCGCCCGCAGACCAACGGCAAGATCGAAAGATTCCATCGGGCCCTGGCCGACGGCTGGGCCTACGCCCGACTCTATGAGTCGACCCGCCAACGCAACGACGCCCTACCCGGCTGGATGCACTTCTACAATCACCACCGCGCCCACTCCGCCATCGGCGGCCAGCCACCGGTCACCAGACTGACCAACCTCCCTGGACATCACAGCTAGGCTCCGGCGGTGCCGCACGCCGAGCTCGACGCCGCCCCGGACGCCTCGGCCGCGGTCGACGCTCCGCTGTCGCCGGACGAGGCCGCCTACGTCGCCGCGGCCCGCGCGCACAACACCCGCCGCGGCTACCGCTCGGGTCTGGACCGGCTTCACCGCGTTCTGCACCGACCACGACCTGACGCCGCTGCCCGCTGCGCCGGTGACGGTGTCGGCCTACCTGGTCGCGCTCGCCCAGACCGGGGCGAAGGTCCGCACCATCGCCAAGCACTTGTCCGGGATCCGCGCCGCGCACCGCGCCGCGGACCTGCCCGATCCCGCCGTCACCGCCCGTGTGACCGCCGTTTGGGAAGGCATCCGCCGCAGCCACGGCGCCCCACCCAGTCAGGCCGCCCCCCTCATGCCGCCACTGCTCGACCAGGCCGTCGCCGCCTGCCCGACCACCCGCACCTGGAAGAACCGCCCCGGCGAACCGTCACTGGCCGGCGCCCGCGACCGGGCCCTGCTGCTCCTCGGATTCTGGGGCGCCCTCCGTCGCGCCGAGCTCGCCGCGCTCACCGTCGAACAGCTCGGCCCCGAACACGAACTGCGCAGCGGACGCCGCGGCCGCGTCCTGACCCTGCACCGCTCGAAGACCAACCAGACCGGCGACCAGGCAGAACTCATCGGCCTACCCCGCGCCGAACACCCCGACCACTGCCCGCTCACCGCCCTCGACACCTGGCTCGACCTCGCCGGGATCACCACCGGGCCGATCCTGCGCAAGGTCTCCACCGGCAACCGCGTCCACGACCAACCCCTACACCCCGAGTCGATCAACAACCTCATCCAGGGCGCCACCACCCGCGCCGGACTGCCCGGCGGCCCCTACAGCGCCCACAGCCTCCGAGCAGGGTTCGTCACCTACGCCCACCTCCGCGGCGCCACCGACCGCGCCATCGCCCACCAGACCCGACACTGCTCCATGGACACCATTGAACCGCACTGGGTTCGTTGGAGGCTCGGTCTATTGGATTCCGACCCTGGTGGGGTCGGTCTGTTGTGCAGCGTAGAACGCTGCTTCGTACTCCGCTGGGGTGGTGTCGCCGCAGTGGCTGTGTAGCCGGGCTTCGTTGAACCAGTGCACCCAGGACAGGGTGGCGAGTTCGAGCTCGCCGACGTCGTCCCAGCCGTTCGTGTCGGGGCCGTAGACACATTCGGTCTTGTAGAGGCCGTTGGTCGTCTCGGCCAGAGCGTTGTCATAGGAGTCCGCGACCGTGCCGATCGAGGGCCGGGCGCCGATCTCGGCAAGCCGTTCGGTGAAACGCACCGACGTGAACTGGACGCCCGCGTCCGAGTGCGTCACCAGGCCGATCAGCCGCTGCCCGCCCCGCGCTGCCCGGGCCATCTCCAGCGCGTCGAGGACCATCTCGGTCTTCATGTTCGCCGCTGCCCGCCAGCCGACGATGCGCCGGCTGAACGCGTCAACGATGAAGCACACATAAGTCATGCCTGACCGGGTCGGCACATAGGTCAGGTCAGTCACCCACAGGGCATCCGGACGGTCGAGGGTGAAGTGCCGGTTCACCAGGTCCGGCGCCCGGACCGAGTCAAGGTCAGCCCGGGTGGTGAGTACCTTCTTCCGCGCCCGGGACACGCCCTGGATTCCGAGCTCACGCATGAGCCGGGCGACCTGGTCGCGGCCGATGTCATACCCGGCGCGGCGAGCGGCCTTCCAGAGCTTGTGAGCGCCGTAGACCTTCCGGTTCGCGACCCACAACGCGAGCAGGATCGACAGCATCAGCGCGTCACCGCCCGCGCGGGCCGACGGCGTGCGCTGCCGCTTCTTCGCCGCGTAGTAGCTGCTCGGAGCCACCTGCATGTGCGTGCAGATGAACTCGACTCCGAACTCGTCGCGGTTGTCGTCGACGACCGCGACGATCACTTCAAGGGACGGTCGAGCTCCGCCGCGAAAAAAGCCGAGGCCCGCTTCAACAGGTCATTCGCCCGCCGCAACTCACGGTTCTCCTGCTCAAGCTCACGGATCCGCGTCACCTCGGCCGTGGTCACACCCGGTTCGACACCCTCGTCGATATCGGCCTGCTTGACCCAGGTCCGTAGCGACTCCACCCCGCAACCGATCTGGTCCGCGACTCGCGCGATCGTCCCCCGCGTCGTGCCGAGCTCGGGCCTTGATCCCGGATCTTGGACACGGTGTCGGATTACGCGGCTGTGGCTGTGACGGTAGCCGGGAGTGTCTGTTCGTAGGTGTTCGGGGACAGGTGCCGGCAGTAGGAGTGTCGTCGTCGGGTGTTGTAGCGGGTCAGCCACCTGAAGACCTGCCGTCGGCAGGTGGCCGCGTCGGGCCAGCAGGTGCTGTCCTGGAGGACCTCGCGTTTGACGGTGGCGTTGAACGACTCGGCCAGGGCGTTGTCCGCCGACGATCCGACCGCGTCCATGGAACGGGTCACTCCGAGCCGGTCGCAGAGTTCGGCGTAGGCACTCGAGGTGTAGACCGCTCCGTGGTCGCTGTGGAAGACCGCCCCGCGTAGCGACCCACGGGCCCGTTCCGCGGCGTGGAGTGCGTCGCTGACCAGGTCGGTGCGCATGTGATCAGCGAGGGCCCAGCCGGCGAGTTTGCGGGAGCAGCAGTCGATCACCGTGGCCAGATACAGGTTCGTCCCGCCTGCGAGGGGCAGGTAGGTGATGTCACCGACGTAGACCTGGTTCGGTGCTGGGGCGGTGAAATCCCGCCTGAGCAGGTCGGGCACCGTCTGCCGGGACTGCTCGACGATCGTGGTGTGCACCCGGCGCCGGCTGCGGTAGCCGGCGATCCCGGCCGCACGCATCACCCGCGCGACGCGTTTGTGGTTGACCCTGTCCCCGGCTGCGGCGCCGTCGTTGAGCTCGGTCGTGGCCCGCGGTGCACCGATGGTGTTCTCGGCGTCATGGATCGTCCGGATCCGCGCCACCAACACCGCATCACGGGCGGCCCGACGCGCCCGGGCCGGAGCGGCCGCCAACCAGGCGTAGAACGACGACCTCGAGACGTGCACGAGCTCGCACAACCGCTTCACCTCGAAGGTGTGCCGGTGGTCAGCGACGGACTGGAAGCGGGTCACCAGCGCGTCTCCCCCGCGAAATACTTGGCCGCCCGCTGCAGGATCTCCCGCTCGGCAGTCAGCTTCTTCTCGCTGATCTCGAGTTCACGGACCCGAGCCTCGAGACGGGCGATCTTCTGCCCCGGTGGTTCCTCCCCGTCCAAGCCCGACCCCGGCGTGGTGCGCATGGTCTGTACCGGGCTGGGGCAGCTACTGCCATCAGCTGCGGTCTTGTTCCCCGTGCCGTGGATCGTGAGCCAGTCCCGCAACGTGCCCCGCGCGATACCCAGGTCGTCGGCGATACCACGGACCGTGGCACCCGGGATGGACTCATACAGATCAACAGCCTGCCGACGGAACTCGTCGGTGAAACTCTTCCTGGCCATGATCGCTGGATCATCTCGCTTCCCCAGCAGTGCTGGATTCAGCGTGTCCAAGATCCGGGGTCAAGCCCCATGGGGCCTCACGCTCGTGACCAACGCCGTGGTCACGTGGACGACCGAGTACTACGGCCTGGCCGTCGAGCAGATGCGCGCGGCCGGACGCCGGATCGACGACGAGGTCCTGGCCCACATCTCCCCGGCCCACTCGGAGAACATCAACTTCTTCGGCGCCATCGAGGTCGACATCGAAGGCGAGCTCGCCCAGCTCGGCCCCACCGGATACCGGCCACTACGAGTGCGCGACACCCTGTTCTGAACAGCTTTCCGTCCCTCTCGCCGCGACTCTGCGTCATCGAGCCGGCCTCACTCATCCGGCTGCTGCCACACCACCCCCGCCACACTGCGCTCACCGCGATCACCGCTGGTCAGACCCACTGTCGTTGTTCGTGAACACCACCCATGACCATCGCCATCGAACAAGTCGTGGTCGCTTCCACCGATGCGGCTGAGACACGCGATAATCTTGCGTTATCTGACCTATCCCGCGGACGCGGGCGCAGGTCCATGTCCAGGGAAGGGGCCCGGATGAGCGGGGAGAAGGCCGTCGACGCCCGCCCGGGCGGCGAACTGGGCCCTGTTGCGGGCGCCTCGACCGAGCCCGACCCCCGGCCCGACACTGAGCTCGATACCGCGGTGCTGCCCGGCGGGGTCGCGGCCGCCGCGGCCCGGGCGGCCTCCCTCGCGGCGCTGGCCGCCTGCGCCGACGCCCACGCGGTCGCCGCGCGGGCTCCGCGCACCCGGCTCGCCTACGCGGGGGACTGGGCGCACTTCGCCCGCTGGTGCGCCGCAGCGGGGCTGGAGTCCCTGCCGGCGGCGGTGGACACCGTGCGGCTCTACCTGGCCGACCTCGAGGCCACCCGCACCCCGGGCGGGGAGGCGGTGTTCTCCCCGGCCACGATGGGCCGGCGTCTGGCCGCGATCGCCGCTGTCCACCACGACGCCGGCCACCGGTCCCCGACCCGGGACCCGGCGGTCGGGGCGGTGCTGACCGGCATCAAGCGGGCCCGGGCCCACGCCACACATCAGATGCGCCCGCTCCTGCTGGAGGACCTGCGCACCGTGCTCGCGGACATGGAGTTCGGGACGTGGCCGGCCGGGTTGATCGGCGCCCGCGACGCCGCCGTGCTGCTGATCGGGTTCACCGGAGCGCTGCGCCGCAGCGAGCTCGCCGCCCTCACCGTCGCCGACGTGTCCTTCCACCCGGTCGACGGGCTGCACGTGCGCATCGCCCGGTCCAAGACCGACCAGACCGGGCGTGGCGCCACCGTTGTGCTGCCCTACGGCGCCCGGGCGGGTACCTGCCCGCCGTGCGCGGTGCTGCGCTGGATGGGGCTGCTCGCCGCCGCTCCGAACGGTCGCCCGGCCCTGATGCGCGACGTCCTGGCCACCCCATCCTGGCCCGACCTGGACCACCTGTTCGGCCACCCCGAACCCACCCCTGTCAGCGCTGACGGCGTCGGCGCCTGCTCACCGATCGAGACCGGCGCCGCGGAGCCTCCCAAACGGACAGCCCAGCCGTTCCGAGCTCCCGTGCCCGCGCTGGCCGGTCACACACCGCTGCTGCGGGCGATCCGTCGCGGCGGATCGCTCTCCGACACCCCGATGACCGGCGACGCCCTGCACGCCATGGCACGCCGACGCGCCGAGGCCGCGGGCCTGCCGGGACCGATGGGGTTCCACTCGCTGCGCGCCGGGTTCGTCACCACCGCACGACGCAACGGCGCCGACCACCGCTCCGTACGCCGTCAGACCCGCCACAGCAGCGACGCCATGATCGAGACCTACGACCGCGACCACGCCCCCCTCGTCGGCAACGCCGTGACCCGGCTGGGCTTGTGAACGATGACTCCGGCTCCTGAGGATGGCCTTCGATCAGTTACCGATCGCTCACTTCCGTCGAATCCACCCCCGTTGACCGCCGCAGAACCGCCCTGGGACGCCGCCGGGACCGGCTACCGCCGAGAGTGGGTGCTGTTCTGTGACTACGCCGCCGCGACCGGGCAACCGGCACTACCGACCACAGTGCCCACCCTGACCGGGTTCTTCACCGCACTACCCGCCGCCCAGCCACCCAAGCACGGGGGGTCCGGGTCCGCGCGATCGCGCGCCCACCGCCGAAGCGGACACCTGCTCCCACGCCCAGAGACCGGACCCGCCGCGCCGCCGCTCTCGCAGCCGCGCCGCGTCCGGCAACCGGTCGTACCGACAGCCCTGACCCAGGCCAGATGATCACCGCCTGCCCAACCCGGGGTTGGCCCCACGGGCTCCACGGCCGCGCGACGCCTTCCTGGTCGTCGCCACCGTGGTCTTGAACCTGCCCCAGACACGCGTACGGGACCTCGTTCCCGCCGCAGTCACCGTCGACGTCGACGGGGGCGGGTCGGTGAACAGCCCGTGCCCGCCGACGTCGACCCGCGTCGTTGCCCGACCTGCGCCGTCGTGCGCTGGCTGGACATCCTCGGCGCCCTCGACGGCCTGGGCCGCGGATCGACCCGCATGAAACCTCACCAGCGCCCACGCCCCG
>NZ_JAHLJC010000037.1:0-49849 GCF_020496255.1 Pseudonocardia sp. ICBG1142 | reverse complement strand
CAAGCTCACGGATCCGCGTCACCTCGGCCGTGGTCACACCCGGTTCGATACCCTCCTGATATCGGCCCTTGACCCGTCCGTAGCGACTCCACCCGCAACCGATCTGGTCCGCGACTCGCGCGATCGTCCCCCGCGTCGTGCCGAGCTCGGGCCTTGATCGCGGATCTTGGACACGGTGTCGGACGCGGCGCGGCTGTGGCTGTGACGGTAGCCGGGAGTGTCTGTTCGTAGGTGTTCGGGGACAGGTGCCGGCAGTAGGAGTGTCGTCGTCGGGTGTTGTAGCGGGTCAGCCACCTGAAGACCTGCCGTCGGCAGGTGGCCGCGTCGGGCCAGCAGGTGCTGTCCTGGAGGACCTCGCGTTTGACGGTGGCGTTGAACGACTCGGCCAGGGCGTTGTCCGCCGACGATCCGACCGCGTCCATGGAACGGGTCACTCCGAGCCGGTCGCAGAGTTCGGCGTAGGCACTCGAGGTGTAGACCGCTCCGCTGGTGGTCGCTGGAAGACCGCCCCGCGTAGCGACCACGGGCCCGTTCCGCGGCGTGGAGTGCGTCGCTGACCAGGTCGGTGCGCATGTGATCAGCGAGGGCCCAGCCGGCGAGTTTGCGGGAGCAGCAGTCGATCACCGTGGCCAGATACAGGTTCGTCCCGCCTGCGAGGGGCAGGTAGGTGATGTCACCGACGTAGACCTGGTTCGGTGCTGGGGCGGTGAAATCCCGCCTGAGCAGGTCGGGCACCGTCTGCCGGGACTGCTCGACGATCGTGGTGTGCACCCGGCGCCGGCTGCGGTAGCCGGCGATCCCGGCCGCACGCATCACCCGCGCGACGCGTTTGTGGTTGACCCTGTCCCCGGCTGCGGCGCCGTCGTTGAGCTCGGTCGTGGCCCGCGGTGCACCGATGGTGTTCTCGGCGTCATGGATCGTCCGGATCCGCGCCACCAACACCGCATCACGGGCGGCCCGACGCGCCCGGGCCGGAGCGGCCGCCAACCAGGCGTAGAACGACGACCTCGAGACGTGCACGAGCTCGCACAACCGCTTCACGAAGGCTGCCGGTGGTCAGCGACGGACTGGAAGCGGGTCACCAGCGCGTCTCCCGCGAAATACTTGGCCGCCCGCTGCAGGATCTCCCGCTCGGCAGTCAGCTTCTTCTCGCTGATCTCGAGTTCACGGACCCGAGTCGAGACGGGCGATCTTCTGCCCCGGGGCCTCCCCGTCCAAGCCCGACCCCGGCGTGGTGCGCATGGTCTGTACCGGGCTGGGGCAGCTACTGCCATCAGCTGCGGTCTTGTTCCCCGTGCCGTGGATCGTGAGCCAGTCCCGCAACGTGCCCCGCGCGATACCCAGGTCGTCGGCGATACCACGGACCGTGGCACCCGGGATGGACTCATACAGATCAACAGCCTGCCGACGGAACTCGTCGGTGAAACTCTTCCTGGCCATGATCGCTGGATCATCTCGCTTCCCCAGCAGTGCTGGATTCAGCGTGTCCAAGATCCGGGGTCAAGCCCCATGGGGCCTCACGCTCGTGACCAACGCCGTGGTCACGTGGACGACCGAGTACTACGGCCTGGCCGTCGAGCAGATGCGCGGCCGGACGCCGGATCGACGACGAGGTCCTGGCCCACATCTCCCCGGCCCACTCGGAGAACATCAACTTCTTCGGCGCCATCGAGGTCGACATCGAAGGCGAGCTCGCCCAGCTCGGCCCCACCGGATACCGGCCACTACGAGTGCGCGACACCCTGTTCTGAACAGCTTTCCGTCCCTCTCGCCGCGACTCTGCGTCATCGAGCCGGCCTCACTCATCCGGCTGCTGCCACACCACCCCCGCCACACTGCGCTCACCGCGATCACCGCTGGTCAGACCCACTGTCGTTGTTCGTGAACACCACCCATGACCATCGCCATCGAACAAGTCGTGGTCGCTTCCACCGATGCGGCTGAGACACGCGATAATCTTGCGTTATCTGACCTATCCCGCGGACGCGGGCGCAGGTCCATGTCCAGGGAAGGGGCCCGGATGAGCGGGGAGAAGGCCGTCGACGCCCGCCCGGGCGGCGAACTGGGCCCTGTTGCGGGCGCCTCGACCGAGCCCGACCCCCGGCCCGACACTGAGCTCGATACCGCGGTGCTGCCCGGCGGGGTCGCGGCCGCCGCGGCCCGGGCGGCCTCCCTCGCGGCGCTGGCCGCCTGCGCCGACGCCCACGCGGTCGCCGCGCGGGCTCCGCGCACCCGGCTCGCCTACGCGGGGGACTGGGCGCACTTCGCCCGCTGGTGCGCCGCAGCGGGGCTGGAGTCCCTGCCGGCGGCGGTGGACACCGTGCGGCTCTACCTGGCCGACCTCGAGGCCACCCGCACCCCGGGCGGGGAGGCGGTGTTCTCCCCGGCCACGATGGGCCGGCGTCTGGCCGCGATCGCCGCTGTCCACCACGACGCCGGCCACCGGTCCCCGACCCGGGACCCGGCGGTCGGGGCGGTGCTGACCGGCATCAAGCGGGCCCGGGCCCACGCCACACATCAGATGCGCCCGCTCCTGCTGGAGGACCTGCGCACCGTGCTCGCGGACATGGAGTTCGGGACGTGGCCGGCCGGGTTGATCGGCGCCCGCGACGCCGCCGTGCTGCTGATCGGGTTCACCGGAGCGCTGCGCCGCAGCGAGCTCGCCGCCCTCACCGTCGCCGACGTGTCCTTCCACCCGGTCGACGGGCTGCACGTGCGCATCGCCCGGTCCAAGACCGACCAGACCGGGCGTGGCGCCACCGTTGTGCTGCCCTACGGCGCCCGGGCGGGTACCTGCCCGCCGTGCGCGGTGCTGCGCTGGATGGGGCTGCTCGCCGCCGCTCCGAACGGTCGCCCGGCCCTGATGCGCGACGTCCTGGCCACCCCATCCTGGCCCGACCTGGACCACCTGTTCGGCCACCCCGAACCCACCCCTGTCAGCGCTGACGGCGTCGGCGCCTGCTCACCGATCGAGACCGGCGCCGCGGAGCCTCCCAAACGGACAGCCCAGCCGTTCCGAGCTCCCGTGCCCGCGCTGGCCGGTCACACACCGCTGCTGCGGGCGATCCGTCGCGGCGGATCGCTCTCCGACACCCCGATGACCGGCGACGCCCTGCACGCCATGGCACGCCGACGCGCCGAGGCCGCGGGCCTGCCGGGACCGATGGGGTTCCACTCGCTGCGCGCCGGGTTCGTCACCACCGCACGACGCAACGGCGCCGACCACCGCTCCGTACGCCGTCAGACCCGCCACAGCAGCGACGCCATGATCGAGACCTACGACCGCGACCACGCCCCCCTCGTCGGCAACGCCGTGACCCGGCTGGGCTTGTGAACGATGACTCCGGCTCCTGAGGATGGCCTTCGATCAGTTACCGATCGCTCACTTCCGTCGAATCCACCCCCGTTGACCGCCGCAGAACCGCCCTGGGACGCCGCCGGGACCGGCTACCGCCGAGAGTGGGTGCTGTTCTGTGACTACGCCGCCGCGACCGGGCAACCGGCACTACCGACCACAGTGCCCACCCTGACCGGGTTCTTCACCGCACTACCCGCCCGCCCAGCCACCCAAGCACGGCGGGTCCGCGCGATCGCCGGCGCCCACCGCCGAAGCGGACACCTGCTCCCACGCCCAGAGACCGGACCCGCCGCGCCGCCGCTCTCGCAGCCGCGGCCGCGTCCGGCAACCGGTCGTACCGACAGCCCTGACCCAGGCCAGATGATCACCGCCTGCCCAACCCGGGGTTGGCCCCACGGGCTCCACGGCCGCCGCGACGCCTTCCTGGTCGTCGCCACCGTGGTCTTGAACCTGCCCCAGACACGCGTACGGGACCTCGTTCCCGCCGCAGTCACCGTCGACGTCGACCGGGTGCGGGTCGGTGAACAGCCCGTGCCCGCCGACGTCGACCCGCGTCGTTGCCCGACCTGCGCCGTCGTGCGCTGGCTGGACATCCTCGGCGCCCTCGACGGCCTGGGCCGCGGATCGACCCGCATGAACCTCACCAGCGCCCACGCCCCGACCGCCACCGACCCACACCGCCACGAGTGCCGGACCCCGCAACGGTGGCGCGCCGCCGCCACACTCCTGCCGGCCATCGACCGCTACGGCTGGCACACCGACTACCGCCCCATCACCACGCGCACCATCCGTACCCGACTCGCCCTGGCCACCACCCGCGCAACACAGCAGAACGAGCACGACACCCCGGCTCCCCGCCCGCCGGACGCGACCGCACCCACCTCGACTGCCGCGGCCCAAGAAGCCCCCAGCCTGGACGAGGTCCTCACCCTCCTCGACCGCATCGCCGACGACGCCGACGCACTCAACGACCAGATCATCACCCTGCTCAACAGAAACCCATGACCCTCCCGCAAACTCCAAGATCAGAAACCCACCCAGCCATATCCGCCCGAAATTTCCCGGATACTACGGCGACCCCAACAGGCGCGGGCGACGGTGCCGGGCGGGGCGGTGGTTCAGACACAGGAGCCGAGGCCGGCGCCGGGGCGGGGCCGGCCACCACGTCGGTGACCGCGCCCCCCGCCGCGCCGACCGCGTCCACAGCCTTGTGCCCCGCATCGGTCAGACCACCCAGGACACCCACCGCGCCCTCCCCCCACGGGCCCTCGACCGCGGGCTCCAGCTCCGCAGCCGACGCAGAGGCGAGCAAGACCGGCGTCACCGCGGTCCCACCGAGCATCGCCCCCGCCGCCAACA
This sequence comes from Pseudonocardia sp. ICBG1142, assembly GCF_020496255.1. Lineage (NCBI taxonomy): Bacteria > Bacillati > Actinomycetota > Actinomycetes > Pseudonocardiales > Pseudonocardiaceae > Pseudonocardia > Pseudonocardia sp. ICBG1142. The sequence continues at coordinate 45,132 of NZ_JAHLJC010000037.1, read as the reverse complement.
CCGCGAACACCGACCGACGCGCCACCCCCGCTACCAGCGACGACGAGACCCAGGACGAAGGACTACTAATATATAACAAGTAGCTTACCTTTACCGAGCCGATCGGTGGGTATGTGGCGAGGCTGCCGAAGGCCCCGGATCGGTCGAGAGGGCTCGTCGACTCGACGACGTTCGTCAGGCGACTCCGAGTCCACCGAGGACCCGACGAACGCGCGCAGCTTCTGTATTCAGGAAGGCATGGAATTGTGCTGCAGATAGATGCGCGTCCTGCCAATTATTCTCGGCGAGGTGCTGCTTCCACTGCGGCGTGGCGACCAGGGATGCGATCACTCCCTCCAGGGCGGCGCGCTGGGTCAAAGACAGGCCAGGTGGGGCTATCAGGCCGCGCCAGTTGAACAGTTCGATATTAATCCCGAACTCATGCGTGGTAGGAATATCCAAGCCAGCTACTCGCTCATAGGCCGCGACTGCTAGTGCCCGGAATTCTCCCGTTCGGAGCTGGTGGGCGAACTCACCGACACCAGCGACGGCGAACGTGACTTTGTTGTTGAGTAGCGACCCCATTAAGCGCCCCCGACCGTCGTGAGCGATGTAGTTGACCGACTTCGGAATCAGTCCGACGTACTCGGCAATCAGCATCGGCGCCAAATGATCAGGGCCCCCCGGCGCTGAACCGCCACCCACGAGAACCGTGGAGGGGTGGGCTTTCCAGTCTCTGACCAGATCCCCAAGATCGCGATATACAGAGTTCGCAGGTACGAGAATGGCCTCGGGCTCGCTCACAAGCCGGGCGATCGAAGCAGTCTCACCCAGCAACGAATCAGCTTGGTTGGCGATCACCCCGCCGAGGAGTCCGAGTCCCATACTCGCCAACAGGCGATCGTTACCGCCCTCGGTGATGAGGTGATGAAGACCCGTCACACCGGCATCGCCGACGACGTTGAAGACCTCGACACCACGAGTCAGCCCAGTAGCATCGAGCACCTCGCCTACGACATGAGCCGTCATATCATAGCCGCTGCCCGGCGAGTTGGGGACAAGTAACCGCAGATCCCGCATCCGGCCATCAGCCAGCTCCATCAGCGGCCGCGCCCCGAGCGCCGCACCGCCGGTCGCAGCAATCCCGAGCCCGCCCCCCCCCCGAGGCGACGCCGCGTCAGGGGCGTTCCCCACACGTCCGAAGTAGACCGAGAAGACATCTACGCACACATTCCCGCACAGGCCGAAGGACGGCTTCGGTCAGTTTTTTCACCCATCTCGGCGAGCCTAGAGGCTTATTCAGGCCCCGTGAAATAACGATCTAGCCCGGCGTGTCGGGTTGGGCGACAGCCCGTCCATCGCGAATATTGGTTTGCCGAATCAATCCGAGATGAACGGGCTGCCGCAGTATGTACTATACCACTGGTTTCCGGCGTGATGAAATTCAGGATCTTGTCGCTATAGTGTATGAGCAGGATCAGCGGGACGCGACGGAGGCACGTTTGTCTTGGCCGCCGGTTCTGGGGTTGTTCTGGTCGGTGGTGATCACGTTGGCGTATCTGCGCGGGAATCGTGTGCAGTGGGAGTTGGCGGAAACCTATGGGGTGTCGCAGTCGACGGTTAGTCGAGCGATCACGGGGGTGACACCGTTGCTGGCACAGGCGCTGCGGAGTGTCGTTCCGACGGCAGAGGAGCTTCGTGCCGATCGGCAGTACATCATCGATGGAACCTTGCTGCCCTGCTGGTCATGGGCCGCGGTGCCGGGTCTGTGGTCGGGCAAGCATCGCACCACCGGCGTCGTCGTCCAGGTCGCAGCCACCCTGGAAGGGCAGCTGTCGTGGATCTCCGACCCGACCCCAGGCTCCCGACACGACCTATATTGCCTCGACCAATCCGGCGCCCTCGACCACCTCGCCACATACCCCCCGATCGGCGATAAAGGATACATCGGGCGCGGCATGCTCACCCCGTTCAAAAAACCACCCGGCCGGGAACTTCTCGACTGGCAAAAAACATTCAACAAGAGCCTCAACCACACACGCGCCACCATCGAACGAGTCATCGCCCATATCAAAACGTGGAAAGTTCTCCACACAGACTACCGGCGGCCCTACGCCACATTTAAAACGACAATCTCGGCAGTCATCGGACTCATCTTCTACACACTTACCTGACGGAGCCTGAATAAGCCTCCTGATCACTACCGCAGCCTACCTATCCGGGATATATGTGGGCAACTGGGTGAGCCTGTCCGAAGCCAAGGACCTCAGGCGGGGATGCTCACAACCCTAAGTAACGCTCCGGTGTCCAGTGTCCCCGTGGCCGAGACGGCCGCGACGGCACCGCGTGCTGCCCGGCACGGGACGCGCAGGCGTCGGTGCCATGTCTGACGTGAAGCCAGTTGAGCACCGCTCGAGTCTTCGGCTCTAGGGTGTGTCTCCCAAAGCCCGTAGCCAGGTGACGATCATCTTCAGCATTATTCCGCCGCGGTAGGTCAGAGCGAGCTTGTCGTAACGGGTAGCGAGGCCACGCCACTGCTTGACCTCGCAGAATCCGCGTTCGACGACGTTGCGGCTGCGGTAGTCGACCCGATCGAACACCGGTGGTCGCCCGCCGAGGGAGCCGCGTCGCTTCTGGTGTCCTTGTTGGTCAGCCGGTTCGGGGATGACCGCGGCGATCCCGCGTTCACGTAGATGCCGGCGGATGGTGCGGGAGGAGTAGGCCTTGTCGCCGCGGACCCGATCCGGGCGGGGCCGCGGCCAGCCCGGTCCGACCCGGTCGATGCACAGATGACTCATCAGATGCCCGAACATCGGGGCGTCGCCGGCCTGGCCGGGGCCGACGAGCACGACCAGCGGGCGGCCGTGGCCGTCAACGAGCTGGTGGATCTTCGTGGACAGTCCGCCGCGGGAGCGGCCCAAGGCGTGATCGGGCGGCTCGGCGTGCAGATTGTTGTAGTTCGATCCGGCCCCCTGTGTCACGAGTGAGGGTCGCGGCGTGTTGGTGGGCACGGATGATCGTCGAGTCGACCGACACCGCCCAGTGTGTGTCGGGTTTGCTGTCGGGTTGTTTGACACTCTGTCTGCGGGGCATGGGTCAGATCCAGACGACGCGCAACCCGCACGACATCACTTGTGAACTCAGACGGGTACTTCCTCGGCACAGCGACATCCTCTCAGCGGGACCCACGCCCCGCAGACAGAGTGTCAAACAACCCGACAGCAAACCCCTTGGCAGGCCGACCAGTGCGGTGGAGGCACACGCAAAGTTCTCACCAGCGGTTTCGGCCATTAACCGCCCCGTCTGGGGCGGCCGGCGGCCCGAAGCGCCCAGATGAGGGCGCACTGGCCTGCGCACCAAATCGGGGGCTGCAGCTGGTCTCACGAGCTTCCCGGACTTGCCGCAGATGCTCGCTTAGCGCCTCGCGGGCAGCCTGCCGCGCACCCCGCCCGGCCGGCCGGTCAAGCAGCATTCGATCGAATTCCACCCCCCGTGCGCTACCACGATGATGAAGCCTGTCGGGCACTGGTCCAGCGGTGCTGCGCATGCGCCCGATCTGGACTGCGCGGATCTCGTGCAGCCTGTTTCGCCAGGGCCTCAGTCGTGCCCCCATGACCCGCAGTGGGTCGCGGGCGTCGGTGGTGACCGGTCCACGGGGCTGGTCGGGCCGGTCAGGGTGATGCTCGAGGGCGTGCCGAAGGCCGGCGACGGTGGCGCCGGCCTCCCACCACGGCTTGAGCAGAGCCCGGGCACGCCAAATCTCGATCTTGTGTCCTTTTCGGCCTCCTAGGCTGAGAAGCGTGATCAGGGTGAGAGTTGCTTGGTGCCTGGCACCGGGGTTGTCGGGGACGTCGTAGGGGTGCCATTTGTGTGGGGAGCTGTTGTGTGGCCGTCTGCCGCCTGACAAGGGCTTAGTAGTCAGGTGAGTAGTGGGGAGGTCGCCACTTTCATCCACAGTGGTCTGACCTGGCTCAACTTGGTGCTGCAGGGGAGCGGAGTCGGAGGCAACCGGTAGCTCGGGCAGGGGACTGTGGGTGACCAGGGCGTAGGTGGGGGTACGACCGGCCTCGGTGCCGAGGAACTCTGCGCTCGCGCCGGGTTCGACCACGACGAGTAGGCCGCGGTCTCGGGCCCACGCCAGGACTCGGGAGACGGTGCGCTCGGCTCGGTCACCAGCAGCGCCCAGGCGTTGTGTGGTGAGTCCAGTGATCAGGCCGGTCTCCCAGTCCATATGGCACACCAGCCGCCGCAGGATCGCAGACCAACTGCGCCGCTTGTCTGAGCGCCACTCCTCGTCGTCGACCAGGCGAGCCACGTAATCGAGGGCCTCGCACTGGTCGAGCAGGACCCGGTACTCGTGGTCGATGAAGTTGCGCCAGCCCGGGTGCGGGATGAACCCGGCGCGGTGTCGCGCTCGGGCTCTGGCGACACCGCGTGCCAGCGCCCGTCTGCTGGGCGGCAGAGCTCCGCTCGGCCGGCCAGGGCCGTTGGTCGGTCCGGTGCGGGCGCGGGCGGCCCGGCCGCGAGGGGTACGTCGTGGCGCAGCCGCGGCACGGATGCCGAAGGTGTCGGTTGCTGGCTGAGTAGTGAGTGGGAGCTGGTGGAGCAGGCAGAGCTGGGAGGGGCCGGAGGCCAGGGCGAAGGCGCCGTGCTCGTAGCACAGAGTGCAGAACCCGGTGCCCGCTGCTGGTGAGCGGTCGGATTCTGAGCATGACGAACTTACCCCGTGTCTGTGGTGGTTGGCTTCCGGCCCAGGATGTATCCTGGACACGCGAAAGCGCCCCTTCTTCGCAGGTGGGGGATCGACCCCGGTTCGCCGGGGTTACGGCATCAGGCGGGTGCAGGTCCGACTTGATGCGAGAGCGACTCGAGGCGCCCCCCCCCCCCCCGGGGCTAGGGGGGCGCCTCGATCTCGTTATGAGGCCTTGGTCAGCAGCTGCTCCTGGGTCGTCATGTACTGCACGGGAATCTGGCCCGGCAGCTCACCCGCATGGCGCAGGCCAATCTCGATCAGCGCGCTACTGACGATCGAGATTGGTCGGTCTACCCGCTTCGCCAAAGCCCGGAGCTTCACGCTCTCGGCCTCGGGGATCCTGACTGTCACGTCTTCGCTGTCTGCCGAGCTGTAGCGGGCAGGAAGCGACGGCGGCAGCTCTGAGACCCTCTGCAAGCCTTCGACGACGAGTTCGGCTCCGATCTCGGACCACGTGAGACCTCGCCGCTTGGCAAGGTCTTTGAGCGCTGCCTCGGCTGCAAGCGGCAGTCGAGGAAAGATCACGACGCGGGTGCCCTTCGACGGGCGCCCCTTCGCACGGCCTGATGATCTCCTCGGCATGGCTCGCATCATGGTCTATATTCTGAATGAGCGGTAGCCGACACGCGGAGCGATCCGCTGGCGGCAATGGGTGAGGTTGCGGTCGAGGCGACTCTCCGGCTACGCCACGGGCGTGCCGTGTCGACGGCGCGTTGAAACTGACCCCCTAGCGACGGATTGGGATCATCCCCTCTGCGTGACGCTGAGGGGATGATCTTGTTGGAAGAGTGGGCCGAGGTTCGTCGGCTGCATCGCGCTGAGGGTGTGCCGATCAAGGAGATCGCTCGGCGGTTGGGGTTGGCGCGTAACACGGTGCGGTCGGCGTTACGTGCCGATGCGCCGCCGGCGCGGCAGCGGTGGCGGCGGGGGTCGGTGGTGGACGCGGTCGAGCCCCAAGTGCGGGCGTTGCTGGCGGAGTTCCCGTGGATGCCGACCACGGTGATCGCTGAACGGATCGGCTGGACCCGGTCGTTGACGGTCCTCAAGGACCGGGTGCGGGAGCTGCGTCCGTTGTTCGTGCCCCCGGACCCGGCCGACCGTATCGAGTACCGCCCGGGTCAGGTCGCTCAGTGTGATCTGTGGTTCCCGCCGGTACCGATCCCGGTCGCTGGTGGGCGGGATCGGGTCCTGCCGGTGCTGGCGATGACGTGCGGGTACTCGCGGGTGACCGACGCGGTGATGATCCCCTCGCGCAAAGCGGGAGACATCCTGGCCGGGATGTGGGAGATCATCGGCGGTTGAGGACGTTGTCCGCGGAGTCTGTTGTGGGACCGTGAAGCTGCGATCGGTGGTGGTGGTCGCCCGACAGCCGAAGCGGCCGCGTTCGCTGGGACGCTCGGAGTCCGGCTCACACTCGCCCCGGCGCGGGCCCCGGAGACCAAAGGGCTGATCGAGCGCCGTAACGGCTATTTCGAGACCTCGTTCCTGCCGGGGCGCAGCTTCGTCTCGCCGTTCGACTTCAACGCCCAGGTCCAGGCCTGGCTCAGCACCACGGCCAATGCCCGGCATCTGCGTGCGATCGGGGCCAGCCCGGCCGCGCGGTGGGCCGCTGACCGCGCCGAGATGGTGACGTTGCCGCCGGTGGCGCCGCGGGTCGGGCTGACCGGGCGGGTCCGGCTGGCCCGGGACTACTACGTGCGTGTCGACGGCAACGACTACTCGGTCGCCCCCCGCGCGATCGGCCGGTTCGTCGACTGGATCGCCACTCCGGCCCTGGTCGTGGTCACCTGCGGTGAGCAGATCGTGGCCACCCATGAACGGGTCTGGGGCAGCGGAGCCGCGATCACCGACCCGGAGCACAAGACCACCGCCCGAGCTCACCAGGCCGGCCAGCTCGAAGCCGAGCTGAAAAAGGGGCTTGACCCCGGATCTTGGACACGCTGAATCCAGCACTGCTGGGGAAGCGAGATGATCCAGCGATCATGGCCAGGAAGAGTTTCACCGACGAGTTCCGTCGGCAGGCTGTTGATCTGTATGAGTCCATCCCGGGTGCCACGGTCCGTGGTATCGCCGACGACCTGGGTATCGCGCGGGGCACGTTGCGGGACTGGCTCACGATCCACGGCACGGGGAACAAGACCGCAGCTGATGGCAGTAGCTGCCCCAGCCCGGTACAGACCATGCGCACCACGCCGGGGTCGGGCTTGGACGGGGAGGAACCACCGGGGCAGAAGATCGCCCGTCTCGAGGCTCGGGTCCGTGAACTCGAGATCAGCGAGAAGAAGCTGACTGCCGAGCGGGAGATCCTGCAGCGGGCGGCCAAGTATTTCGCGGGGGAGACGCGCTGGTGACCCGCTTCCAGTCCGTCGCTGACCACCGGCACACCTTCGAGGTGAAGCGGTTGTGCGAGCTCGTGCACGTCTCGAGGTCGTCGTTCTACGCCTGGTTGGCGGCCGCTCCGGCCCGGGCGCGTCGGGCCGCCCGTGATGCGGTGTTGGTGGCGCGGATCCGGACGATCCATGACGCCGAGAACACCATCGGTGCACCGCGGGCCACGACCGAGCTCAACGACGGCGCCGCAGCCGGGGACAGGGTCAACCACAAACGCGTCGCGCGGGTGATGCGTGCGGCCGGGATCGCCGGCTACCGCAGCCGGCGCCGGGTGCACACCACGATCGTCGAGCAGTCCCGGCAGACGGTGCCCGACCTGCTCAGGCGGGATTTCACCGCCCCAGCACCGAACCAGGTCTACGTCGGTGACATCACCTACCTGCCCCTCGCAGGCGGGACGAACCTGTATCTGGCCACGGTGATCGACTGCTGCTCCCGCAAACTCGCCGGCTGGGCCCTCGCTGATCACATGCGCACCGACCTGGTCAGCGACGCACTCCACGCCGCGGAACGGGCCCGTGGGTCGCTACGCGGGGCGGTCTTCCACAGCGACCACGGAGCGGTCTACACCTCGAGTGCCTACGCCGAACTCTGCGACCGGCTCGGAGTGACCCGTTCCATGGACGCGGTCGGATCGTCGGCGGACAACGCCCTGGCCGAGTCGTTCAACGCCACCGTCAAACGCGAGGTCCTCCAGGACAGCACCTGCTGGCCCGACGCGGCCACCTGCCGACGGCAGGTCTTCAGGTGGCTGACCCGCTACAACACCCGACGACGACACTCCTACTGCCGGCACCTGTCCCCGAACACCTACGAACAGACACTCCCGGCTACCGTCACAGCCACAGCCGCGTAATCCGACACCGTGTCCAAGATCCGGGATCAAGGCCCGTGGTCCTGCGCCCGGGCGCGCACACCGTGGGGGATCTGGTGGCGCATCGGGTGCGGCTGGCCGGTGGGCTCGGTGTCGACGCTGACCGTGTGCTGTTCGCGCCGGGGCGTCGTGGGCAGGGGGCGAACCGGGCGCGGTTGACGATCATCCACACCGACCCGGTCGCCGACACTCGGTTCTTCACCGCCCCGAAGGTCGTCGACGGGACGATCAAGGGCGTGGGCCGGTCGATCGACGGCTCGGGTGAGGTCGATGTGTTGATGTGGGACGACGGCGGGACGGTCCCGACCGGGGTCGTCGGGTCGACCGGGGGCGGGAAGTCCGGGGCGACGAACATCCTGGTGACCTCGGCGTTGTCGACCGGTGTGTTGAACCTGCTCTATGCCGATCCGAAAGGGAATTCCTCGACCGCTCTGGCCAGCCGTGCGCGGGTGGCGGTGATCGGCAAGCAGAACGTGCTGGCTCTGCCGCGGCTGGTGGCCGCGATCCTGGAGGCTCGGGCGCAGATCGCCGCCGAGCAGCACTCCGACCTGATCTTCCCCAGCCAGGACATTCCTGGGTGGATGTTCCTGCACGATGAGTACTCCTTCGTCGCGCATGATCCGAAGGTCGCTGCCCTGTGGACCGAGACGGTGAACACGGTGCGGGCGCTGGGTGTGTGGCTGGTCGGGTTGAACCAGTCCCAGGGGCAGGCCGCCTGGGGCGGCGATCACGCGCGTAGTGCGTTCGCCTCGCAGGTGATCGCGTTTCGCACGAACTCGAAGTCGTCCTCGGATCTGGTGCCCGGCCTGCTGTTCGACCCGGCGGAGTTGCCGCTCAACGACGGGCGTCCGCGGCGCCCGGTGCCCGGGATGGCTGTGCACGCGCACTTGGATGCCCCGGTGCGCTGGGACTGGCTGCCCAGCGATGCCGACGCCGACCGGATGGCCAGCAAAGGTCTCCCGGCGCCGGAGCTGACCGCGTCGATCGCATTCGACCGGTTCTTCGCCCAGCCGGAGCTGCATCCGCTCGACGCCGCGGCGGTCACCGCGGTGCTCGGCCCGCCCGTTCACGGGCGGTGGCAGGTCGGTGGCCTCGGTGGCACCCACCACCTCGACGACGGCACGGTCGGCGGCGGCCGCGCCGTCGTCATCCCGACCAGCCCGGCGCCGCGGCGGGCCCCCTGGGGGGCACGCGGCAGCGAGGCCAGCGGTGAGCCCGCCGACGCGGTGGAGCCGGCAGAGGTGGTGTTGTCCCCAGTCCAGGCCGAGGTCCTCGCCCTCATCCAGGCCGGGACGGCCACGACCGGGAAACTCGTCGCCGCGGCGACCGCGTCCAAGGCCGCCGTCCACGACGCACTGGACACGTTGATCGGGTGTGGGCGGGTGGTGCGGGTCGCCCGGGGCCGCTACCAGGCCGTTGAGGCGCCGCCCGCCCCAGACACGACCACCGCCGACACCAGCGACACCGTCCCCACCGGCGGCGGCGAGGACCGGTCGTGACCGCCGGGCCTCGCCGCCACGGTCGCAGCCGGACATTTCACCCACCCGCCGACGACCGTGACGGACGGCAGGGAAGGATCAGGCTGGTGAACCGGGTCTGGACGGTGTTGTTCGCGGTGCTCGCGGCGGCGGTGTTCGTGCTGGTCGAGATCTGGGCCTTCCGCGAGGAGACCGACACCGCCGCCGTCGACACCGGGACGTCGACGCCAACAACCACGACAGCACCGTCGGTGCCGGAGATGGTGACCGCGTCCGGCCCGGTCGACCTGTCGGCGCTCCGGATCGCCCCCGACCGGCACGGCCGCGACTACCGCCGCGAAGCGTTCGGCCCCGGATGGGCCCCCGCGGTCGGGCCGGGCTGCGATGTCCGCGACACCGTGTTGGCCCGCGACCTGACCGCCACCACCGTGGCCCGCGGCTGCGACGTCACCGCAGGAACGCTGCACGATCCCTACAGCGGCCAGACCGTCACCGGTCCGACGAGGGAGATCGACATCGACCACGTCATCCCCCTCGCTCTCGCGCATCGCAGCGGCGCGCACGCCTGGACCGACGCCCAACGCGAGCGGTTCGCGAACGATCCGGACAACCTGCGCGCCACCACCCCGGCGGTCAACCGGGCCAAGTCCGACCACGGGCCCGAGCACTGGATGCCGCAGGTCGACGCGTGCGCCTACGCCCACGACTTCGCCCGGGTCGCGACCCGCTACCAGCTCACGGTCACCGCGGCGCGCGCGGCGGCGCTGCAGCGTGCCTGTCGATGACGGTGTTCTGCGCTGGCGTGTCGCACCAGCAGACTTCGGTACCTGCCGATACCATCAGGTTGTTTAGCGGGCCTCTGTGGGAAGGGCGGTTGCCGGTGCGAGCCGATGTTGCTGAGTGGCTCGGCGTGGACGCTGCCGAGCTTTCTGATGAGCAGGCCGCGCGGGTCGATGCTGCGTTCGCTGTGATCACGTCCCGGTATGTCGGGCCGGATAAGGCTGTCGAGCGTGAGGCGGCGCTGGGTGCTGCTGTGCAGGTTGTCCTGGGTCGGGCCTCTCTGGATGAGATTTCGGTGTTGTGGCATCGGGCTAAGGAGCTCGAGCGGGAACGGCTCGCGGCATTGTCGGGTGCGTTGGTCGTGACGCCGGGTTCGGAGCGGACGTTGGCTGAGCGTTCGGGTGCGGCCCGGATGACCGTCCGCAGAGCCTTGGGAAGAAAGGTCCCCGGGGGAAGGGGCCGGTGAGAACAGTGTGACGAGTATCAGTGCCTGAATGCGACAAACGGCGCCCCATCCCTAGCCAGGTAAAGGCGCCGCAAGTCGTCCAACAGCAACAGCCGTGAAGGCTGAGATAGGAGAACTGTACCCATGAGGCTTATTCAGGGTGATCATGAAGTGCGGTGTTTCTCCAGGTCGGGACCGCAGCGAGGTAGCCCGCCAGGCGGCCCTGAATAAGCCTCTCTGTATGAGTCCATCCCGGGTGCCACGGTCCGTGGTATCGCCGACGACCTGGGTATCGCGCGGGGCACGTTGCGGGACTGGCTCACGATCCACGGCACGGGGAACAAGACCGCAGCTGATGGCAGTAGCTGCCCCAGCCCGGTACAGACCATGCGCACCACGCCGGGGTCGGGCTTGGACGGGGAGGAACCACCGGGGCAGAAGATCGCCCGTCTCGAGGCTCGGGTCCGTGAACTCGAGATCAGCGAGAAGAAGCTGACCGCCGAGCGGGAGATCCTGCAGCGGGCGGCCAAGTATTTCGCGGGGGAGACGCGCTGGTGACCCGCTTCCAGTCCGTCGCTGACCACCGGCACACCTTCGAGGTGAAGCGGTTGTGCGAGCTCGTGCACGTCTCGAGGTCGTCGTTCTACGCCTGGTTGGCGGCCGCTCCGGCCCGGGCGCGTCGGGCCGCCCGTGATGCGGTGTTGGTGGCGCGGATCCGGACGATCCATGACGCCGAGAACACCATCGGTGCACCGCGGGCCACGACCGAGCTCAACGACGGCGCCGCAGCCGGGGACAGGGTCAACCACAAACGCGTCGCGCGGGTGATGCGTGCGGCCGGGATCGCCGGCTACCGCAGCCGGCGCCGGGTGCACACCACGATCGTCGAGCAGTCCCGGCAGACGGTGCCCGACCTGCTCAGGCGGGATTTCACCGCCCCAGCACCGAACCAGGTCTACGTCGGTGACATCACCTACCTGCCCCTCGCAGGCGGGACGAACCTGTATCTGGCCACGGTGATCGACTGCTGCTCCCGCAAACTCGCCGGCTGGGCCCTCGCTGATCACATGCGCACCGACCTGGTCAGCGACGCACTCCACGCCGCGGAACGGGCCCGTGGGTCGCTACGCGGGGCGGTCTTCCACAGCGACCACGGAGCGGTCTACACCTCGAGTGCCTACGCCGAACTCTGCGACCGGCTCGGAGTGACCCGTTCCATGGACGCGGTCGGATCGTCGGCGGACAACGCCCTGGCCGAGTCGTTCAACGCCACCGTCAAACGCGAGGTCCTCCAGGACAGCACCTGCTGGCCCGACGCGGCCACCTGCCGACGGCAGGTCTTCAGGTGGCTGACCCGCTACAACACCCGACGACGACACTCCTACTGCCGGCACCTGTCCCCGAACACCTACGAACAGACACTCCCGGCTACCGTCACAGCCACAGCCGCGTAATCCGACACCGGGAGGCTTATTCAGGCTCCGTCAGGTAAGTGTGTAGAAGATGAGTCCGATGACTGCCGAGATTGTCGTTTTAAATGTGGCGTAGGGCCGCCGGTAGTCTGTGTGGAGAACTTTCCACGTTTTGATATGGGCGATGACTCGTTCGATGGTGGCGCGTGTGTGGTTGAGGCTCTTGTTGAATGTTTTTTGCCAGTCGAGAAGTTCCCGGCCGGGTGGTTTTTTGAACGGGGTGAGCATGCCGCGCCCGATGTATCCTTTATCGCCGATCGGGGGGTATGTGGCGAGGTGGTCGAGGGCGCCGGATTGGTCGAGGCAATATAGGTCGTGTCGGGAGCCTGGGGTCGGGTCGGAGATCCACGACAGCTGCCCTTCCAGGGTGGCTGCGACCTGGACGACGACGCCGGTGGTGCGATGCTTGCCCGACCACAGACCCGGCACCGCGGCCCATGACCAGCAGGGCAGCAAGGTTCCATCGATGATGTACTGCCGATCGGCACGAAGCTCCTCTGCCGTCGGAACGACACTCCGCAGCGCCTGTGCCAGCAACGGTGTCACCCCCGTGATCGCTCGACTAACCGTCGACTGCGACACCCCATAGGTTTCCGCCAACTCCCACTGCACACGATTCCCGCGCAGATACGCCAACGTGATCACCACCGACCAGAACAACCCCAGAACCGGCGGCCAAGACAAACGTGCCTCCGTCGCGTCCCGCTGATCCTGCTCATACACTATAGCGACAAGATCCTGAATTTCATCACGCCGGAAACCAGTGGTATAGTACATACTGCGGCAGCCCGTTCATCTCGGATTGATTCGGCAAACCAATATTCGCGATGGACGGGCTGTCGCCCAACCCGACACGCCGGGCTAGATCGTTATTTCACGGGGCCTGAATAAGCCTCAGATCAACAGCCTGCCGACGGAACTCGTCGGTGAAACTCTTCCTGGCCATGATCGCTGGATCATCTCGCTTCCCCAGCAGTGCTGGATTCAGCGTGTCCAAGATCCGGGGTCAAGCCCCCCAGGCCCGCGACTACGAACGCCACACCGCCGTCTCCGAGGCCATGATCCGCTGGGCGGCGATCAACACGATCGCCCGCCGTATCGCCCGCGGCACACCCGCCCACCGCCAGCAGAAGCACACGAGCACACCGTCGATCTGACCTTCTCAAACACGCTCTAAAGGAAACCCTCCATACTTCGGGGGGAAGCGCACTCCGCGACCCGAGCGATCGCTGACCGGGGAAACGCCCTGCTCAAGAACACCTTCCGAGCGTTGAGACACCTCAGCCTCTGCCCACAACGGATCGGCGCGATCACCGCAGCAGCGCTGGTCCTACTCCACACCGAGCACAACCGAACAACATGATCAACAAGCTAGTGAGCCTTTCCCAACCTGTTGTGCTGTTCAGGTAGCTGCGATCATGGGGGGGCCGCGGCGATGAGCTGGCCGGCTTGTGAGGGGCTGGAGCGGATCGTGCGGAGGTTCTTCCAGTTCTTCAGTTCGGCGTTGACCCGTTCACCAGGTGCGCGCCGTCGGGCGTGAGCGGCGTTGACGGCCTTTTGATTCGCTGGCAGGGGCCGGTACCGGCCGGTGTCGAGGTCGCGGCGTCGTCGTCGGTGGGGGACGGTGATCGCGGGGCCGCCGCCCTGGTAGGCGGTATCAGCGACCGCACGCACCCCGGCAGCGTTGACCGCGTCGATGATCCCGTGAATGCGGGCAGCACCCATGTCGTGCCGGACCCCTGGTAGCGGCGGGGAGATCCACACCAGACGACCGACAGGGTCGGCGATGACCTGCACATTCACCCCATGACACTTGTGCTTCCCGGAGTAGAACGCCCGGTCATAGCCCGATCCCATACCGACCCGGTCGATACGCAGCAGCGTCCCGTCCAGGATCACGAACGCCTTCCCGGCTGCGACGGTGATGGCCTGCTCCAAGGTCGGCGCGAGCGCGGCGAGCAGACCGATCGCCTCGGCGACATACCGGGACACCGTGGACTTCCCGACTCTAAATCCGCTGGCCAGGTCGGTGTAGGTCTCGCCCTTACGCAGGTGCGCGAGCACAAGCAGGGCCTGACGGGCCGGGGTCAGAGGCCGCCACCGAGTCCCGATCCGGAGACGGTGACCGCGCAGCAGCCCGGCCAGGACACGAACCGTGCGGGTGGACATCGACATCCCGGATGGGTAGGACAACCGCGGGGCTCCTGGTCAGACGGTTACTCGACACCTATCCGTCTACCAGGAGCCCCACCCACCTCACGACAAGCCATGCATCTCAAGCCCCTGACCAGCGGAAACAGGCTGGGAAAGGCTCAGTGAGAACACCTCAATATGTCGCCGTTCGATACGGTGAACGACTCGCTGAAGTCGCCTCGGTCGCCTCGGTCGGATCGGTGGGCGATTCCTGCGATAACGCGATGGCCGAAGCGTTCAACTCGCTGTTCAAAGCCGAACTTGTCCGTAACCGGGGTCCCTGGGGCAAGGGATCGTCGAGCTAGAACTGGCCGTCGCGGAATACATCGACTGGTACAACCACCGCCGACTACACGGCGAACTCGGCCTGATCCCCCAGGGCCCCGGCAAAGTCGTTAGATGATCTTGCGGCGAGCCGAGCGGCGGCGCAGCTGCGCCGCCGCTCGGCGCTATAGCTGGTCCCGGGCAGGTGCAGCGCGGCAATCAGAAGGCCGCGTGGGGCGACTACCGCCGCCTATCGCGACTTTGCCGGGGCCCTGGATCCCACTCATCGAGCACGAAGCTCTCCACTACGCCCAGCAACCTACTGGAGCGTGAGAACCAAGCCTCTACGAAACCCGGGGCTTGACACCACCCTTATCGACCCGTTGATCAGCGGACTTACGATGAAAAGAGTCAGTCTCAGGGCTCACGAAGTAGAGGGTTAGTGTTACCGCAAGCGCGACTGGAACAATGATCGAAATTCTGTAGGATTCGGAGTAGTGGGCCCACGCCCAAGGGACGACTGGCCACAATTGTCGACTCATTACCGTTCCGGCCACCAGTAGACCGGTGACCGTTCCGGCGATACCAATAGCTGCTGTTAGTGTCACCGAGAATCGGTTGGCGATCCAGAGGTGCGCGACCGTCAACATAGAGGCCACAGCCGTACCTACTCCGATAATTCGCACGGCATCCCGACCAGATAGACCTGCGCCGACAAATATAATATCGGTTACAACAACTACGCCAATCGCCACAGTTAGCGTGATCGTGATGACGGCTCGCCATCGGACGGAGGCAGAGGGGGCTCGAGTCGCCACGGCACGCGCACCTTCAGCGACGGCTCCCTGAGCTAGCATAGCGAGTACTACTGCGCCGAATGGCACGATGCCGACTGTGAGTACCGAAATTGCCTCGGCAGGCTCGCGCCAGCGCAGCAATAAAACCGGCGCGCCGATGGCTACGATAGCGAGCGGCCAAGCTAGAGTACGGCCGAAGATGGTAATTATGGCGCGAATAGGGCGGCTTTTATTCGAACGCCCTTGATTGGGCAAGAGTGGCGCGGTTCGGCGGTTAGCGCTGGCGGCCCACTGAAGCTTAAAACGTGGGATCCTCCCGCTATTCATAGACGCGGGTAGCGAAAGGGCCACAATTGCCAATGCGAGGGACAGCGATGTCGGCCCCATAACTGAGGTGGTTGCTAGCGGTTCGCCAGGCAAGAACCCTTCGCCGTTGGCGTGAGTTTCAATCACAGGCAGGGCTCCACGCAGTGTCCAAGCGAAAGGACTCATGATCCAGTAAGTCGCCTCTGCCGTCACCACCGCAGCTACTGACCAGGAAGTGCCTACGGCCAGTACTGCCAACCGCCCAGCGTGCATCCCCACACGAACAAGAACCGCAAGCAAAGCAAGTTGCCCGAGGGCAGGCACTACGATCGACAGCAGCAGGCGCGCGCCGGGTGGTGAGCCAACCAATACGATTCCTGCGATAGTAGGGATAAGCATGGCCAGGAAGTTCACCGCAAACACCGCTGGCGTCAAAACGATGAAGCGAGCGGCTCTGGCGACCCACGGTGTTACTGCCCGACTCCAAGTGCCTCCGCCCCGCTCTACGTGTTCGATTGATGCCTGCGTGCCGACAATCAAAGCAAGAAACAGTGGACTGAAGCCAACAACCCACAAATTTTGGTAGGCAAGAAAAGTGCGCCACTCGGGATTTGCTGTGCTACTCAATGCCAGTAGCGTCGCCAATCCTCCGAACCCGACGGCGCCCCAGGGGAGACGGGCCACCGACGACCCCCGCCAACGAATAATTTCTGCACGTACAGCACTACTGAGTGAATAGACTGCGTTCATGAATGCCTCTCTAACGTCGAATACCTGCGCCACGATGAGTGAGGAGTAGGAACTCTCCTTCGAATGCCCTGTTCTCGGTGCCCTTCTGCCTGGACTGAGCTTTTTCTCAACCTGATGTTCCTGCATCTGAGGTGGTCTGGCCTCGGTGTGCGCAGAGGCCGATCTGTCGAGCCTATGATCTGCGCAGTTGTGGTCAGAGCAGTCGCGCCGCAACCTTCGCGGTACCTTAGAGTATAAGCTCGCCAGTCAGATTAGAAAAGGCTCACTGACGACGCACCATGTCACCGACATGCACCCGGGCCCGGGCAAGACCGGCGCCCGCGACACACGCCATCGCCGAAGCGGCCCAGACCGAGGGTTTGCTGTCGGATTGTTTGAAACTGAGCCTTTCCCAACCTGTTGTGCTGTTCAGGTAGCTGCGATCATGGGGGGGGGCCGCGGCGATGAGCTGGCCGGCTTGTGAGGGGCTGGAGCGGATCGTGCGGAGGTTCTTCCAGTTCTTCAGTTCGGCGTTGACCCGTTCACCAGGTGCGCGCCGTCGGGCGTGAGCGGCGTTGACGGCCTTTTGATTCGCTGGCAGGGGCCGGTACCGGCCGGTGTCGAGGTCGCGGCGTCGTCGTCGGTGGGGGACGGTGATCGCGGGGCCGCCGCCCTGGTAGGCGGTATCAGCGACCGCACGCACCCCGGCAGCGTTGACCGCGTCGATGATCCCGTGAATGCGGGCAGCACCCATGTCGTGCCGGACCCCTGGTAGCGGCGGGGAGATCCACACCAGACGACCGACAGGGTCGGCGATGACCTGCACATTCACCCCATGACACTTGTGCTTCCCGGAGTAGAACGCCCGGTCATAGCCCGATCCCATACCGACCCGGTCGATACGCAGCAGCGTCCCGTCCAGGATCACGAACGCCTTCCCGGCTGCGACGGTGATGGCCTGCTCCAAGGTCGGCGCGAGCGCGGCGAGCAGACCGATCGCCTCGGCGACATACCGGGACACCGTGAGGCTTATTCAGGCCCCGTGAAATAACGATCTAGCCCGGCGTGTCGGGTTGGGCGACAGCCCGTCCATCGCGAATATTGGTTTGCCGAATCAATCCGAGATGAACGGGCTGCCGCAGTATGTACTATACCACTGGTTTCCGGCGTGATGAAATTCAGGATCTTGTCGCTATAGTGTATGAGCAGGATCAGCGGGACGCGACGGAGGCACGTTTGTCTTGGCCGCCGGTTCTGGGGTTGTTCTGGTCGGTGGTGATCACGTTGGCGTATCTGCGCGGGAATCGTGTGCAGTGGGAGTTGGCGGAAACCTATGGGGTGTCGCAGTCGACGGTTAGTCGAGCGATCACGGGGGTGACACCGTTGCTGGCACAGGCGCTGCGGAGTGTCGTTCCGACGGCAGAGGAGCTTTGTGCCGATCGGCAGTACATCATCGATGGAACCTTGCTGCCCTGCTGGTCATGGGCCGCGGTGCCGGGTCTGTGGTCGGGCAAGCATCGCACCACCGGCGTCGTCGTCCAGGTCGCAGCCACCCTGGAAGGGCAGCTGTCGTGGATCTCCGACCCGACCCCAGGCTCCCGACACGACCTATATTGCCTCGACCAATCCGGCGCCCTCGACCACCTCGCCACATACCCCCCGATCGGCGATAAAGGATACATCGGGCGCGGCATGCTCACCCCGTTCAAAAAACCACCCGGCCGGGAACTTCTCGACTGGCAAAAAACATTCAACAAGAGCCTCAACCACACACGCGCCACCATCGAACGAGTCATCGCCCATATCAAAACGTGGAAAGTTCTCCACACAGACTACCGGCGGCCCTACGCCACATTTAAAACGACAATCTCGGCAGTCATCGGACTCATCTTCTACACACTTACCTGACGGAGCCTGAATAAGCCTCCGTGGACTTCCCGACTCTAAATCCGCTGGCCAGGTCGGTGTAGGTCTCGCCCTTACGCAGGTAGGCGATCACCAGCAAGGCCTGCCGCCCGGCTGAGAGCCGGCGCCAGCGTGTTCCACGCTGACGCCGATGCCCCCGGAGAAGATCAGCAAGATCACGGACGCTACGGCTGGACACGTTCATCCCGGATGGGTAGGCCAGCACTCGGGGCTCCTGGCAGACGACGGTTCGACACCCGTTCGTCTACCAGGAGCCCCACCCCGGCCGACCTTCACACCCCTGACCAGCACAAACGTCAGGTTGAAAAAGGCTCACGGCCAGCGGGACGCGCGTGGCCCCTACCGGGCTGGGACACCTGCTGAAATCGGCTGCGATCTTGTTCCCGGGGCCGTAGTTCGTGAGCTATATCGGCACCGGCGAGATCGCCCACGCCTTCAGCGCTTCGCCGGGGCGGCGACGAGCTGCATCCCAAGCAGGTGTGGCCGCCTGCCTGGTCGCCGCGTTTTTGCGGTGTTGTGTGTGGTGGCAGCCCATTCGCGGTTGCGGCGGTCGCCGCCGCGAGGGGTAGGGACGAGAGACCAGACGGGACAGACCACCAGCGCCCCCGGACCACCGTCCTCCGATGCGTCATCGCGACGTCCCGGGATTGGCGCCAGACACCGTCGTCCCGCGCGATGCCCAGATCCTCAGTGATGCCGCAGAGCGCGGTACCCAGGGTCGACTCCTACAGATCAACAGCCTGCCCACGGAACTCCTCGGATGGTGGCGCAACATCTCCGCTGCGCCACCATCCGAGGAGAGAGATCAGCGCGAGATCACGATCGAACAGCCGCCGCTGCACGAGCGGGTAGTGCAATGCATCATTCCCGTGATGCAACCCGGAGTGCACAGCGACTTACTCGTGATCCTCGAGGTGCTGTTCGAGCTTGCTGGCGCATCCATACGGACATCCAGATCGAAATCAGACATTGAGCCGTTCCCTTCATCTTTCGAGCAGCGCGTCGACGGCCTGCTCGCCAAGCAAGACTATGCCCGACGTAAATCACACATCCATCACAGCTACGGCGCGCATCTATACAACGGCATACTGTCACTTTTGCGGTTTTTAAACCGGGCTCCAGAGGGCAGTTCGGGTGAAACTGGACAAATTTGAGCGAGACAGAGAGGGGTACCCCACCTCGGATGCGGCAGGTACGCTGGGGCGAGTGGCCTGCACAGCTCCAGTTTCCGCCATTGAAATAGACACTTCGTGTAGCTTTCCTGCAGTAGGGAGCGAGACGTCACCAACAGGAGCCTAAGGAATATGTGGATGTCGCCTGACCATGCTAATGCTCAAGGATCGCCTTGTCCGCGAGCATTGATCCTCTATCGGATCGCGAATAATTGCTGCGGACTTTGACGTGCGCATTGAGATAATCGGAGGCTGTCGCGTCGACGGCACCCCCTTGGGGAGTGTCAAGCCTATCGAGTTGGCAGTTACCTTGGCACTTGCCGGTGGTCAAATGAATCGCGACTCTCTCCGGCTACGATTGTACGAGCAGGAAATAGCAGAATCCACATTGCCAACGATTGCCTACCGAGCGCGTCGGCTGGGTATCGATGTAGGGTACGAACAGGATTGTCAACGGTTCTCGCTCCGGTCAATTCCAGACATCGATGTGCTGCATGTGTATTCGTTGCTTGAAGCTCATCGAATCACGGAGGCATTGGATCTCTATCATGGCCCGTGTCTTCCGACCAGTTCTAGTCCCATAGCCGAAGCTCTCCGACACAGTCTTGAGGCGCGGCTCACATATGAGGTGGTACGAACTGGTGATCAAGAACTGATCAGATCAGCATCGGCGAGAATCGATGAGTGCAGTCTCGCGGAACCTGCAATGCGAGGCGATCACCTCCCTGCTGCCGTGTTAGGTAGGGCCTATCTAAATAGCTACAATCTAATTCTGGGCACATAAAAACACATACGCTTTGATTGCTGCTACCCTCACTCCGGTTGCCACACCTGGCACATAACTCCTGTTTCTATTCAAATACGATACGACCAAGAGGGGACTTGCGCTAGAGCTAGAGAGCCTTGCCTGCGGCAGGCGGCAAGACTGAGCGTTAGACGCGGTGGAGGGACTGCGCTTTCGCGCGCCTCATATCAAAGGGAGCAATCGGCGATGACGTTCCGGCTTTTATTAAGTCTAGTCTAATCGATTCACCTCACCTTGGATGCACATGCCCAAGAATGATCAAAGCCGTCGATCGACGAGTAGAGGATAGCGCTAGTGAACGTGCTGTCAAACATGGTCATGCTTAGGTGCCCGACTCGCTCAGTCGACTGCTATCCATCCCCGACTGTGAATGTCGAGCCTCTCGAGGATATCCGTCGAATGTGGGCCGACTCGCTGCTGCGAGAATCAGTGAGAGCCGCCAGTCCAGTTCTCTACCAGGGAATTATGCGCCTGCTCGACTCGCCGAGAGAGGTCAAAGAGAAAAGGGTGCAGTCATTGCACCGTACGCTCGTTCGATATTCTATTCGAATTGCCACCAGGACTACTCCGTTCGGGACGTTCAGTGGGTTCGCGATGGTTCGGGTTGGTGATGACGATCCGATACGTCTAGGTACCGCTCATCGGAGGTACGCCCGGGTCGGGTCGAGCTTCGCGCGGCGACTTACTCACGAAGCTAGTCTAATCCGGAGTGGTGTGTCGGTCCAGGTAAATCCGAGCGCTCTGATCCGATCGGACCGGCTGGTTGCGCTGGTCCGTCCTCATGGCCCTGACGGTAGTGTGAACGAGCGCAGCAGCGTTCGGGTGACGCCACCTGTCCGCGCGGTACTTCGTATCGCTCGCGATCCAGTCGGAATTGATGACCTTCTACGTGCGTTAGTTGCAGAGTTTCCAACCACGGACGACGCAGTTCTCATAACGTTCCTTCACGAGCTGCAAGCTGCCGGCTTACTCGTGTCTGAGCTAGACAGCTCATTGTTCGACCGTGACCCGCTCAGCCGACTACGTTCTGACCCAGTGATCGCACCTAGAGTAGAGGCCGTATCCAAAGCTCTCGACCAGTATGCAGAGGCAGAGTTTGGGCGAGGAGAGAACGAGATCGGCCACCTCTATCAGCTGCTCCGTGTCGATCCTAACTCGATGCAAGAAGAGCTGCAGGTAGATCTTCAGCTCGAGGTACATGGCTGTATACCTGCAAAAGTGATCCGGTGGGCAGAGGATGCGCTGGCCGCGCTGATCTGTACCACTCCTGTCCCAGCGTGGCAGCCAGAGATCCAAGCACACGCTGAACGATTTGCAGAGCACTTCGGGGAGACACTCGTCCCGCTCCATGAGGTCCTCGATCCCGAATACGGGATCGGATTTCCCGCTGGGTATCCAACGTCACGTCATCAGGTAGCGGCGACTCGGATGAGCACACCTGAACGAGTGCTGCGTGCTGGTCAGCGGCTTCGCTCCCGCCTGGTGGAAAAATCTCGACAAGACAGTACGACACGCGTAGTTCTCTCCGAAGAGCTGCTGGCCACGATGCCGCCTGTACTGGGACGTCGCGCCGCTTCCTACGACGTTTTCCTGCATCTCCAACGCCCATCGGTGGATAATTCAATCCAAGCGACCCTAGGCCCAGTAGGGGTTGGCATGCCGGGAGGGCGAGCGCACGGACGCTTCGCCCACCATGACTCTCACTGTCATGATCACATGATCAACGTCAGTGCTCATGATCGGGAACATTTGGCGGATACGCAATTCTTTGAGGTCGACTACATCAGCAATCGCCCTGCAGTGAATAATGTTTCGTTAGCGCCTTCGATAGAGTCTCTGCGATTGGCTCTAACGACGGGGGAGTTCGACAGAGAAGTCGAATTGCTTCGCGTGCAAGAAATTTTACTGGGAGTTGGACCGGATGGATTTAGACTAGTTCACTCCGCGACAGGTAAACGACTACTATTTCGCGCTGGGAACCTCGCGGCACCCGATATTTCCACTGACCTCGTCCGATTCCTTGAGGAGATTTCGGCTGATGGGTTCGTGCGGCCAGCGTGGCACTGGGGAGACTCGCTTGATGTCCTCGACTTTCTACCTGGTGTGACGTTCAGAGATACCGAGCTTGTAGCGCCACAGTGGCGGCTCCCAGAGCTTAAAGGAGGGGCGGAGAAGCAAGATCAGGAGTTACTCAGGTGGATCTCTGCCGCTGGGGTTCCCGATTACGTGCATGTCGGAACATTGGATAATCGTCTACTTCTCGATCTTCGTAACCGCCTCCACCGTGACCTACTCCGTCGGGAGCTGGCGTCTGGTGCTGAGTGGGCGTCAGAGGCAATTGAGCCAGCCAGGTTAGGCTGGGTTGAAGATACGAAAGGAAAGCGCTACGCCGGAGAGATTGTAGTTTCTGTCGCGACTACAGGCCATGCGGAGCAAGTAGCCCAAATTCCGCAACCACGATGGACCGCGATCGATCGGTGTCACCGAATATTGCCTCCCGGACGCGAGTGGTGGTACGCGAGACTCTCCTGCCCTCCAGGACTTCAAAACTCTGTGCTTTCCCAGTTAGCTGCCGGCCTATCGGGAAATTCATGGTTCTACGTGCGTTACACTGACACAGTTGATCATCTGCGAGTGCGTCTACAGGTCGAGCGCCATAATGAGTTAGCCGTAACTTCGACGCTCAACGAGCTTCTCGACCAGAACAGCGTCTCATGCTACTCGATCGATACATATCGGCGTGAGGTCGAGCGGTACGGAGGGTTGGAGGGGATGCGAGCTGCAGAAGCGTTATTCTGCGCTGAATCAGATTTTCTTGCGTCTCGCCCTGAGCTGTTGCTTAATCCCGAACGACGTTATGCAAACCCGCTCGATGGGGAGGTCGCACCGGGACGTGACACTGTCGAGCTCATGAGTACGTACCTCCATGCGATCTGTGACAGCTCTGAGGATATGCGAGCCGTCGTTCATTTTGCCTGCTCGGGATATCGAGCAGAATTCAAAGATTCCGGACAGAAACTACGTCAAGCCACGAGAAGCCCTGTCAAGTCAGATGTGTCTGGCTCCGGATACCGATCGGCGCAAGCGCTCTCCAGGCAGCTTTTCGAGCCCAGTCATGAAATGCGACGCACTCTGGGGGACCTACCAGATCTTACATACCGGACGCAAATTAAGCAGGCGCTTACTCATATGTTCGCCAACCGGATGGGGCTCAGTCGACAGCAGGAGTACCAGGCAGTGTTCACCCTCGACTCGCTACTTCGCGCAGACGTGTATCGGGAGAGGATGAATGTCTGAAAACCACAAGGGCGCGATAGTGAACCACTCCGCGCGGTCAAGTGATGCTGCGGAATTCGGATGGAGTATCCTAACTCGCATTCGAGAATACCCCGACTTACGCGGACTTACCGCACTCCACCCTATGACAGGGATTCCGGGACAATACTGGGATCCTCTGGATTTAGATCACGGGGATCTTGGTGTTGCGCTTGTATTCGCTGGGGCCGACGAACTCCGTCCTGATGACGGATGGGACCGTGCAGCCCTCCCCTACATAAGTCGAGCAGTAGACGCCTTGCCGAGCCACATCAGAGCCCTCGGTCCAGATGCCATGGGGTTGTTTGGAGGGGCAGCTTGCGTAGCCTACACGCTTCGCTCGCTGAGCAGATTTGGAGAGCGATATCAGAACGCAATCGCCCAGGTCGACTCCCTGATGCTTGATCTAGTTGAAGCACACCTCGGTTCAGTTCCGGATGAAGGCCCCAGTACTGATGATTATGACATCATCAGTGGGCTTGCTGGCCCCACTCGTATGTTACTTCAGATCCCTAATATTCGAGGCCGCAGCGCTGCTGTCCTCACGGCTTCAGTCAGCCAACTATCTCGCTGGGCAGTGATGACAGACGGATATCGGACTCCACCAGAGCGGATCACGTCTCTTGAGCGAGAACATCAGCCAGATCTACACGCCGGCTACATAAATCTCGGCTATGCTCATGGAATATGTGGTGTACTGGCTACGCTGGCTGAAGCAGCGAACCGACAGATCGGAGGCGCCCTCACTCGAGAGGCTGCACAACACGTCGCGGAAACCGTCGTCGACTCGATATTGGAGGGGGCCAACGGCCCCAGACTACCGTTTATGAGTCCAACCTCACCTGTGTCACCGCAAGAGGGAGTCGGGGGGACATCTCGAGTTGGCTGGTGCTACGGCAACGTTAGTGCAGCTCTCGCCCTCACAAGCTATTTGCCTATCTCCTCACAACAATTGGACACGGCTGCGCTCATAGACTGTCTCTGGGACTCTGCTACGCAGACGCCACCCAGTTCAATCGACAAGAATCCCTCTCTGTGCCATGGCGTTGCTGGGCTACTCCTGATCCAGCGACATCTGTCTAGTTACGGAGGACTTACATCCTCAGACTCAGCCGCTTCGGCCGAAGTGTTGGCCGGTCGTCTCCTAGGCATGCGTGATCCTCAGCTGTTATTTGGACTACGAAATCAGCAGCGGACGCTGCTCGACTCGCCGGGATTTCTGACCGGATCCGGAGGAGCTGCTGTTGCACTTATTTCGTGGGCCGAAAGCTCACGTCTCACCATGGCAGAGAAACTTATTTCCGGAGGCCCTTTGTGCTAGTTTTCAATGAAGTGACGCTCCGGTTCCCAGGGGCAGATTACCCGCTGTTAGAGAGAGTGTCGCTGGAGCTCTCTCCGGGGACAATCACATCATTACTCGGTCCGAATGGGGCAGGGAAAACAACACTGCTTAAACTTTCCTGCGGACTGATCGAGGCGACAAGCGGAACTGTTACCGTAGCCGGACACGATGTAGTGGTGACAGCAACTCAAGCCCGTAGGATGCTAGGGGTATCACTTTATCCGGAGCGGAGCTTTTACTATCGATTGACTTGTCGTCAAAACCTACGTTACTACTCTGCGCTTCGCGGGATCTTCGGGCGCGAATGTCGCTTGGAAGTCAGTCGGGTACTGCAGCTGCTAGACCTGGATGACGTCGCAGATCTAGCATTCATGCACCTGTCATTGGGTCAACGTCGCCGCATTGGGGTGGCACGCAGTCTACTCGGCTCCCCGCCCTTGGTGTTGCTCGACGAACCGACCGCAAGCCTCGACGACACCAGGATTGACCAGTTGCATCAGGCACTTTCAGCGTACCGTCAAGAAGGTGGGACA
The DNA here is from genome assembly GCF_020496255.1 of Pseudonocardia sp. ICBG1142. Classification (NCBI taxonomy): domain Bacteria; kingdom Bacillati; phylum Actinomycetota; class Actinomycetes; order Pseudonocardiales; family Pseudonocardiaceae; genus Pseudonocardia; species Pseudonocardia sp. ICBG1142. The sequence continues at coordinate 19,578 of NZ_JAHLJC010000037.1, read as the reverse complement.
GTGCTGCTCTCCACGCACCTGGCTCGTGATTTTGCGCTGTCGACTGATCAACTGCATCTAGCGGACCATAAAATTCGACATGAATCATAATTACATGCAGGTCACGTGCGTTCGATTCGAACTGGAGGACGATTTAGCCAATCGGCACTAAGCACACTTCAACGGCAATCTTCGACACTTCACGAAGAGGACAGCGTTCCTATGTACGTTCCGATGGAGATCAAGACTTCGGCCCTCGCGATAGAACTTGAGACTCTCCGAGTCGGACGAAATGAGCCTTTTTCAATCTGTTTGCACAGGTCAGATGGCCGCAGGTCAGAGGGTCGAGCTCGCTCCCGGGGTAGCCAGGAGACCTTCCAGTTGTTCAGCGCCGCGTTGACCTGCTGTCTTCAAGGGCGATGACGAGGAGACGCTGCGTCGACCATCTTCTGGCACGCCGTCAGAGGACAGAGTCACGAACTGCAAAGCTCTGACCTGCGCAAACAGATTGAAAAAGGGTCACTAGTATGAGGGTCGACGCTCAGAGCAGCCACACCAGGAGGCTTATTCAGGCTCCGTCAGGTAAGTGTGTAGAAGATGAGTCCGATGACTGCCGAGATTGTCGTTTTAAATGTGGCGTAGGGCCGCCGGTAGTCTGTGTGGAGAACTTTCCACGTTTTGATATGGGCGATGACTCGTTCGATGGTGGCGCGTGTGTGGTTGAGGCTCTTGTTGAATGTTTTTTGCCAGTCGAGAAGTTCCCGGCCGGGTGGTTTTTTGAACGGGGTGAGCATGCCGCGCCCGATGTATCCTTTATCGCCGATCGGGGGGTATGTGGCGAGGTGGTCGAGGGCGCCGGATTGGTCGAGGCAATATAGGTCGTGTCGGGAGCCTGGGGTCGGGTCGGAGATCCACGACAGCTGCCCTTCCAGGGTGGCTGCGACCTGGACGACGACGCCGGTGGTGCGATGCTTGCCCGACCACAGACCCGGCACCGCGGCCCATGACCAGCAGGGCAGCAAGGTTCCATCGATGATGTACTGCCGATCGGCACGAAGCTCCTCTGCCGTCGGAACGACACTCCGCAGCGCCTGTGCCAGCAACGGTGTCACCCCCGTGATCGCTCGACTAACCGTCGACTGCGACACCCCATAGGTTTCCGCCAACTCCCACTGCACACGATTCCCGCGCAGATACGCCAACGTGATCACCACCGACCAGAACAACCCCAGAACCGGCGGCCAAGACAAACGTGCCTCCGTCGCGTCCCGCTGATCCTGCTCATACACTATAGCGACAAGATCCTGAATCTCATCACGCCGGAAACCAGTGGCATAGTACATACTGCGACAACCCGTTCATCTCGGATTGATTCGGCAAACCAATATTCGCGATGGACGGGCTGTCGCCCAACCCGACACGCCGGGCTAGATCATTATATCACGGGGCCTGAATAAGCCTCCAGTCGTGGTATTCGGAAGCAGTTAGTATCGTAAGGAGGGGTTCCAATGGGACGGATACCGATATCCGTGCGACAGTTCGGAGTGCACCTGCTGCGCTTGTACTGGGAGCAGCGTAGTTACCGCACCGCGCTAGTACTGGGCGGCGCCTCTTCCTTGGTCGCACTCGTTCAGTTCTTTTTGATGGGAAGATTCCTGCAGCAAGGAAATACATTCGACGGGATTCGAGTCTACGGGGGCGATATCGTTAGCTTCTTGTTGACGGGATCGATCTTCACTGGGTTTGTCGTTATCGGCCTGAACGCCTTCAGCGGATACCTGCAGGAGGAGCAGGCCGCCGGAACTCTCGAGTCCGTTCTGGTCATGCCTGTGTCAGTGTTTAAACCAATGATCTTTTCCGGGGGGGCCGCGTTAATTGGGACGATATCTGGATCCTTTGCGATGGTCGCTGTATTTGGAGCGATACTGAAGGTTCCGTTCAATATCGATATCCTTGGTTCTGTTTCAGTGCTTTTTCTGCTGGTTCTCACCACGAGCGGCTTAGGGCTTACCGGATGCGGAGCCCTGTTGGTGACCAAGCGAGGTGACCCAGTGAAGTGGACAGTGGTCACGGTGACGACTCTGCTGTCCGGAGTCGCATACCCTGTGACGATACTTCCGGAATGGCTGCAACTGATAGCGGGTTTCCTGCCAACAACTATTGCACTCGATGGAATGCGTCTCGCGCTCACGCAGGCAGCTACCCCGAAAGAACTGCTTCCTTCACTCGCTGGCCTGGCCGCTTGGGCTACGATCGCACTGGCGATTGGCCTCTGGGGGATGCATACCGGATTGCGAATAGCAAGACGGCGAGGATCACTAGGGGAATTCTAAAAAGCAGGCCTTAGCGTTAAGAAGAAAAGGAAAGGGAGAGACTCCGATGAATCAGGCTCGGCGTGGATCGACACCCAATGGACCGGCTGCCGCGTTGTCGAATGGTCCTGTTATCGAGACCCGTGGTCTCACTCGAGATTTTCGAAACAAGCGAGCAGTGGAGGAAGTGGACCTACGAGTGCACCCAGGAAAGATCTATGGACTCCTGGGGCCGAATGGTGCAGGAAAATCTACTACACTCAAGATGATTCTCGGCCTTCTGCGTCCCAGTGCAGGAACAATCTCGTTGTTCGGTGCTCCCTGGCGCCGCGAGTCTTTGGGAAGGATCGGAGCTTCAGTCGACGGCCCCAGCTTGTACGGTCACCTCTCCGCCAGAGCTCATCTACAGGTGCATGCCCACTTGATCGGTGTCGGCCAGGAGGAGATCCAGTCGGTTCTTGACAAAGTTGGACTTGGCGACACTGGGCGGGCCCGTGTGAGAACATTCTCCACTGGAATGAAAGGACGGCTCGCACTCGCGACCGCCATGCTAGGTGATCCGGAGCTGCTGTTGCTCGACGAACCACAAAATGGTCTTGACCCCGAAGGGATGGCAGCTCTTCGATCGCTCATGCGAGATGTCGTTTCCACCGGCCGCACGATCGTTCTGAGTAGCCACCTTTTGAATGAAGTAGGCAAGGTGGCTACTGATATTGGCGTGATCAAGTCAGGAAGGCTAATCTTCCAGGGTTCAGTACGCCAGTTCGCCCCAGACGGTGATATCGAACGCTCCTACTTCCAGTAGGACTTCGTGAGTTTGTAATGAGATGTGCCTGCGACCTGTAAAATGGCGATCGGGGGTTTGCTGCAGAGTTGGTTGGCAGAGCCCTTTTCATCGTGATTTTGCTGGTCAGGGCCTGATGAGGGTGGTGGTGTAGCTGGGTGAGCCTCCCGGTAGGACAGCAATCGACCAAGATCGGCTGTCTCACCAGGAGGCTCGGCGTGTTATCCTACCCTGCTGCGATCGCGTCGTCGACTCACACTCTCTCTCTGCGCTTCCCCCCGAATTGTGGAAAGTTTCCTTTAGGCGGCGTCCCGGTCGGGGCCGGGGGTGCTCTCGTAGTCGATCGGGCTCATCATGGCTGCGGCGGTGTGACGGCGTTGGTGGTTGTAGAAGCCGTAGCACCAGTCGGTCACGACTTCGCGGGCGTGGCCGGTGTCGGTGAACTCGTGCCGGGACAGGACCTCCCATTCCAGGGATGAGAAGAACGCCTCGGCTACAGCGTTATCGAAGCACGACCCGACCCGGCCCATTGAACCGCACTGGGTTCGTTGGAGGCTCGGTCTATTGGATTCCGACCCTGGTGGGGTCGGTCTGTTGTGCAGCGTAGAACGCTGCTTCGTACTCCGCTGGGGTGGTGTCGCCGCAGTGGCTGTGTAGCCGGGCTTCGTTGAACCAGTGCACCCAGGACAGGGTGGCGAGTTCGAGCTCGCCGACGTCGTCCCAGCCGTTCGTGTCGGGGCCGTAGACACATTCGGTCTTGTAGAGGCCGTTGGTCGTCTCGGCCAGAGCGTTGTCATAGGAGTCCGCGACCGTGCCGATCGAGGGCCGGGCGCCGATCTCGGCAAGCCGTTCGGTGAAACGCACCGACGTGAACTGGACGCCCGCGTCCGAGTGCGTCACCAGGCCGATCAGCCGCTGCCCGCCCCGCGCTGCCCGGGCCATCTCCAGCGCGTCGAGGACCATCTCGGTCTTCATGTTCGCCGCTGCCCGCCAGCCGACGATGCGCCGGCTGAACGCGTCAACGATGAAGCACACATAAGTCATGCCTGACCGGGTCGGCACATAGGTCAGGTCAGTCACCCACAGGGCATCCGGACGGTCGAGGGTGAAGTGCCGGTTCACCAGGTCCGGCGCCCGGACCGAGTCAAGGTCAGCCCGGGTGGTGAGTACCTTCTTCCGCGCCCGGGACACGCCCTGGATTCCGAGCTCACGCATGAGCCGGGCGACCTGGTCGCGGCCGATGTCATACCCGGCGCGGCGAGCGGCCTTCCAGAGCTTGTGAGCGCCGTAGACCTTCCGGTTCGCGACCCACAACGCGAGCAGGATCGACAGCATCAGCGCGTCACCGCCCGCGCGGGCCGACGGCGTGCGCTGCCGCTTCTTCGCCGCGTAGTAGCTGCTCGGAGCCACCTGCATGTGCGTGCAGATGAACTCGACTCCGAACTCGTCGCGGTTGTCGTCGACGACCGCGACGATCACTTCAAGGGACGGTCGAGCTCCGCCGCGAAAAAAGCCGAGGCCCGCTTCAACAGGTCATTCGCCCGCCGCAACTCACGGTTCTCCTGCTCAAGCTCACGGATCCGCGTCACCTCGGCCGTGGTCACACCCGGTTCGACACCCTCGTCGATATCGGCCTGCTTGACCCAGGTCCGTAGCGACTCCACCCCGCAACCGATCTGGTCCGCGACTCGCGCGATCGTCCCCCGCGTCGTGCCGAGCTCGGGCCTTGATCCCGGATCTTGGACACGGTGTCGGATTACGCGGCTGTGGCTGTGACGGTAGCCGGGAGTGTCTGTTCGTAGGTGTTCGGGGACAGGTGCCGGCAGTAGGAGTGTCGTCGTCGGGTGTTGTAGCGGGTCAGCCACCTGAAGACCTGCCGTCGGCAGGTGGCCGCGTCGGGCCAGCAGGTGCTGTCCTGGAGGACCTCGCGTTTGACGGTGGCGTTGAACGACTCGGCCAGGGCGTTGTCCGCCGACGATCCGACCGCGTCCATGGAACGGGTCACTCCGAGCCGGTCGCAGAGTTCGGCGTAGGCACTCGAGGTGTAGACCGCTCCGTGGTCGCTGTGGAAGACCGCCCCGCGTAGCGACCCACGGGCCCGTTCCGCGGCGTGGAGTGCGTCGCTGACCAGGTCGGTGCGCATGTGATCAGCGAGGGCCCAGCCGGCGAGTTTGCGGGAGCAGCAGTCGATCACCGTGGCCAGATACAGGTTCGTCCCGCCTGCGAGGGGCAGGTAGGTGATGTCACCGACGTAGACCTGGTTCGGTGCTGGGGCGGTGAAATCCCGCCTGAGCAGGTCGGGCACCGTCTGCCGGGACTGCTCGACGATCGTGGTGTGCACCCGGCGCCGGCTGCGGTAGCCGGCGATCCCGGCCGCACGCATCACCCGCGCGACGCGTTTGTGGTTGACCCTGTCCCCGGCTGCGGCGCCGTCGTTGAGCTCGGTCGTGGCCCGCGGTGCACCGATGGTGTTCTCGGCGTCATGGATCGTCCGGATCCGCGCCACCAACACCGCATCACGGGCGGCCCGACGCGCCCGGGCCGGAGCGGCCGCCAACCAGGCGTAGAACGACGACCTCGAGACGTGCACGAGCTCGCACAACCGCTTCACCTCGAAGGTGTGCCGGTGGTCAGCGACGGACTGGAAGCGGGTCACCAGCGCGTCTCCCCCGCGAAATACTTGGCCGCCCGCTGCAGGATCTCCCGCTCGGCAGTCAGCTTCTTCTCGCTGATCTCGAGTTCACGGACCCGAGCCTCGAGACGGGCGATCTTCTGCCCCGGTGGTTCCTCCCCGTCCAAGCCCGACCCCGGCGTGGTGCGCATGGTCTGTACCGGGCTGGGGCAGCTACTGCCATCAGCTGCGGTCTTGTTCCCCGTGCCGTGGATCGTGAGCCAGTCCCGCAACGTGCCCCGCGCGATACCCAGGTCGTCGGCGATACCACGGACCGTGGCACCCGGGATGGACTCATACAGATCAACAGCCTGCCGACGGAACTCGTCGGTGAAACTCTTCCTGGCCATGATCGCTGGATCATCTCGCTTCCCCAGCAGTGCTGGATTCAGCGTGTCCAAGATCCGGGGTCAAGCCCCATCCACGATGACGAGACCGCCGCTACCGCGGCTGCTGTGCTCTCGCGGGCGACTACGTGGTTCACCGATCGCGGGGTCACCGTGTCCCGGGTCCTGTCGGACAACAGCTCGGCCTACCGTTCCCGGCTCTGGCGCGACACCTGCCACGACCTGGGCATCACCCCGAAACACACAAGGCCCTACCGGCCGCAGACCAATGGCAAGATCGAACGATTCCACCGCACCCTGGCCGACCGGTGGGCCTACGCCCGGCACTACACCGGCGAGTCCCAGCGGCGCGACGCCCTCCCAAACTGGCTCCACGAGTACAACCATCACCGGCCCCACACCGCCATCGGACGACGACCACCGATCAGCCGGTTAACCAACGTCTGTGGTCAGTACAGCTAGTGAAGGCGATCCCGCCGATCCGGGGTCGTCGTGGCCAGCCCCGCCACCGCCCCGGGACGCTCTACGGAGACCGGGGCTATGACTCCCAGCCACACCGCCGCCGCCTCCGCGCACTCAGCATCCGACCACACTTGGCCCGACGACGACGAGGCCACGGCTCCGGCCTCGGGAAACACCGCTGGGTCATCGAACGCGGCTTCGCCTGGCTCCACGCCTTCAAACGACTCCGGACCCGCTACGAACGCCGAGCCGACATCCACCTCGGCCTGCTCCACCTCGCCTGCGCCCTGATCTGCCACCGGGGACTCACGAAGTCATTCTGAAACGACCTCTGAGTACCAGCTTGCCAGATCCCCCGTCGCTGCTGGGTGGTCACTACCACACCAGCTCCGGATCGGGCCGCGAGTTCCAGTGCCGCTCAGGCTTCACTCGGCCCGCATTGCACCAAGACCGTGTCGCGTATCTGCTCGAGCCCATCGAACCGATCAGACATCGACACGCCTCCAGAAATTCTGGACTGCCGCAACGCACTACAGCGCAGCAAAGCACCCCGGAACCACCCGGATTTTTCTAGAATGACTCCAGTTTCAGGAGGTGAGGCCGACCCGGCAGTAAGCCGCAGTGCGGTCGAGGTGGGTGATGGTCAGGTCGTCGCCGCCGATGGCGATGGTCAGCACTTGGATTTCGTCGGGGCTGTATTGGTCGGGCAGTGTTCGTCCGAGGGTGGTGAAGCCGCGGTGCATGGTCTCGAGGGCGGTGGTGATGCCGTGGTCGATGCTGTCGGCGATGACTTCGATCCGGATGGTGAGGTGCTCGCCGTCGAGGTCGTCGGGGTCGTGACCGTCGGTGGCTGGCGGTTGGGTGGGTCCGGCGTAGGCGTCGGCGATCCGGCCTTGTCGGCAGAGCCCGGAGAAGTAGCTCATCAGGGCGTAGGAGGCCTGGTAGAGGTCTTTGTCGCTGCGGATGGTGAAGTCCTGGGTGGTGATGACCAGGATGTCGTCGGGGCCCATCGGGTCGGACATGTCAGACACCAAGGCAGTGTAGTGGCGCCCGGTGTAGAGGCCTCAGGATGCGGGAGAGGCCCCGCACCCCGAGGGTTGTGGGCATCCTGTGCGACAGTGCCGTGGTCCCTTGAGGCCGGGGCTCTCTCGGTGTACGCGCCCTGGTCTCTGCTCGTTGGCAGCGAACAGGGGCGCGTGCTCAGCTGGCGTGGTGAGTGAAGGCTCCCGCCAGCGAAGCGGCGCGGGGTGTTACTTGCCGCTGATGGCGGCGTCGCCGGCGGCGCCGGTCTGGGCGCAGGTGTCGGACTGGTCGGTGACCGAGTGTCCGGACTTCGCGGTGCCAGAGCCGAGGATCCCCAGCGCGCCGGTGAGCCCGTTGCCCAGGCCGAGGTCTTCGATGGGGACCTGGGCGCCGATGAGGTTGACGGGGATGTTGTTGTTGCAGACCTGGATCGGCACGTTGATGTTGTTGCCGTTCAGGCCCGAGATCAGCCCCTTCGAGCTCTTGTCGATTCCGTGGTCGCCGTGGTCACCGCTGGTGTGAGCCATCGCCACCGGCGAGAGCGCCATCAGCGATGCCGCTGAGGCGGCCACCACGATCCCGGTCTTCTTCCACATCACGCATGTCCTCCAGATAGTGCTGGTACTCGAATATGAAGGGGGGAGCCCGTACTAGGAGGCTTATTCAGGCTCCGTCAGGTAAGTGTGTAGAAGATGAGTCCGATGACTGCCGAGATTGTCGTTTTAAATGTGGCGTAGGGCCGCCGGTAGTCTGTGTGGAGAACTTTCCACGTTTTGATATGGGCGATGACTCGTTCGATGGTGGCGCGTGTGTGGTTGAGGCTCTTGTTGAATGTTTTTTGCCAGTTGAGAAGTTCCCGGCCGGGTGGTTTTTTGAACGGGGTGAGCATGCCGCGCCCGATGTATCCTTTATCGCCGATCGGGGGGTATGTGGCGAGGTGGTCGAGGGCGCCGGATTGGTCGAGGCAATATAGGTCGTGTCGGGAGCCTGGGGTCGGGTCGGAGATCCACGACAGCTGCCCTTCCAGGGTGGCTGCGACCTGGACGACGACGCCGGTGGTGCGATGCTTGCCCGACCACAGACCCGGCACCGCGGCCCATGACCAGCAGGGCAGCAAGGTTCCATCGATGATGTACTGCCGATCGGCACGAAGCTCCTCTGCCGTCGGAACGACACTCCGCAGCGCCTGTGCCAGCAACGGTGTCACCCCCGTGATCGCTCGACTAACCGTCGACTGCGACACCCCATAGGTTTCCGCCAACTCCCACTGCACACGATTCCCGCGCAGATACGCCAACGTGATCACCACCGACCAGAACAACCCCAGAACCGGCGGCCAAGACAAACGTGCCTCCGTCGCGTCCCGCTGATCCTGCTCATACACTATAGCGACAAGATCCTGAATTTCATCACGCCGGAAACCAGTGGTATAGTACATACTGCGGCAGCCCGTTCATCTCGGATTGATTCGGCAAACCAATATTCGCGATGGACGGGCTGTCGCCCAACCCGACACGCCGGGCTAGATCGTTATTTCACGGGGCCTGAATAAGCCTCTAGCTGTAACGAGAGGCTCCAGGCTGGGAAACTGCAGACCACACACCACCACCCGGTCGACGTGCGGTTGTCGCGCAGCGCAGTCGAGATGTCGGGGATGCCCACTCGGGTGGGGGTGGCGGACGTCGCTTGATGCGTCGGTGTGTCACTCGCGGTGTGTCCCAGCTGGTGGTCGCGCGGTGGCGGAGGCCGCGGCCGGCGCGGTGGTCCGGTTCTGTCGGGATTGCAGTAGCGACCTGATGGGGTTTGCTGCAGTGTTGGTTGACAGTGGTTAAGTGGTGATCATGGTGCGGGGGTGGTGGTCTGGGTGGTGAAGGTGAGTTCGTACTCGACGGGGGTGAGTTTGCCGAGGCCGCGTTGTCGGCGTCGGCGGTTGTAGGTGCGTTCGATCCAGAAGATGATCGCGTCGTGGAGCTGGTCGCGGGTGTGCCAGCGGTGCCGGTCCAGGACGTTGTTCTGCAGCAGGGCGTGCCAGGACTCCACCGCGGCGGCGCGGGCGGGGTTGGTTCACCGGGCGGCGCCGAGACCGACGACGCCGGCGGTCTGCAGGTGTTCGACGACGGCGGCCACGTCGGCGGTGACGGGCTCGTCGGGGCCGTAGAGGCACAGCGGCATCTGCGCGCTGTAGGCCTCAGGGACCCGGACGGAGCGGCGCACGGCAGGGGTGACGATGCCGCCCCATGCGCTGCGAACCTGGTCGAGCACGTCGCGGTAGTAGCTGCCGGCCGACGGCACGATGGACGGTGCCGCCGCGACGAGCCGCAGCTGAGGGTTGTAGGCCTTGGCGACGGTCTCGATGGTGGCCTCGAACTTCCCGACGCCGCCAGCCTCCTTCTCGGCCGGCGCGAACACGGTCACCGCGACGTCGGCTGCGACGAGCGCGGACACGGTGAGCGTGCCGAGCGACCCCGGGCAGTCGAGCAGGGTCACGACGTCGGCGTCGTCGACGGCCGCCTGCAGCGCCATGCGCAGCCGCTGCTCGCCGCCGAGGACTTTCGACAGCTCGACGTCGGCGCCCTCCATCCGTGTCGGGTGAGAGGGCACCACGGTGAGCGTGTCGAGCTCCTCGACGGGACGTTCCGTGGCGAGGATCGCCGCGCCGTCGAAGAGGAGCTCGTAGGTCCCGAGCCCGGCCGGGGCGACGTTGCCGGCGTCGTCGGGCAGGGGCTCGGGATGGCCGAGCCAGTGGGAGGCGTTGCCCTGCGCGTCCAGGTCGATGACCCGCACCCGGTGGCCGAGCTGAGCCAGCCGCGCGCCGACGTTGACCACGAGGGTAGTCTTCCCGGCGCTGCCGGCCTGGTTGCCAACGGCAATCACGGTCATGAGGTGGCTCCGTCTGCGGGGGTGCTTCCGGCGGAAGCACTCATGGTGAGGACGGCGAGCCGCTGCTCGTCGTCGGAGGTGAGTTCGTAGCCGCCGTGCGCGGCCAGGCGCCGCACGTGCCGGGCCTCGTGGGAGGTCCAGTCGCGGCCGTCTCCGCCGGCCCAGCCGAGGCTGTTCTCGACCTCGGCGAGCGCGACGGCCACGGCGGCTCGGCGCGCAGCCAGCGGCCCGGCGGTGGCCTGGCGGTGCAGCCACGTCGAGACGGGGTCGTCGCCGGCGTCGACGTCTTCGTCGACGAGCTGTCCGCAGAACTCGGCGGCGACCGCGGCGTACTCATAGGGCTCGAGAACGACGTCGACAAGCACGGCGTCGGCGAGGATCTCCACGGCGAGCTCGGGGTCCAGTCGCCCGGTCACGATGCGGGCGCACGCCGCGGCGCGGGCCTCGCTGGCAGCGCGGGCGACCTCGGCACGTTCCTGACGTTCACGCAGCAGAGGGGCGCGCTCCTGCGCCTCGGCGGGGTCGACCGTGGTCGCCGGTGCGTCGGGGCTTCCGCTGAAAGCACCCGCGGAACCGCTTCCGCTGGAAGCACTCGGCTCGGCGGGCGCGACGGTTCCCCCCCACCGCTGCGGGGCTCGTCCTCCCGCGCCTGGGTGGAGTACCAGGACAGGTGCAGTCGCTCGCCCTGGGCGTAGACGTGCGCGAGAACGTCGGCGGGCGGCGGTACGGCGTCGTCGCCGCTGGCGATGCCGCGCACGGCCGGGTCGGCGCCGGGCACCGAGTACGCGCTCGGGAGCAGGTGGTTCCAGGGGCGGCTGCCGAACTCGGCGTCAGGGTCGTCGATGAGGCGAAGCCCGGCGGCAGTGAGTGCGGTGCGCAGCTGCTCGCCGCGTTCACGGGCGGCGAGCGCGGCCAGGCGGGCCGTGACCACGCCGTTGATGCCGCGGTACTCCTCGCGCTTGGCCTGCGACCAGGCCGAGGAGATCTCGCTGTCGGGCAGTTCCAGCAGCCGCAGCGCGTCGGTGACGGTCAGCTCTCCGTCTACGAGCGCGGCCGCGAGCTTGGCCGGCAGCCGCAACAGCTGCAGCCGCTTGTGCACCTGGCCGGGACTGACCCCGGTCTCCTTGGCGATGCGACGCTCGGACCAGCCGCGATCACGCAGCCGCCCGAAGGCGCGGGCCTGCTCGATCGGACTCAGGTCGGTGCGCTGCACGTTCTCGACGATCATCGACAGGACGGCGTCGTCGTCGCCGGCGAGCGCATCGCGCACGACGACCGGCACGGTCGGAACGCCGGTGTGGACGGCGCCGGCGTGGCGACGGTGCCCAGCAACGATGACGTACTGAACGGCCACGTCCAGCTCGACGTCGGACCGCTGGGCAGTGAAGGCGGCCCGGCTCACCACGACGAGGGGCTGCAGCACGCCGCGCTCGGCGATGGACTCACCGAGGCCGGTGACGTCGCCGAGGCTGTCGCGGATGTTGTCGGGGTGCGGAGTGAGGTGCGCGACGTCGACGTCGACGATCCGCTCCCCCGGCGCCGGCGGCTGCTCGGCGGCTGCGCTGATGGCCCCGAGAATCCCCGCCCGGGCCTGCGGAGCCTCCGCGGTCGCGGTGGCGGTGGCGGTGGCGGTGCTTCCGCTGGAAGCACCCTCGCCGGATGCTCGGCGCCCGATCCGTGCGGCTGCGCCGACGGTGAGTCCTGGCTGTCGCCTCGGTGGCATGAGGTGTCCCGCTTCCCCTCGATGTTGGGTGCATCCTCCCGCGAGCGCTCGAACTGCAACGCGCCGCGGTCATCCCAATATATATGGATTGTATATATTTGTCGTGTCTGATGGGTGCTTCCGCTGGAAGCAGCGTCGCGTTCAGTGCGCGGCACTGGGCTTGCCCAGGTTCGTACGGGCCTGGTGGGTGGCGAAGGACGCGAGCGCTGCGGCCTGGGCGGCGTTGCGGCGGTTGGAGGGATCGGGCGCCACCGGCGTGCGGTCGGTGGGCTGTACGGCGACGGGGGAGCGGCGCTGCTGGCGTTCGTAGCGGGCGGCGACGTAGTTGCCCGGGTGTCCGAGGAGGCTGGCGGGCAGCTCGCCGAGTCGCCCGGTCCATGGTCGCAGTCGTGCGCCGCGGATGGCGATCGGGTCGCGGCCGCCGCGGAGCATGTCTCCGCGGTGGTGGTCGGGCCAGTCGGGGTGGTGGTCGATGGCGTGCAGTACCGCGGCGGGGCAGGCGCCGGCATCCCACTATCTGCGCAGCAGTGCGTGGAGGCAGAACCGGGGCACCCCGGGAAGCCGCTCGTTCTCGATGCCGAGACCGCGAAGGACACAGGCAGCGGCGTCGGTACGTTCCAGAGGGGTCTGGGGCACTCCGCAGAGCAGCCAGGGCGCCCGGACAGGACCACGGTGTTCGAGCCGTGTGCCGCGCAAGGGCTTACGAGTTCATGCGCTATTGGGGTTGGGATGTGCTGGCCTCAGAGGTGCTCGGTGAGGGCCTATCGCATGGCGTCGCGGTCGGAGACCAGACCGGCGATCGCCCGGTAGGTCTCGGGCAGGTGTGCGCGCTGGTGAGTCCAGCGCCGCAGGCCGCGTCACTGCTTGTGTGCGGCGATCGCGTGCTCGACCGCGATCCGCTGGGAGGAGTGACGCTGCCGAGCCCGGTCTCGGATATCGGCGGTGACGACAGAGACCGTGTTGCGGGAACGAGTACTCGGGGGCGGAGCAACGATCTGACCCCGATGACGCTTCCGGAGTCCGCGATAACCGGCGTCGACCAGCGCTCTGGCGTGCGGGAAGTGATCGAGGAGGTCATCGATGCCCTCAGTGTCGAACGCGGTCTGGTCGTGTTGGCGTCCCGGCCGGTGCGCCCCGGTCCATAGGGTGCGTCCCGCACCGTCGCTGATGATCGTGGTCTTGATGGTGTTCAGGTTCTTCTTCCCTGAGATGAAGGCCCGCCGGCCTGGTCGGTGCGCGGCGGGTCGGTTGACCTGGGTCTCGGTCGCATCCAGCCGCAGGACGACTCCCTCATGCTCGGCGTAGGCAACCACGTCAGCCAGCGTGCGCAGCCGTACTCCAGGCCGGTCAGGCACCGCGTGACCACGCCCGGCCAGCAGCGGCCGGACCTCACCGATCGAACTCGGCCCGTGCGGGCAGCAGCGCGGCGAATTGGTCCCACAGCGGCTCGGTCAGCCATGATGGCAGGACGGGCACGCGGCCTCCAGACGATCACGAAGCGTAGACAACTTCATGATCGGCAGGCCCGTGCCCGCCCTCGCCCCAGACACTCGGCCGCGGCCAAGCTGTAACCAATCCGCGCGAGCTCCAAGTCGTCACTTCGGTTGCTCGGTGGCGGCCGACGGTGCCTCAGCCGTCGCTTCCGTCGTCGGAGTTGGGGCCTTGGTGAATTTCAGACCGACGATGCAGCTGATCAGGATGGTCAGCACGACGGCTTTGGCTGTGGTGAACTGCTCGCCGCCAGTCAACATGGCGTAGGCGACGGTGAGCACGGCGCCGATCCCGATCCAGACTGAGTACGCGACGCTGACCGGGATGTGGCGCATCGCGAGCGCCAACCCGATCATACTCAGGGTCAGGAAGATCACGAAGACTACTGTTGGGGCTGGCTTGCTGAATCCATCGGACTGTCCGAGTGCGGTCGCCCAGACTGCCTCGAACACTGCGCTGACGACCAGGACAATCCAGCTCATCACGACACCACCTTGAGCGCGACGACGCTGCCGACCAGCCCGGCGAGCAGGAGCACCTTCATCGGTGTGGCCTTCTCTTTGCCGCGGAAGATCGCCCACCCGGCGGTCAGCACGGCGCCAACGCCGACCCAGACCGCGTACGATGTACCGGTGGGCAGGGTCTGCATCGCCACAGCAAGGCCGATCATGCTGAACACAAGCGCGACGGCGAAGACGACCGTCGGTTTGCGACGCTTAAATCCGTCCGAGGACGACAGTGCTGTCGCCCATACCGCCTCAAGGACGCCGGACGCGATCAAGATACCCCAAGCCACCAGGAACTCCCTGAACCAGTCTTGTCGCTGCGCGGGTACTGGTTCACCTCGTCCGCAAGGCTTCTCCAACCTTCACGCTGCAACATAGCAAGCCAGAGTCGAGTAAGCGCTCCGTGGTGACCGAAGCCTCCACCGTATTCATGCGACCGTGACTGTTGGCGGTGCCCGAGTTTGCCGGCTCCTGGCCCATGCGAGGCGCTGGATTCCGGCCGGAGCCGTGACCCGACTACTGCGAGGGTCGCTGTAGCCGCGGTCACGCACGGGTGGTCCCGCCCGACGGGCTCCGACCGAGCCGGCTATAGTCTGTGGCGATCCACCGCTATGGTGGGGGCGCGTCTAGGGTTCCGTTCCCCTTGGAGGAGTCTGGTCTGAGAGACGTAGGCGGTTTATCGAATCGCCTCACGGCGGGACAAAAGCCCGGGAGACAACTGGTTGGCATCAGTTGCTCCGCTGGTGCTCGGTGAGAGGACTCCCCTGTCACGCGATGATCGCCGGGCCGGACGCCGGTACAGGAAGCGTCGATAGAGGTAGCAGACCTACTCCGCGCGGCGCTGAGACCGCTGCTCACCTGAGCAGGCCCGAGAGGGGCCGTCCACCCTGTCGGACCTTCCGGACCTCGGCTGGAAGCGTCGCCGCACCGGGGAGCTGTCCCCCTCGGCTTCGCCAGGGCTGTCGAACAGTAGAAACTCATGTAGTAGGAGCAGTGCCCAGCTGTCATCGACATCAGACATGAACGACATCTCATCGACACCGCACGGCCCGTCCGTTTTTCCGGTGGACCACCGAGGAGGAAACCCGGCGACATGAGCCCAACCTCACGGCCTCGTCCAGGGGGGCTGCAGATGAAGAAGCGGGTCGTTGAGGCCCTGGAACAAGCCGACCAGCGGTATCGCCCAGCCGCGGGGCTGCGTCAACAGCTCAACAAGGTCTTCCCGACCCACTGGTCGTTCATGCTGGGCGAGATCGCGCTCTACAGCTTCATCATCGTCATTCTCTCGGGGGTCTATCTGGCGTTGTTCTTCGATCCCTCGATGGGAGAGGTCGTCTACAACGGCCCCTACAATCCGCTCCGCGGCGTGCATATGTCTCGGGCTTACGAGTCAGCACTCGCGCTGACCTTCGAGGTGCGCGGTGGGCTGTTCATGCGTCAGCTGCACCACTGGTCCGCTCTGTTGTTTGTGGCGTCGATGATGTGTCACATGTTCCGGGTGTTCTTTACTGGAGCGTTCCGTAAGCCTCGAGAGGCTAACTGGGCGATCGGGGTTAATCTAATCCTGATCGCTACCTTTGCGGGTTTCAGTGGCTACTCGCTGCCCGACGAGTTGCTTTCTGGGATCGGCTTGCGGATCGCTTCCGGTATCACCCTGTCGGTCCCGGTCGTGGGGACCTGGATGCACTGGGCGCTGTTCGGCGGGGATTTCATGGGCACCGAGATCATCCCGCGGCTCTACATCATCCACGTCCTAATTCTTCCTGGGATCTTGCTCGCCCTGATTGCAGTCCACCTCGGTCTTGTCTGGTATCAGAAGCACACCCAGTTCCCCGGAGTGGGCCGGACGGAGAACAACGTGGTCGGTGTCCGGATCATGCCGCAGTTCGCGGCTAAGGGTGGTGCGTTCTTTTTCATTGTCGCTGGCATCCTCATCATCGTCTCCGGGCTGTTCGAGATCAACCGGATCTGGTTCTTCGGGCCCTTCGATCCCTCGCATGTCTCCGCTGGCTCGCAGCCGGACTTCTACATGCTGTTCTCCGAGGGCATGGGGCGGATCTTCCCGCCCTGGGAGTTCTACTTGTTTGACACCTACACGATCCCGTCGGCATTCCTGCCTACCGCAGCGTTCCTGCCGGTGCTGTTCATGCTTGCATCGGCCTACCCGAAGATCGAGCGGCGGTTCACCGGTGACGATGCGCATCACAACCTGCTCCAGCGCCCGCGTGACGTCCCGGTCCGCACAGCCCTGGGGGCGATGGGGATCGCGTTCTACCTGTGGCTGGTCCTCTGCGGGTTCAACGACTGGATCTCGCTGTTCTTCCACATCTCGCTCAACGCAACGACCTGGGCCGGGCGTATCGGTCTGCTGATCGTGCCGCCGATCGTGTACTGGGTCGCCTACCGGTGGTGCCTGGGTCTACAGAAGTCCGACCGCGCTGTACTGGAACACGGTCTGGAGACCGGTATCATCAAACGACTCCCACACGGGGCATACATCGAAGTGCACCAGCCGCTCACCGGGGTCGACGAGCACAGCCATCCCGTCAAGCTGGAGTATCAGGGGGCCCCCGTTCCGAAGCGGATGAACGAGCTCGGAGCTGCAGGCCGCTCCACACCCGGGACCCTGTTCACTCCCGACCCGGCCGCCGAGACCGCAGCGCTGGACCGGGCCCGCGAGCAGGCACGTGAACAAGAACGTGCCGTGTCAGAACGGCACGCCGACGTCACCGCGGACCGCCGCGCCGACCCTCATGGAACCGATGAAACGGCCGGCCGTCCCTTCGACGACGGCGGCCCCCGCGATGCGCACGCTTGACCTGGTGTGGGCCTGGCGAGAAGAGCGGCGCCGCGTCACAGAACATAACCATGTCGAAACGATTCTGCGGGACTTCCCGCGCGTGGTGCTCCATCTGCGCGACGCATTCACCCTAGACCCTGATGAACTCGGCACCGACCTTGCCTACGCCCGAGTAAACCGCCAGAGAGACGTCCTGACTTTCGCCACAACAATTCGCCGAATCGACGAGACGACGTCCGAATGGCACCTAATCGTGACTCGGTCAGAAAAACAAGGAGGAACGCCGCTTACACTTTCTACCGCGGAAGGCCGCTCTTGGAGTCTTGCGTTGTTCGGAACTTGTCATGCCGCATCAATCACGATCGGGGCAACGCTGCCGCGCCACGAGCTACCTTTCGAGCTCCACGATGGAGCACACTATGCCGTGCGCGTCAAGGCAGACGCCAGGCCGACATCATTCATCGCGACCGCTTAATAGGAATCAAGACTTCTCCGTACCCCGATGAGCTGCGGGAACGCGGGGTACGGAGTCACCTGCACCACACGGTTGCTGCTGCTGCGGCGCGGGTCATGTTCGTCCAAGCCCACGAGCCCGACGCCGCCCGGATACTGATCGCCGCTCGGTGAGGGGGCTGTGCTCACCGACAGGCGCGGCGGTCGACGGCGCGCGATGGAGTAGATGGTGGCGATAGCTGCCCTGAGTGCAGGTTTCTCTGTGGATTTCATGTAGTGGTGAGCGACTAGAGAGATTCGAGGTCCTGAGTGTGGCCGATGTTGAGGTTCTTGTTGATCTGGTCGATCGCCGTGCTGCGTTCAATGTGTTTCTAGGTGCGCTGCATAAAGCTCCGGTGGGTATCGAAGAATGGCGTGAAGGGTGGGTCGGCGACGACCTTTTCGATGATGAGTGTTGGCTGGGCGTCCGGGGTGCGAATGGCGAGATTGTCGGGACAGCACATTCCTTTCCGACTCAGTGGACGTTGCCGGGTGGGGCCCGGGTTTCCGCGTCAGCAGTGACGGGTGTGGGAGTTCGGGCTGATTCCACACGGAAGGGCCGGTTGTCTGCGTTGATGGGCACTCAGCTCGGCCAGGCCCGGGAGCGCGGTGATGTCGCGGCGGTTCTGCATGCGACACAGACGGGGATCTACGGGCGTTATGGTTACGGCGTTGTGTCCCGGAGTGAGACGGTGCGTGTCCCTGTCCGGGCAGAGTGGCGGCCCGAGTGCGGCCCGGACACCGCGACTGGGAGGCGGGTCCGGATGCTGGATCGCGCCGAGGCGGCGGCCGTGCTGCCTGTTCTGCAGGAACGCCTTGCTGGTGGGCGTCCCGGTGGGTTGACTCGTCCGCCGCAGTGGTGGCGGCATGCCCTGGAGCCGGCGTCAGGGGCGACGCCGGGGTTCGCGGGTTCGGGTTATCAGGGTATTGCTGTGCATTCCGGAACGGCGGGCGATGACGGATTCGTTGTGTGGGTGAGCGGCAAGGTCGGTCCGGATCGTGATTGGCCCGCCGAGGTTGGGGTCCAGCAATTATGGGCGTCGTCGGCGGCGGCTACAGCTGGATTATGGCGGTTTGTGACGGGTCTGGATCTCGTTGATTCGGTGGTGGGGTGGGGGCGCCCGCTGGATGAGGACCTTGATCTGATGCTTGCTGATTCACGTCAGCGGCAGGTGCTCGGGCGGGGTGATGAGCTGTGGGCGTGCCTCGTCGATATTTCTGCCGCGTTGTCGGCTCGAAGCTGGGGGTCGGGCGATCCGGTGGTGCTGCGGGTGCGTGAATCGGGACCGCTCGCTCTGGGTGATGGCGCCGGTACCTGGCGGATCGGGGTGAGTGGTGTCGAGCCGGCGAAGGGGGTCCTGCCTGATCTGGAATGTAGTGCGAGCACATTGATGCCAGCGTTTCTCGGTGACCGGATGCCGTCGAGATTGTGCACGGCCGGGTTATGGGTCGAGCACACCCCAGGAGCGGCCGCGCGAGCGGACGTGCTGTTCGCCGTCGCCGCCCCGGCCCCGTGGGCAGGTACATGGTTCTGAGACCGTGTTTGAGAAGGGCCGGCGCGTCTGCGCCGTGCAGGCTGGAGTCTGTGTGCTTCCCCCCCCCCCCCCCCGGATCGTGGAGGCATCGGCTATAGGGAGTGGCGATGTCAGAGACACGCAGGGTGTACGACCGGGAGTTCCGTGACGAGGCGGTCCGGATCGTTGCCGAGACGGGGAAACCGATCGCGCAGGTCGCCCGCGATCTGGGGATCAACGAGGGCACGTTGGGCACGTGGGTGACCCGTGCACGTGACGATGCTGCCGGCCGCGACGGGCTGGCCCGGACGCGGTCGCGGAGCTGAAACGCCTCCGCGCGGAGAACGCCGAGCTCCGGATGGAGCGTGATGTCCTCAAGCGATCCGTGGTCGGGTGGGTGAAAGAGGCGACGAGGTGAGCGTGGCACGCTTCATCGCTGACCAGAGGACCTTGTACCGGGTGCCGCACGTGCTGTCCTGCGACCTGTTGGGAGTCTCGGTGCCCTGGTTCTACAAGTGGGCCGCTCGCGACGGCGGCCCCGAGGCGGGACCGGCCTGCACACCGATCGGGACCGTCGCCGGGCCCAGCTCGACC
>NZ_JAHLJC010000036.1:0-42573 GCF_020496255.1 Pseudonocardia sp. ICBG1142 | reverse complement strand
TCTCGCCGCGTAGTAGCTGCTCGGAGCCACCTGCATGTGCGTGCAGATGAACTCGACTCCGAACTCGTCGCGGTTGTCGTCGACGACCGCGACGATCACTTCAAGGGACGGTCGAGCTCCGCCGCGAAAAAAGCCGAGGCCCGCTTCAACAGGTCATTCGCCCGCCGCAACTCACGGTTCTCCTGCTCAAGCTCACGGATCCGCGTCACCTCGGCCGTGGTCACACCCGGTTCGACACCCTCGTCGATATCGGCCTGCTTGACCCAGGTCCGTAGCGACTCCACCCCGCAACCGATCTGGTCCGCGACTCGCGCGATCGTCCCCCGCGTCGTGCCGAGCTCGGGCCTTGATCCCGGATCTTGGACACGGTGTCGGATTACGCGGCTGTGGCTGTGACGGTAGCCGGGAGTGTCTGTTCGTAGGTGTTCGGGGACAGGTGCCGGCAGTAGGAGTGTCGTCGTCGGGTGTTGTAGCGGGTCAGCCACCTGAAGACCTGCCGTCGGCAGGTGGCCGCGTCGGGCCAGCAGGTGCTGTCCTGGAGGACCTCGCGTTTGACGGTGGCGTTGAACGACTCGGCCAGGGCGTTGTCCGCCGACGATCCGACCGCGTCCATGGAACGGGTCACTCCGAGCCGGTCGCAGAGTTCGGCGTAGGCACTCGAGGTGTAGACCGCTCCGTGGTCGCTGTGGAAGACCGCCCCGCGTAGCGACCCACGGGCCCGTTCCGCGGCGTGGAGTGCGTCGCTGACCAGGTCGGTGCGCATGTGATCAGCGAGGGCCCAGCCGGCGAGTTTGCGGGAGCAGCAGTCGATCACCGTGGCCAGATACAGGTTCGTCCCGCCTGCGAGGGGCAGGTAGGTGATGTCACCGACGTAGACCTGGTTCGGTGCTGGGGCGGTGAAATCCCGCCTGAGCAGGTCGGGCACCGTCTGCCGGGACTGCTCGACGATCGTGGTGTGCACCCGGCGCCGGCTGCGGTAGCCGGCGATCCCGGCCGCACGCATCACCCGCGCGACGCGTTTGTGGTTGACCCTGTCCCCGGCTGCGGCGCCGTCGTTGAGCTCGGTCGTGGCCCGCGGTGCACCGATGGTGTTCTCGGCGTCATGGATCGTCCGGATCCGCGCCACCAACACCGCATCACGGGCGGCCCGACGCGCCCGGGCCGGAGCGGCCGCCAACCAGGCGTAGAACGACGACCTCGAGACGTGCACGAGCTCGCACAACCGCTTCACCTCGAAGGTGTGCCGGTGGTCAGCGACGGACTGGAAGCGGGTCACCAGCGCGTCTCCCCCGCGAAATACTTGGCCGCCCGCTGCAGGATCTCCCGCTCGGCAGTCAGCTTCTTCTCGCTGATCTCGAGTTCACGGACCCGAGCCTCGAGACGGGCGATCTTCTGCCCCGGTGGTTCCTCCCCGTCCAAGCCCGACCCCGGCGTGGTGCGCATGGTCTGTACCGGGCTGGGGCAGCTACTGCCATCAGCTGCGGTCTTGTTCCCCGTGCCGTGGATCGTGAGCCAGTCCCGCAACGTGCCCCGCGCGATACCCAGGTCGTCGGCGATACCACGGACCGTGGCACCCGGGATGGACTCATACAGATCAACAGCCTGCCGACGGAACTCGTCGGTGAAACTCTTCCTGGCCATGATCGCTGGATCATCTCGCTTCCCCAGCAGTGCTGGATTCAGCGTGTCCAAGATCCGGGGTCAAGCCCCATCCACGATGACGAGACCGCCGCTACCGCGGCTGCTGTGCTCTCGCGGGCGACTACGTGGTTCACCGATCGCGGGGTCACCGTGTCCCGGGTCCTGTCGGACAACAGCTCGGCCTACCGTTCCCGGCTCTGGCGCGACACCTGCCACGACCTGGGCATCACCCCGAAACACACAAGGCCCTACCGGCCGCAGACCAATGGCAAGATCGAACGATTCCACCGCACCCTGGCCGACCGGTGGGCCTACGCCCGGCACTACACCGGCGAGTCCCAGCGGCGCGACGCCCTCCCAAACTGGCTCCACGAGTACAACCATCACCGGCCCCACACCGCCATCGGACGACGACCACCGATCAGCCGGTTAACCAACGTCTGTGGTCAGTACAGCTAGTGAAGGCGATCCCGCCGATCCGGGGTCGTCGTGGCCAGCCCCGCCACCGCCCCGGGACGCTCTACGGAGACCGGGGCTATGACTCCCAGCCACACCGCCGCCGCCTCCGCGCACTCAGCATCCGACCACACTTGGCCCGACGACGACGAGGCCACGGCTCCGGCCTCGGGAAACACCGCTGGGTCATCGAACGCGGCTTCGCCTGGCTCCACGCCTTCAAACGACTCCGGACCCGCTACGAACGCCGAGCCGACATCCACCTCGGCCTGCTCCACCTCGCCTGCGCCCTGATCTGCCACCGGGGACTCACGAAGTCATTCTGAAACGACCTCTGAGTACCAGCTTGCCAGATCCCCCGTCGCTGCTGGGTGGTCACTACCACACCAGCTCCGGATCGGGCCGCGAGTTCCAGTGCCGCTCAGGCTTCACTCGGCCCGCATTGCACCAAGACCGTGTCGCGTATCTGCTCGAGCCCATCGAACCGATCAGACATCGACACGCCTCCAGAAATTCTGGACTGCCGCAACGCACTACAGCGCAGCAAAGCACCCCGGAACCACCCGGATTTTTCTAGAATGACTCCAGTTTCAGGAGGTGAGGCCGACCCGGCAGTAAGCCGCAGTGCGGTCGAGGTGGGTGATGGTCAGGTCGTCGCCGCCGATGGCGATGGTCAGCACTTGGATTTCGTCGGGGCTGTATTGGTCGGGCAGTGTTCGTCCGAGGGTGGTGAAGCCGCGGTGCATGGTCTCGAGGGCGGTGGTGATGCCGTGGTCGATGCTGTCGGCGATGACTTCGATCCGGATGGTGAGGTGCTCGCCGTCGAGGTCGTCGGGGTCGTGACCGTCGGTGGCTGGCGGTTGGGTGGGTCCGGCGTAGGCGTCGGCGATCCGGCCTTGTCGGCAGAGCCCGGAGAAGTAGCTCATCAGGGCGTAGGAGGCCTGGTAGAGGTCTTTGTCGCTGCGGATGGTGAAGTCCTGGGTGGTGATGACCAGGATGTCGTCGGGGCCCATCGGGTCGGACATGTCAGACACCAAGGCAGTGTAGTGGCGCCCGGTGTAGAGGCCTCAGGATGCGGGAGAGGCCCCGCACCCCGAGGGTTGTGGGCATCCTGTGCGACAGTGCCGTGGTCCCTTGAGGCCGGGGCTCTCTCGGTGTACGCGCCCTGGTCTCTGCTCGTTGGCAGCGAACAGGGGCGCGTGCTCAGCTGGCGTGGTGAGTGAAGGCTCCCGCCAGCGAAGCGGCGCGGGGTGTTACTTGCCGCTGATGGCGGCGTCGCCGGCGGCGCCGGTCTGGGCGCAGGTGTCGGACTGGTCGGTGACCGAGTGTCCGGACTTCGCGGTGCCAGAGCCGAGGATCCCCAGCGCGCCGGTGAGCCCGTTGCCCAGGCCGAGGTCTTCGATGGGGACCTGGGCGCCGATGAGGTTGACGGGGATGTTGTTGTTGCAGACCTGGATCGGCACGTTGATGTTGTTGCCGTTCAGGCCCGAGATCAGCCCCTTCGAGCTCTTGTCGATTCCGTGGTCGCCGTGGTCACCGCTGGTGTGAGCCATCGCCACCGGCGAGAGCGCCATCAGCGATGCCGCTGAGGCGGCCACCACGATCCCGGTCTTCTTCCACATCACGCATGTCCTCCAGATAGTGCTGGTACTCGAATATGAAGGGGGGAGCCCGTACTAGGAGGCTTATTCAGGCTCCGTCAGGTAAGTGTGTAGAAGATGAGTCCGATGACTGCCGAGATTGTCGTTTTAAATGTGGCGTAGGGCCGCCGGTAGTCTGTGTGGAGAACTTTCCACGTTTTGATATGGGCGATGACTCGTTCGATGGTGGCGCGTGTGTGGTTGAGGCTCTTGTTGAATGTTTTTTGCCAGTTGAGAAGTTCCCGGCCGGGTGGTTTTTTGAACGGGGTGAGCATGCCGCGCCCGATGTATCCTTTATCGCCGATCGGGGGGTATGTGGCGAGGTGGTCGAGGGCGCCGGATTGGTCGAGGCAATATAGGTCGTGTCGGGAGCCTGGGGTCGGGTCGGAGATCCACGACAGCTGCCCTTCCAGGGTGGCTGCGACCTGGACGACGACGCCGGTGGTGCGATGCTTGCCCGACCACAGACCCGGCACCGCGGCCCATGACCAGCAGGGCAGCAAGGTTCCATCGATGATGTACTGCCGATCGGCACGAAGCTCCTCTGCCGTCGGAACGACACTCCGCAGCGCCTGTGCCAGCAACGGTGTCACCCCCGTGATCGCTCGACTAACCGTCGACTGCGACACCCCATAGGTTTCCGCCAACTCCCACTGCACACGATTCCCGCGCAGATACGCCAACGTGATCACCACCGACCAGAACAACCCCAGAACCGGCGGCCAAGACAAACGTGCCTCCGTCGCGTCCCGCTGATCCTGCTCATACACTATAGCGACAAGATCCTGAATTTCATCACGCCGGAAACCAGTGGTATAGTACATACTGCGGCAGCCCGTTCATCTCGGATTGATTCGGCAAACCAATATTCGCGATGGACGGGCTGTCGCCCAACCCGACACGCCGGGCTAGATCGTTATTTCACGGGGCCTGAATAAGCCTCTAGCTGTAACGAGAGGCTCCAGGCTGGGAAACTGCAGACCACACACCACCACCCGGTCGACGTGCGGTTGTCGCGCAGCGCAGTCGAGATGTCGGGGATGCCCACTCGGGTGGGGGTGGCGGACGTCGCTTGATGCGTCGGTGTGTCACTCGCGGTGTGTCCCAGCTGGTGGTCGCGCGGTGGCGGAGGCCGCGGCCGGCGCGGTGGTCCGGTTCTGTCGGGATTGCAGTAGCGACCTGATGGGGTTTGCTGCAGTGTTGGTTGACAGTGGTTAAGTGGTGATCATGGTGCGGGGGTGGTGGTCTGGGTGGTGAAGGTGAGTTCGTACTCGACGGGGGTGAGTTTGCCGAGGCCGCGTTGTCGGCGTCGGCGGTTGTAGGTGCGTTCGATCCAGAAGATGATCGCGTCGTGGAGCTGGTCGCGGGTGTGCCAGCGGTGCCGGTCCAGGACGTTGTTCTGCAGCAGGGCGTGCCAGGACTCCACCGCGGCGGCGCGGGCGGGGTTGGTTCACCGGGCGGCGCCGAGACCGACGACGCCGGCGGTCTGCAGGTGTTCGACGACGGCGGCCACGTCGGCGGTGACGGGCTCGTCGGGGCCGTAGAGGCACAGCGGCATCTGCGCGCTGTAGGCCTCAGGGACCCGGACGGAGCGGCGCACGGCAGGGGTGACGATGCCGCCCCATGCGCTGCGAACCTGGTCGAGCACGTCGCGGTAGTAGCTGCCGGCCGACGGCACGATGGACGGTGCCGCCGCGACGAGCCGCAGCTGAGGGTTGTAGGCCTTGGCGACGGTCTCGATGGTGGCCTCGAACTTCCCGACGCCGCCAGCCTCCTTCTCGGCCGGCGCGAACACGGTCACCGCGACGTCGGCTGCGACGAGCGCGGACACGGTGAGCGTGCCGAGCGACCCCGGGCAGTCGAGCAGGGTCACGACGTCGGCGTCGTCGACGGCCGCCTGCAGCGCCATGCGCAGCCGCTGCTCGCCGCCGAGGACTTTCGACAGCTCGACGTCGGCGCCCTCCATCCGTGTCGGGTGAGAGGGCACCACGGTGAGCGTGTCGAGCTCCTCGACGGGACGTTCCGTGGCGAGGATCGCCGCGCCGTCGAAGAGGAGCTCGTAGGTCCCGAGCCCGGCCGGGGCGACGTTGCCGGCGTCGTCGGGCAGGGGCTCGGGATGGCCGAGCCAGTGGGAGGCGTTGCCCTGCGCGTCCAGGTCGATGACCCGCACCCGGTGGCCGAGCTGAGCCAGCCGCGCGCCGACGTTGACCACGAGGGTAGTCTTCCCGGCGCTGCCGGCCTGGTTGCCAACGGCAATCACGGTCATGAGGTGGCTCCGTCTGCGGGGGTGCTTCCGGCGGAAGCACTCATGGTGAGGACGGCGAGCCGCTGCTCGTCGTCGGAGGTGAGTTCGTAGCCGCCGTGCGCGGCCAGGCGCCGCACGTGCCGGGCCTCGTGGGAGGTCCAGTCGCGGCCGTCTCCGCCGGCCCAGCCGAGGCTGTTCTCGACCTCGGCGAGCGCGACGGCCACGGCGGCTCGGCGCGCAGCCAGCGGCCCGGCGGTGGCCTGGCGGTGCAGCCACGTCGAGACGGGGTCGTCGCCGGCGTCGACGTCTTCGTCGACGAGCTGTCCGCAGAACTCGGCGGCGACCGCGGCGTACTCATAGGGCTCGAGAACGACGTCGACAAGCACGGCGTCGGCGAGGATCTCCACGGCGAGCTCGGGGTCCAGTCGCCCGGTCACGATGCGGGCGCACGCCGCGGCGCGGGCCTCGCTGGCAGCGCGGGCGACCTCGGCACGTTCCTGACGTTCACGCAGCAGAGGGGCGCGCTCCTGCGCCTCGGCGGGGTCGACCGTGGTCGCCGGTGCGTCGGGGCTTCCGCTGAAAGCACCCGCGGAACCGCTTCCGCTGGAAGCACTCGGCTCGGCGGGCGCGACGGTTCCCCCCCACCGCTGCGGGGCTCGTCCTCCCGCGCCTGGGTGGAGTACCAGGACAGGTGCAGTCGCTCGCCCTGGGCGTAGACGTGCGCGAGAACGTCGGCGGGCGGCGGTACGGCGTCGTCGCCGCTGGCGATGCCGCGCACGGCCGGGTCGGCGCCGGGCACCGAGTACGCGCTCGGGAGCAGGTGGTTCCAGGGGCGGCTGCCGAACTCGGCGTCAGGGTCGTCGATGAGGCGAAGCCCGGCGGCAGTGAGTGCGGTGCGCAGCTGCTCGCCGCGTTCACGGGCGGCGAGCGCGGCCAGGCGGGCCGTGACCACGCCGTTGATGCCGCGGTACTCCTCGCGCTTGGCCTGCGACCAGGCCGAGGAGATCTCGCTGTCGGGCAGTTCCAGCAGCCGCAGCGCGTCGGTGACGGTCAGCTCTCCGTCTACGAGCGCGGCCGCGAGCTTGGCCGGCAGCCGCAACAGCTGCAGCCGCTTGTGCACCTGGCCGGGACTGACCCCGGTCTCCTTGGCGATGCGACGCTCGGACCAGCCGCGATCACGCAGCCGCCCGAAGGCGCGGGCCTGCTCGATCGGACTCAGGTCGGTGCGCTGCACGTTCTCGACGATCATCGACAGGACGGCGTCGTCGTCGCCGGCGAGCGCATCGCGCACGACGACCGGCACGGTCGGAACGCCGGTGTGGACGGCGCCGGCGTGGCGACGGTGCCCAGCAACGATGACGTACTGAACGGCCACGTCCAGCTCGACGTCGGACCGCTGGGCAGTGAAGGCGGCCCGGCTCACCACGACGAGGGGCTGCAGCACGCCGCGCTCGGCGATGGACTCACCGAGGCCGGTGACGTCGCCGAGGCTGTCGCGGATGTTGTCGGGGTGCGGAGTGAGGTGCGCGACGTCGACGTCGACGATCCGCTCCCCCGGCGCCGGCGGCTGCTCGGCGGCTGCGCTGATGGCCCCGAGAATCCCCGCCCGGGCCTGCGGAGCCTCCGCGGTCGCGGTGGCGGTGGCGGTGGCGGTGCTTCCGCTGGAAGCACCCTCGCCGGATGCTCGGCGCCCGATCCGTGCGGCTGCGCCGACGGTGAGTCCTGGCTGTCGCCTCGGTGGCATGAGGTGTCCCGCTTCCCCTCGATGTTGGGTGCATCCTCCCGCGAGCGCTCGAACTGCAACGCGCCGCGGTCATCCCAATATATATGGATTGTATATATTTGTCGTGTCTGATGGGTGCTTCCGCTGGAAGCAGCGTCGCGTTCAGTGCGCGGCACTGGGCTTGCCCAGGTTCGTACGGGCCTGGTGGGTGGCGAAGGACGCGAGCGCTGCGGCCTGGGCGGCGTTGCGGCGGTTGGAGGGATCGGGCGCCACCGGCGTGCGGTCGGTGGGCTGTACGGCGACGGGGGAGCGGCGCTGCTGGCGTTCGTAGCGGGCGGCGACGTAGTTGCCCGGGTGTCCGAGGAGGCTGGCGGGCAGCTCGCCGAGTCGCCCGGTCCATGGTCGCAGTCGTGCGCCGCGGATGGCGATCGGGTCGCGGCCGCCGCGGAGCATGTCTCCGCGGTGGTGGTCGGGCCAGTCGGGGTGGTGGTCGATGGCGTGCAGTACCGCGGCGGGGCAGGCGCCGGCATCCCACTATCTGCGCAGCAGTGCGTGGAGGCAGAACCGGGGCACCCCGGGAAGCCGCTCGTTCTCGATGCCGAGACCGCGAAGGACACAGGCAGCGGCGTCGGTACGTTCCAGAGGGGTCTGGGGCACTCCGCAGAGCAGCCAGGGCGCCCGGACAGGACCACGGTGTTCGAGCCGTGTGCCGCGCAAGGGCTTACGAGTTCATGCGCTATTGGGGTTGGGATGTGCTGGCCTCAGAGGTGCTCGGTGAGGGCCTATCGCATGGCGTCGCGGTCGGAGACCAGACCGGCGATCGCCCGGTAGGTCTCGGGCAGGTGTGCGCGCTGGTGAGTCCAGCGCCGCAGGCCGCGTCACTGCTTGTGTGCGGCGATCGCGTGCTCGACCGCGATCCGCTGGGAGGAGTGACGCTGCCGAGCCCGGTCTCGGATATCGGCGGTGACGACAGAGACCGTGTTGCGGGAACGAGTACTCGGGGGCGGAGCAACGATCTGACCCCGATGACGCTTCCGGAGTCCGCGATAACCGGCGTCGACCAGCGCTCTGGCGTGCGGGAAGTGATCGAGGAGGTCATCGATGCCCTCAGTGTCGAACGCGGTCTGGTCGTGTTGGCGTCCCGGCCGGTGCGCCCCGGTCCATAGGGTGCGTCCCGCACCGTCGCTGATGATCGTGGTCTTGATGGTGTTCAGGTTCTTCTTCCCTGAGATGAAGGCCCGCCGGCCTGGTCGGTGCGCGGCGGGTCGGTTGACCTGGGTCTCGGTCGCATCCAGCCGCAGGACGACTCCCTCATGCTCGGCGTAGGCAACCACGTCAGCCAGCGTGCGCAGCCGTACTCCAGGCCGGTCAGGCACCGCGTGACCACGCCCGGCCAGCAGCGGCCGGACCTCACCGATCGAACTCGGCCCGTGCGGGCAGCAGCGCGGCGAATTGGTCCCACAGCGGCTCGGTCAGCCATGATGGCAGGACGGGCACGCGGCCTCCAGACGATCACGAAGCGTAGACAACTTCATGATCGGCAGGCCCGTGCCCGCCCTCGCCCCAGACACTCGGCCGCGGCCAAGCTGTAACCAATCCGCGCGAGCTCCAAGTCGTCACTTCGGTTGCTCGGTGGCGGCCGACGGTGCCTCAGCCGTCGCTTCCGTCGTCGGAGTTGGGGCCTTGGTGAATTTCAGACCGACGATGCAGCTGATCAGGATGGTCAGCACGACGGCTTTGGCTGTGGTGAACTGCTCGCCGCCAGTCAACATGGCGTAGGCGACGGTGAGCACGGCGCCGATCCCGATCCAGACTGAGTACGCGACGCTGACCGGGATGTGGCGCATCGCGAGCGCCAACCCGATCATACTCAGGGTCAGGAAGATCACGAAGACTACTGTTGGGGCTGGCTTGCTGAATCCATCGGACTGTCCGAGTGCGGTCGCCCAGACTGCCTCGAACACTGCGCTGACGACCAGGACAATCCAGCTCATCACGACACCACCTTGAGCGCGACGACGCTGCCGACCAGCCCGGCGAGCAGGAGCACCTTCATCGGTGTGGCCTTCTCTTTGCCGCGGAAGATCGCCCACCCGGCGGTCAGCACGGCGCCAACGCCGACCCAGACCGCGTACGATGTACCGGTGGGCAGGGTCTGCATCGCCACAGCAAGGCCGATCATGCTGAACACAAGCGCGACGGCGAAGACGACCGTCGGTTTGCGACGCTTAAATCCGTCCGAGGACGACAGTGCTGTCGCCCATACCGCCTCAAGGACGCCGGACGCGATCAAGATACCCCAAGCCACCAGGAACTCCCTGAACCAGTCTTGTCGCTGCGCGGGTACTGGTTCACCTCGTCCGCAAGGCTTCTCCAACCTTCACGCTGCAACATAGCAAGCCAGAGTCGAGTAAGCGCTCCGTGGTGACCGAAGCCTCCACCGTATTCATGCGACCGTGACTGTTGGCGGTGCCCGAGTTTGCCGGCTCCTGGCCCATGCGAGGCGCTGGATTCCGGCCGGAGCCGTGACCCGACTACTGCGAGGGTCGCTGTAGCCGCGGTCACGCACGGGTGGTCCCGCCCGACGGGCTCCGACCGAGCCGGCTATAGTCTGTGGCGATCCACCGCTATGGTGGGGGCGCGTCTAGGGTTCCGTTCCCCTTGGAGGAGTCTGGTCTGAGAGACGTAGGCGGTTTATCGAATCGCCTCACGGCGGGACAAAAGCCCGGGAGACAACTGGTTGGCATCAGTTGCTCCGCTGGTGCTCGGTGAGAGGACTCCCCTGTCACGCGATGATCGCCGGGCCGGACGCCGGTACAGGAAGCGTCGATAGAGGTAGCAGACCTACTCCGCGCGGCGCTGAGACCGCTGCTCACCTGAGCAGGCCCGAGAGGGGCCGTCCACCCTGTCGGACCTTCCGGACCTCGGCTGGAAGCGTCGCCGCACCGGGGAGCTGTCCCCCTCGGCTTCGCCAGGGCTGTCGAACAGTAGAAACTCATGTAGTAGGAGCAGTGCCCAGCTGTCATCGACATCAGACATGAACGACATCTCATCGACACCGCACGGCCCGTCCGTTTTTCCGGTGGACCACCGAGGAGGAAACCCGGCGACATGAGCCCAACCTCACGGCCTCGTCCAGGGGGGCTGCAGATGAAGAAGCGGGTCGTTGAGGCCCTGGAACAAGCCGACCAGCGGTATCGCCCAGCCGCGGGGCTGCGTCAACAGCTCAACAAGGTCTTCCCGACCCACTGGTCGTTCATGCTGGGCGAGATCGCGCTCTACAGCTTCATCATCGTCATTCTCTCGGGGGTCTATCTGGCGTTGTTCTTCGATCCCTCGATGGGAGAGGTCGTCTACAACGGCCCCTACAATCCGCTCCGCGGCGTGCATATGTCTCGGGCTTACGAGTCAGCACTCGCGCTGACCTTCGAGGTGCGCGGTGGGCTGTTCATGCGTCAGCTGCACCACTGGTCCGCTCTGTTGTTTGTGGCGTCGATGATGTGTCACATGTTCCGGGTGTTCTTTACTGGAGCGTTCCGTAAGCCTCGAGAGGCTAACTGGGCGATCGGGGTTAATCTAATCCTGATCGCTACCTTTGCGGGTTTCAGTGGCTACTCGCTGCCCGACGAGTTGCTTTCTGGGATCGGCTTGCGGATCGCTTCCGGTATCACCCTGTCGGTCCCGGTCGTGGGGACCTGGATGCACTGGGCGCTGTTCGGCGGGGATTTCATGGGCACCGAGATCATCCCGCGGCTCTACATCATCCACGTCCTAATTCTTCCTGGGATCTTGCTCGCCCTGATTGCAGTCCACCTCGGTCTTGTCTGGTATCAGAAGCACACCCAGTTCCCCGGAGTGGGCCGGACGGAGAACAACGTGGTCGGTGTCCGGATCATGCCGCAGTTCGCGGCTAAGGGTGGTGCGTTCTTTTTCATTGTCGCTGGCATCCTCATCATCGTCTCCGGGCTGTTCGAGATCAACCGGATCTGGTTCTTCGGGCCCTTCGATCCCTCGCATGTCTCCGCTGGCTCGCAGCCGGACTTCTACATGCTGTTCTCCGAGGGCATGGGGCGGATCTTCCCGCCCTGGGAGTTCTACTTGTTTGACACCTACACGATCCCGTCGGCATTCCTGCCTACCGCAGCGTTCCTGCCGGTGCTGTTCATGCTTGCATCGGCCTACCCGAAGATCGAGCGGCGGTTCACCGGTGACGATGCGCATCACAACCTGCTCCAGCGCCCGCGTGACGTCCCGGTCCGCACAGCCCTGGGGGCGATGGGGATCGCGTTCTACCTGTGGCTGGTCCTCTGCGGGTTCAACGACTGGATCTCGCTGTTCTTCCACATCTCGCTCAACGCAACGACCTGGGCCGGGCGTATCGGTCTGCTGATCGTGCCGCCGATCGTGTACTGGGTCGCCTACCGGTGGTGCCTGGGTCTACAGAAGTCCGACCGCGCTGTACTGGAACACGGTCTGGAGACCGGTATCATCAAACGACTCCCACACGGGGCATACATCGAAGTGCACCAGCCGCTCACCGGGGTCGACGAGCACAGCCATCCCGTCAAGCTGGAGTATCAGGGGGCCCCCGTTCCGAAGCGGATGAACGAGCTCGGAGCTGCAGGCCGCTCCACACCCGGGACCCTGTTCACTCCCGACCCGGCCGCCGAGACCGCAGCGCTGGACCGGGCCCGCGAGCAGGCACGTGAACAAGAACGTGCCGTGTCAGAACGGCACGCCGACGTCACCGCGGACCGCCGCGCCGACCCTCATGGAACCGATGAAACGGCCGGCCGTCCCTTCGACGACGGCGGCCCCCGCGATGCGCACGCTTGACCTGGTGTGGGCCTGGCGAGAAGAGCGGCGCCGCGTCACAGAACATAACCATGTCGAAACGATTCTGCGGGACTTCCCGCGCGTGGTGCTCCATCTGCGCGACGCATTCACCCTAGACCCTGATGAACTCGGCACCGACCTTGCCTACGCCCGAGTAAACCGCCAGAGAGACGTCCTGACTTTCGCCACAACAATTCGCCGAATCGACGAGACGACGTCCGAATGGCACCTAATCGTGACTCGGTCAGAAAAACAAGGAGGAACGCCGCTTACACTTTCTACCGCGGAAGGCCGCTCTTGGAGTCTTGCGTTGTTCGGAACTTGTCATGCCGCATCAATCACGATCGGGGCAACGCTGCCGCGCCACGAGCTACCTTTCGAGCTCCACGATGGAGCACACTATGCCGTGCGCGTCAAGGCAGACGCCAGGCCGACATCATTCATCGCGACCGCTTAATAGGAATCAAGACTTCTCCGTACCCCGATGAGCTGCGGGAACGCGGGGTACGGAGTCACCTGCACCACACGGTTGCTGCTGCTGCGGCGCGGGTCATGTTCGTCCAAGCCCACGAGCCCGACGCCGCCCGGATACTGATCGCCGCTCGGTGAGGGGGCTGTGCTCACCGACAGGCGCGGCGGTCGACGGCGCGCGATGGAGTAGATGGTGGCGATAGCTGCCCTGAGTGCAGGTTTCTCTGTGGATTTCATGTAGTGGTGAGCGACTAGAGAGATTCGAGGTCCTGAGTGTGGCCGATGTTGAGGTTCTTGTTGATCTGGTCGATCGCCGTGCTGCGTTCAATGTGTTTCTAGGTGCGCTGCATAAAGCTCCGGTGGGTATCGAAGAATGGCGTGAAGGGTGGGTCGGCGACGACCTTTTCGATGATGAGTGTTGGCTGGGCGTCCGGGGTGCGAATGGCGAGATTGTCGGGACAGCACATTCCTTTCCGACTCAGTGGACGTTGCCGGGTGGGGCCCGGGTTTCCGCGTCAGCAGTGACGGGTGTGGGAGTTCGGGCTGATTCCACACGGAAGGGCCGGTTGTCTGCGTTGATGGGCACTCAGCTCGGCCAGGCCCGGGAGCGCGGTGATGTCGCGGCGGTTCTGCATGCGACACAGACGGGGATCTACGGGCGTTATGGTTACGGCGTTGTGTCCCGGAGTGAGACGGTGCGTGTCCCTGTCCGGGCAGAGTGGCGGCCCGAGTGCGGCCCGGACACCGCGACTGGGAGGCGGGTCCGGATGCTGGATCGCGCCGAGGCGGCGGCCGTGCTGCCTGTTCTGCAGGAACGCCTTGCTGGTGGGCGTCCCGGTGGGTTGACTCGTCCGCCGCAGTGGTGGCGGCATGCCCTGGAGCCGGCGTCAGGGGCGACGCCGGGGTTCGCGGGTTCGGGTTATCAGGGTATTGCTGTGCATTCCGGAACGGCGGGCGATGACGGATTCGTTGTGTGGGTGAGCGGCAAGGTCGGTCCGGATCGTGATTGGCCCGCCGAGGTTGGGGTCCAGCAATTATGGGCGTCGTCGGCGGCGGCTACAGCTGGATTATGGCGGTTTGTGACGGGTCTGGATCTCGTTGATTCGGTGGTGGGGTGGGGGCGCCCGCTGGATGAGGACCTTGATCTGATGCTTGCTGATTCACGTCAGCGGCAGGTGCTCGGGCGGGGTGATGAGCTGTGGGCGTGCCTCGTCGATATTTCTGCCGCGTTGTCGGCTCGAAGCTGGGGGTCGGGCGATCCGGTGGTGCTGCGGGTGCGTGAATCGGGACCGCTCGCTCTGGGTGATGGCGCCGGTACCTGGCGGATCGGGGTGAGTGGTGTCGAGCCGGCGAAGGGGGTCCTGCCTGATCTGGAATGTAGTGCGAGCACATTGATGCCAGCGTTTCTCGGTGACCGGATGCCGTCGAGATTGTGCACGGCCGGGTTATGGGTCGAGCACACCCCAGGAGCGGCCGCGCGAGCGGACGTGCTGTTCGCCGTCGCCGCCCCGGCCCCGTGGGCAGGTACATGGTTCTGAGACCGTGTTTGAGAAGGGCCGGCGCGTCTGCGCCGTGCAGGCTGGAGTCTGTGTGCTTCCCCCCCCCCCCCCCGGATCGTGGAGGCATCGGCTATAGGGAGTGGCGATGTCAGAGACACGCAGGGTGTACGACCGGGAGTTCCGTGACGAGGCGGTCCGGATCGTTGCCGAGACGGGGAAACCGATCGCGCAGGTCGCCCGCGATCTGGGGATCAACGAGGGCACGTTGGGCACGTGGGTGACCCGTGCACGTGACGATGCTGCCGGCCGCGACGGGCTGGCCCGGACGCGGTCGCGGAGCTGAAACGCCTCCGCGCGGAGAACGCCGAGCTCCGGATGGAGCGTGATGTCCTCAAGCGATCCGTGGTCGGGTGGGTGAAAGAGGCGACGAGGTGAGCGTGGCACGCTTCATCGCTGACCAGAGGACCTTGTACCGGGTGCCGCACGTGCTGTCCTGCGACCTGTTGGGAGTCTCGGTGCCCTGGTTCTACAAGTGGGCCGCTCGCGACGCCGGCCCCGAGGCCGGGACCGGCCTGCACACCGATCGGGACCGTCGCCGGGCCCAGCTCGACCGGGCCGTGGCCGAGGCGTTCGGCCGGGCTCGTCGTGTGCACGGGTCCCCACGGCTGCTGGGCGATCTTCGTGATGCCGGCTGGGTGGTGAGCGAGAAGACCGGCGCGGCGTCGATGCGCCGACAAGGCCTGGTCGCGCGCCGGGTCCGGCGCCGTAGCGGGCTGACCCGCCCGGACAAGGCCGCCCCGGTGTTCCCGGACCTGCGCCGACGGGATTTCACCGCTGTCGATCCGAACACCCGCTGGGTCGGGGACATGACCGAGGTCCCCACCGGGTCGGGGAAGTTGTACCTGGCCACGGTCATCGATCTCTACGCCCGCCGTCTGCTGGGCGCAGCGACCGGACCACACCCGAACGCGGAGCTGGCCTGCGCAGCGTTGAAGACAGCAGTCGCGGACCGAGGTGGACACGCCCACGTCGACGTAGTCGTGTTCCACACCGGACAGAAGCTCCACCTACACCGCGGAGGCGTTCACCGCCCTGTGCCGTCGGCTCGGGGTCCGCCAGTCGATGGGCCGGGTCGGGTCGTGCTTCGATAACGCACCGTTTATCTGGACACTTGCTCCTGCGCTCCGAGGAAGCTGCAGGTCAGACGACCGTGTTTCATGATCTAGTTCGCGGTCATGCGAGTGGTGAAGTGCGAGCCGGGGCGGCTGGGAGAGCCGGCGGTGATGCTGGTCGAGGACTCCGGCTTGCCGGTGTCGGAGGTCTCGGCGTTCCTGTCGTCGTTGGCCGTGCGGGATTTCTCTCCGAACACGGTCCGGGCTTACGCCTACGATCTGATGAAACTGCTGCAGTTCCTCGACGAGCGCGGCGAGCCGGTCAGCGGGTTCTCCCCGATGTTGGCCACGGAGTTCTTGGCTTGGCTGAGGGTTCAGTCCTCGGCTGGGAGGGCGCAGCGCAGCCAGCTCGGTCTGGTCAGTGGGGACGGCCGGCGGTTGTCGGCGCGCACCTGCAATCGGGTGCTGTCCGCGGTGTCGTCGTTCTATGAGTTCCTGATCAGCTGCGGCGGCTACTCGCAGGTGGAGAACCCGATCCTGCGCGAGGCCGACCAGGCTTCGGCTCGTGTGCTGGGCCGACATCGGCCACCGCTGCTGACCAGCGCCGATCAGCGCCTGGTCCGTCGGATCTTGCGGGTCCGCACCGTTGACACACTGCCGCGCCCGGTCCCGGACGAGACCTACCTGGTGCTGCTGGGGCAGCTGGACAAGCTGCGCGATCGGGCGCTGCTCGAGCTCATGCACGAGGGCGGCCTGCGACCGGGCGAGGTGCTGGGCTTGCATCTGGAGGACATCTCCTACGGTCGGAAACGGGTCACCGTCTGCCACCGCGACGATCACCCGCAGGGCGCACGGCAGAAGTCCCGCCGTGATCGGGTGGTGGACCTGCTCGAGGACAGGGCACTCCCGGCCTTGAACCGCTACGTGCTGCTCGAACGCCCACCGGAGGCCCAGACCCCGCTGCTGTTCCTGGTCGGTGGCCGAGGCGACCGCAGAGACCACGCGCTGAGCTACGACGGCCTGGTCCGGATGTTCCAGCGGGCTGCGACCCGTGCCGGGGTCCGCGAGCCCTGGCTGACGCCGCACAGCCTGCGCCACACCCACGCCACCCGGATGGTCGAGCTCGGGATGCGAGAGCTGACCCTGATGCGCCGCCTCGGGCACGCCCACCCGGACTCGACCAAGGTCTACGTCCGGCTCACCGACCACCAGGTCCGCGACGACTACCGGACCGCCCTGGAGCAGGCCCCGCAGCCGGACACGGCGCGATGAACGCGCCACGACGTTCGCGGTCACTGCGCACCACCGACGGCTACTCGGGTCCCTCGCACGCCTCGGCCGATGAGTACGAGCGGTTCGTCCACGGCGGACTGCGCGGCTCGAAGAACTGGACACCGATGCTGCTGCAGGCCCGGGCGGAGTTCGTCGCCTACTACCCGTCGATGACGCGGTGGGCCCGTCGTCCGCTGGCGGAACGAGTCGGTCCCACAATCAACGCGCGCCCCGGCCCGGCGGGCCCGCTGGTCGACCCGGCGGGCGCGACGGCGAGCTTCCGAGCGCGGTCCTACCTGTTCTATCTGTCGTTGACCGGGCGGCTGCGCCTGGACTGGCCGTGGCTGTTCGGGGCGGCGAACCTGCGGATCCTCGCTATCGCCGACGGGCTGGGCCTGCCGCTGCGCGCGCAGATGGCCGCCCTGCGTGAGCAGGAGCTCGGACGGGGTCTGTCGGTCCCCACCGTCAACAAGAGCCTGCCCTGGGCGCTGCCGCGGCTGATCCTGCACCGAGCCAACCCCGACATCACGACGTTGTCCCTGGCCGAGATCGACGAGCTGCGCACGGCCATCCGCACCGTTACCTCGCTGCCCGAGATCGAGCAGCTCGACCTGAAGGTCCGGATGCAGTCCGGGTTCCCGACGGCCTGGCACAGCAGCGTCACCCAGACCGGGGTCGCGCTGTTCCACGCCGGGTTCATCGAGGCCCTTCCGCTGCGCAAGCAACCCCGTCCGCCGGCCGCGCTCAGCGCGGTCCCCGCGGTCGAGGAGGCGATGGGGCGCTATCTGCGAGAGCTCGCCGTCCGACGTGCGCCCGGCACCGTCACCCAGGTCCGCTCGGGCCTGCTGCGGCTGGCTGTCTGGCACGTCGAGACCCGACCCGAGCAGACCACCTTGGCCGGGCTCGACCGGCCCGCTCTGCTGGAGTTCCTGGCCTGGTTGCCCCACCAGCGCAAGTGGAAACATCCCGAGCAGCCGCTCTCGGCGGTCTATCGCGACGGCGTCATCGGCAACGTCGCACGGTTCTTCCGCCACGCCGCGATCAACGAGTGGCCCCACATGCCCACCAAACCCCCGCTGACCAGCTCTGACGTTCCTCGCAGGATCGAGCGCGTCCCGCGGTTCATCCCCGCCGAGCAGCTCGACCCGCTCATGGACGGCATCCGCGGCCTGGCTGATCCGCTGCAGCGCACTGCACTGCTGGTCGCCCGCCGGAGCGGGGCCCGCAGCGGGGAGATCCGCAAGCTCGAGCTGGACTGCCTCGACACCTACCCCGACGGCACCCACCGCCTGCGCCTCGCCGCGGGCAAGTCGGCCAAGGAACGGGTCGTCCCGATCCACCCCGAGGCCGCCGAGGCCGTCCGCGACCTGGCCGCGCGTCGCCGCGCGCAGACCGACCAGCCGCTGTTCGACCAGCGACTCGGCCGGACGGTTCGCTACCTGTTCCTGCGCAACGGGCGCCTGACCAGCCCGGACTACCTGTTCAAGGTCGGGCTGACCGAGGTCTGCCGCGCGTTGGGTCTGGTCGACGACCATGGCAAGGCGCTGGTCCACCCGCACCGCTTCCGGCACACCATGGGCACCCAGCTCGGTGAACGAGGCGCGAAGATCCAGACCATCATGAAGGTCCTCGGACACCGCTCCGCGGGCATGTCGATGACCTACACCAGCCTGTCCGATCCCGTCGTCCTCGCCGACTACCAGGCGGTGCTCGCTCCCGGGGCGGTCCTGGCCGGGCCGCAGGCTGAGGCGATCCGCAACGGTGACCTCACTGCGGAAGCGGTGAACTGGCTGTCGACGAATTTCTACAAGACCGAGCTCGAACTGGGTCGATGCCTGCGTCTGCCCCAGGAAGGGCCATGCGAGTGTGACCTCTACCTGACCTGCTCGAAGTTCGTCACCACACCCGACTACACACCTCGTCTGCAGACCCGGCTGCGCACAGAACAGCAGCTCATCTGCGACGCCGAGAACCGCGGCTGGGACCGCGAAGCCGAGCGCCACCGGCGGACGGCCCGACGGATCCAGGAACTCCTCGATGAGCTCGACACCTGCTGATGCCCTCATGACACCAACTTCGAGAGCAACGACGCGCTGATCGACGTCCAGATCCCTGCGAACACTCCGCCCAGCCCCGACGGGCAGTGATATACGTCATCCCGCTGCGGATCTGTTCGGATAACGCCGGAGAAGCCGTTGCCCGTGTTCGTGCTCCAGTCGCCACCGGACTCGCACTGGGCTAGCTTGTCCCAGGTCGAGCCCGCCGCCGAGGTCGCGACTCCTCCGTCTGTCTGCTCCGGCGGCGGCTCGGCCCCCACCGCAGGCCGACGCGGCTGCGCCCCAGCGGTGCCGCCGCGGGTGTCGTGGTCGTCCTTCGTGGTCGGGTCGTCCTGGGGCGGGTCGTCGGTCGGCGACGACCCGGTCCCGACCCGACCACCACCAGCAGCAGCATCGTCTTCAGCGCCGTCTTCAGTGTCGGCGTCGGTGTCGTCGTCAGCGGTGTCGTTCCTGGCGGGAGCGTTGTCGCTGGTCGCCCCGCCGACCCGACCGCGCTCGGCGCTGTCCTTCACACCAGCACCGTCACCGGTGCTGCTGCCGGTGGTGCGGTCGAGGGCGTCGAGCAGGTCCTGAGCGACCGGGTCGACCTCGGCCGCGGCGCGGGCCTGCGCGGTCAACTTCTCGATACCCGCCGACACCGAACCCGCTTCCGATCCGCTGGTCTGGGCATCGGAGGTCGTGCTCGTGTCCTGGCCCAGGTTGGTGTCCCGGCCAGCGCCGCTCTCGGCGGCCGCGCCCGGGGCGGAGGTGGTCTCGGTGGCGGCGCCGTTACGGCTGGTCTGGGTGCGGGTGATCGGAGCGCCGGGCCGGACTCCGGTCTCGCCCGCCGCCGGCTGCTCCGCCGTCTGCTCCTGCGTCTGCTTCGGTGTCGGGGCCGTGCCTGCCGTGGGCTGGTCGCTGTCGGTGGTGGTTGGGCCTGTCCTGGTCTCGCTGCCCTGCCCGCTGCCGCTGCCGCTGGTGTTGGCGGTGGTGCTGGTGTTGGCGGTGGTGCGGAGACGGTCGAGGACGTCCAGGTCGGCGGGGTCGGCGCCCAGCGCGGCGAGGCGATCGGAGTCGAGGGCGTCGAGGACGGTCGCCCCGAGCTGGGTGGCGTCGGCGCCCCCGTCAGCGGCGATCGCGGACAGCAGGTCGCTGACCATCCCGATCGCCGCCCGCGCCGTCGCAGCGTCCTCCGCCGACGTCGCTCGTCCTGGACTGGTCTGGACGTCGGTGACCACGCGGTTCGACGACGAGGGCGAGGTCGCGGGTGGTGTCGAGGTTCGGGGCCTGGTCGTCGCGCTGCTCGGGGCGGGATCGGCGGCGTCCCGGCTGTCGGTGGCACGGCCACCGTCGCTGCTGCTGTCGGGGCCGGTGGTCGTCGGTGCTGTCGTGGTGGGTGCGGCGACTGCGGGCAGCGCAGCAGCAGCCGGGTCGGTGCTCGGGGCGGTCTTTTTCTCCGCGGGCGGTGTTCCCGGGGACGCCGGAGGCGTAGCCGGGCGGTTGTGGTCGGTGCAGGCCACCGGTACCGGCGGCGCCGCCACCCGCGACCGCTCCACCCGTTCCGTCGGCGCCGCTGGTGCGGTGACCGCGGTCCGGGCCTGGTCGACAGCGCCGAGCGCCGCGCTGGCGCTGGCGGCGGTGTCGTCGAGGAGGTCGGCCGCAGGCGGCGGCGTCACCAGGCTGGCGGGGGTGGGGCCGAGCCCCGCCGCGGCCAGGCGCACACCGACCTCCTGGAGGCTTATTCAGGCCCCGTGAAATAACGATCTAGCCCGGCGTGTCGGGTTGGGCGACAGCCCGTCCATCGCGAATATTGGTTTGCCGAATCAATCCGAGATGAACGGGCTGCCGCAGTATGTACTATACCACTGGTTTCCGGCGTGATGAAATTCAGGATCTTGTCGCTATAGTGTATGAGCAGGATCAGCGGGACGCGACGGAGGCACGTTTGTCTTGGCCGCCGGTTCTGGGGTTGTTCTGGTCGGTGGTGATCACGTTGGCGTATCTGCGCGGGAATCGTGTGCAGTGGGAGTTGGCGGAAACCTATGGGGTGTCGCAGTCGACGGTTAGTCGAGCGATCACGGGGGTGACACCGTTGCTGGCACAGGCGCTGCGGAGTGTCGTTCCGACGGCAGAGGAGCTTCGTGCCGATCGGCAGTACATCATCGATGGAACCTTGCTGCCCTGCTGGTCATGGGCCGCGGTGCCGGGTCTGTGGTCGGGCAAGCATCGCACCACCGGCGTCGTCGTCCAGGTCGCAGCCACCCTGGAAGGGCAGCTGTCGTGGATCTCCGACCCGACCCCAGGCTCCCGACACGACCTATATTGCCTCGACCAATCCGGCGCCCTCGACCACCTCGCCACATACCCCCCGATCGGCGATAAAGGATACATCGGGCGCGGCATGCTCACCCCGTTCAAAAAACCACCCGGCCGGGAACTTCTCAACTGGCAAAAAACATTCAACAAGAGCCTCAACCACACACGCGCCACCATCGAACGAGTCATCGCCCATATCAAAACGTGGAAAGTTCTCCACACAGACTACCGGCGGCCCTACGCCACATTTAAAACGACAATCTCGGCAGTCATCGGACTCATCTTCTACACACTTACCTGACGGAGCCTGAATAAGCCTCCATGTACCGAGGAAGATGATGAACCCAGCATCATTGAGTGTTTGCGTGATCTCCGGCGACACCTCACCCGCACGAAACGCCGCTGTCGCCCACAGCGCCGTGTTGAGCACGATCTGCGCTGTCCCCACCGCCATACACGCCACCTGCACATAGGCCAGAACCGGGAACGCGCCCTCTTTCCGCCGGGTCTGTGCGGCCATCGCCGCACCCCACACCGGGATGACACCGAACGAGATCATCGCGAGCACCGCACCGACGCGAACCCGCAAAGCATTCTGCGCGTAATAGCCCGCAACGACCGCAGCGCTATCGCCTGGTCCGATCTGAGGCGGCAGCCATCCACCGAGCAGGACACCACTGATACCGAGAATGATGATGCATACCGGTGCTGCGACCGCAGCCAGCATGTGTGCCTGGCGACTCATACCCGCACACTCAGAATAAAAATACCTACGACCGCTCCGGCTGGCGCTGATCACCGCCACAGAATGACTCGCCCATCAGCCCAAGGAAAGATACATTGTGTAAAGTCACGATGAAACACAACTGTGCACGCAGCAACAACATGACGGACTCAGTCGCCAGGCCATGTCATCATGAACAACTTACGTCCCGCAAAGAAAGAGAACTCCACACCACCGTGAATACTGCATGAAAGCGAACCGGAGACGATATCGCTTGTCGGGCTTTACGGCTGGATCCAGATGCCGTTTTTGGTGGTGGTCAGGCCGAGTGTGGCGGGGTCGAGACAGACGGTGGTGTCGTCGTGGTCGACGCGGTGGGTGTCCCACAGGGTGGCGTCGTCGAAGACGTGTCCGCAGCCGCCGGTGCGTCGGCAGCAGTGGGCGCGGTCGACCCCGACCCAGGTGTGTCCGCAGCAGGTCATCCGGACGAGTACACCGCTCACAGGGTGCTCAACGTTCCTTTCGTGACCATGTGTTCCGAAGATCGTCTCGTCTGGTTGTGGTGCTGCAGGTGCCGGTTCAGTGGAGGTGTTCGTGGACGCGCCAGAGTTGGTCACCGC
The DNA here is from genome assembly GCF_020496255.1 of Pseudonocardia sp. ICBG1142. Classification (NCBI taxonomy): domain Bacteria; kingdom Bacillati; phylum Actinomycetota; class Actinomycetes; order Pseudonocardiales; family Pseudonocardiaceae; genus Pseudonocardia; species Pseudonocardia sp. ICBG1142. Next base: position 19,982 of record NZ_JAHLJC010000036.1, on the reverse strand, counting down.
CGTGGGGGTCGGTGCCGCCGCGGGTCAGGGTGAGCGTCGCTGCGACGGGTTCGGATGGTGTCCGTGGCCCGGTGTTGGTGATGCAGCGGGTGTGGACGGTACCGGAGACCTGGACCGCGACCCGGTCACTACTACGCGGGGCTTCCGGGGGGATCACCGCGGCCAGCCCGGTGACAGTGATGGTGCAGCGGTCGGCGACCAGTTGCGGCCAGCCACCCCCGGTGCGGGCCCCGTGGGCGGCGAGTCGGGTGTTGGCGCGGGCGGCGGGCCCGGTCAGCAGTGGCGCGACCCGGGCGGTCCAGGCGAGTGGGCCGGGGTCGGTGTAGGAGACCGTGCGGGTGGCGATCAGCCAGCGCTGCGCGGTGACCAGCGGATCGACCGAGGCCACTCCCACGTTGTCGGGGGTTACGACGGCAGCGCCGACCGCGGACGCGGCCTTGGGTGGCGGCCCGATGCTGGACAGTAGTGACACCGACAGCAGTATCGCCCCGCCCAGGGTCACGACCCCGGCGATGATCACACCGAGGGCCGTGCCGAGCCGCCCGTGACGGTCGCGCCGCAGGTCGGGTTCGAGGAACGACCGCTCCACCGCCCCGAACCTCCCTCTCCACCCGCTGTGTCCGCCATGTCCGTCGTGTCCGGTCTCGCGTTCCACGATATCGTTGCCGCAGGTACCGGCGTTACTACGCCCCGCAACAACCACCCGGCCACGCGCAGGGGGCGTTGCCGGGTCGCCGACCGTGCCTGCACCTCGGCCCGGACGCGGCTGTCGCGTTCGTGCACAGCGTCTCGCCGAGGCATGTATGGTTTCACTGCTTATGATTCCGTTCAGTCCGATGCTATTTCCCGGCGGTGTGTCGGGGGTAGGGCTGGGGTGAGGTGGTGGGGGCGCGGGAGCGTCCGTGTGTGGCCGGGGTTGCCGGTGGGGTCGGCACCTCGCTGCTCGCGGCCGCGGTGGGCGGTGTGGACCGGGGTGTTTACCGGGCGCAGACCGAGGTGGCGGTGTTGGTGTGCCGGTCGACGGTGTCCTCGGTCGGCGGGGCGGCGCACGCGTTGCAGCACACCCCGGGCCCGCCGGTGCTGGCTGTGGTCGCTGATGCTCCTGGCGCGGCATGGGGTTCGAATACGCGGAATCGGCTACGCAGTATCGAGCCACACACCGCCGGGATCGTGCCCATCCCCCTCGTGACCGTCTGGCGGGACATGCTGCGCCCGATCCAGCGCGCCGCCCAGCTCCTCGCCCTCGACCCCGCGGAGTTGTCGAAACCCGAACGAGCGCTGGTCCGCGCGCTGGGACAGGTGATCGACGCCGTCCTCGCCCTCCCCGACCACGCCGCCCTCCCCGACCACGCCGCCCTCCCTGAGCACGACGTCAGGTCGGCCCCGGCCGACGCCGCTCCCGCCGCTCCGGTCGGTCCGGTCGTGGTGGCGTCACCGGGTGCTCGGGTGCGTCCGGCATGACCACCACCGCGGCACTGCCGCCTCCCCGTTCGAGGAGCTCTCATGTCCCTGGTGATGACCGCTGCGGTGTCGGCGTCCGACACGCTCACCGCCCTGGACCCGGGTCTGGTGCCGGGGCAGGTGGCGCCGCCGGACCCACCCGCGCAGCGCCCACCGGGGAAGCTGGGCGACTTCGTCGATCAGATCATCGGCTGGATCAAGTGGGGTCTGATCGCCGCCGGGGTGGTCGGGCTGCTGGTGTGTGCGGGGATGATCGTCGTCGGCCGGAAACGGAATCATGCGATGGCCATCGACGGCCTGACCGGCACCCTGTGGGTCGTCGGCGGTCTCGCCCTGGCCGCGGGAGCCTCGGGGATCGTCGCGGTCTTCCTCTAGGGCTGGGGGTCGACGAGGAGCTGGGAGCGGATGAACCCGGAGACGTCGAGTTCCTCTTCCGGGGTGGGCGCATCGAGGTAACGGACCTGCAGGTCCCGCCCACCGAACAAGATCATCCGGCGGATGATCTCCTCATCCAGTTCTGCGAGACCGTTCGCGGACAGGCCGGGGTTGAGCCACAACCAGGCCGACTGCATCGCCGACACCGCCTGCGCGACACCGTCGGCGACCGCGGTCCCGCCGGGCAGCTCCCCCGTGGCGAGCACCGTCACCGTCAGCACGACCCCGTCGGTCGGGTCGGGCAGCGGCGCGACGGTCGCGTCGACGATGCGGTCTTCCCGGATCTGCTCGATCAGGAATTCGGAGAGGATGTAGTTGACCTCGACCGGGTTCCATCCCAGCGACGGGAACACCTGCCCGACCGAAACGAGAAGAGCACCCTCGACCTCGCCCTCACCTGCGCCATTACCTTCGCCTTTGCCGTCACTCACGGTCGGTCATCCTTCCCGGCCGCCCCGGCCGGTCACCGCCCGGCATCCCGTACGTCCACGTCCACGTCCACGCCTGCGTCGGCGGAGGTGATGTGAGGTGGGGTTCTGGACAGATCCCGGGGGCGCTCTGGCGGAGTCCGCAGCGGAGATCCTGGCCGCGTTGTTGACGTGGTGGCTGGCCGAGGAGACGGTGTTCGACGGCCTGGCTGCGCATGCGGAGCGGTTCGCGGTGCTGACCGGGCCGATCGTGGCCGCGATCGTCACCATCTGTCTGCTGTGTCAGGTGGGGAAGATGATCCTGACCCGCCGCGGTGAACCTCTCCTCGAGTCCGCGGCCGGGCTCATCCGGTTCGTGCTGGCCACCACGGTCGGGGTCCTGCTCACCGTCACCGTGCTGGCCGCCGCGGACGCGGCGACCACGGAGTTCCTGGGGGCGGCGCTGCCGGAGTTCGTCGACCGCCTCACCACCGTCCTGCAACGCTCGCAGATGGGGGTCGGGTCGCAGATCCTGCTCGGCACCGTCGTCCTGGTCCTGGGTGCGTTGCAGTGGCTGGCGATGTTCGTCCGCCAGGCGGGGATCTTCGTGCTGATCGCGGTCCTGCCGATCGCCGCGGCCGGGGCGCTGTCCGGGGCGACCCGCCGGTGGCTGCCGACCGTGATCGCCTGGCTCGCCGCGCTGATCTTCTACAAACCGGCCGCCGGGCTGATCTACGCGATCGGGATGACCCTCATGTCCACCCCCACCCCTGCCGGGGGTGGGCCGGAGTGGGCGGCGATCCTGGTCGGGATCGTCATCCTCGCCCTCGCGGTGATCGCGTTACCGGCGTTGATGCGGTTCTTCTCCTTCACCGGCACCACGATCACCAGCGGTTCCGCGGGTGGGATGGTGGCTGGTGCGGCGACCGGGGCGGTGTCGCTGGCCGGGATGCGCAGCGCCCGCACACTGGAGTTGACCGGCCCCGACAGCGCCCCGGCCTGGACCACCCCACCTGCTACGAGCCCGACCGGGTCCCCGGGAGCGATCGGCCCCAGCCCCGGTGCTGGGGAGAGCAGCGCCGGCAGCAGGCCTACCGATCCCCCAAGAGCGGGCTCTGGAGGACCGGCCGGACCGCAGAACACCCCGTCACCGGCCCCCGGCCCGGCGCCGGGCGCTGCCGCCGGGCCCGGTGCTGCGGCTGGTGCTGCGGTGTCGGGGGTCGGCGCGGCGGCGGCCGCGGGAGCGGCGGCGGTGCAGGCCACGCAGTCGGCGGCCGAGGCCACCGCCGCCCAGCTGACCAGCCCCACCAACAACAACCCCGACCCCGGCGCAGACAGGCCCGGCAGCGTGGGCGGGCCATCGGGTGCCGGGGCGGCCCCACCCGGCGCAGGCACCGACACCGACGGGGCAGGACGGTGACCATGAGCAGCAGTAGCGCACCGACGACACGGCGGACCTATGGGAATTGGCGCCGGGCCCGCGGGTTCGGCATCGGCACACTGTCCCCGACCGAAACGAAAGTCGTGTTCACCGCCCTGGTCGTCCCCGCCCTGGTCGCGATCGGCTCCGGCCGCGCCGACCTGGCCCTGGCCGTGGTCGGTGCGGTCGCGGTCGCGGTCGCGGTCACCGTGGTCAAGATCGACGGCCAATCGATCACCGGACTGGTCGCCCGACGGCTGCGGTTCCACCGCGCCCAGCGGGCCGGCTGGACCGAGCTCTCCGGCGGCCTGTTGACCGAGCACCCCCGCCGCCACGACCTCCCCGGACCCCTCGCCCCGGTGGTGCCGCTCTCGACCGACGACGGCCGCGGCTCACGCCAAGGCCTGCTCTGGGATCGGCGCACCGGGACCCTGACCGCGGTCCTGCGGGTCTCCCCGGTCGGGCTGGATTTGATCGACCGCGCACAAGCCGACACCTGGGTCGCGCAATGGGGCGCCTTCCTTGCCGACCTCGGCTACCAACCCATGATCCGCCACCTCAGCGTCACCGTGGACACCTCCCCCACCGGCGGGGCGACCCTGCGCGACGACGTCACCGCCCGACTCGACCCGGCCGCACCGGCGGCGGCGCGGGCAGTGATGGCCGCCCTCGCCGCCGCCGCCCCGTCCTCCGCCGCCGAGGTCACCACCTACGTCGCGCTCTGCTTCGACCCATCCCGCGCCACCCCACGCCCCCCGGACCTCCCCGCGGCGGTCGCGGAGGTCACCCGGTGGCTGCCCGGCACCGAACGAGCCCTCGCGGCGACCGGGGTCGCGGTCCTGGGACGTGCCACCACCCCCTGGCTGACCGATCACCTACGCGCCGCCTACGACCCCGCAGCCCGCGCTGATCTCGCAGCAACTGCCGCTGCAGCCGCTGCTGGCGCTGCTGGTGGTGGCGGCGGTGTGCCGCCGGGCTCGGCAGAGCACCCGACATCGGGGTGGGCGGCGGAGTGGGCTGACGCGGCCCCGATCCGCGCCCGCGAATCCTGGGATCACTGGCGGCACGACTCGGGGATGTCGGTGTCCTGGGCGATGATCGACGCACCGCGCCAAGCTGTCATGGACCGCATCCTCGCTCCACTGCTGGCCCCCGGCCCCTTCGCCCGGCGCACCACCCTGCTCTACACCCCCTTCAACGCCGCTGCGGCCGCCGCCGAGGTGGAACGGGAGATCACCCACACCCACATCCGCCGCTCCTGGGCGCGAAAGACGAAACGCGACGAGACCCAACGTGACCGCGACGACCTCGCCCGCGCGATCCAGACCGCCCGCGAAGAAGCCGAAGGCGCCGGCCTGGGCCGCTTCACCCTCTACACCACCACCACCGTCACCGACCAGACCCTGCTCCCCGCCGCGGTCGCCGACTGCGAACAACGCGCCGGACACAGCAAACTCCGCATCCGCCGGCTCAACGGCGCCCACGCCGCCGGGTTCGCCGCCGCCCTCGGCCTCGGCATCAACCCCGACGAACTCCACCACCGCCACTAACACCCACCCACGCCCGTACCTGCCCATACACAGCCATGCACGCCTACACCTGCTGTGACCTGCCCACACTTACCCAGACCTGACCGGAGAGCCCCAGAGGGACCGGAGACATCTATGAGGCGTCCATGACCACGACACACCTAGATCCCGGCCGCCCCGGTGAGCCGGCACATCCGGCCGCGCCCGACCTCGTCACCGCGCAGCAGGCCCGAGGACGGGACCTGCCGCCGGCGTGGGGCTGGCCCGCCCGCGGTGGGGGCCGGGCGGCGAACGTCGAACCCGGGATGATGTGGCAGGCCACGACCAGCCAGGTGTGCGGCCTGTTCCCCTTCGCGGTGGCCGGGGGTGCTGCGCCCCGCGGGGTCCCCGTCGGGCGCCACTTGCACACCGGTGAGCCCGTCGGGCTGGACCCCGCCCATTGGCTCCGGTCGGGTCTGGTGTCCAACACCGGCATGTGGATCCAAGGCCAGCCCGGGATCGGGAAATCCACGATCGTGAAACGGCTGCTCACCGGGCTGGTCGCGTTCGGGGCGACCGCGGTGATCCCCGGCGACGTCAAAGGCGAATACACCGCCCTCGTCGAGCATCTCGGCGGCACCGTCTGGCGCCTCGGCCGCGGCCACCACTCCCTGAACCCCCTCGACGCCGGACCACTGCGCGCCGCCCTACGGGCCGCGGTCGGCACCGAACGCACCCAGCTGGTCGAGACGATCCGGACGCGGCGCCTGTCCCTGCTGGAGGCCCTGATCGTGATCGTGCGGCGGGGGCCGATCACCGTCACCGAACGCCGCCTACTCGACACCGCCCTCGATACCGTCCGCGACCACACCACCACCGCAGACGGCAGAGCAGACGACGGCGAGCCGGTGATCGGTGACATCCTCAACGTCCTGACCAGCCCGCCGGCCAGTCTGCTGGCTGTCACCGCCGCCGACACCGAGACCCGCTACCGGCGCGAGGCCCGCGACCTGGTCAACACCCTCGCGTTGCTGTGTACCGGCGCGATGCGCGGCCTGTTCGACCGACCATCCACCGTCACCACCGACCTCGACACCCCCGCCCTCTCGCTCGACATCTCCGCGCTCGACCACGACGACGATGACGTCGTCGCCGCCGCCATGCTCTCCGCCTGGGCCTGGGCGGCCAGCGCCATCACCGCCGCAGGCGCCCGCGGCCATCACCGGACGGTGTTCCGGGTCCAGGACGAACTCTGGCGCGCTCTGCGCGTCGCACCCGGACTGGTCGAACTCTCCGACCGCGTCACCCGCCTCGGTCGCTCGCGTGGGGAGATCTCCGCCCAAGTCACCCACTCCCTCGACGACCTCGACGCCCTCCCCACCCCCGAGGACCGGGCGAAAGCCCGCGGGCTGGCCGGACGCAACGCCATCACCGTCCTCGGCGGCATGAACACCGCCGACCTCGACCGCCTCCACGCCATCACCCCACTCAGCGACGCCGAGACCGCGATGGTCCACGGCTGGGCCGCCCCACCCACCTGGGTCCCCGGACAACTCCACCCCGGCCGCGGCAAATATTTGATCAAATCCGGCGGCCGCACCGGCCTCCCCATCCACCTGAGCCTCACCAGCGACGAACTCGACCTCTACCACACCGAACACACCTGGCACCCACCCCGACACCAGCACTGACCAGGAGATACCCATGGCCGACCAGCCCGCCCCCGAGCCCCGTGACCTGCATCAACGGCACCACCCGAAGGCCGCTATCACCTCGACAGCACCACAGCCACCATCAGCGACATCGCTTCCGGCAGCTCCATCGGCAGCTCCATCGGCAGCTCCATCGGCAGCTCTGTCGATAGCGGGGTGCAAGCTCGACGCTGTCCTGGCGATCGCCGGACCCCGGTACGGGAAGACCCGACCGTGGACACCAGAGGATTCGGGCAAAAGTGATGAACCCCATCGCAACCCCCCAGACGAGCCCGGGGGCTGGCAGCATCACCGCCGCGATACCGGACGCCCCTCCGGTGACGCTGGCGCTGCTGCCCCAGGCCATGGCCCCCGACCGGCCCGGGGCAGCAGTACCAGCCGCACCCCACCCGACGACAACGGGCAGGACGCGGCGGGGACGACACCGTGACCGCGTCGACGCCGCCCCAGCCCGGGATCCCGTGGGCGCAGTTCGCCGCTCCGCTCGCGTTGCTCGGTGTCCTCACCGCCGGGACCTCGACCGTCACTCTGATCTGGTCGGCCGCCACGCTCGCCGGCCCGGCCGCGGCGCCCCCGTGGGGGGCGGCCACGGCGAAAGCCCTGATCGCCGCCGGCGGGGCGGGCAGTCTGGACCCGCTGATCGGACCGGCCGGGTCCCGGCCAGTGTTCTGGGCCGTCATCGCCGGGACCGCGGTCATCCTCGTCGCAGCCCTCGTCGCCGGTGTCCTGTCCTGGGGGCTGCGCGCCGCCACCCGCACACAACGGCCCCCGGCGCCGCTCACCCGCAACGCGCTACCCGGGATGCGCGGACCCGCCGCCCACCAGCGCGCCACCGAACTCCGCCCCTCCCTCCTCCAGCAGCACCCCGACCAGCAGCACAGTCAGCAGCACGGCCAGAACGAGCCGGGCCCGCACCGAGACCGGCGACGTGGGCGGGTGGACGAGCGCGACCTCGGCATGCTCCTCGGCCGCATCCCCGGCAGCGGCAGCCCCGGCAGCAGCGTCCTGGGTGGTGTCCTGGGCGGGGGTCGGGAGCGGGCGCGGCGGGTCTATGCCGCCGAGGAAGACGTCATCCTCGTCATCGCCGGACCCCGCTCCAACAAGACCAGTGCGCTGGTCGTGCCCGCGATCCTGTCCGCGCCCGGCCCGGTGATCGCGACCAGCAACAAAAACGACATCTACACCCTCACCGCCCGCCTGCGCGCCGGGATCGACGGTGCCCGGGTGTGGGTCGCCGACCCACAGCACCTCACCGGTATCGCCCAGACCTGGTGGCTCGACCCACTCGCCCCGGTGCACGACCTCGCCGACGCCTCCACCCTGCTCGCCCACTTCACCACCCCCACCAGCAGCGCTGGGAGTGGGAATGGGGAGTTCTTCGCCCAATCCTCCCGGCGTCTGCTCGCCGCGCTGGTCCTGGCCGCCGCCCACGCCGCCCGCAACAGCGACCGCACCCCGGCGGGGGTGCCGGTGTCGATCCGCGACGTCCGCCGCTGGGCCGCCACCGAAGACCCCACCCCCGTCGCGGTCCTCCGCGCCCACGGCTTCACCGAGGTCGCCGACGGCCTCCAAGCCCAATACGAAGCACCCGCCGAGACCCGCGGCGGGATCTTCGCCGGCGCCCTGACCACCCTGGGCGCCCTGGAGAACGACCACGTCACCCGCATCATCACCCCACCCACGACCTGGCGCACCCCACCCGACGACCCCGACACCGTGACCGAGCTGGACCCGTGGACCTTCATCGTCGGCCACACCGAACCCGACGGGCAGGTCGTGCCGCCGCGGGACACCCTGTATCTACTCACCCAGGACGGGCCCGGCTCCGGCGCGCCGGTCATCGCCGCGCTCGTCGACCACCTCCTGCGCGTCGCCGCCCGCGCTGCCGCGGCCCAGGGCGGGCGCTGCGACCCGCCTGTGCGGGTGATCCTCGACGAAGCAGCGAACGTGTGCCCGATCGCCAATTTGCCCGCCCTCTACTCCTACTTCGGCTCGCACAGCATCCAGGTCGCCACGTTCCTGCAGTCCTTCCCCCAAGGCACCGACGTCTGGGGCAGTGCCGGCATGAACAAACTCTGGGGCGCCGCCACCATCACCCTGATCGGCGCCGGGGTCACCGACCTCGACCTCACCCGCCACCTGGCCGCTCTCCTCGGCGACCTCGAACTCCCCACCGTCACCCACACCCACTCCCGCGGCGGGACCTCCACCTCCCACACCACCAGGGACAAACCGGCCATGTCGGTCGCCGACATCGCCGCCCTCGACAAGCGCTACGCCATCTGCCTCGCCACCGGTCACCGCCCCACCGTCCTGGAACTGCTGCCCTGATACCGCGAACCCGACGGCACCGGACACACCCACGACGACATCACCGCAGCCGCCACCACGGCCGCTGCCGAGATCCGCCGGGCCGCCATCGGTCACCTCGGCGCCGACAACCCCCTCACCCGCCGCCTCCACACCCACAACCAGCAACACCGAGGCGAGGAGTCGTCGTGACCAGCGACCACGACACCAGCAACACCGAGAGCAACACCGAGGACAGCCGCGCCGCTCATGTGGTGTTGCTCGAGGCGCTCCGCGACGACCACACCCTGCTCGACCACCGCGTCGCCGACCTCGCCGACGAACTCGACACCCTCGCCGGAACCTTCGACCGCCTGGAGAAAACCCTCCGCGCCGCGAGCGTCGACCACGACACCCCCACCCCGGACGCACCTGAACACCGCACCGACACCAGCCCGACAGACGTCCCCGACACCGACAGCACCAAGGACGACAGCACCAAGGACACCGCCGGTGACAAGGACAGCTCTGACGACAGGGACCGCGATGACGGGCCGGACATGCAGGTCCTCCTCTCGTGGGTCCGACACACCATCGCCGAGCGCTGCGAACGGAAACTGCCCCAGGGCCAAGGCCGGATCCGGTGGTGTCGCTCCTGGTGGCACCACCGCGAAGCCCACGCCCGCTTCGCCGCCCTCTACCGGGCCTGGGTCGAGGCCACCGACCCCGAGACCGGCACCGGCACCGCCCTGGTCACCTACTACGAACACCTCGACCACACCCTCGAAGTCCTGATGAGCGACCACGGACCCTTCTCCGCCTGCCCCGGCGGCCGACACCGCCCACCCGACCGGGGCGACCCCACCGTCGGCTACCTCGGCCAAGACCGACACCCCGACGAACCCGAACCCTCCGAGGAGAAAGAGCCATAGCGATGACAACAGCGACGAGCACGCCGGTCGGTGAGGTCCCGGCCCTCGGGCTCGGCCGTGAGCAGTCCCAGGCCTGGGTACGGCTCGCGTTGACCATCGCGACCACCCTGCGCCAGCACCGCCTCGACCGAGGACGGGCCGCGTTCAGCGACCAGCACGCCGCCCGACGCCGGGGCGCCCAGTACGCGGCCGATCTCGACCCGCGCGTCGCAGCGATGGCCGCCGCCGACGAGACCGCCTTCCGCCACGCCGCCACCACCGACACCGACGCCACGGCCGGGTTCGAGGAGCTGACCAGCCCGGAACCGCAGTTCAGGTGGACCGTCCACACCACCATCGGCCCCATCCCCGAGCACGCCCCCTCCGGCGGCCAGGGCCGCTGGGGACTGTGGGCCCACGGCCGGCGCGGGGACACAGAACTGTCGGTGTTCGTCGTCGTCCCCGACCGCGACCTCGCCACCGCCCTGCGTAACGAGGTCACCCACGACCAGCACCGCACCCTGCTCCAACTCCGCGCCCTCGGCGTCTACGGCTGCCTCCGCGCCGACCACGCCCGCACCCAACTCCGCACCACCGACACCCAGTTCACCGAGAACGTCCGCCACGCCCTGCACACCGCCTGGCCCGACCACCCCGACCTCGCCACCACCGTCCTCCACACCGACACCGACAGCACTGACCCGGACAGCTCGAACCCGGACAACCGATCCCTTGAGGATCTGCACCGCCGGCTCCGGGCCTTCGACGAACACGGCTACCGCCCCGCCGACGTCCTCGCTGCGGTCGACCCCGACCGGCTCGACCGCGCCCATCCCCGCGCCGACCTGATCGCCGCGCTCGACACCCTGGCCCCCGGCGCGCAGCGGCCGAGCGCCGCACCCGGCGCGACCGGACAGGCGGTGCCGCGCCGCGGGACCGACCTCCCCGCTGCCGCGCAGCTTCTGCACCGCCACCTCGACGACGGCACCACCGCAGCGGTCACCGGATGTCGGCACTGGCCCGGCCTCGCCCGCCAACTCCACACCTGGCACCACGACGACACCACCACCGACCATCTGACCACCGAACTCGCCCGGATCCCCACCCACCGCGTCCAGACCGCGCGGGCACCCGCGATCTACCTACGCTCCATCCTCGACCGCAGCATCACCTTCCGCCGACGACACGACACCACCACCGAAGACGTCGCTGTTGGAGACGTCGCTGACGCCGAAAGCACAGTGGACGAAAGCACGGTCGACGAGCAGGTGCCGCCGACACCGTTCGACATCCACCAACTCGACCCGACCAACGCCCTCGACCGCGAAGCACTGCTCGCGTCCCGCGGAGCCAGCACCGCAGCCGACGACGACTACATCGACACCATCCTCACCGCCGATATCGGGACCAACACCAGGACCACCGACGACCCGACACAACCCGCTACGACACGACCGGCCCGATTCGTACGGAAACGACAGAGCACCCACACCCCACGACAGCACCCTTAAGCAGACGGAAACTCATATAAAGGCAATTTCGGGCAATACTTGCCCGGAATTACACGCTTCGTAGCCACGCGTGTGCGATACGCATCTGATCTTGATCGGACAATTCGCATCGTGCTGTACTACGGAGCGTGAGCACGACGACGTACGCACAACGCACCATCACCGTCATACTCGCCGCGGCGATCCCGATGAGCACGACCACCGGATTCGCCGCCGCACCCGTACAGCACACGTCGTCGCCCACTTCCATCGACACGTCAGCGACACCTCTTCGCGCTGCGCTCCCCTCCAGCCACAGCGATGAAGAGATCGCCCGCGCCCTGGAACGGATCGCGACCGAGCTGGAACGCGCCCTGGCCTCTCTACTCGCCGACCAGCGCGACAACCCACACGCCGTCCGCGACGCCCTCCAGCGGAACACATCCCACGACCGCCTCAACCCCGTCGGGGTCGCCGCCTGTATCGCCGCACTGGGCGAGTTCATCATCACCACCGGGATCCCCGCAGCGAAGATCGTGAAAATCATTCGGAATGCCAAGAAGCTCTACGGGTCCTTGGCGGTTGCCATTAAAACAACACAGAGCAATCCGAGCTTGTCAGAGCTGGGCGAGGAGGCCGTCACAATCCTGCAGAAAATCATCGGAATCGATGACGTCATCGCCAAGTGCAGCAACATCTGACAGCCATGGCCGATGACGACACTCGCCCACCCGGCCGCTTTCTCATCAAAGGCCGCTGGATCAACTTCACGCTCTCGCTGATACTGGGATTCGGCGGCTCCCGACCCCGGGCGCGACCCCGGCATCCGAGACGTTCGATCGTCAGCCGCCGCAGGACCTCACCGCGGAGCAGCCGGTGCTCGGCGGGATGTTGCTGAGCAAGGACGCGATCGCCGACCTCGACCAGGTCACCAACGGTCTGCACCCCGGGCAGATGGTCGTCGTCGCCGCGAGGCCGGGTCTGGGCAAGTCGACCCTGGGTCTGGACTTCACCCGCACCTGCTCCATCAAGAACAGCATGACCAGCGCGTTCTTCTCGCTGGAGATGAGCAAGTCCGAGATCGTCATGCGTCTGCTGTCGGCGGAGGCCCGGATCCGGCTGGCCGACATGCGCGCCGGCCGGATGTCGGAGATCTCCGCGGCGCCGCTCTACATCGACATCCCGGGATAATCGCGGGGCTCCTGGTAGACGGTTGTTCGACACCCATCCGTCTACCAGGAGCCCCACCTATCTCATCCCAGCCCCTGCACCTCGCAGCCTTGACTAGCACAAACAGGTTGGGAAAGGCTCATTTGTGAGTCGAGGTCAGGTTACGGATTCGGCACAGACGGTGATATCGTGAATAACTCCGTACCCTTGCCATTTGTAGCCGTGTTTCTTCGCGTCTTCTTCCACTGCATGGTCGACATCACGGATAAACTCAACGGGATAGGCGTTGGGTTTGCCTGCCCAGTAGTACTGCTGATCGTCTTCAGACCACACCTTCCTGTAGAAGTGGTAGTCCCACTTCCCATTGGCGTTGTATGGGATTCCGGAGCACAGTCCCACCAGCCACGCCGGGTCGTCGACTGTTCCGTGGACGGGTTCCATGGTGTCGGAGATCTTGATGACCCCGTCGCTGTCGAGGCCAGCGAGGAACTCCGCATCACTTGTGGGAATCTTCTGCGTCGTACAGAATCCTGGATGTGGCCAGGCGAGTTGACCCTGACCGTGGGTGCGCACATTGCACGCATACGCGTAACAATTGTTCCCTTTGATATACTCATTCCACCACGCGGGATTGTATCGCCCGTATTGCACGGTCCCTCGACCCTGCCCGACGGGACTGCTGCGCGGGTATGGCCCGGTATCGTCGCGTAGTGCGATGTCTGCAGTCGAGTATGAGACCACGTCTCGGGCTGCCACGTTCTTTTGACTCGTCGGAACTTCTAGTTCGACAGTGTCAAGAATATAGCTTGCGAGGCGGCGGCTGGCGCCATCATCGAGTGCGTGACCGTCATCGACGTAGAATTCGCCAGGGAGACCGTGCGTTCTATCAATGTCACCGGTCGTGACCATGAGCATGGTGCGGTCCGGGCGCCGTTTCTCGATCGATGTAGTGATAGCGTCCCGGTTGCGTGCCACCTCCGCAAGGACCTTTTCAATGTCCTTCGGATCCGTGATCTCGCCGGTAGGGTCGGCCCGACCGGAAAAGATAGCCTGGGTCACCGTCAACATGATTTGCTCTTCCTCTCTCAAGCTCGCGCCCTCGACCGGGCGGCATCGACAGCCAGGGTGGCTCATGAACCGTGAAGATCGGAAGAGGTACATCGTTCACCGACCACAAGATCCCCCCCCCGTTACCTTCTTGATCAAGCCCGGTGTGGGCTTGCAGGCCGCCGGTCGCGGTGGACGCGGCCCGCCGGGCCGCGTTCGGGGAAGGCCAGCCGATGGTGATCTTCTCGCTGGAGATGAGCCGTACCGAGTTGTGGTCGCGGATCGTGTGCGTCGAAGCCCGGGTGAACTACCGGGTGTTGTCCACGCCGCACGGGTTGACCCCGACCAACTCGGGGCGCCGGTAAGGGAGTTGTCACCAGCCACAACCGAGTCGATCATTGCTGGTCAGCGGGTTTATTTTCGGTGAGGTTGCGGTAGAGGGTGGCGCGGCTGACGCCGAACGCGGCTGCGATCTGGTCGACGGTCTGGCCGGCGTCGAGGGCGGCCTGGGCCGCGGCGAGCTGGTTGGGGTCGAGTTTGCGGGGTCGGCCGGGCAGTTTGCCCGTGGCTGCGGTGGCCTCGCGGGCGTGGGCGGCGCGTTCGCGCATGAACACTCGTTCCATGTGCGCGAACAGCGCCAGTAGCGCGCCGGCGAGTTCGGCCATCGGCGAGTCGTCGGTGGTGTCGATCGGGATCGGGTCCTTCAGGGTCTTGATCCCGATGCCCTGCTCGCGCAGCTCGTGCACAACGTTGAGGCATTCGCGCAGATTGCGGCCGAGTCGGTCGAGGTTGGTCGCGATGATCGTGTCGCCGGAGCGAGCGTATCGGCGCAGCTCGGTGAAGCCGGCCCGGTCGATGGTGGCGCCGGTCTTCTTGTCGGTGTAGATCCGCTCGTCGGGTATGCCGTGGCGGCCCAGGGCGTCGAGCTGCCGTTCGAGGTCCTGGTGCGTGGTCGAGACGCGGGCGTAGCCCAGTTCCATCACGCCACCGTCCCGGCCTGGCCGGTGCCACGGGCATGGCGGTGCGCCCGGACACGGCACGTGGTGCAGCAGTAGGTGCGACGTCGGCCGGTCGCGGGTTGGCGGATGACTCGCCCGCGGGTCCGGTGCCGGGCGCCGGGTTGCGTTACATCCGGCCGGGTCCGGGAACGTGCACTCAGGGACGGCAGTGATGTCGGCCAGTGCCGTGCGGCGGTCGATCACGGTCTGCCGCGCGGCCTCGGTGCTCAGGTAGCGGCGCCGGGCGTAGCGAATCTCGTCCTCGGAATGCCCGTGCTCGCCGCCGGCGACCGCACGGATGCCGGTGTTGGTGCCGTACCCGTAGATGGCCAGCAGCAACCGCTCGGCCAGCACGTGCTCGGGCAAGGTGCCGCGGTCGGCGACCGAGGTCACCGCCGACAGGCAGCCGGTGCGCAGCACCGCCTCCTTGAGCATGTCGATCAGCGGCGCGGATTGGCACCCCGACTGCTCAGGCCGACCGCTGCCGCCCACACCGAAAGCATGGAGATGACCACCGACTCGACCCGAGATCACGTGCCGGTGACAACCAGCGACACCACTAGCGCATTCCTGAGCCGGTCGCGCACAGTGCACTCATGAACACGCCACGCAACGACCCCGCCGCCCAGAACGACCGGCTGTCCTGGCCCACCTGGATGGCCGGCCCCGACCGCGCCGCCGACACCGCGGCGGCGGCTGACGCCGACACCGTCGTGCTCAACCGCGCCGCCCTCCACGACGCTCTCACCCACGACCACCGACCCGCGCGCCGGCAGCTCCGGGCCCTCGCCACCGTCGAGGACGAGACCACACCCACTGCCGCCCGCCCGGCACTGTCGACAGCACCACCGACAGCCGACGCTCCGACAGCCACGCGGCCGGACGCGGCGCGCCCGCCAGACACCGGGCCGTGGCTCACACTCATGATCCTCGGCCTGGTCATCGTCGCCGTCATGCTCGTCGTCACCGTGACCTGGACCTGACGCCGTTGCAGAACCGACGGGCTCGATCAGGCCGGGACCATCCGCGGACCCACCCGACCAGAGCCAGCAGCCGCAGCATCAGGAGTACCGGCCCGCTGCGTGGGGAAGCCCCGTTCAGCGGGCGGGAACAGGCCGCGGTCACGCAGGCTGCGCTTGGCCTTGGCCGCAGTCCGGTTCCCACCGATCATCCGATCGACCTCCGAGGCTTATTCAGGCTCCGTCAGGTAAGTGTGTAGAAGATGAGTCCGATGACTGCCGAGATTGTCGTTTTAAATGTGGCGTAGGGCCGCCGGTAGTCTGCGTGGAGAACTTTCCACGTTTTGATATGGGCGATGACTCGTTCGATGGTGGCGCGTGTGTGGTTGAGGCTCTTGTTGAATGTTTTTTGCCAGTCGAGAAGTTCCCGGCCGGGTGGTTTTTTGAACGGGGTGAGCATGCCGCGCCCGATGTATCCTTTATCGCCGATCGGGGGTATGTGGCGAGGTGGTCGAGGGCGCCGGATTGGTCGAGGCAATATAGGTCGTGTCGGGAGCCTGGGGTCGGGTCGGAGATCCACGACAGCTGCCCTTCCAGGGTGGCTGCGACCTGGACGACGACGCCGGTGGTGCGATGCTTGCCCGACCACAGACCCGGCACCGCGGCCCATGACCAGCAGGGCAGCAAGGTTCCATCGATGATGTACTGCCGATCGGCACGAAGCTCCTCTGCCGTCGGAACGACACTCCGCAGCGCCTGTGCCAGCAACGGTGTCACCCCCGTGATCGCTCGACTAACCGTCGACTGCGACACCCCATAGGTTTCCGCCAACTCCCACTGCACACGATTCCCGCGCAGATACGCCAACGTGATCACCACCGACCAGAACAACCCCAGAACCGGCGGCCAAGACAAACGTGCCTCCGTCGCGTCCCGCTGATCCTGCTCATACACTATAGCGACAAGATCCTGAATTTCATCACGCCGGAAACCAGTGGTATAGTACATACTGCGGCAGCCCGTTCATCTCGGATTGATTCGGCAAACCAATATTCGCGATGGACGGGCTGTCGCCCAACCCGACACGCCGGGCTAGATCGTTATTTCACGGGGCCTGAATAAGCCTCCCTCGATCGTGCTCGTTGAGGCTTATTCAGGGTGATCATGAAGTGCGGTGTTTCTCCAGGTCGGGACCGCAGCGAGGTAGCCCGCCAGGCGGCCCTGAATAAGCCTCGTTCTACGCTGGGCTACCAGTGCTCGCCGGAGGGCTCATCGCGGGCCTAGGATCGCACTGGGCAGGATTCCTCCCCACTTCCAGCGGCCAAGTCCTCCGAGTACTCGGCACAGCTTTATTCGCCTACCTGATCGTGACGGCCGCATTCGCCTGCCAAAATTTCATCCCACTGAAGCCGCTGAATCGTCCGTGGCACTACTGGCAGTTATTGTATGGGTTCCTATCATTCGCTGCCGCGCTCGCAGCAGGTGCCGCGTTCGGGATTACGCCACCTTTCCTCGTTGCATACGCGGCCAGTACAGTGCTCATCGAGGCTTATTCAGGGTGATCATGAAGTGCGGTGTTTCTCCAGGTCGGGACCGCAGCGAGGTAGCCCGCCAGGCGGCCCTGAATAAGCCTCATCGATCGAGCTATCAACCTGGCCTGGCTGAAACCGTGGCAGCCTGGACCGAGCGAAGAGCTTCTCGCCGCCCGCCGCGCCGCCTACCTGCGCGACGAAGACCCCTCGAAAATCACTGAAGATGACATCAAATAAACAACACGGAATCCAGCGCGAGCCGGTTCACGAAACGCGCTGAGGTCTTCCCAAGAAGAGCGCATGGTCGCCGACCGGTGCACCTTGATCTGCTGTAGCTGCAAGACAAAAGGGGAAAATCAATGAGTGACGGAATTCCGACAGGGCCGAATGGGGCGGCGCCGCGGCCCGGGATCATGGCGTTGCAGGCGTTGCGGTGGTATCAGATCGCCGCCGCCGCAGCCCGGTTCGTCCGGGCGAACCCGGCCGCGGTGCTGGTCCCGCCCCTGCTCGCAGCACTGGTCCTGGTCGGCGGCGGCGGGCTGGCCGGGTGGTGGTTGTTCGACCCGGCCACCGCCATCGACGACGCCGCAGCCGTAGCCGCGCAGGCGACGGACCCGGCCGCGGCAGAAGCCGCCGCGCAGGCCGCCGCAGCAGCATCCTCACCGCAGGACCTGCTGTTCAGCCTCGTGCTGCTCGCGCTCTACTTCATCCTGGCCCCACCCGCGGCGGCCATGGCGCTGTCCACCCTGCGCCCCGCCGTCCTCGGACACCCCCGTGTGTCGCTGTCCCAGGCCTGGACGGCAGCACGCCCCCACCTGCGGGCCCTCTACGGGGTGTGGGCGGTCCTCACCCTGATCAGCCTCATCCCGACCGCGATCCAGACCGCCGCCGCAGCCCCGTTCTGGAACACCCCCGACACCACCGACACCCCCGCCGCCTCGGACACCATCGGCGCTCTCGCCGGGATCCTGACCCTGGCCGCGGCCCTGCTACTGATCTACGTCTCGGTCCTGCTCGCCTTCGCCCCCGCCGCCGCGGTCGTCGAAGGACTCACCGCCGGCGCTGCCCTGCGCCGTTCCCTCGACCTGGTCCACCGATCCTGGTGGCGCTGCTTCGCCGTCCTGGTCGCGATCAGCGTGATCCTCCTGATCACAACCACCCTGATCACCCTGCCCGCCCTCGCCGCCGCCATCGCGATCGGATTCGCCGCCCCACTCTGGATCGCGATCCTCGGCGTCGGTGCTGTCCTGGCCGTGGTGTTCGGGATCAGCTGCAGCTACAGCATCGGCGCCACCGCCCTGCTGTATCAAGACCAGCGCATCCGCCGGGAGGACTACGCCACCGACCTCATCCACGACGCCCGCCCCGAACAGTAGAACCGGAACAGGCCGGGGACCCTGCAGCGTCCCCGGGCCAGGCGACGTCATGGCCAACGGTGGGAGCATCGCCGCCATGGCACACACCGGCACCACAACCTCAGCAGCAGCGCCCACGACAGGGTCAGCGCCGCAGCCGACAGCGGCGCCAGCGGGGTCAGGGACAGCAGCGATCTTCCGGATCGAGATCGCGCTACTCGAGGTCGACCCCGCCGTCCACCGGACCATCGAGATCCCCGGCGAGGTCACCCTCGCGTACCTGCACGAGGTCATCCAGGAAGCAATGGGCTGGGAGAACTCCCACCTGCACAAGTTCACCATCAACCAGAACTGCTACGGCATCCCGGACCCGGACTGGGACCCCATCTGGGACCTCGGCGCCCGCACCCTCGACGAAGCCGACACCACACTGGCCCGCGTGCTCACCCCCGGGCAGGAAGCCGACTACGTCTACGACTTCGGCGACAACTGGCACCACACCCTGATCGTCACCGCTCTCACCACCGCTGACCCCGGAGTGCGCTACCCGCGCTGCATCGACGGCCACGGTGCCTGCCCACCCGAAGACGTCGGTGGAACACCCGGCTACGCCGAATTCCTCGACGCACTCGCCGACCCCGACCACCCCGAACACACCGACCGCATCGCATGGTGGGGATCCGACCAGTACGACCCCCACCACGTCGACCTCCCCGCCATCAACGAGGCTCTGAAGCAACTCAGGTGACGTTCACAGACCACAGCCGAAATCTTCACGACAAAGAATCTTCGCGCCTCGGAAAATTATTTTACGCGCCGCGCATGCAGGAAGTCGGGAGAAGTGTCGGCGGCGTCCCACCATTCCTCAATATTTGCTCGGATGATGAATCCGGCCGTCGCGGCGGACATGTCCCAGTACTCGAACGGTGACCCCAGATCGAGATGCCATCGCTCGCTCTTTTTGGCCACGCTGACGGCGACTTCGCACATCAATCTGTCGGGATCTGCCTCAATCCAGAGAGAGTCCAGTCGAATAACCCTGAAACAACTATCGGTCAAGGGTTTGCGGGCATTATCCAGGAGCTGACCCGCCGTCCACTCCGGCCTGAGCGGGACGCGTCTTCCCCGCTTACCTGGGGGCATGGCGGATGGGGACGAAGATCGGGCATTCGCGTGGCGCAGCCGCGTCATCGTCGGCGAACGCCCGGGCTTGAATAGGATATATTCGCTCGTATGCCGTGATGGCGCCCTGGGGGCGGAAACCGTGCCCTCGGAAGGGGCCGTGGTT
>NZ_JAHLJC010000035.1:0-11561 GCF_020496255.1 Pseudonocardia sp. ICBG1142 | reverse complement strand
ACTTTTTGATATGGGCGATGACTCGTTCGATGGTGGCGCGTGTGTGGTTGAGGCTCTTGTTGAATGTTTTTTGCCAGTCGAGAAGTTCCGGCCGTGGTGGTTTTTGAACGGGGTGAGCATGCCGCGCCCGATGTATCCTTTATCGCCGATCGGGGGGTATGTGGCGAGGTGGTCGAGGGCGCCGGATTGGTCGAGGCAATATAGGTCGTGTCGGGAGCCTGGGGTCGGGTCGGAGATCCACGACAGCTGCCCTTCCAGGGTGGCTGCGACCTGGACGACGACGCCGGTGGTGCGATGCTTGCCCGACCACAGACCGGCACCGCGGCCCATGACCAGCAGGGCAGCAAGGTTCCATCGATGATGTACTGCCGATCGGCACAAAGCTCCTCTGCCGTCGGAACGACACTCCGCAGCGCCTGTGCCAGCAACGGTGTCACCCCCGTGATCGCTCGACTAACCGTCGACTGCGACACCCCATAGGTTTCCGCCAACTCCCACTGCACACGATTCCCGCGCAGATACGCCAACGTGATCACCACCGACCAGAACAACCCCAGAACCGGCGGCCAAGACAAACATGCCTCCGTCGCGTCCCGCTGATCCTGCTCATACACTATAGCGACAAGATCCTGAATTTCATCACGCCGGAAACCAGTGGTATAGTACATACTGCGGCAGCCCGTTCATCTCGGATTGATTCGGCAAACCAATATTCGCGATGGACGGGCTGTCGCCAACCCGACACGCCGGGCTAGATCGTTATTTCACGGGCCTGAATAAGCCTCGTGATAACCTCGTTAGTCGACCAGGGGGATACCACAGCGCAGCATGCGCCACGTGCATGTTTACGGTCAATCGAGATGACGTCGGCGCGGTGAACACTGCGAAACGCGCATTAGCTGCCGAGCGGGTTACGCGGCGCCGAGGATCTCAGCGTCAACGGGTAACCCGGCAACAACACAGGCCAGTCATCCGGTGCCGGGATAAAACAACTCCCACTCCCAAGCGACGGCGACACCGCAGAGTTCGCCGCACTACACCAGCCACAACGCCGACGATCACCCGCGCTGAAGCGTCGCCGCGGGGCACGGACCAGAAGAAGCAAGTCACCCTGACCTGCCGAAACACCCGTGTGACTACCGATCACTCACACCGACAGACATCCACTCGGGTGTCCATAAGTGTCAGAGATCCGTAGACGCTACGACGTCGCCACCGGCGGCTCCTTCTACACCCACCCGCCCGAGTGGGTCCTGAGAAAGATCGTCACCAACCCGAACATGATGATCTTCGGCAAGCCCGGGCGGGGGAAGTCGTCGACGGTGTGTGCGTTCTGCCTGCGGATGATGCCGTTCGGCTTCAAAACGTTGATTTCCGGTGACCGGAAGGGCGAGTACACGCCGGTGCTGCGCGCACTCGGGATCGAACCGATCGCGCTCGGCCCCGGGTCACCGCGCCGCCTCAACGCCCTGGACCTCGGACCGCTACGTACGTACTGGCCGGCCTGGAGCACCGAGCGGCAACGCCGCGAACTCGACGTGATCCTCGGCCGCTGGAACCGGCTGCTGCTGTCGCTGGCCGCGGCCCAGGGCCACGTCCCGTCGGTGACCGACGAGTACGTCCTGCACGCGGTCCTGCGCCGCCTGCTCGGCGCCGATGACACCACCGACCAGCTCCGCCCGGTCACGATCCCGCAGGTCACCGGCCTGCTCGCCGACCCCGACACCGAGCTGTGGACCGGGACCCGGTTCGCTGACCGCACCGAGTTCACCACCGCGACCCGGGCGCTGACCGATGCCCTGTCGAACCTGGTCACCGGGCCGCTGGCCGGGCTATTCGACGCCGAGACGAACTTCGACCTCGACTGGGACTCCCCCATCCAGTCCATGGACCTGTCCCGCCTCGACCCGCTCGGGGACAAAGCGATGAACGTCGCCGCCCGCGCGGGTGCTGAACCCGGTCGCGGCCACCGATGCCTTCCTCGACCGCCTCATCGCGCTGTCCGGATGGGCGACCATGCCGCCCGGGACAGCGGCGCAGGCGGTGCAGCGCTCGGCGTTCCCCGACCGCTACGCCCCCCAAGAGACCCCGGCCGCAGCCCTGGTCGACCAACTCTGGGTGGGTGCGGACAACCCGGTACCGCTACCAGGCGGCACCGACAGTTCCCGCGCCACGACCGCGCAGCTCGCTTCCACGGTCTACGTGTGCCCGGACTCCGGCGGCGCCGGACTCCCACCGGGCGGCGCTGGTGTCGTCGATGCGACGACGCTCCCGGACGGGTTCACCCCACCCGCCGATCCGGTCGCGCGGGCGGCGGTCGGCTACGCTCTGGCCCAACTCGGGAAACCGTACGTGTGGGGAGGGACAGGCCCGGACGGGTTCGACTGCTCCGGACTCATGCTCGCGAGCTGGGCCGCCGCCGGAGTCGCCCTCCCTGCGGGCACGGTCAGCCAGAAACACGCCGGGACTTCGGTGCGCATCGCCGACATCGCACCCGGAGACCTCGTGTTCATCCCCGGCTCACTCGGCAGCACGGGCAATCCTCGGCACAACGGCATGTATGTCGGCCACGGCCTGGTCGTCAACGCCTACGACACCACCCGAGGCGTCGTCCTGCAGCCACTCGCCGAGTGGGCCGAGCAGGTCACCCACATCCGCCGCGTCCACACACCGACGCCCGCTCCTGCGGGCCCACCGGCGCCTGCGGCTACTGCGGCAGGAGCGACGCCATGAGCGCGATCGCACTCGCGGCCACGCTGGGCCTCACCACAGGTGAGGCCGCCGCCGCGACCACGCTGATGAGCACGACGGCCACGGCCGTCACGGCGGCCCCACCCGAGCACCGTAACCACGACCAGGACGAAGACCCACCGCCGCAGGACGGCAGGCCACGGATGCCATCGATTCGTGTGACAGCGCCGCGGACGAGAGCACCGGCGGCGAGGCGGTCGCGGCGCCGGTGCGGGCGGCGTAGGCCCGGTGGAGCGGCACGATCCTGGGATAGGTGGTGCGGGCGGTGTCGATGGGCACCGGCTCGGCTACGGTCTGCACAGAAGAAAGGACTGCGGCGCCCCAGACTCGCAAAGTTGTGGGCGCCGCAGCCTCCGAGCACGTTTCCGCGCAAGGGAGCACTGTAGTCATGTCCCACCGAAGCGTCGAGCACCCCCTCGACCTCGACCTCGACCTCGACCTCGACCTCGACCTCGACCTCGACCTCGACCAGCTGTACACGCTGCCGGTGGTGGTTGCCCCGTTTGTGTCGGCTGGCCTGGCCGTCTTCGTCCTGACCGGTGGTGCCCGATGAGCGCGGCGGCGATGATCCGTCCGTCCGGGACCGGCTACAGCGGCGGCTACGCCGGCGCGGAACGGCCCGGTGAGGGTGATGTGTTGCGGGAGGGGCGTCGGTTCCCGTACACGACGGTCGGGGACTGGGTGGCGCTGTCCGGGGTGTCACCGCGGGCGATTCATGCCTATGTGCTGCTGCGGTCGTTTGTGAACACTCAGCGCGGGGATGAGCGGGCCTGGCCGGGGCAGCGGTTGCTCGCCCGCGGGCTCGGGGTGTCCAAGGCCCACACGGTGGGTGCGGCGATCGGCGAGCTCGTCAAGATCGGCGCGGTCGATGTCGAGACCGTCGCGACCGCGACCGGGCGCCGCAACATCTACACCGTCCACGAGGCCCCACCGCCCGGCTACACCGGCCTGGGCAGCACCCAGGAACTCGCCGCGCTCGTCGCCGCCGAAGACGCCGAAGCCACCGCGAAGGCCCTCGCCGCACGCCCCGCCGGCCCCCCGCCACCGGCACCCAAGCCCGGCCGCGCCTGCCCCGCCACGAACCGCGCCGCGGCCCGGCCGCAGCGCCGCACCACCGACGCCGTAAGCCACGGCACGACCCGATCCGGTCAAGAACCAGCAGGTCGCAGGGGGTATGCCGCAAAAACGGCAGATCCCCCAAATGGGGACCCCCAGAGTCGTTAGCATTGGGGGGATATGCCGATTTTGCGGCATACCCATCTGCCGAAAAACCGGCACAGAACGACCTGAAGTTGAACGACCCGAAGGGGGGGAGGGCGCGAGCGCGCACGAACCGTCCGGCCACCGAGGTCGCTGAGCCCGTCCACGCCCCCCACCCCCAGAGCCCTCGACCAGAGCCACACCCCGCACCCGCTCCGGCCGCGCCCCCGGCGCAGCCCTCGATCGCGGCCCCGGCGGCCGGCGGCGACGAGGCATCGCTGGTGAGTGAGCTGGGCGCAGTGACTACGGCGCTGGCCCAGGTCGCCGCGCAGCTGGCCACCGCCCTAGCCGCGCACCCGACCGCCGCTCCGCTCCCGGCCCCGGCCCCGGTCGCGGCCCCGGCGGTCGCCGCGCTGCCCGCGATCGCTACCGCTCCCGACCCGGCCCGGCCCGACACCTGGAAATGCGCACGCCACCTCGCCGCCCCGGACCCTCAGGATCGGCCCTGTGGCTGCTGCGGAGCCGTCCGCAAACACCACGAGGCCCTCCGGGACCTTCAGGTCACCGAAGCCGCTCAGAAGCGCTCTGAGGCCGCGCAACGAGCCCGCGGCGAACGTGACGCCTGCCCCGACTGCGACGACTACGGCCACGTCCTCGATCCCGACACCGGTCAGGTCTATGACCACCCGCTGCGCTGCGAGCACACCGGACCCGCCACCGAGCGGATCGCCCGACACCGCCAGCACCTGCTCGCCCTCGCCGCCCAGACCGCCCAGGCCGAGGGCACTGTCCCGGGAGAGGCAGCCCGCGCCCAGATCCGCGCCCACCTCACCGCCCAGGCCACCCGCCGCACCGAGACTCACCACCACCACCCAGGCCGGGCGCTGCCGCCCACCCCGAAAGCATGGAGATGACCAGCACAAACCAGTCCTGAACTCGACGCCGGCCAGCGGGCGGTGCCCGGTGCACCGAAGACGGCGCCGTACCGAAAACGGTGCTGCCGCGCCGCTTCCGGTCCTCACCCGCCCCGGGGGCGGGCTGCGGTCCGGGTCGACTTGCCCACGGTCGGCGGCGGGCGACGCCGCAGCCCCCGGGACCTGCTCACACACCAACGTCACCTGTCGCGCACAGTGCACACATGAACACACCACGCAACGACCCGCCCTGCACGACGCCCTCACCCACGACCAGCCTGCCCGTCCTCGGGCCGCAGCTCAGATGCCCACGAAAACCGGTACGTCGGCCGCCACGTCATCCACGGCCCGGCCGGACCCCGGGCCGTGGCTCACCCTGGTGGTCCTCGGCCTGGTCATCGTCGCCGCCATGCTCACCATCACCGTGACCTGGAACTGACCTGGACCTGAGGTCTCCGCTACGTCGGGACCGGTCCGGGCGCCGCTGGTGCTGGTTATGCGGGCGTGCCGCTGCCCGGCAGCGGACGCACACTCGCCAGACCGGAACGAAAACGCACCGGTCGTTCCCCGGGCGCGGTGACACGCTCGGACGGAGGAAGGACACCGCGGGTGAGCAGGTTGCGCTTGGCCTTGGTCGCGGTCCGGTTCCCGCCGATCAGCCGGTCCACCTCGGACAGCGACAGATCCTCACCGCGTTCCCACGCCTGGGCCAGCAGCGCCTCGGCCTGGCCCAGCTTCGTCGACCTCGACTCGGGCTCCACCGTTCCCGGCGGCTCCTCGCCGTCGGGCTTGTCAGCAGCCTCGATCACCGGGAACACCAGCGTCGCTGCACTGGCAGCGTCGGTCTCGGTCTCATGACCACTCGGAGTGGTGTCCGTGCCGGCCGACCCGGCTGGCGCGGGCGTCGATGTGGTCGCGCCAGCCGGGTCGGCCGGCACGGACACCACTCCGAGTGGTCATGAGACCGAGACCGACGCTGCCAGTGCAGCGACGCTGGTGTTCCCGGTGATCGAGGCTGCTGACAAGCCCGACGGCGAGGAGCCGCCGGGAACGGTGGAGCCCGAGTCGAGGTCGACGAAGCTGGGCCAGGCCGAGGCGCTGCTGGCCCAGGCGTGGGAACGCGGTGAGGATCTGTCGCTGTCCGAGGTGGACCGGCTGATCGGCGGGAACCGGACCGCGACCAAGGCCAAGCGCAACCTGCTCACCCGCGGTGTCCTTCCTCCGTCCGAGCGTGTCACCGCGCCCGGGGAACGACCGGTGCGTTTTCGTTCCGGTCTGGCGAGTGTGCGTCCGCTGCCGGGCAGCGGCACGCCCGCATAACCAGCACCAGCGGCGCCCGGACCGGTCCCGACGTAGCGGAGACCTCAGGTCCAGGTCAGTTCCAGGTCACGGTGATGGTGAGCATGGCGGCGACGATGACCAGGCCGAGGACCACCAGGGTGAGCCACGCCCGGGGTCCGGCCGGGCCGTGGATGACGTGGCGGCCGACGTACCGGTTTTCGTGGGCATCTGAGCTGCGGCCCGAGGACGGGCAGGCTGGTCGTGGGTGAGGGCGTCGTGCAGGGCGGGTCGTTGCGTGGTGTGTTCATGTGTGCACTGTGCGCGACAGGTGACGTTGGTGTGTGAGCAGGTCCCGGGGGCTGCGGCGTCGCCCGCCGCCGACCGTGGGCAAGTCGACCGGACCGCAGCCCGCCCCGGGGCGGGTGAGGACCGGAAGCGGCGCGGCAGCACCGTTTTCGGTACGGCGCCGTCTTCGGTGCACCGGGCACCGCCCGCTGGCCGGCGTCGAGTTCAGGACTGGTTTGTGCTGGTCATCTCCATGCTTTCGGGGTGGGCGGCAGCGCCCGGCCTGGGTGGTGGTGGTGAGTCTCGGTGCGGCGGGTGGCCTGGGCGGTGAGGTGGGCGCGGATCTGGGCGCGGGCTGCCTCTCCCGGGACAGTGCCCTCGGCCTGGGCGGTCTGGGCGGCGAGGGCGAGCAGGTGCTGGCGGTGTCGGGCGATCCGCTCGGTGGCGGGTCCGGTGTGCTCGCAGCGCAGCGGGTGGTCATAGACCTGACCGGTGTCGGGATCGAGGACGTGGCCGTAGTCGTCGCAGTCGGGGCAGGCGTCACGTTCGCCGCGGGCTCGTTGCGCGGCCTCAGAGCGCTTCTGAGCGGCTTCGGTGACCTGAAGGTCCCGGAGGGCCTCGTGGTGTTTGCGGACGGCTCCGCAGCAGCCACAGGGCCGATCCTGAGGGTCCGGGGCGGCGAGGTGGCGTGCGCATTTCCAGGTGTCGGGCCGGGCCGGGTCGGGAGCGGTAGCGATCGCGGGCAGCGCGGCGACCGCCGGGGCCGCGACCGGGGCCGGGGCCGGGAGCGGAGCGGCGGTCGGGTGCGCGGCTAGGGCGGTGGCCAGCTGCGCGGCGACCTGGGCCAGCGCCGTAGTCACTGCGCCCAGCTCACTCACCAGCGATGCCTCGTCGCCGCCGGCCGCCGGGGCCGCGATCGAGGGCTGCGCCGGGGGCGCGGCCGGAGCGGGTGCGGGGTGTGGCTCTGGTCGAGGGCTCTGGGGGTGGGGGGCGTGGACGGGCTCAGCGACCTCGGTGGCCGGACGGTTCGTGCGCGCTCGCGCCCTCCCCCCCTTCGGGTCGTTCAACTTCAGGTCGTTCTGTGCCGGTTTTTCGGCAGATGGGTATGCCGCAAAATCGGCATATCCCCCCAATGCTAACGACTCTGGGGGTCCCCCATTTGGGGGATCTGCCGTTTTTGCGGCATACCCCCTGCGACCTGCTGGTTCTTGACCGGATCGGGTCGTGCCGTGGCTTACGGCGTCGGTGGTGCGGCGCTGCGGCCGGGCCGCGGCGCGGTTCGTGGCGGGGCAGGCGCGGCCGGGCTTGGGTGCCGGTGGCGGGGGGCCGGCGGGGCGTGCGGCGAGGGCCTTCGCGGTGGCTTCGGCGTCTTCGGCGGCGACGAGCGCGGCGAGTTCCTGGGTGCTGCCCAGGCCGGTGTAGCCGGGCGGTGGGGCCTCGTGGACGGTGTAGATGTTGCGGCGCCCGGTCGCGGTCGCGACGGTCTCGACATCGACCGCGCCGATCTTGACGAGCTCGCCGATCGCCGCACCCACCGTGTGGGCCTTGGACACCCCGAGCCCGCGGGCGAGCAACCGCTGCCCCGGCCAGGCCCGCTCATCCCCGCGCTGAGTGTTCACAAACGACCGCAGCAGCACATAGGCATGAATCGCCCGCGGTGACACCCCGGACAGCGCCACCCAGTCCCCGACCGTCGTGTACGGGAACCGACGCCCCTCCCGCAACACATCACCCTCACCGGGCCGTTCCGCGCCGGCGTAGCCGCCGCTGTAGCCGGTCCCGGACGGACGGATCATCGCCGCCGCGCTCATCGGGCACCACCGGTCAGGACGAAGACGGCCAGGCCAGCCGACACAAACGGGGCAACCACCACCGGCAGCGTGTACAGCTGGTCGAGGTCGAGGTCGAGGTCGAGGTCGAGGTCGAGGTCGAGGTCGAGGTCGAGGGGGTGCTCGACGCTTCGGTGGGACATGACTACAGTGCTCCCTTGCGCGGAAACGTGCTCGGAGGCTGCGGCGCCCACAACTTTGCGAGTCTGGGGCGCCGCAGTCCTTTCTTCTGTGCAGACCGTAGCCGAGCCGGTGCCCATCGACACCGCCCGCACCACCTATCCCAGGATCGTGCCGCTCCACCGGGCCTACGCCGCCCGCACCGGCGCCGCGACCGCCTCGCCGCCGGTGCTCTCGTCCGCGGCGCTGTCACACGAATCGATGGCATCCGTGGCCTGCCGTCCTGCGGCGGTGGGTCTTCGTCCTGGTCGTGGTTACGGTGCTCGGGTGGGGCCGCCGTGACGGCCGTGGCCGTCGTGCTCATCAGCGTGGTCGCGGCGGCGGCCTCACCTGTGGTGAGGCCCAGCGTGGCCGCGAGTGCGATCGCGCTCATGGCGTCGCTCCTGCCGCAGTAGCCGCAGGCGCCGGTGGGCCCGCAGGAGCGGGCGTCGGTGTGTGGACGCGGCGGATGTGGGTGACCTGCTCGGCCCACTCGGCGAGTGGCTGCAGGACGACGCCTCGGGTGGTGTCGTAGGCGTTGACGACCAGGCCGTGGCCGACATACATGCCGTTGTGCCGAGGATTGCCCGTGCTGCCGAGTGAGCCGGGGATGAACACGAGGTCTCCGGGTGCGATGTCGGCGATGCGCACCGAAGTCCCGGCGTGTTTCTGGCTGACCGTGCCCGCAGGGAGGGCGACTCCGGCGGCGGCCCAGCTCGCGAGCATGAGTCCGGAGCAGTCGAACCCGTCCGGGCCTGTCCCTCCCCACACGTACGGTTTCCCGAGTTGGGCCAGAGCGTAGCCGACCGCCGCCCGCGCGACCGGATCGGCGGGTGGGGTGAACCCGTCCGGGAGCGTCGTCGCATCGACGACACCAGCGCCGCCCGGTGGGAGTCCGGCGCCGCCGGAGTCCGGGCACACGTAGACCGTGGAAGCGAGCTGCGCGGTCGTGGCGCGGGAACTGTCGGTGCCGCCTGGTAGCGGTACCGGGTTGTCCGCACCCACCCAGAGTTGGTCGACCAGGGCTGCGGCCGGGGTCTCTTGGGGGGCGTAGCGGTCGGGGAACGCCGAGCGCTGCACCGCCTGCGCCGCTGTCCCGGGCGGCATGGTCGCCCATCCGGACAGCGCGATGAGGCGGTCGAGGAAGGCATCGGTGGCCGCGACCGGGTTCAGCACCCGCGCGGGCGGCGACGTTCATCGCTTTGTCCCCGAGCGGGTCGAGGCGGGACAGGTCCATGGACTGGATGGGGGAGTCCCAGTCGAGGTCGAAGTTCGTCTCGGCGTCGAATAGCCCGGCCAGCGGCCCGGTGACCAGGTTCGACAGGGCATCGGTCAGCGCCCGGGTCGCGGTGGTGAACTCGGTGCGGTCAGCGAACCGGGTCCCGGTCCACAGCTCGGTGTCGGGGTCGGCGAGCAGGCCGGTGACCTGCGGGATCGTGACCGGGCGGAGCTGGTCGGTGGTGTCATCGGCGCCGAGCAGGCGGCGCAGGACCGCGTGCAGGACGTACTCGTCGGTCACCGACGGGACGTGGCCCTGGGCCGCGGCCAGCGACAGCAGCAGCCGGTTCCAGCGGCCGAGGATCACGTCGAGTTCGCGGCGTTGCCGCTCGGTGCTCCAGGCCGGCCAGTACGTACGTAGCGGTCCGAGGTCCAGGGCGTTGAGGCGGCGCGGTGACCCGGGGCCGAGCGCGATCGGTTCGATCCCGAGTGCGCGCAGCACCGGCGTGTACTCGCCCTTCCGGTCACCGGAAATCAACGTTTTGAAGCCGAACGGCATCATCCGCAGGCAGAACGCACACACCGTCGACGACTTCCCCCGCCGGGCTTGCCGAAGATCATCATGTTCGGGTTGGTGACGATCTTTCTCAGGACCCACTCGGGCGGGTGGGTGTAGAAGGAGCCGCCGGTGGCGACGTCGTAGCGTCTACGGATCTCTGACACTTATGGACACCCGAGTGGATGTCTGTCGGTGTGAGTGATCGGTAGTCACACGGGTGTTTCGGCAGGTCAGGGTGACTTGCTTCTTCTGGTCCGTGCCCCGCGGCGACGCTTCAGCGCGGGTGATCGTCGGCGTTGTGGCTGGTGTAGTGCGGCGAACTCTGCGGTGTCGCCGTCGCTTGGGAGTGGGAGTTGTTTTATCCCGGCACCGGATGACTGGCCTGTGTTGTTGCCGGGTTACCCGTTGACGCTGAGATCCTCGGCGCCGCGTAACCCGCTCGGCAGCTAATGCGCGTTTCGCAGTGTTCACCGCGCCGACGTCATCTCGATTGACCGTAAACATGCACGTGGCGCATGCTGCGCTGTGGTATCCCCCTGGTCGACTAACGAGGTTATCACGAGGCTTATTCAGGCCCCGTGAAATAACGATCTAGCCCGGCGTGTCGGGTTGGGCGACAGCCCGTCCATCGCGAATATTGGTTTGCCGAATCAATCCGAGATGAACGGGCTGCCGCAGTATGTACTATACCACTGGTTTCCGGCGTGATGAAATTCAGGATCTTGTCGCTATAGTGTATGAGCAGGATCAGCGGGACGCGACGGAGGCATGTTTGTCTTGGCCGCCGGTTCTGGGGTGTTCTGGTCGGTGGTGATCACGTTGGCGTATCTGCGCGGGAATCGTGTGCAGTGGGAGTTGGCGGAAACCTATGGGGTGTCGCAGTCGACGGTTAGTCGAGCGATCACGGGGGTGACACCGTTGCTGGCACAGGCGCTGCGGAGTGTCGTTCCGACGGCAG
This sequence comes from Pseudonocardia sp. ICBG1142, assembly GCF_020496255.1. Lineage (NCBI taxonomy): Bacteria > Bacillati > Actinomycetota > Actinomycetes > Pseudonocardiales > Pseudonocardiaceae > Pseudonocardia > Pseudonocardia sp. ICBG1142. The sequence continues at coordinate 407 of NZ_JAHLJC010000035.1, read as the reverse complement.
AGGAGCTTTGTGCCGATCGGCAGTACATCATCGATGGAACCTTGCTGCCCTGCTGGTCATGGGCCGCGGTGCCGGGTCTGTGGTCGGGCAAGCATCGCACCACCGGCGTCGTCGTCCAGGTCGCAGCCACCCTGGAAGGGCAGCTGTCGTGGATCTCCGACCCGACCCCAGGCTCCCGACACGACCTATATTGCCTCGACCAATCCGGCGCCCTCGACCACCTCGCCACATACCCCCGATCGGCGATAAAGGATACATCGGGCGCGGCATGCTCACCCCGTTCAAAAAACCACCCGGCCGGGAACTTCTCGACTGGCAAAAAACATTCAACAAGAGCCTCAACCACACACGCGCCACCATCGAACGAGTCATCGCCCATATCAAAACGTGGAAAGTTCTCCACACAG
>NZ_JAHLJC010000034.1:0-111645 GCF_020496255.1 Pseudonocardia sp. ICBG1142 | reverse complement strand
GGGGAACGCGGTGAGGATCTGTCGCTGTCCGAGGTGGACCGGCGATCGGCGGGAACCGGACCGCGACCAAGGCCAAGCGCAACCTGCTCACCCGCGGTGTCCTTCCTCCGTCCGAGCGTGTCACCGCGCCCGGGGAACGACCGGTGCGTTTTCGTTCCGGTCTGGCGAGTGTGCGTCCGCTGCCGGGCAGCGGCACGCCCGCATAACCAGCACCAGCGGCGCCCGGACCGGTCCCGACGTAGCGGAGACCTCAGGTCCAGGTCAGTTCCAGGTCACGGTGATGGTGAGCATGGCGGCGACGATGACCAGGCCGAGGACCACCAGGGTGAGCCACGGCCCGGGGTCCGGCCGGGCCGTGGATGACGTGGCGGCCGACGTACCGGTTTTCGTGGGCATCTGAGCTGCGGCCCGAGGACGGGCAGGCTGGTCGTGGGTGAGGGCGTCGTGCAGGGCGGGTCGTTGCGTGGTGTGTTCATGTGTGCACTGTGCGCGACAGGTGACGTTGGTGTGTGAGCAGGTCCCGGGGGCTGCGGCGTCGCCCGCCGCCGACCGTGGGCAAGTCGACCCGGACCGCAGCCCGCCCCCGGGGCGGGTGAGGACCGGAAGCGGCGCGGCAGCACCGTTTTCGGTACGGCGCCGTCTTCGGTGCACCGGGCACCGCCCGCTGGCCGGCGTCGAGTTCAGGACTGGTTTGTGCTGGTCATCTCCATGCTTTCGGGGTGGGCGGCAGCGCCCGGCCTGGGTGGTGGTGGTGAGTCTCGGTGCGGCGGGTGGCCTGGGCGGTGAGGTGGGCGCGGATCTGGGCGCGGGCTGCCTCTCCCGGGACAGTGCCCTCGGCCTGGGCGGTCTGGGCGGCGAGGGCGAGCAGGTGCTGGCGGTGTCGGGCGATCCGCTCGGTGGCGGGTCCGGTGTGCTCGCAGCGCAGCGGGTGGTCATAGACCTGACCGGTGTCGGGATCGAGGACGTGGCCGTAGTCGTCGCAGTCGGGGCAGGCGTCACGTTCGCCGCGGGCTCGTTGCGCGGCCTCAGAGCGCTTCTGAGCGGCTTCGGTGACCTGAAGGTCCCGGAGGGCCTCGTGGTGTTTGCGGACGGCTCCGCAGCAGCCACAGGGCCGATCCTGAGGGTCCGGGGCGGCGAGGTGGCGTGCGCATTTCCAGGTGTCGGGCCGGGCCGGGTCGGGAGCGGTAGCGATCGCGGGCAGCGCGGCGACCGCCGGGGCCGCGACCGGGGCCGGGGCCGGGAGCGGAGCGGCGGTCGGGTGCGCGGCTAGGGCGGTGGCCAGCTGCGCGGCGACCTGGGCCAGCGCCGTAGTCACTGCGCCCAGCTCACTCACCAGCGATGCCTCGTCGCCGCCGGCCGCCGGGGCCGCGATCGAGGGCTGCGCCGGGGGCGCGGCCGGAGCGGGTGCGGGGTGTGGCTCTGGTCGAGGGCTCTGGGGGTGGGGGGCGTGGACGGGCTCAGCGACCTCGGTGGCCGGACGGTTCGTGCGCGCTCGCGCCCTCCCCCCCTTCGGGTCGTTCAACTTCAGGTCGTTCTGTGCCGGTTTTTCGGCAGATGGGTATGCCGCAAAATCGGCATATCCCCCCAATGCTAACGACTCTGGGGGTCCCCCATTTGGGGGATCTGCCGTTTTTGCGGCATACCCCCTGCGACCTGCTGGTTCTTGACCGGATCGGGTCGTGCCGTGGCTTACGGCGTCGGTGGTGCGGCGCTGCGGCCGGGCCGCGGCGCGGTTCGTGGCGGGGCAGGCGCGGCCGGGCTTGGGTGCCGGTGGCGGGGGGCCGGCGGGGCGTGCGGCGAGGGCCTTCGCGGTGGCTTCGGCGTCTTCGGCGGCGACGAGCGCGGCGAGTTCCTGGGTGCTGCCCAGGCCGGTGTAGCCGGGCGGTGGGGCCTCGTGGACGGTGTAGATGTTGCGGCGCCCGGTCGCGGTCGCGACGGTCTCGACATCGACCGCGCCGATCTTGACGAGCTCGCCGATCGCCGCACCCACCGTGTGGGCCTTGGACACCCCGAGCCCGCGGGCGAGCAACCGCTGCCCCGGCCAGGCCCGCTCATCCCCGCGCTGAGTGTTCACAAACGACCGCAGCAGCACATAGGCATGAATCGCCCGCGGTGACACCCCGGACAGCGCCACCCAGTCCCCGACCGTCGTGTACGGGAACCGACGCCCCTCCCGCAACACATCACCCTCACCGGGCCGTTCCGCGCCGGCGTAGCCGCCGCTGTAGCCGGTCCCGGACGGACGGATCATCGCCGCCGCGCTCATCGGGCACCACCGGTCAGGACGAAGACGGCCAGGCCAGCCGACACAAACGGGGCAACCACCACCGGCAGCGTGTACAGCTGGTCGAGGTCGAGGTCGAGGTCGAGGTCGAGGTCGAGGTCGAGGTCGAGGTCGAGGGGGTGCTCGACGCTTCGGTGGGACATGACTACAGTGCTCCCTTGCGCGGAAACGTGCTCGGAGGCTGCGGCGCCCACAACTTTGCGAGTCTGGGGCGCCGCAGTCCTTTCTTCTGTGCAGACCGTAGCCGAGCCGGTGCCCATCGACACCGCCCGCACCACCTATCCCAGGATCGTGCCGCTCCACCGGGCCTACGCCGCCCGCACCGGCGCCGCGACCGCCTCGCCGCCGGTGCTCTCGTCCGCGGCGCTGTCACACGAATCGATGGCATCCGTGGCCTGCCGTCCTGCGGCGGTGGGTCTTCGTCCTGGTCGTGGTTACGGTGCTCGGGTGGGGCCGCCGTGACGGCCGTGGCCGTCGTGCTCATCAGCGTGGTCGCGGCGGCGGCCTCACCTGTGGTGAGGCCCAGCGTGGCCGCGAGTGCGATCGCGCTCATGGCGTCGCTCCTGCCGCAGTAGCCGCAGGCGCCGGTGGGCCCGCAGGAGCGGGCGTCGGTGTGTGGACGCGGCGGATGTGGGTGACCTGCTCGGCCCACTCGGCGAGTGGCTGCAGGACGACGCCTCGGGTGGTGTCGTAGGCGTTGACGACCAGGCCGTGGCCGACATACATGCCGTTGTGCCGAGGATTGCCCGTGCTGCCGAGTGAGCCGGGGATGAACACGAGGTCTCCGGGTGCGATGTCGGCGATGCGCACCGAAGTCCCGGCGTGTTTCTGGCTGACCGTGCCCGCAGGGAGGGCGACTCCGGCGGCGGCCCAGCTCGCGAGCATGAGTCCGGAGCAGTCGAACCCGTCCGGGCCTGTCCCTCCCCACACGTACGGTTTCCCGAGTTGGGCCAGAGCGTAGCCGACCGCCGCCCGCGCGACCGGATCGGCGGGTGGGGTGAACCCGTCCGGGAGCGTCGTCGCATCGACGACACCAGCGCCGCCCGGTGGGAGTCCGGCGCCGCCGGAGTCCGGGCACACGTAGACCGTGGAAGCGAGCTGCGCGGTCGTGGCGCGGGAACTGTCGGTGCCGCCTGGTAGCGGTACCGGGTTGTCCGCACCCACCCAGAGTTGGTCGACCAGGGCTGCGGCCGGGGTCTCTTGGGGGGGCGTAGCGGTCGGGGAACGCCGAGCGCTGCACCGCCTGCGCCGCTGTCCCGGGCGGCATGGTCGCCCATCCGGACAGCGCGATGAGGCGGTCGAGGAAGGCATCGGTGGCCGCGACCGGGTTCAGCACCCGCGCGGGCGGCGACGTTCATCGCTTTGTCCCCGAGCGGGTCGAGGCGGGACAGGTCCATGGACTGGATGGGGGAGTCCCAGTCGAGGTCGAAGTTCGTCTCGGCGTCGAATAGCCCGGCCAGCGGCCCGGTGACCAGGTTCGACAGGGCATCGGTCAGCGCCCGGGTCGCGGTGGTGAACTCGGTGCGGTCAGCGAACCGGGTCCCGGTCCACAGCTCGGTGTCGGGGTCGGCGAGCAGGCCGGTGACCTGCGGGATCGTGACCGGGCGGAGCTGGTCGGTGGTGTCATCGGCGCCGAGCAGGCGGCGCAGGACCGCGTGCAGGACGTACTCGTCGGTCACCGACGGGACGTGGCCCTGGGCCGCGGCCAGCGACAGCAGCAGCCGGTTCCAGCGGCCGAGGATCACGTCGAGTTCGCGGCGTTGCCGCTCGGTGCTCCAGGCCGGCCAGTACGTACGTAGCGGTCCGAGGTCCAGGGCGTTGAGGCGGCGCGGTGACCCGGGGCCGAGCGCGATCGGTTCGATCCCGAGTGCGCGCAGCACCGGCGTGTACTCGCCCTTCCGGTCACCGGAAATCAACGTTTTGAAGCCGAACGGCATCATCCGCAGGCAGAACGCACACACCGTCGACGACTTCCCCCGCCCGGGCTTGCCGAAGATCATCATGTTCGGGTTGGTGACGATCTTTCTCAGGACCCACTCGGGCGGGTGGGTGTAGAAGGAGCCGCCGGTGGCGACGTCGTAGCGTCTACGGATCTCTGACACTTATGGACACCCGAGTGGATGTCTGTCGGTGTGAGTGATCGGTAGTCACACGGGTGTTTCGGCAGGTCAGGGTGACTTGCTTCTTCTGGTCCGTGCCCCGCGGCGACGCTTCAGCGCGGGTGATCGTCGGCGTTGTGGCTGGTGTAGTGCGGCGAACTCTGCGGTGTCGCCGTCGCTTGGGAGTGGGAGTTGTTTTATCCCGGCACCGGATGACTGGCCTGTGTTGTTGCCGGGTTACCCGTTGACGCTGAGATCCTCGGCGCCGCGTAACCCGCTCGGCAGCTAATGCGCGTTTCGCAGTGTTCACCGCGCCGACGTCATCTCGATTGACCGTAAACATGCACGTGGCGCATGCTGCGCTGTGGTATCCCCCTGGTCGACTAACGAGGTTATCACGAGGCTTATTCAGGCCCCGTGAAATAACGATCTAGCCCGGCGTGTCGGGTTGGGCGACAGCCCGTCCATCGCGAATATTGGTTTGCCGAATCAATCCGAGATGAACGGGCTGCCGCAGTATGTACTATACCACTGGTTTCCGGCGTGATGAAATTCAGGATCTTGTCGCTATAGTGTATGAGCAGGATCAGCGGGACGCGACGGAGGCATGTTTGTCTTGGCCGCCGGTTCTGGGGTTGTTCTGGTCGGTGGTGATCACGTTGGCGTATCTGCGCGGGAATCGTGTGCAGTGGGAGTTGGCGGAAACCTATGGGGTGTCGCAGTCGACGGTTAGTCGAGCGATCACGGGGGTGACACCGTTGCTGGCACAGGCGCTGCGGAGTGTCGTTCCGACGGCAGAGGAGCTTTGTGCCGATCGGCAGTACATCATCGATGGAACCTTGCTGCCCTGCTGGTCATGGGCCGCGGTGCCGGGTCTGTGGTCGGGCAAGCATCGCACCACCGGCGTCGTCGTCCAGGTCGCAGCCACCCTGGAAGGGCAGCTGTCGTGGATCTCCGACCCGACCCCAGGCTCCCGACACGACCTATATTGCCTCGACCAATCCGGCGCCCTCGACCACCTCGCCACATACCCCCCGATCGGCGATAAAGGATACATCGGGCGCGGCATGCTCACCCCGTTCAAAAAACCACCCGGCCGGGAACTTCTCGACTGGCAAAAAACATTCAACAAGAGCCTCAACCACACACGCGCCACCATCGAACGAGTCATCGCCCATATCAAAACGTGGAAAGTTCTCCACACAGACTACCGGCGGCCCTACGCCACATTTAAAACGACAATCTCGGCAGTCATCGGACTCATCTTCTACACACTTACCTGACGGAGCCTGAATAAGCCTCCACATGTTGGGCAATTTGCCGATGTTCCTCGGGGTGGGACATCCACGACAGTGAGACCATCGCGGGTCGCGATGTGTTCGATCGCGTTTGCGGCGACGCGACGCGCTGATTGAGCTACTGTGTTGTTGACATCTTTACCCAACCCTCGGGCCTCTAGAGTGGCAAGATCTTCCAGTGCAATGATCGATGCACCGGAGGCTCGGGCGATTACCGTGACATACTGCGCGGCCAGATAAGCTAAATCTCGATTGATGCGTGCCCGTTTCTGCCCACAGGAGAGCATTTCTGCCTGCAGCGCAGACATCTTCCCCTCAAGGCGCTGTCGCGTGGGTATCGAGGCTTGAGGAATAAGCTGTTCAAGACGAGCGATTTTACGGCGGAGGAACTGTCCTTGTCGCTGAAGTCGAGCTAACTTGACGGAGAGTCCATGGTCATCGAAACGGCGCCCGCGAAAATCGCTGTACATGGCGTTGCTCTGAGTGTCACGAACTACAGTCGCCGCAACGACCATATCCTTAGGTGACCAATCAACCCCGACTGCAGACGCTGCGTCCGCAACGGTCGGTGGCCGAGGCACTGTTTCAGCGAAAGCGAAACGGAATAGTGCCCCGCGCCGATCAAGGGTCACCTCGGGGAGATGCCATCCGGTGATTGACCGATGATGTAAATGTTGAGGAATCGGGATATCGAGTTGAACCCAACGCCAATCGGTCCGAGAATCTGGATGTTGACGTACAGGAAGTTTGATCCGCAGTGTCAGCTCGGTGGCCGTACTGGTAACAAGCGTCGCCAGCTGGGCGTCAACGGCTCCGAGACGGACCCGGCGAGCGACAGATGGAACGGGTTGGAGCGTCGTGATCCGCAAGCCTGCCGGATCGACCCCGGGATGCAAGCGCACCCACCGAGCGATCTGCCTATGCACATTCCTCGCGAACGCACCCCCGAGGCCCGCAGTGCCGTCTGACGCACCACCAGACACCTCTGCTGCAATGGCGGCATCCCGAGAAGCCAAGGTTCGCAACGTTGATATCACCTGTGCCGTCACGATCCGCATCACACGAGATGGAACGTACATATCCTGCGGAAACTGAGGTCGCCATCCGCAACGCTGCCCCACTACCGCTGCAGCCGCAGGCAATCGACGGCCGCCCTCATCCACACCGGAATGTATACGGTCAAAAGTTTCCGGAACCCACAACTCGGAGAGCAGATCGCGTTCGGCGCCCTCCACAATGTCGAGCAGCCAACGCACCCGCTCCGTCAAGTCATCTCGCGACACGACAGCACCAGACACTTCACACACTGCTCGTGAAGCTCGAGATGTCGTTGAAGACGTCAATACATTGGATTTCTGCCAACCCGTCACGTCGGAGGTCCCTGCTCCTGCAGGCGTGCCTGCGCGGCATCAAGCAGTCGTTTCTGATTCGTCTTTGACCGCAACTGATAGAACCGACCAGAAAAGGACGCAAGTAACGCCATGAAGTCATCCATCAGCTCTTCAAGCAGCGACTTGTCCGCATGAGCATGAACAGTCTCAACTGCAACTCCGACCTGCGCCAGATACCGCTCAATATAGAGGCTTATTCAGGGTGATCATGAAGTGCGGTGTTTCTCCAGGTCGGGACCGCAGCGAGGTAGCCCGCCAGGCGGCCCTGAATAAGCCTCATAGGCGACACCAAACCGAGCCAGTCGGTCACGCCACACTACGCGAACTACCGTGAACCGCCCAGCAGCGGCGTCATCAAGTAGCCGAGTCAACCCCTTCCGATTTTCTCGCAAACCGGACGCGCGATCACGATACACTCGGAATACTGTCCCCCTGGACGTCTCCCGCAACACCGATTCCTGGTTCGCCAACGACGACTCCTGACCCGTCGAACCAGAAACACGGCAATACAACGCCTCAACCCGCTCCGCCGCTTCCGGCTGAATCGGTTCGCGCCCAAGGAAGATATCAAGAGGCTTATTCAGGCCCCGTGAAATAACGATCTAGCCCGGCGTGTCGGGTTGGGCGACAGCCCGTCCATCGCGAATATTGGTTTGCCGAATCAATCCGAGATGAACGGGCTGCCGCAGTATGTACTATACCACTGGTTTCCGGCGTGATGAAATTCAGGATCTTGTCGCTATAGTGTATGAGCAGGATCAGCGGGACGCGACGGAGGCACGTTTGTCTTGGCCGCCGGTTCTGGGGTTGTTCTGGTCGGTGGTGATCACGTTGGCGTATCTGCGCGGGAATCGTGTGCAGTGGGAGTTGGCGGAAACCTATGGGGTGTCGCAGTCGACGGTTAGTCGAGCGATCACGGGGGTGACACCGTTGCTGGCACAGGCGCTGCGGAGTGTCGTTCCGACGGCAGAGGAGCTTCGTGCCGATCGGCAGTACATCATCGATGGAACCTTGCTGCCCTGCTGGTCATGGGCCGCGGTGCCGGGTCTGTGGTCGGGCAAGCATCGCACCACCGGCGTCGTCGTCCAGGTCGCAGCCACCCTGGAAGGGCAGCTGTCGTGGATCTCCGACCCGACCCCAGGCTCCCGACACGACCTATATTGCCTCGACCAATCCGGCGCCCTCGACCACCTCGCCACATACCCCCCGATCGGCGATAAAGGATACATCGGGCGCGGCATGCTCACCCCGTTCAAAAAACCACCCGGCCGGGAACTTCTCGACTGGCAAAAAACATTCAACAAGAGCCTCAACCACACACGCGCCACCATCGAACGAGTCATCGCCCATATCAAAACGTGGAAAGTTCTCCACACAGACTACCGGCGGCCCTACGCCACATTTAAAACGACAATCTCGGCAGTCATCGGACTCATCTTCTACACACTTACCTGACGGAGCCTGAATAAGCCTCCAAGATCAGCACGATCAAACAAACGCTGACCAGAGGCTGAAACTCGACACGGCAGCCGACCCTCTCGGGCAGCCTTCCGAACACCCACCACCGACATGCCCATGTACTCGGCAGCTCGCGCTATACGCATCTAAATCAGTATGAGCTAGTACCGGATACTTTGTCAACAGTCGATGAGCTTCCTTAGCGCCCCTAACCCATCACCCTCTATCATCGCTCCGGCTCTCCCAGGCTCTCAAGAATTCTCCTGGAGCGATTGCCTGCAGCCCGTCTCTTGCTTCCCGTTTCAATCCATTCCAGCATAATCGTCGCCATGGTTTCCGCCTGCCACTCATTGTAGTCGTCATACAATGCAACGGAAACACCTCCGAGAGTGGGCGGGCTTGCACTCCTGCTGTCGAACGCTTCGTTGAGCAAAGCCCGAAAGTCGTCAAGCAGGCCTGGACGAGTGCGTCTGATAACCGCACTAGCAGGAGACTCCAGGAAACTACCCTCCTGAGGTGCGACCAGGTGGAGTAGGCCGCGTAGCTCAGTGAAATGTTCCACCAGCACTGTCATATCCAATGGAATGGCATTGCGCGGATGCCCCATAAGTAAGTGCACTAACTCATGGAGAATGATGAGGGTCTGTTGCGATACCGGTGCGAGGGCCTGATACTGGATTCTCTCCAGATCGCCCTCAGTATGTGTGCAGCCGAACAGCCCGCCTAGCGGGAGACGCTCGGGTTCCAGCCGAATTCTTCGCTGCACACGCTGTTCGACTGCGGATACAATCTCTGCCAGTGTTAACGGCGGCCGGAGTCCCAGCTCCGACAGAAGGCGACCGCACTGCTCTCGCGGAGTCAGCGGGCGCCTCATACTTCGACCTTCATCCCTCGCCCGTTCAGGATCGGTCGGATCTTTTATATCCGCCCTGGGATCTAGTGCGATATCATTGAGCCACTTGCAGTGCATCACTGCTCGCGTAAACGGTCCCCGCGAAGACACGCGACAGGGACCGATGACAGACGCGCCTCGCTTATTGAGCTCCGTCCCACACGCGACCGCTACATCAACACTGGTCATAACTCGCCAGTCGGAAAAGTAGCTTTCAGGAACCTTCAGGGCGGCGGCCAACGCCGCCAGGAATCCCCGAGGGAGAGCACCGAGAGAGTCGCCAGCGAGTAGATCTGTGATTGAGCTTAGTGCAGAACCTTCGAACTCGGGATTTCCGGCCACCACGACCGTTGCCAGAAACTCTCCTCTACTGTCGACTCCTTTAAGGTGTGGGCGCATCCTCATCGCGTAATCCAGCGCTTCAGCAGTTGTTCGCGACGCTCTATCCACCCTCACCACATCCCCGCGCTGCCTTCTGGAAGTTCACCACCAGTCCCCCGCCGCCAGGCACGCTCATCTCCGAGCAAATAGCCAGCGATGGTTCAGGAGCAGCAGCTCATTTCGATTTCCTACTCGGGAAAGTAGCGCCTGATTCCCACCCCCGGTCTGGCCGCTCGCCACGACGCGGAAGAGTGTCCAGCATATGTAAAACCCATGCCTGCGTCGCCGAATCTAAAGACGCCGAGCGCGCAGCGATTCCACGAACACTTGCGTCAGCAAGAAGTCGGAGACTATGCAGCTGCTGATTTAGCTCTTCAGTATGCGCATCATCGGTCAAAAGGTAGCCTGGATCGATCTTAAAAAAACGAGCAATAGCTCTCAAACTGTTTGAGCTTGGGTTAGTACGAGCCGCACGACGCAAGGCTCGAAGGTAGTTTGGGCTGATCGTTGGGCCCTCATCGGCGTGTTCATGGAGCCATTGAGCCGCCTCCTCCGTGGAGTACGGCCTGTCCCGCACCGCGCGATCGTAGACCGTGTCAAACAGCAAGTTGATCTTGTTGGCTAGCTTCTTGGCTTCTGCCGCATCTCGTTCATGCCCGGCGGTCCCCACTGCGGATCACTCCCCCCATCCCCGACCACTGCCGGGCGGTGCGACGTCCACGCAGAGCATAGCGGTGTTGACAGCCCGTGCACAGGCGTGCACGATCGCCACGCCAACACCATGATGCGGATCTCGCAGGGCGAGCCGCATCGAGGAATCGTCGCGCTTTGTCTCCCCGGAGGTCTCGATGTTCGCCTCGCCCCCCGACGAGCCTGATCTCGGGCGGCAGTGGATGCCGCCGGGTCTCGTCCCGCCGCGGCCGGTCCGTCGTTCGGGGCGTGACGGAGTGGACCAGGAGAACTGGCTGCGGGACAGGATCCTCACCGCCACCCGGGAACTGACACTCGCCGCAGAAAAAGTCCGCAACCCCTACGGGGCGACCCTAGAGGACCAGGCGCCGGCGGCGTGGCATGTCCGGACCACCCAGGCGATCCTCGACGACTGCGTCGAACACCTCGACGACCTCGACGACTGCGACCGACACCACGGGCCCGGCGAGCCCCCGACACAGCCGCCACGCCCGTAAGAGCAGCCGCCGACCGGGCCAGTAGCCGGGTCTGGCAGGATCGGACAGTGAGCTGGCTCTCCTGGCTCTCCTGGCTCTCCTGGCTCTCCTGGCTCTCCTGGCTCTCCTGGCTCTCCTGGCTCTCCTGGCTCTCCTGGCTACCGGGACCGCCGGACAGCCGCTTCCCTCAGCGCAGACGAAGGATCGACGAATGACCACCTAGACCGCTTAGACCGCTTAGACCGCTTAGGGCGACAGCCAGATGCTGGTCGTCCCACGATCTCAATTCGATATGGCGGGCTGGAGCAGCATCAGCAGCAGTATGTGCTTCAGAACGAAGTAGGGCCCGACCTCTCGGCCGGGCCCTACAACGGAAGTACAACGGAGTTCCCGCTCCGCTCCTTCAGCCCCCCCATCCCTGAAGGAGCGAGCACGCGTTGGATGCGTGGTTACACGATAGCGCGGCCCCCGGCACGACAGCAACGCCCCCAGACGGGTGCGACCGGGATGTCTGTGGGTGTCCGGTCCGGGCCGGGCTCGATGCCGGGCTCTGGCCCTTGGGCGGGCTCGACCAGGGTGAGCTGGCCGCCACGGCCATGGCAATGAGCACCGCAGACTGGCCGCCCGCCGACGAGCTGCACACCGCCCCGCCGCCGACGGCGCGGATGTGTACGCACTGCGTCCGCCGTTCCGGGCAGCCCCGGGACACGGTGCTCGACTCGATCGTCTGCGCCCCGTGCTGGATCTCGATCACCGACGACACGACCACCCGGAGCGACGCCGAGACCGCCGCTGCGGCACTCCGGGGGTTACCGCGGACCGCGCAGGACTGGCGTGAGGCTATCCACGCGTCGGCCTGGTGGCAGCGGCTGCGCCGTGATGTCCGCCGACGCCTGGAGCCGTTGCTCGCCGAGCTCGCCCGCCGCGCGGACTGGACCGACCATCTCACCTGGCCCACCTGGAAGCGTCTGCAGCAGGCCTCGGGGTGGTCACGGTCCTCGGTCGCGTCCTGGCTGGCGAAGCTCCAAGAGTTCGACTGGCTGATCCTCGTCGAGCCCGGCTCGACCCCGCAGTACCGCGGCCCGATCCAGAGCATGCTCCACGGACGACACGGCAACCGCGCAGCGGTCTACCAACTCCACCTGCCCGACCACGCGATCACCGAGTCGAACACCGCCGCGCACCGCGACGACCTCCGGCCGCTCACCGAGACCGGCGACATCACCCCCGACACCACAACCAACACCCCCTCTCACAGATCGTTGCGCGGCGAAAGTTGGACCCCAACGGGGTTTACTCTTACCGCAGGTAAGAGTTCTGTTCACACGCGCGCGAAAACGATCATCCACAGCGGCCAACGAACCCGGCCCCGGCCCGCTACGCGGGGCCCGCAGCCGACCCGTCCGGAGCCGCCCCGTCAGGGACGACGGTGGGGCGACTGGTTCGATGACCGAGTGCCCACCAGCCGCGGGGGGATGCTCGCCGCCGCACGACAGCTGCGCGATGACCCGCTACTGGCCCAGCTCTCACCGCGAGCAATCCGCGCCCAGGTGAAGCCGTTCTGGCGGGCCGGGTGGACCAACAACGACCTACGCCACGCCCTTCACCACCAGCCCACCCTCGATGGCCCGTCCCGGCCCGTCGAACGCTGCCCCGCCGGGCAGGTGCGCTGGCCATCGGCGTGGCTACGCCACCGCCTGGCGCCCTGGACCGGCCCGTGCGGGCCCCTGCCCGCCCCGCACGTCGACGCCCGCCAGCGGGCCGACCTCGCGGCCCGGCACGGCCACGCCGCCGCACAGCGGCTGCCCTACGGCCACACCCAGCTGGCGGTCGACACCCTGCGAGCCGACGCCCAGCAACAGGCCGAGGCCCGCGCCACCCTGGCCCGCAACCAGACCCGCGACCGGCACGCGCTACTCACCGGGCTCGTCACCGACCACGACACCGCCAGCACCAGCACCCGGGAGACCGCCCGCGACCACATCACCGCTCTGCTCAAAGACCGCCGTTCCCGACGACTCGCCGCTGCCGGGACGTCGTGCTGAACACCAGCACCCGCGCCCGTCCGGCGGCTCTGGAGACGCACGAACGGAGCTGCCGCGCCGCTTCCGGTCCTCGCCCGCCAGAGCGGGCTCCGGTCCGGGTCGACTTGCCCACGACCACCGACGTCACCTGAAGCCGTCACAGACGCCCTCAGCGCCCACTACAGGCCCGTCCGTCACCGCCGGTGAACGTCCCCGACCAGACCACAGCCAGGACACAACCGCCACGAAGGAACCGGGCAGCCCGGCCAATACCGGAACGCCCGCCTCAACACCGAAGACCCGACGTGTCGACGGCGCCAGGATGCCGCAGACAGCCACCCACAAGCACCCGGACCAGCGGAAACACCCCACTTCTCGATCAACAACGTGGTCGCGCCGGAGCTGCTCCCAGGGCAACTCGGGATAGCTGGCGGGGGCGCTGACCTGCGGATTCCCCCGGAACCAGAGCTGCCTCCGCCGCGTCATCGATACCGACGACCTCTCCCACCTACTGGCGCGATACACCCTCGATAAGCGCCGGGACCAGCAGAAACACCCCGGCGCATGATCAACCTCTGCCTCGCCGCGGCCCCCTTCCGGGGCTTCCCTGTTGGTCACGATTGCGCCCCTGACCTGGGGAATCCTGTCGAGGTCGACCGTGCTGAACACCTCCCTCCCTGGGCGCTCGCTCCCGGAACACTCCTGCGAGTGGATATCGACACGTAGCCGGACCAGCGGAAACAGCCTTGTTCATGATCGTCCCGTGGGTCGCTACGCGGCGCCGACCAGGCCTCCGCCCCGCTCGGATCGCGCCCCTGACCTGGGGATATGTTCGCTCGCGCGCCGCGGGGACCGAGCTCTTCGCCTGGACCATCCTCCCTCACGCGCCTGGGCGAGTAGGTGTCGACAAGTATCGGGACCAGCGGAAACGCCGCAATGAAACGATCTTGAGTGGCTGGCGACAGCAGACACTGGCCGCAGCGGTCGAGTGACAACGCTCTGACCAGGGGATTCTCTTCGGCAGTGTGGCTGTTGTTGGTGCTGTTCAGGTCGCTCTGTGCCGCTGCACGGCGAACGGTGCACGCGGCAAAGGTGCTGGTCCCGATACCTGTAGAGCGATCTTGACGCAGGCCCCTGGGGCGCTGGCGAGTCGGATGTCCGCACGGCCCCAGGAGTGGATCATCACGGTGGAGCCCGGGCCGCCGGGACCCGGCCGCGGGACCGGCGCGCCGGCCCGCGCGCCGTTGCCACCCTGGTGTCGCCGCGGTCACGCTCGCTGCAGCGGCCGTGGAGGTGCGCGCGGCGCGGCGTTGCGGGCCGATCCCGACCGCGCTGGCCCCGAGCCCGGCCGGGCTGCTCTCGCTGGCGAGGCGCACGAACGCTCTGGGTGGCACGGGCGGCACGACAGCGCTGCCCGCGGGCCCGTACCCGCGGTGGCCGGTGTCGTCGAGCGGTCTCAGCGCCCCGTTCAGGCGTGCTTCGGCCGGATCGACGCGCCACCTGCGCTGCCGGGTCCGCGCCGGTCTCGAAGCTGGACGCCGCAGTGCCCCGCCCGCGCCGCCGGGACGGCGGTCGCCGAGGCCTACGCCGCGCCGGTTCCGGCCCGGCCCCGAGAGGGCGTTATCGAGCAGGCATCGCAGAGGTGTGGTTGCGTGCCGGGCGACCGCCCACTCGCAACCCCGGCGAGGCTGCCGAGGTCGCCGATAGCGGCGCTGGGTAGTGGCGAACGATCATCGTCTCGAGCCTGGCCGGGGCGCTTGGGGACGTCGTCGGCGGCGGTCGTCGTGCGCGGCCGTGCCCGGGAAAGTCGGGTGGAAATCCCCGGGGCTCTCGCGTGCGCGCGCGACGCGCGCCTACGCGCACATCGCGTTGAGACCCGCCCGACGGGGATTCCCGGCGAGGAAATTTCCTTGCCGGAAACTCGGCCGGCACGACTCGACCGGCACCGCCGGGCGGTTGCGTCCACGGAGGTGGTGTACGGCGTCAGCGAGGGTCGGCGGGCTCGGCTGCCGAGGTGTCCTCGGGCGTCCGGCCCGTGTTGCTCGTCGACTGCTGCTCGGCGCGATCCCTCTGCGGTCCTCGGTCGGCTCGCGCCGCGGGTCGCACCTCCGGCTCGGAGCCAGTCGGTCGTCCGACCACGCGGCGCTCGTCATGCGCCGTCGCCGGCGAGGTCGGCCCGTGGTCGCGTTCGGGCCGCGCGCCCGGAGCCGGGGCCGGTCGCCGGCTCACGGTTCGGCTGGGCCGGTTCGGCTGAGCTGCCGGGGCCCGGCGCGACGGCCTGGGGACGCCGCTGCCCGCCGTCGACAGGAGTTTTTCCTGGAGGAAATTTCCTCGGCGGCGGCTGCTCGTGGCCGGTCTCAACGCGATGTGCGCGTAGGCGCGCGCGAGAGGCCCCTGGGAATTTCCTTCGCCCGCGACCGTCGCGGCGATGTCCCGACAGCGTTCGCCGGGCCCTGCGCCTGGCCGCATCCCAGCCCGATCGGCGCGTGCGGTGTGTGCCTGCCTGGTGACAGCGGGTTCGACCCTGGTCTTGTCACAGGAGCGGGCGGGGTGCTAGACATGTCGAAGCCCGTCTGGCTTCCTGCTGGGTGGGCGACCGACACCCCGGATTGAACTCCGGGGCGCCGGTCTGACCAACCAACCTGACTAGAAACAGGTGATCGGCTATGTGGCATCGTGCCTGCACGACCCATATTGTTCCACCCCCGGGTGGCCTGGTTCCCCCTCTGGATGGTGACCCCGGCTGTGAGCAGCTGCGGTGGTTCCCGGATGGGTGGACTGAGAAGCTCATCGATCGCCTGTGGGTGACCGTCGCTGTGGTGCCGCTGCCGCGCACCTCTGCGCCGGGGTGGGCCCGATGAGCACGGGCGGGTCCCGGTCGGAGTCGTGGCTGGAGGACCTGGTCCTCGCCCCGGACTCCGACCGCGTTGACTCCGGTGGGGCCGGGCCGCGTCTGATCGGTGAGGCCCGGCTCCTGGCTAAAGAGGTGGAGCAGGCCCGCGCTGTGGTCGCGCTCCAGGATGATCCCGCGCTTCTCGATGCCCGGTCGTCGCGGGAGCGCCGCGCCGACCGGAAGGTGACCGAGAAGCTCCGCAGCGCGGAGCGTGCGGAGCGGCGCCGGACCCGGATGGCCGAGATTGCCGCTGTGCGGGGTGAGCGCCGGGAGGCCGGCTGGGCGCATCGTGCGGTCGCGAACCGCGACCGTCTGCTCAACCCGGACCGTCGGCTGACCTCGACCTACCGCCGCTATGTCGGCCTGTCGATGGTGCCGCCGCTGCTGATCGCCGCCGGGGTGCTGTTCATGGCGGTGACCGTGCACGACGGCGTCGTCGGTGTCGACGGCCCGTGGTACGGCTACCTGATCGAACCTCTCGCTTCGGTGCTGCTGGTCGTGAGCTTGTTCGTGGGTTTCACCGCGGTGCAGCACGGCCGCCGCATCCCCCGCGGCCTGTATGCGCTGGATGCGGTCCTCGCCGCGGCGTCCCTCGCGCTCACGGTGGTGCCGTGGGGCGTGCGTTACGGCTTCGACCCGGGCTCGACCCTGGCGCATGTCCTGCCGCCGCTGCTGGTCGCTGCGGCGGTGGTGGTGCAGCATGTGTTGCATTCGGTGTTCCGGCCGATCTTCGCTGACCTGTATGACGAGCTGACTCCTGCCCGGCTGGATGAGACGGCGGCGGACACGGTCGTGCTGTATGAGCGGACTCGGCGCGCGGTCGCCGATGGCCACATTCCCGCTCCGGCGGTGTCGGGGGAGCGGGCCGGGTCGGTGTCGCGGGAAGCGATCCGCAAGACCTTCGGGATCGGGAAGTCCCGCGCCCAGCTCGCCGGTGACGCCTATGACCACGTCACCACGTTCCTGCACCGCACCACTGCCGCAGCCACAGCACCGGTGTCGCCGGGTGTGTCGTCGGTGGCGGGGCGTGTGAACGGTGCCCGGGTCGCCGCCCTCGCATAGTCCTGGCGCGGCGGCGTTCAGTTCGGCTCTGCCGTTCGCTCTGCCGGGCAGGTCTGTCTAGTTCTTTCTCGGGTCGTCTTCGGCTGGTTGTAGCGGCGTGCTGTAGCTGCTGTGGGGCTGCCGTGGGCCCGATGGTGTCCGTTATCTCCTGTTTGTTCTGCTTCTTCCTTTTTGGGGTGAGGTTTGCGTGTCTGTTGCTGTGTCGTCATCTGGAGTGTCTCGTCCGGTGCCGCGTCGATCGTCGCGTCGAGTGTCGGACCGGCCGCTGGACCGGGCGTTGGATCACTCGCCAGACCGGTCGGGTCAGTTGTCGTTGTTCCCGCCGGAGCGGGTGCGGGTGCGTCGCCCGCGGTTCGCGCCGCATCCGGTGCGGGCGGCGGTGTCGCGGCTGGGGTCGGTGGTGTCGTCGGTTCCGCTGCTGCTCGGGCTGGGTGGTGTGGGGTTCGCGGTGTTTGTGCTGGTGGAGGCGATGTTCCCGGCGGCCGGGGACTGGTCGGCGCCGCGGATCGTGATGGGCTTGGCGGCGGTGCTGGTGTGGTGCAGCGTCGCTGCTCTGGTGACCCGGGCCCTCGACCGCCGGCGTGGTGTGGGGCGGGGTGGTCGGCGGTGAGCGGCTACCGCCGCCGCACCGCCGCGGCTGCTGGCGCGGGTGTGGAGGTCGCGTCGCGCCGGGGGCGTCCGGACCGTCGGCGGTCGCGGTTCGTGGTGCGGTTCGCCGCGGCCGGGAGTGATGTGGAGCGGTTGGCCGCGGCGTTCGATTACGCCCGCGGCGCGGCGTCGCGGCGGCATCCGGACCCGGCCGAAGCCGCGGCTGCGGTCGAGTCTGCGGTGTCGGCGCTGGTCACGGCCGGGGATCGACTTCTGGAGCTGCAGGCCCGTGAGCCGTTGAGCGCGGGAAGGAGTCGGCGGTGACGACGACGAGTACAGCGCCGAGTGCAACGACGACGAGTACGACGACGAACGAGTCGATTCCGAGCGCGGCGGCCCCGAGCGAGTCGGCCCCGAGTGCGGTGGTGTCGGCTGTTGCGGGGAAGGCTGGGTGGGGCCCGGTCCCGGAGGCGGGTCCGCCGTGGTGGACGCGACTCGCGCGGACGCTGGCGAGCGCCGCCACGGCTGCGGTGACGGGCTGCCGGGCCGCGGTGGAGCGCCCGGTCACTCTGGCCGAGGGCATCGAGTTGGCGCGGCGCGGGGACTGGACGGCCAGTGAGCATCCGATGGTGCGTCAGGTCGCGGTCGCGCACTTCTGGCTGGTGCAGGCCCCCGCCCTGCTGGTTGCGGGGGTGCTGGGGTGGGCGTCGCGGACCCCGGGCCGACTCTGGACGGTCGCGCCGCTGGCGGTGACGGTGGCGTCGGTGCTGAACGAGATTCCGCTGGTCGGAGTCCTGGTGCCGGAGTTCGTGACCTGGTCCTACTGGACGCCGTCGTGGCTGTCCGGGTCTGAGGGGAGCACGTCATGAACGCGTGGGCCAGTACTGGTGTGGTGGCGGCGTTGGCGCTCGTGCTGGGCGCCTGGCTGAAGTACAACGGCAACTGCGCGAAGACGACGAACGCGTTGTTCCTGGTCGCGGGGACCGGGATCGGCGGTGTCCTGGGGACGTTGCTGGGCAGGGTGTTCACGACGCTGTCGGGGGCGACCTCCACAGTCACCCAGCTCCTCGGCGTCGCCGGCGGCACGGTCCTGGCCGCGGTCTGTGTGATCGCCACCCTGGAGGTCGTGGTGAAGGGCATCGTGCCGAAGACCGCGCGCCCGAAGTCGTGGCATCCGTGGCTGGCGCTGACCGCCCCGACCCTGGCCGTCGCCTCAGGCGCTCCGCTGCTGGCCGGGTTCTACAGCGTGCTGGCCCGGGGTGTCGGGGGCGCGGGTGCGGTGGCCTCGACCTGGATCACCGGGTGAGCGGCGGTGGAGACGATCCTGCTGGTGTCCCTGCTGGTGTGGGGGCTGGCCCGGTATGCGGGCACGGAGGTCATCGCGACCGCGCGGGGGACGGAGCCGCCCCGCCTACAAGATCGGCGCCGCAGGGCCGAACGCGCCCATGAACGCCGCATGGCCCGCGATGCGCGCCGGACCGGGCCGACGATCGCCGAGGCCCTGGCCGCGCGGGTGGCGGAGCGGATCGCGCACCCGCGGGGGCGGCGTGAGCCGGGTCCGGCCCGTCGAGCTCTGGGTGCGTGGTGGGCCGACGGGTGGGACTACGCGACGGATCGGCGGCGGCGGCGTCATGAGCGGGCCGCGGCCGGGGAGTTGCGTCGGCAGCGGTGGGCCCGCGCGCTGCGGGACCGGGTCGGGCGGAGGTCCCGCCGCTCGGGTGCGGGTGGTCGTGGCGAGTGGACGCCCCGCCCGGGCACGCCACGCACCGCGGAACGCGACACGGGCCGGACCCCGGAGGCCGGGCCGATGGTGATCACCGTCGACCCGGGTCCCGAGCCGGTGCCCGCGGGGAAAGAAGCAGAGGAGGAGACCGAGGCCCCGCCCGCCAGCGGCAGCGTTCCCGAGACCGAGACCGAGACCGAGACCGAGACCGAGACCGAGACCGAGACCGAGACCGAGACCGGGGGCGGGTGGGCGACGGTGCACCCACTCCAGCGCCCGGCCCCGGCGAGCACGACCGACAGTCCTGTGACCAGCAGTAGCGATGGGAAGGATGTCCCGATGACCGCAACCACCAGCAGCACGACCATGGCGAGTGGGGAGACCCTGGATCCGGGCAGTGCGCATCATTTCTGCGAGCAGATGCGCGGTCTCGGGGAGCGGATGTTCACCGAGATCGAGCAGTTGGTGTCGTCGTTGTCCGCGGCGGGGGTGTCGGGCGCACCGATCGCGCTGTTGTCGCAGATGCAGGAGCACGCCGCGCTGTTCCGCGACAGCGCGTCGAGTGCGCAGGCCCATTTCGCTCGGCATCTGTCGACCCAGGACCAGGTCCTCTCGGACGACTCCCTGGCCGCGACGGTGTCGGGCACCTACATCGGCACCCGCACCTGACCCGCCCTCGGACTGGCCCTGACCTGCGCACGCGCAGGTCAGGGCCGGACCGGGGAAGCCCCGTCCTCGGAACCGGTACGCGCGTACTGGTTGTCGGGTGTCCGTGTCATGGCGGTGCGGGGCACCACCGAACATCACCGAACACTACCGAGCAGAACGAAACGAAAGTCTGCGCGTGACCGTACCTGCGCGCGACCGCTGAGGACCGGAGGGCGCGTTGAGTGCAGCGATCGAGTCAGGGCCGGCCGATCCGGCCGGGCTGTCCCCGGAGGTGCTGGTGGCGGCGTTGCAACGCCTGACCGCCGACGAGATCCACGACGAGTCCGCTGCGAGTGCGGGTGGTGAGGTGGTGGCGCGCCCGGCGGGTTCGGTGTTGCGGCGGGAAACGCCTGGTCAGGCCGCTGCCAGCGAGCGGGTGGAGCGGGTCCGGGCGTCGGTGTGGGCGCGGCGGGTGCCGTATCTGGTCACGGCGGCGACGGCGGCGATGGGGGCCCTGGGCTGGGCGTTGTGCGATCTCGTCGCCGCTTCGGAGGGGCCGGGTGCGGCGGCCGCGGTGTCGGCGGGTCTCGGGCTCGCGGTGTCGGCCGGGCTGGCCGGTGCGCGGGGCTGGTGGCGCCGCCGGGTCCCGGCGTCGTGGAAGAAGGCGTCGTGGGCGGGTGTCGCCGGTGCGGGTGCGTGGGTGGGTGCGGCGGCGTTGGCCGGCCCGGCCGATCCGGCCCTGCTCGCCGTGCTCGCGGCCGGTTCGGCGGCGTGCTGGTCGGGCTGGATGGCCGCCCACCCGGTCACGGTGCCGTCGACCGGCCCGGTCCTGCCGACCGAGGACGCAGGTGATGTCGGGGACCGTCTTGCTCGGCGGTGGGCGGCCAATGTCGCTCGCCGGGGGAAAGCGCTGCCGGACTCGCTGTTGACGGATCGGGTGGAGTCGGGGCGGGCGATCCGGTGGACGGTGCGCACTCCGCCGGGGGAGGTGTGTTTCGACGACATCCTGGGTCGTCGGGCCCGGATCGCCTCCGCTCTGGGTGTGTCGGGGAAACATCTGGTGGTGGAGCCGTATCCGGACGACGAGGGCTGGGCGGTGATCACCGTGATCGTGCGGGACGTGCTCTCGGCGGGGATCGCCTATACCGGGCCGCGGTATGAGTCCGGGGCCATCCCTCTCGGGCCGTATGCCGACGGGGAGGGGGAGATGGTCTTCCATGCCGTGGAGGAGGTCGGGGTCCGCAACGGTCTGGTGACCGGTGAGCCGGGGTCGGGGAAGTCGGCGTGTTTGGAGGCGATCGGCCTCGGCCTCGTGGCGTCGGGGTGCTGGCATGTGTTCTTCGGTGACGGTGACCCCGACGGCGGGTCGTCCCCGGTGCTCAACGATGTCGCCGATTGGGCGGAGTCCGGTCCGGACGGTGTCCTGGCCCAGCTCGCCGCGGTCGAGGCCGCCCTGGAAGTCCGGTCGCTGCTCAAGTCCACCCTCACCGACGCCCCCGCCGACCCCGACAGTGACGGCGACGGCGACGGCGGGGCCGGGGCTGGGGCGTTGGTGGCGATCACCGATCCGGCGGTCCAGTCCCCGGCGCGCAAGCTGCTGCCCACCCCGGAGCTGCCCGGGCTGATGTGGATCATCGATGAGTTGCATCGCCTGTCGACGCATCCGCATATGGTCGCGGCCGATTTCATCGGACGGTTGGAGCGGGTGGTGCGGATCGGCCGTAAGTACGGCGTCGGGCTGGTGGTGGGGACGCAGTCGTTGCTGGCGCCGGATTTCGGGCAGTCCACGGAGGCTTATTCAGGGCCGCCTGGCGGGCTACCTCGCTGCGGTCCCGACCTGGAGAAACACCGCACTTCATGATCACCCTGAATAAGCCTCACGGTGCTGCGGAGTTTCCTGACCGCCCGGAACCTGTTCGCTTTCCGCAACATGAACCGCAGCGAGAACGCCGTGATCGACGGTCTCGCGGTCGCCCCCACCAGCCTGCCCTCGGGTGGTGGGTATTGCTTCGCGAACTCAGGTGGGCGGATGACGATGGGCCGCGTCGCCTGGGCAGAGGATTTGGGGGAGTGGGTGCGGTCGGTGCCCGCCGCCGTCCTGGACGGCGACACTGCTGCGGCGGTTCTGCCGTTCCAGCCGGTCCAGGGTCTGTCGCCGCAGGCGCGGTGGGAGACCCAGACGGCGAAGCTGGCCGCCTGGCGCCGCACCACCACCGGCGCCGAGCTGCCCTCACCATCAGATGCGGCGCCTGTGGTCCCTGCTGTGCCCTCGTCAGCGCCGGTGCCGGTGGTGGCGTTGCCGGGCTGGTCGGGTGTGGCCGTGCCGTCGGCGTTGACCGCCGCCGATGTCGTATCGGTGCCCGCCCCGGCTGCGGAGACCGTCGCCAGTGCTGAGGGCGCGGAGCATGCCGGGTTGTCGTCTGCGCAGCGGGAGGTCTACGCCGCCCTGGCTGCCGGGCACACCCGGACCGGGGACATCGCCGCGGTGACGGGGCGGAAGGCCCCGGCGGTGTCGAAAGCGTTGACCGCATTGGCGAGCGCCGGGTTGGCGGTCAAGACCGGCCGCTGCTGGACTGTCTCGACCGGGTCGGTCGGCGCGGTACGGGTGGGCGCGTGATCTCGTCGGCCGGGCCCTGGCGCTCGCTGTAGTTGATGCGACTGAATGGTAGGATTGCTTGGTGGGGTCAACGGAGAAGGTGTCGCTGTCGCTTGATGCGGGTGCGCTGGTTCTTGCTCGGCGGGCTGCGGAGTTGGAGGGGCGCACGTTGTCGGCGTTCATGAGTCGGTTGGTGTTGCGGCATGCCTGGGAGTCTGAACGGCCGTCGTTGAGTGCTGCGGCGCAGGACCGTGCCGATGCTGCGATGGCCGCGCTGGACGAGCGTGAGGACCAGCTCGGCACCGGTGCGGGGGCTACGGGTGGGTGGCGTGCGTCGGGGTGAGTTGTGGCGTGCGCCGTCGGTGGTGCGTGATCGAACGATCCTGATCGTTAGCGCTCAGCCGGTGATCGACCGGGGTGTGTCGATGCTCTACGGGGTCGAGGCCGATGAGCAGGACCCGGGCGCGATCTTGTTGGTCGTGCCGGTCGAGGTTGATGGCGAGCTGCGGTGGCTCAACGTGCAGCGTGGCCTGACCCGGGTCTACCGGCCGACCTTGACCGAGTCACTCGGCCTGGTCGATCAAGCTGTGCTCGACCAGCTCGATGCGCTCCTACGCGTCGCGCTCGACCTCTGAACGCGGCCGGTTGGGTACCGTCGCCGGTTCTGTCATCGCCGCGATCGCCCCCCGTCGTCCTCTCTGTTCGCTCTGGTGGCGTGTGTCGCGTGCCGGGTGGTGTCCAGCTCGGCGGTGTTGGGCACCACCCGGCGGTGAGCGCCGGTGTCGGCGGGGCTCGGGTTCAGGACCGGCTTGGGTGATGCTGGTGTCTACCAGCGGTAGTTGAACTTGTCGATTTTGAAGCCTTGTTCGCGGAAGTAGGCGCTGACGACCTGGATGGTGACGGGTCCGCTGTGGCCGTCGTTGGTGACGGTGTGGCGGGTGGTGTAGGCGCCGCGGTTGTCGGCGTCGCTCATGGTGAACTCGAACAGGTAGGTGCCGGGTTCGTAGAAGCGGATGGTGATGAATCCGCCGTCGACCTGGCACCACAGGGGGTCGCCTTGGCGGCATTCGGGGTTCCCGCCGGGACGTACGGTGGACTGGCTGGAGCCGGAGTTTCCGTAGGGCTGGCCCGGCGGTGGAGGCGCGGCGCTGGCGGCGGGTGCGAGGAGCAGGGTCGCGGCCAGCGCGGCTGCGGTGGTCAGCCCGGCCACTGCGCGGCGGGTGATGCCGCGGCGTCGGGAACCTCGTGGAGCGCTGTCGGGGGGCGTGATCGTCACGGAATGGGAGTAGATCACGAACCGTGCGTGACCGGTAGACACCTGTCGGTCACACGGACGGGCACCTGAACGAGGGGCGACGAGGTCCTCGTCGTTGTTGACAGCTGTCGTCCCGGGGTGGTGTCGGCGTGGTGTCAGGTGGTGAGGCGGGCGCGGATGGCGTCGATGGGTTGGGTGTAGCCGGTGGGGCTGTTGATGGTGCGCCGGAGGTGGCGGTGGACGAGGTCGAGGGTGTCGGGGGCGGTGATGCCGGGTCGGTCGGGGTCGATGCCGATGCTGTGGTGGTCGAGGAGGTGTTCGACGGTGTAGAGGTGGTCGTTCATGACGCCTCGGACGCGTCGGTCGAGGGTTTTGGCCAGGGCGACGGTGTCGGGGTCGAGTTCGCCGAGGGCGTCGGTGGGGAGGTCCGCGGCGTCGAGGGCGGCGTGGATGCGTGCCACGAGCAGGGGGCCGGGTGGGCGTAGGTCGCGGACGCGGATGTCGGGGATGAACACCGAGAATAGGGTGTCGGCGTGGGTGAGTAGGAGGCATTTGCGGGCGCGGAGCCAGGCCAGGTGCAGGTACCAGTCGTCCTCGGCCGCGGGGAGGGTGGGGAGCTGGTCGGGGCGTTGCCGGATGGCGGTGAGCACTTTCGCGGTGGCGCGCACGATCATCATTCGGAGGATACGGGATCGCTTCGTGCCTGGGTCGCTGTCTCATGACCTGGCGTGGGTGTCGTTCTGGTTACCGTTGTCGGGGTCGGGTTCGCGATATTTCTGATTGGCGGTGTTGTGGTGCGGTACGGGCATTCCAGGATGTCGGGTGCGGGCAGGTCGTCGGGTTCGGGTGGTGCGGGGCGGGATCCGGGTCGTCGGGTGCCGGATCGTCGTGCGGCACCTTCTGCGGGGCCGTGGGGTCCGTCGCCGTCGGGGGGTGTGGAGCGGTCGTATTTTTGTCGGTCGTGCAAGTTGACGGCGGTGGGGATCAGTGTTCCGACGGGTTGGTATCTGTTGGAGCGGTCGCCGGGTGGTGGGGGTCGTCATCTGCGGTTGGGGATGTATTGCTCGTTGGCGTGTGTGTTGTCGGCTGCGGAGGATTTGAAGCTGGGGGAGCGTGAGCATGCTCGGCAGTTGGGGACCTCGGCGGATGCGGAGCGGGATCGGGCTCGGGTGTTGGAGCGGGCGGAGACGATGATCCGTCGGGGGATGACCGCGAAGGCCGCTGCGGATGTGCTGGGGGTGCCGCCGGCGGCGTTGCGGACGTGGTTGAAAGCGGCCGGGATCCCCGTGGTCCCTGATGCTGGGGAGGCGCCGTCGGTGACTCCGGTGTTCGCTGCCCCGGGCAGCGTCCCGCCCCCGGCGGCTGGGGCGGGAGGTGCGGGGTCTGGCGCGGTGCAGGCCGTGCCGGTGTCGCAGGTGGGTACTGGGCCGGGGATGTCCACCGATGTCGATCCCGCTGTCGAGGACGAGCCTCCGTCTGCCCGGGGTGAGGGTAGCGCTGCGCGGGGCGGTTCGACAGGTTCGGTGCAGCAGAAGACCGTGGGAAAAACGACGGGGAAGAAGGGTGGGGTGAAGCCGGGTCAGGATCCGGTGTTGGGGAAGTACACCTCGCCGCGGGCGTTGTTGCATCATTGGCGGCAGGTGGAGCGGATCGCGGATCTGGAGATCGGTGCGGTCCCGGCGGGGGTGGGGAAGTCGGGGCATCCGCAGGGGTTCACCGCGACGGTGTCGGCGCGGCTGCTGGTGGGCGACACCGTGGGCGAGGTGGTGGTGTGCACGGCGACGGAGGGGGCGAAGATGAAGGCGTGTGACGTCGCGGCGTATGCGTTGGCGAAGATCCTGCGCCCGATCATGGACACCGCCGCCGCCGCCGCCGCTGCGGCAGGTGCTGGCGCCGCTACCTCCACCGCGGCGGGCGGGGTTGCTGCTGCTCCCGCGCTGCTCTCTGCCCCTGCCGCTGCCCCTGCCCCTGCCGCTGCTTCGTCGGCGGTGTCGGCGGTTCCGGATGCGCGGTTGGTGCGGGAGTGGGCTCGGGAGAACGGCTACACCGTCGGGGAGCGGGGTCGGCTCCCGGCTCATGTTCGGGCGGCCTATCTCGCCGCGGTAGCGGGTCCGTGCTCGTCTGGGTGAGCATGGGCGGGTGAACAGACCCGACCCGGATGCCGTGGCATCTGATGCTGTGGCGGGGGAGATTGCGCCGGTTCGCCGGTTCGCGGAGGTGGTGCGGGCGGCGCGGGGTGTGGAGCCGCATCCGGTGTGGGGTGATCGGGAGGCGGAGGCGCTGACCGCGGTGCGGGTGGTGTCGGCGTTTCTGGATCATCACGCTCACACCGATGTCGCTCGGGTGTTCGTCGACACCCTGCTCAGCTCCCTGCGTGACCTCGGTTCCCTCGGCAAACTTGGTGGTCCCGCTGCTGCCGCTGTTGCTGCGGCGGTGACCGGTACGTGCGGCGGCGATGTCGGGGCGGCTGCTGGTTCTGGGGAGTCTGGTTCTGAGGGGGCGGTGCGGGGTCGTCGTCGGCGCTCGGCTGCTCGTGGGGGTGTCGCGCACGAGGGGGATGTGCCTCTGGCCTTGTGGCCGCTCGACGACAGTCCCCCCGACCCCGACCCCGACCCCGACCCCGACCCCGACCCCGACCGCAGCGGTGGCGGTGTCAGCGTCGGCGAGCCTGGCGTCAGTCTCGGTGCCCTGGGTGGGGCGGACGATGGCTCGTCGGGCGAGGGTCGTGCTGTCGCCGCTGTGGATCAGGGGGTTCCCAGGAAGGCCGCGCCGCCGCGGGTGTCGGTGGGGGCGGTGCGGGTGTGGGCGCAGGCTCAGGGTTATCCGGTGGGTGCGCGGGGGCGGTTGTCGGGGCAGGTGCGGGATGCCTATCTGCGGGCCCATCCGGAGTTGTTCGATCCCGGCGGGTCGGGCCTGGCGACTGGTGGTCGCTGCTGATTCGGGTCAGGGGGTGAGGCCGACCCGACGGTAAGCCGCGGCGCGGTCGAGGTGGGTGATGTGGAGGTCGTCGCCGCCGATGGCGATGGTCAGCACCTGGATTTCGTCGGGGCTGTACTGGTCGGGCAGCGCCTGGCCGAGGGTGGTGAAGCCGCGGTGCATGGTCTCGAGGGCGGTGGTGGTGCCGCGGTCGAGGGTGTCGGCGATGACTTCGATCCGGATGGTGAGGTGCTCGCCGCCGAGGTGCTCGCCGCCGCGATCGTCCGGGTCGTAGACGGTGCTGTCGGCGGTGTCGTCGCTGTCGGCTGGGGGCCGGGTGGGTCCGGCGTAGGCGTCGGCGATGCGGCCGTGTCGGCAGAGCCCGGAGAAGTAGCTCATCAGGGCGTAGGAGGCCTGGTAGAGGTCTTTGTTGCCGCGGATGGTGAAGTCCTGGGTGGTGATGACGAGGATGTCGTCGGGGCCCATCGGGTCGGACATGTCAGGCACAGGGGCCAGTGTAGAAGCGCGGGCTGGGGTGCACTCGTTGACAAGCCGCAGGGTGCGGGAGAGCCCCGCACCGGGGGATCGTGGGCACCCTGTGCGACGGTGCCGTGATCCCCTCGGTGCGGGGCTCTCTGGTGTTACGCGGCCTTGCTGGCTGTTCGTGGACGGCCAACCAGGTCGCGGTGTCGCCGGCGTGGTCTGTGAAGGCTCCCGCCGCCGGCGAGGTAGTGCGGTGTGAAGGGGTGTTACTTGTGGCCCTTCACGGTGTCGCCGGCGGCGCCGGTCTGGACGCAGGTGTCGGACTGGTCGGTGACCGAGTCCCCGGAGGTGGCGTTGGCCTCGCCGAGGATCCCCAGCGCGGCGGTGAGGCCGTTCGCGGCGGCGGCGTCCTCGATGGGGACCTGCAGGCCGATCAGGTTGACGGGGATGTTGTTGTTGCAGGCCTGGATCGGCACGTTGATGTTGTTGCCGTTGAGGCCGGCGATCAGGCCTTCGGCGCTCTTGTCGATCCCGTGGTCACCGTGGTCGCCTCGGTCGCTGCTGGTGTGGGCCATCGCCACCGGCGAGAGCGCCATCAGCGATGCCGCTGAGGCGGCCACGACGATCCCGGTCTTCTTCCACATCACGCATGTCCTCCAGATAGTGCTGATACTCGAATACGAGGGGGAGCCCGTACCAGCTGCAACGAGAGGGTTCAGGTCGGGAAACTGCAGGTCAAAGACTGTCACCCGGTCGCCGCGCGTCGACGGCGTAGCGGTTACGCAGTGTCGCCGCAAACGGTGTGTGCCCGCAGTGTGGGTGACGACGGAAGGTCGTCAGCGCTGAGGGGGTGTCACGCATCGTGTGGTGCTGGTGGTGGGGCCGGGCTGGTCGGTGGAGGGGGCTCGGCCGACCCGGCCCCGGGTGGTGGTCGCGGTCGGCGTGTGCTCCCCAGCACGCCGGATGGTGCGACCATGTGAGATCCCGAGATCCGAATGCTGCTTCTACAGGTTCGAGTGCTACTTCCGAGTGCTGCTTCGAACGCCATCCAGTGTGGCCTATAGCACTCTGTAGAGGAAGGGTTCGTTAGGGGTGGTGGCCAGGGCCCCGGCAAAGTCGCTAGATGATCTTGTAGGTGGTCAGTGGTCGATGGGGGTCGCGGGCGTGGTGGCGGAGTGCTGCGGCGATGTTGCTGACGCCGTGCAGGCGTAGCGCGGTGATCGCGAGGTTCCGCAACGCCGACATGACCTGCGGGGCGTGACCGGTGTGGGCGGTGGCGCGGTCTTCGTCGAAGCAGACATCACGGACCCAGTGCAGGCGATTCTCGATCGACCAGTGCCCACGGATCCAGCGGGCGAGCAGTCCTGGATCGGCGTCGGTGCTGGTCAGGCTGGTGATCGCGTAGGCGGTCTCGGTTCTCCACTTCCCGCCAGGCCGCAGTGGGCGACGCCGGCGCACCAGCTTGATCGCCTGGGATGCGTGGGGGAAGAACTCTGCGCCCAGGTCGGGACAGGGGTGCAGGCTGACCACGCTGATCGTGCGGGTCTCGACGCGGCCGTGCCCACGCCCGCGTTGACGATCAGCGACGCCGATCTGGGTCCAGGGCAGCGCCCGTACCCGTGCCAGCAGCGTGGGCTGGTTCGCTTTGATCGTCATCAGGTAGTGCCCGCCGCGGCGGTGTAGGTAGTCGGCGTGGGCTCGCTGGGTGTGCAGAGCGTCCGCGGTGACCAGTACATCGTCGAGGTCGAGGGGGTCGAGCAGCGCGGTGAACGCGGTGATCTCGCTGCCCTTCTCTGCGACCTGAACCTGGCCGAGCACGCCACCGCTGGTCTGGTCGAGCACCGACACCAGATGCGGGAGCCAGACCCTGCCGTCGGCGGCACGGACGCGGGCGCCGCGCAGGGTCTTGCCGTCCAAGGCCAGCACGCGACGCTGTTCTCGCCGGGGTGTGCCCTCCGCCGCCGGCTGGGCGCTGAGCTGGGGCAACACCCAGGACTGCAACGCCGCCTCCAGCGCCGAGGCGTCGACCCGTTGCAGGACCCGGCGGATGGTCGACTCGTGCGGAGCGACCGCGCCCACCCCGAGCACGTCCAGCACGGCGCGGCCGACGTCATGGGCGTACTCGGCGATCGCGGTGAACGACCGGGCCCCCGCCAACACCGCGCACGCCCCCAGTAGCAACACCGCGAGGACACCGTGGCGGACACCGCGTGGTTTCCGCGGGTCCGGCACTCGCGACAGGGCCTCCACCAGCGACAACCCCGCCGCCTCACCGACCGGCGCGGCTCTCCCCGCGTCAGGACCGACCTCCAGGCCTTCCAGAGCAGCAACGATCGGAGACACTGACACTGCGGACACAGGCTTCCTGACGTGAGCAAGGATTCGACACCCTCATGATCACGCCAAGCCTGTGTCCGCACCCACCCCCACCCCCCACATCACCGCAGCTCAGGACCCACCCATCACGACTTTGCCGGGGCCCTGGGGTGGTGGCGGGTCAGGGTGATGTCGCCGGTGGGGTCGGTGAGGTCGCTGTAGCCGTCGTGCAGGACGAGGGTCTCGCGGTCGGTTCCGTCGGTGGTGTGGGTGAGGCGGGCGTGGATGGTCTGGGTGAGCCAGTCGGCGATGGGGACGTTCTCGCAGGCGAGGAGGGTGGTCGGGTCGGCGGTGGCGGTGAATACTCCGTCGGTGTGGACCGCCCAGGTGCCGTGGAGGGTGTTGCAGCCGTCGGAGCCGGTCCAGTGGCCGTTGTCGGTGAATTCGACGAATGCCCGCCCAGCGGTGGTGTCGTTGGTGGGGGTCCAGCGGCCGAGCAGGGCCTGCTGGAGGGGGTGTGTCGTCGGCTCGACGGTCGGGATCGGCTCGGTCACCGCTGCTCGTACTGCAGGGTCGGCTACTGCGGGGGTGGCGGGCAGCGGCCCGACGGCGTGGGGGCCGTCGGTGTCGGTGGTGGTGGTGTCGGGGCGGGGCACGTGGACTCCTCCGGGGTGGTGGGGGCGGTGCTGGCCGGGTTCCCAGACCTCGTAGTAGGGCCGCTCGACGGCTCCGGCTCCGGCTCCGGCTCCGGCTCCGTCTGCGGCGGCGGCGGTGCTGGTGGTCATGGCTGCGGCGGTGGTGAGGGTGGCGGCGGCGAGTAGTGCTGCGGCGCCGGCGCGTCGTGCGTGGGAGGTCGTGTGCATGGTTTCAGCAGAACATGGTTACTCGCCGGTAGTGATGGTCCACGGTGAGTGACGGCCCGCTCGGCCGGTATTTCCGGTGGGGCGGGTGGATGGGTGACGGCCCGCCGGGTGGTGATCCGGCCGGGGCAAGGAAGGAACCTTTTTCATCGTGAATCCGCCGAGCAGCGGATTCACGATGAAAAAGGTTCATTGAGGCTTATTCAGGGACGTTCAACAGGCTGCTGCGTTGAGGCGCTGACCTGAGGAAGCACCTCGCTTCATGATCACCCTGAATAAGCCTCATTGTTTGGTGGGTGCGCCGCCGCGGGTGGTGGCGTGTTTGATGCGGAGTCCTGCGAGGAGTTTGGGGTTCCAGTGTCCGTGTGTGAGTAGTTGGTGTTTGGTGAGCCAGGCGACTGCTGTGTGGAGTTGTTTGCGGAGTCGTTCTCGGTCTGCTTTTCCTAGTCCTGCCGGTCCGGCTTTTCCTTTTTCGAGTAGTGCTCCGATGACGGGTGCTAGTGCTCGGCGTTCCTGCAGTGTTGGTGAGCGTCGTGCGAGGACGGCTGTGATTCGTTGTTGGAGTTCGGGTGTGTCTTGTGGGTGGATCATGGTGAGTGGTGTGAGTTTCACCGGGCCGGTGGTCTGGATCTGCATCCAGCCGTTTTTGACGGGTTTGAGTGGTTCTGGTGCGGGTTTCGGCTTGGGTGGCGGCGGGGGCTGGCGCTTGCGTTTGGGGGTGGGGTGTTTCTTCGGTGGGAGTGTCCCTTCGAGTTCTCCGGTGGTGGTGAGGACCAGTATGTGCGCGGGGGTTGTGACGGTTCCGGTTGTGGTCACGTTGTCCAGGTATGCCGACCATGATCGGCATTTTGTGAATGCGGACAGTTCCAGTCCGGCCTGGGTGGCGAGTTGGGGTAGTGCGGCGAGTTCTTCCAGGGGGAGGGAGTGCACGATCTGCATGGGCAGTCGGGGTGTCCCGTCCGGCAGTGTCGCTGTCACGGTGACGCCGGGGGCGGCGTCCGGGATCTCGCTGCTGATGGTGGCTGTTTTGCGGCCGTCGGCCAGACGGGTCAGCGCTCCCCGGCCGAAGATCAGTACCGGTTGAGAGTCGTCGGCGGCGCCGTCGGCAGCGGTGTCGGTGGTGTCGGTGGTCATCGGGGTCCTGCTTTGTGAGCGCTGTGTCCAGCGGTGTCGGTGTCGGTGGTGTCGGTGGGTCGTGGTTCCGGGTCGGTGGTCACCGGAGGTGCGGGCGTCGGGGTGGTGCTGTCGCTGTTGGGGCGTGTGCGTAGTGCTGTTCCGGCGGGTTGGGTGCCGCAGCCGATGTCGCAGAGTTCGGTGGGGCTCCAGCCGGCTGCTCGGGCGGCGCGGTAGGCGTGGGCGTAGGCGGTTTGTGCGTCGCGCCATCGTTGTCGGGCGTTGTCGATTTCTGTGCGGGCGGTGTCGACGGCGGTTGCGAGTTCGGTGAGTGCGGTGATGGGTTGCATGCGTGCGCGGAGGAGTTCGCGTGCTGCTGTGCGTGCGTGGGTCTTGGCTTGTGGTGTTGCTGTTGTCGCCGCGCGCGCGTTCATGCGTGGAGTGTATCGGGTCTGGGGTCTTCTGGTGAGCGCCTAGCGCGGCCCTGGTCGAGGGGCGGGCTCTCTCGTGTGCTGCTCCGTGGGGGTGCTGCTGAGCGCGGATCTGCGCTGCGCGGTGTGCGTGCGCCTGTGGCGCAGCAAGATAGGCATTTTCCTCAGGAAAATGCCGAGCAGGGGTCGCGGAGGTGCTGGGCTGGACGTAGGCTGAGGGGGCGCGCAGGCGAGCCTGTTCGGCTGTGGTGCTGGTTGCTCTCTTTTGCCTCGTGTCCGTGTGTTGGAGGATTCTGTTGCCCCGGGTTCGTCGTGATCATGTTGCTGGCGGGCGTCCGTATTCGGCGAACGTGTCGTTCTCTGAGCGTGAGTGGGCGTCGATTTCTGCTGCTGCGGCGCGTTCTGCGATGGCTCCGGGAGCGTGGGTTGGCGTGGCAGCGACCCGGGTTGCTCAGGAGGAGCGTCCTAGTGGGCAGCTTGCGGCGGGTGTGGGTGCGTCAGGTCGGATGCAGGTGTTGATGGGCTTCCGGGCGGAGCTCATGGAGGACCGGCGGGTGCTGCGTAACGTTGGAGGAAATCTCAACGATGTCGCGCGGATTGCGAATACTGACGGGACGTTGGGGCCGATGGTGGAGCGGGTCCTGGAGCGGGTGGTGCGCGCGGTTGCTCGGATCGATTGCACGGTCGAGGGTGTCGATGCGTTGGTGGGGCAAGCGCGGTCGGAGGTTGTGGGTCGGCGGCGGTCGGTGTGATCGCGAAGATCAGTCGTGGGTGGCGGCCGGGTGGGCTTGTCGCTTATTTGATGGGTCCGGGCCGAGCTAATGAGCACACGAGGCAGCGGGTGGTGGCGTCGTGGGACGGGCGTCCGGAGGCGCATCAGCCGCCGCAGTGTGCGGATGGTTTGTTCGATATTGCGGGGCTTGTGGAGGGGTTGAGCGATCCTGCGGTGGCGGCGGGGGTGTCGTTGACGTCGCCGGCGAAGGGGGAGAGGCGTCCGAAGCAGGGCCCGGTGTGGCATTGCTCGTTGCGCTGTGCGCCCGAGGACCCGGAGCTGTCGGATGAGCAGTGGGCGCAGGTCGTCGAGGATTTGATGGACCGGACTGGGATCGCGCGGCGTGGCGATCCGGACGGGTGCAGGTGGGTCGCGATCCGTCACGCTGACGATCACGTTCATGTTGCGGCGGTGTTAGTGCGCACGGAGTCGGGCCGTCGGATGCATCCGTATCGGGATTATCAGCGGGCTCGGGAGACATGCCACGCGGCGGAGGCTCGGTTTGGTCTGATGGCGACGGCTGCGTCGGATCTGACGGCGGTGAGCGCCCCGAAGTATGGGGAGTTGGAGAAAGCGAAACGTGTTGCCAGTCCGCTCGTCTCGGCTGCTTCGGTGAGTGTGGGTAGTCGGGAGACGCCGCGGGAGTGGTTGCGGCGGCAGGTGCGGGCAGCAGCAGTGCAGGCCCGGGACGCGGAGGCGTTCGTGTCGGTGTTGGCGGATCGGGGGGTGATGGTGCGGCCTCGTTACGCGGTGGCGGGGGATCGGGGGAGTGGCCTGGTGGGGTATGCGGTCGCGGTTCCGCATGATGTGAATG
The DNA here is from genome assembly GCF_020496255.1 of Pseudonocardia sp. ICBG1142. Taxonomy (NCBI): domain Bacteria; kingdom Bacillati; phylum Actinomycetota; class Actinomycetes; order Pseudonocardiales; family Pseudonocardiaceae; genus Pseudonocardia; species Pseudonocardia sp. ICBG1142. The sequence continues at coordinate 78,182 of NZ_JAHLJC010000034.1, read as the reverse complement.
GGGTGGGGGAGCCGGTGTGGTTTTCGGGGCGGCGGTTGGCGGCGGATCTGTCGTTGCCGAACCTGCGGGCGCGGTGGGCGTCAGCGGAGCCGGTCGTGTCGGTCGAGCCGGCCGGGGTGCGGCGGTATCGGTCGCGGGCCTCGCGTGCGGAGCGTGCGGCGGCGGTGGAGAGCGCGGTGTCGGCGATGGGCCAGGCGAGCGCAGCGCTGAGGGAGGCGGTGTCTGGGGCCGGTGGGGTTCCCGGCGCCGCTGTTCCTGAGGGTGCTGATTGTGGCGGTGATGGCCTTGGTGGTGATGGGGTCGTGCATGCGGTGGGGGACATGCTGGCTGCGGTCGAGACGGTCACCGCCGGCCAGCCGGTGGCTCGGCAGGTCGGTGGTCGGGCGGGGGCCGATCTGGATCGGGCGGTCCGGGTGCCGTATCGGGTGCTGCCGGTGCGGTGGTCCCCGGCGGCGGAGGCGCTGCGGTCGGCGGCGTGGCGGCTGGCCGCGGCGGGCCCGTTGGGCCGTGATGGGGGGGAGGGCGCGGCCCGGTTGATCGCCGCGGTGGCGGCAGTAGTGGCGGAGGTTGCGGCGTTGCGGGAGGCCCAGCAGCGCCCGGCGCAGGCCGCGGCGGCGCGGCGGAGCTGTGCGGCGTTGACCACCGTCCCGGCTGCGGTTGTGTCGCCGGCGGTGGGGGCGTTGCCCGGTGCCGGGTTCCCGGTGGCGGTGCAGGAGCGTCGTCCAGAGTCGGTGCAGCCGGTGCCGGTGCGGGGGTCCCCGGCTCGCGGGCACCGTCCGAGCCCGGGACGGGGCCCCGGGCTCGGACGATAGCGCCGGTTGGCGCGGTTGCGGCGTTGACCGGCGGGTTTACGGTTCGAGGCGGGCGTCGTGGATGAGGTCGGTGGCGTAGTCCTCCCGTCGGATGCGCTGGTCTTGATAGAGCAGGGCGGTGGCGCCGATGCCGTAGCTGCAGCTGATCGCGAACACCGCGGCCAGGACAGCACCGACGCCGAGGATCGCGATCCAGAGTGGTCCGGCGAATCCGATCGCGATGGCGGCGGCGAGGGCGGGCAGGGTGATCAGGGTGGTTGTGATCAGGAGGATCACGCTGATCGCGACCAGGACGGCGAAGCAGCGCCACCAGGATCGGTGGACCAGGTCGAGGGAACGGCGCAGCGCGGCCCCGGCGGTGAGTCCTTCGACGACCGCGGCGGCGGGGGCGAAGGCGAGCAGGACCGAGACGTAGATCAGTAGCAGGACTGCGGCCAGGGTCAGGATCCCGGCGAGAGCGCCGATGGTGTCCGAGGCGGCGGGGGTGTCGGTGGTGTCGGGGGTGTTCCAGAACGGGGCTGCGGCGGCGGTCTGGATCGCGGTCGGGATGAGGCCGATCAGGGTGAGGACCGCCCACACCCCGTAGAGGGCCCGTAGGTGGGGGCGTGCTGCCGCCCAGGCCTGGGACAGCGACATGCGGGGGTGTCCGAGGACGGCGGGTCGCAGGGTGGACAGCACCATGGCCGCCGCGGGTGGGGCCAGGATGAAGCAGAGCGCGAGCAGCACGAGGCTGAACAGCAGGTCCTGCGGTGAGGATGCTGCTGCGGCGGTCTGTGCTGCGGTTTCTGCCGCAGCCGGGTCCGTCGCCGCCGCGGCTGCTGCTGCGGCGTCGTCGATGGCGGTGGCCGGGTCGAACAGCAACCACCAGGCCAGCCCGCCACCGACGACCAGGACGAGTGCTTCGAGCAGGGTCGGGACCAGCACCGCTGCGGGGTTCGCCCGGATGAACCGGGCTGCGACACCGGCGATCTGATACCACCGCAACGCCTGCAATGCCATGATCCCCGGCCGCGGCACCGACCTGCCTGGTCCACTCGGCCCTGTCGGGATGTCAGCACTCATTGATTTCCCCCTTTTTTCGTAGCTGTAGTAGAGCGATGACGGCTTCAGTGGTCATCGGCTGCTGGTCGTGACCTACGGATCTGCGGTGGAGTGACGATTCGACGTCTGCCGCAGCATGGGTTGTGTCTTGGAGATGGGTGTTCGCCGCGGGTGGGGCGGACTGTATTTCTGGCGCGAGAGTTATCGAGTATTGTCTTCGGTGATTTTTGAGGGGTCTTCGCCTCGTTGAAGAGCGGCTAGTCGTGCTGCGATGAGTTCGTCGCTTGGGCCGGGTTGCCAGGGTTTCAGCCACATCATCTCGATGGCTCCGGCGCAGAGTGCTGTCGTGCATGCGTAGACGGGAATGAAAGGGAGAGCGATCCTGAATGCGGCACCTGCTCCGGCGGCCGAGAGAAATGTGAGGCCAGCGTAAAGTAGGTACCAGAGGCGCCAGGAGTCCTTCTTGGGAGTCACTGGAGCAAACACCCTGAAAGGGGCGACGATGACGACAAAAAGATAGGCTGATATTGCCGCGCCGACTACTTGAAGGATTGGACTGTGAGGGGGGGGTGGGTCGCTTGCCCACTGGTATCCGAGGCCAGATATGAGCGCTCCGGCGAGCACTGGGAGCCAGCCGACAAATCCGAATGCAAACGCGATGGTGAAACCGATCCAGCGTCCTTTGATGAGGAAGCGGCCTGGCGAGGAGGGTCCGTTGTCGGGCATGGGTGCTAGATGTTGCTGCACTTGGCGATGACACCATCGATGCCGATGATCTTCTGAAGGATCGTGGCGGCTTCCTCGCCCAGCTCGGACACGCTCGGATTCGTGTTGAGCTTCTTGAGTGCCGCCATCAAGGAGCCGTAGACCTTCTTCGCGTCCCGGATGATTTTCACGAGCTTCGCCGCAGGGATTCCGGTGGTGATGATGAACTCGCCCAGTGCGGCGATGCAGGCGGCGACCCCGGCGGGGTTGAGGCGGTCGTGGGCTGTGTTCCGGTGGAGTGCGTCGCGGACGGCGTGTGGATTGTCGCGCTGGTCGGCGGGTAGGGAGGCGAGGGCGCGTTCCAGTTCGGTCGCGATCCGTTCCAGGGCGCGGGCGATCTCTTCGTCGCTGTGGTGGGAAGGGAGCGTAGTGGGAAGAGGTGTCGCCGGTGCGGTGATGGTAGTGGGCGATGACGTGTGCTGTACGGGTGCGGCGGCGAATCCGGTGGTCATGCTCATCGGGATCGCAGCGGCGAGGATGACGGTGATGGTGCGTTGTGCGTACGTCGTCGTGCTCACGCTCCGTAGTACAGCACGATGCGAATTGCCCGATCAAGATCGGATGCGTATCGCGCATGCGTGATCACGAAGCGTGCAATTTCGGGCAAGTATCGCCCGAAATTGCGTGTATGCGCGTTTTCTCCTATTTAGGGGTGTTGTCGTGGGGTGTGGGTGTTCTGTCGTTTTCGTACGAATCGGGCCGATCGCGTCGTAGCGGGTTGTGTCGGGTCGCCGGTGGTTCTGGTGCTGGCCTCGATATCCGTGCTGGTCGCGGTGGTGCTGGGAGTGGCGGTGCTCTCGGCTGCTGGCACCTGGTCCGCGGAGCTCTCTTGTTTCTGCTGGTCAGGAACGCGTTCCGGGTGCTGCCCTTGGGTGGGTGCGGCGTCGTGATCGGTGTCGGGGGCGATGTGCTGGGTCTCGGTGGGGTGGTCGGCGGTGAGGATGGTGTCGATGTAGTCGTCGTCGGCTGCGGTGCCGGCTCCGCGGGACGCGCGCAGGGCTTCGCGGTCGAGGACGTTGGTCGGGTCGAGCCGGTGAATGTCGAACGGTGTCGGCGGCACCTGCTCCCGGTCCGGGGTCTGTTCCTCGGCCGGGGCGGCGTCGGTGTTCTGCCCGTCGGCAGCGTCGTCTCCAGCAGCGTCGTCTCCGGCGGTGGTGTCGTGTCGCCTGCGGAAGGTGATGCTGCGGTCGAGGATGGAGCGCAGGTAGATCGCCGGTGCCCGCGCGGTGCGGACGCGGTGGGTGGGGATCCGGGCGAGTTCGGCGGCCAGATAGCCGGTGGTGGTGTCGTCGCGATGCCAGGCGTGGAGTTGGCGGGCGAGGCCGGGCCAGTGCCGACATCCGGTGACCGCTGCGGTGGTGCCGTCGTCGAGGTGGCGGTGCAGAAGCTGCGCGGCAGCGGGGAGGTCGGTCCCGCGCTGCGGCACCGTCTGCCCGGGGCCGTCGGGCGTGGTGCTCGGCTGCTGCTGTGTGCTGGGGGTCAGGGTGTCGAGGGCGGCGATCAGCGCCGAGCGGGGGCTGCCGGGGTCGAGCCGGTCGGGGTCGATCGCGGCGAGGAGGTCGGCGGGGCGGTAGCCGCGTTCGTCGAAGGCCCGGAGCCGCTGGTGCAGGTCCTCGAGAGTTCCGTCGGCCGAGTCGGCGCTGTCCGAGTCGGCGCTGTCGGTGTGGAGGATTGCGGTGGCGCGGTCGGGGGTGGTCGGGCCAGACGGTGTGCAGGGCGTGGCGGACGTGCTCGGCGAACTGGGTGTCGTCGGGCCGGAGTTGGGTGCGGGCGTGGTCGGCGCGGAGGCAGCCGTAGACGCCGAGGGCGCGGAGTTGGAGCAGGGTGCGGTGCTGGTCGTGGGTGACCTCGTTACGCAGGGCGGTGGCGAGGTCGCGGTCGGGGACGACGACGAACACCGACAGTTCTTTGTCTCCGCGCCGGCCGTGGGCCCACAGTCCCCAGCGGCCCTGGCCGCCGGAGGGGGCGTGGGCGGGGATGGGGCCGATGGTGGTGTGGACGGTCCACCCGAACTGCGGTTCCGGGCTGGTCAGCTCCTCGAACCCGGCCACCGCAGCAGCAGTGCTGTCGGTGGTGGCGGCGTGGTGGAAGGCGGTCTCGTCGGCGGCGGCCATCGCCGCGACCCGCGGGTCGAGATCGGCCGCGTACTGGGCGCCCCGGCGCCGCGCGGCCTGCTGGTCGCTGAACGCCGCCCGGCCTCGGTCGAGGCGGTGCTGGCGCAGGGTGGTCGCGATGGTCAACGCGAGGCGCACCCAGGCCTGGGACTGCTCACGACCGAGCCCGAGGGCCGGGACCTCCCCGATGGGAGTGTTCGTCGCTGTCGTCATCGCTGCGACTGCTCCTTCTCGTCTGCGCCGTCGGTGGCCGCGGCCTCGTCCTGGCCCTCGTCGGGGTCGGGTTCGTCGGGGTGGTGGTCTTGGCCGAGGTAGCCGACGGTGGGGTCACCGGTGCCGGGGGTGCGGTGGCGGCCGCCGGGGCAGGCGGAGAAGGGCCCGTGGTCGCTCATCAGGACTTCGAGGGTGTGGTCGAGGTGGGTGTAGTAGGTGACCAGGGCGGTGCCGGTGCCGGTCTCGGGGTCGGTGGCCTCGACCCAGGCCCGGTAGAGGGCGGCGAAGCGGGCGAGGGCTTCACGGTGACGCCACCAGGAGCGACACCACCGGATCCGCCCCTGGCCCTGAGGCAGTTTCCGCTCGCACCGCTCGGCGATGGTGCACCGCACCCACGGGAGCAGGACTCGTATGTCCGGCTCGGTGTTGCGCTCCTGGGCCGCGCTCGTGTCCTGGGCTGCGGTCGTGTCTGCGGCGGCGCTACTGGTCTGCCCGTCCTCGGTCCTGGTCTCGGTGCTGGGGTCGGCTCCGGTCGGGTCGGTGGACATGGTGCGGGCGGTGGCGGTCAGGGTTTCTTCGAGGAGGTCGAAGGACTCGGCGAGGTCGTCGAGGCGGCTGTCGAGTTCGAGTAGCCGGTGGTGGAGCAGGGTGTTCTGCGCCGCGAGTGCCGTGACCGCCGCCGCCGTTGCCAGCGGGGTCGGAGCCGCGCCGCCGCCGGCGGTGTCGTTGTCGCTGGTCACGGCGACTCCTGGCCGTGGTGCTGCTGGTTGTGGGTGTGGAGGCGGCGGGTGAGGGGGTTGTCGGCGCCGAGGTGTGTGATCGCGGCGTGTCGCACGTCCGCGCTGGCCGCAGCGGCTGCGGCGGTGATGTCGTCGGCGTCGGGTTCGCGGTACCAGGGCAGCAGTTCCAGGACGGTGGGGCGGTGACCGGTGGCGAGGCAGATGGCGTAGCGCTTGTCGAGGGCGGCGATGTCGGCGACCGACATGGCCGGTTTGTCCCTGGTGGTGTGGGAGGTGGAGGTCCCGCCGCGGGAGTGGGTGTGGGTGACGGTGGGGAGTTCGAGGTCGCCGAGGAGAGCGGCCAGGTGGCGGGTGAGGTCGAGGTCGGTGACCCCGGCGCCGATCAGGGTGATGGTGGCGGCGCCCCAGAGTTTGTTCATGCCGGCACTGCCCCAGACGTCGGTGCCTTGGGGGAAGGACTGCAGGAACGTGGCGACCTGGATGCTGTGCGAGCCGAAGTAGGAGTAGAGGGCGGGCAAATTGGCGATCGGGCACACGTTCGCTGCTTCGTCGAGGATCACCCGCACAGGCGGGTCGCAGCGCCCGCCCTGGGCCGCGGCAGCGCGGGCGGCGACGCGCAGGAGGTGGTCGACGAGCGCGGCGATGACCGGCGCGCCGGAGCCGGGCCCGTCCTGGGTGAGTAGATACAGGGTGTCCCGCGGCGGCACGACCTGCCCGTCGGGTTCGGTGTGGCCGACGATGAAGGTCCACGGGTCCAGCTCGGTCACGGTGTCGGGGTCGTCGGGTGGGGTGCGCCAGGTCGTGGGTGGGGTGATGATGCGGGTGACGTGGTCGTTCTCCAGGGCGCCCAGGGTGGTCAGGGCGCCGGCGAAGATCCCGCCGCGGGTCTCGGCGGGTGCTTCGTATTGGGCTTGGAGGCCGTCGGCGACCTCGGTGAAGCCGTGGGCGCGGAGGACCGCGACGGGGGTGGGGTCTTCGGTGGCGGCCCAGCGGCGGACGTCGCGGATCGACACCGGCACCCCCGCCGGGGTGCGGTCGCTGTTGCGGGCGGCGTGGGCGGCGGCCAGGACCAGCGCGGCGAGCAGACGCCGGGAGGATTGGGCGAAGAACTCCCCATTCCCACTCCCAGCGCTGCTGGTGGGGGTGGTGAAGTGGGCGAGCAGGGTGGAGGCGTCGGCGAGGTCGTGCACCGGGGCGAGTGGGTCGAGCCACCAGGTCTGGGCGATACCGGTGAGGTGCTGTGGGTCGGCGACCCACACCCGGGCACCGTCGATCCCGGCGCGCAGGCGGGCGGTGAGGGTGTAGATGTCGTTTTTGTTGCTGGTCGCGATCACCGGGCCGGGCGCGGACAGGATCGCGGGCACGACCAGCGCACTGGTCTTGTTGGAGCGGGGTCCGGCGATGACGAGGATGACGTCTTCCTCGGCGGCATAGACCCGCCGCGCCCGCTCCCGACCCCCGCCCAGGACACCACCCAGGACGCTGCTGCCGGGGCTGCCGCTGCCGGGGATGCGGCCGAGGAGCATGCCGAGGTCGCGCTCGTCCACCCGCCCACGTCGCCGGTCTCGGTGCGGGCCCGGCTCGTTCTGGCCGTGCTGCTGACTGTGCTGCTGGTCGGGGTGCTGCTGGAGGAGGGAGGGGCGGAGTTCGGTGGCGCGCTGGTGGGCGGCGGGTCCGCGCATCCCGGGTAGCGCGTTGCGGGTGAGCGGCGCCGGGGGCCGTTGTGTGCGGGTGGCGGCGCGCAGCCCCCAGGACAGGACACCGGCGACGAGGGCTGCGACGAGGATGACCGCGGTCCCGGCGATGACGGCCCAGAACACTGGCCGGGACCCGGCCGGTCCGATCAGCGGGTCCAGACTGCCCGCCCCGCCGGCGGCGATCAGGGCTTTCGCCGTGGCCGCCCCCCACGGGGGCGCCGCGGCCGGGCCGGCGAGCGTGGCGGCCGACCAGATCAGAGTGACGGTCGAGGTCCCGGCGGTGAGGACACCGAGCAACGCGAGCGGAGCGGCGAACTGCGCCCACGGGATCCCGGGCTGGGGCGGCGTCGACGCGGTCACGGTGTCGTCCCCGCCGCGTCCTGCCCGTTGTCGTCGGGTGGGGTGCGGCTGGTACTGCTGCCCCGGGCCGGTCGGGGGCCATGGCCTGGGGCAGCAGCGCCAGCGTCACCGGAGGGGCGTCCGGTATCGCGGCGGTGATGCTGCCAGCCCCCGGGCTCGTCTGGGGGGTTGCGATGGGGTTCATCACTTTTGCCCGAATCCTCTGGTGTCCACGGTCGGGTCTTCCCGTACCGGGGTCCGGCGATCGCCAGGACAGCGTCGAGCTTGCACCCCGCTATCGACAGAGCTGCCGATGGAGCTGCCGATGGAGCTGCCGATGGAGCTGCCGGAAGCGATGTCGCTGATGGTGGCTGTGGTGCTGTCGAGGTGATAGCGGCCTTCGGGTGGTGCCGTTGATGCAGGTCACGGGGCTCGGGGGCGGGCTGGTCGGCCATGGGTATCTCCTGGTCAGTGCTGGTGTCGGGGTGGGTGCCAGGTGTGTTCGGTGTGGTAGAGGTCGAGTTCGTCGCTGGTGAGGCTCAGGTGGATGGGGAGGCCGGTGCGGCCGCCGGATTTGATCAAATATTTGCCGCGGCCGGGGTGGAGTTGTCCGGGGACCCAGGTGGGTGGGGCGGCCCAGCCGTGGACCATCGCGGTCTCGGCGTCGCTGAGTGGGGTGATGGCGTGGAGGCGGTCGAGGTCGGCGGTGTTCATGCCGCCGAGGACGGTGATGGCGTTGCGTCCGGCCAGCCCGCGGGCTTTCGCCCGGTCCTCGGGGGTGGGGAGGGCGTCGAGGTCGTCGAGGGAGTGGGTGACTTGGGCGGAGATCTCCCCACGCGAGCGACCGAGGCGGGTGACGCGGTCGGAGAGTTCGACCAGTCCGGGTGCGACGCGCAGAGCGCGCCAGAGTTCGTCCTGGACCCGGAACACCGTCCGGTGATGGCCGCGGGCGCCTGCGGCGGTGATGGCGCTGGCCGCCCAGGCCCAGGCGGAGAGCATGGCGGCGGCGACGACGTCATCGTCGTCGTGGTCGAGCGCGGAGATGTCGAGCGAGAGGGCGGGGGTGTCGAGGTCGGTGGTGACGGTGGATGGTCGGTCGAACAGGCCGCGCATCGCGCCGGTACACAGCAACGCGAGGGTGTTGACCAGGTCGCGGGCCTCGCGCCGGTAGCGGGTCTCGGTGTCGGCGGCGGTGACAGCCAGCAGACTGGCCGGCGGGCTGGTCAGGACGTTGAGGATGTCACCGATCACCGGCTCGCCGTCGTCTGCTCTGCCGTCTGCGGTGGTGGTGTGGTCGCGGACGGTATCGAGGGCGGTGTCGAGTAGGCGGCGTTCGGTGACGGTGATCGGCCCCCGCCGCACGATCACGATCAGGGCCTCCAGCAGGGACAGGCGCCGCGTCCGGATCGTCTCGACCAGCTGGGTGCGTTCGGTGCCGACCGCGGCCCGTAGGGCGGCGCGCAGTGGTCCGGCGTCGAGGGGGTTCAGGGAGTGGTGGCCGCGGCCGAGGCGCCAGACGGTGCCGCCGAGATGCTCGACGAGGGCGGTGTATTCGCCTTTGACGTCGCCGGGGATCACCGCGGTCGCCCCGAACGCGACCAGCCCGGTGAGCAGCCGTTTCACGATCGTGGATTTCCCGATCCCGGGCTGGCCTTGGATCCACATGCCGGTGTTGGACACCAGACCCGACCGGAGCCAATGGGCGGGGTCCAGCCCGACGGGCTCACCGGTGTGCAAGTGGCGCCCGACGGGGACCCCGCGGGGCGCAGCACCCCCGGCCACCGCGAAGGGGAACAGGCCGCACACCTGGCTGGTCGTGGCCTGCCACATCATCCCGGGTTCGACGTTCGCCGCCCGGCCCCCACCGCGGGCGGGCCAGCCCCACGCCGGCGGCAGGTCCCGTCCTCGGGCCTGCTGCGCGGTGACGAGGTCGGGCGCGGCCGGATGTGCCGGCTCACCGGGGCGGCCGGGATCTAGGTGTGTCGTGGTCATGGACGCCTCATAGATGTCTCCGGTCCCTCTGGGGCTCTCCGGTCAGGTCTGGGTAAGTGTGGGCAGGTCACAGCAGGTGTAGGCGTGCATGGCTGTGTATGGGCAGGTACGGGCGTGGGTGGGTGTTAGTGGCGGTGGTGGAGTTCGTCGGGGTTGATGCCGAGGCCGAGGGCGGCGGCGAACCCGGCGGCGTGGGCGCCGTTGAGCCGGCGGATGCGGAGTTTGCTGTGTCCGGCGCGTTGTTCGCAGTCGGCGACCGCGGCGGGGAGCAGGGTCTGGTCGGTGACGGTGGTGGTGGTGTAGAGGGTGAAGCGGCCCAGGCCGGCGCCTTCGGCTTCTTCGCGGGCGGTCTGGATCGCGCGGGCGAGGTCGTCGCGGTCACGTTGGGTCTCGTCGCGTTTCGTCTTTCGCGCCCAGGAGCGGCGGATGTGGGTGTGGGTGATCTCCCGTTCCACCTCGGCGGCGGCCGCAGCGGCGTTGAAGGGGGTGTAGAGCAGGGTGGTGCGCCGGGCGAAGGGGCCGGGGGCCAGCAGTGGAGCGAGGATGCGGTCCATGACAGCTTGGCGCGGTGCGTCGATCATCGCCCAGGACACCGACATCCCCGAGTCGTGCCGCCAGTGATCCCAGGATTCGCGGGCGCGGATCGGGGCCGCGTCAGCCCACTCCGCCGCCCACCCCGATGTCGGGTGCTCTGCCGAGCCCGGCGGCACACCGCCGCCACCACCAGCAGCGCCAGCAGCGGCTGCAGCGGCAGTTGCTGCGAGATCAGCGCGGGCTGCGGGGTCGTAGGCGGCGCGTAGGTGATCGGTCAGCCAGGGGGTGGTGGCACGTCCCAGGACCGCGACCCCGGTCGCCGCGAGGGCTCGTTCGGTGCCGGGCAGCCACCGGGTGACCTCCGCGACCGCCGCGGGGAGGTCCGGGGGGCGTGGGGTGGCGCGGGATGGGTCGAAGCAGAGCGCGACGTAGGTGGTGACCTCGGCGGCGGAGGACGGGGCGGCGGCGGCGAGGGCGGCCATCACTGCCCGCGCCGCCGCCGGTGCGGCCGGGTCGAGTCGGGCGGTGACGTCGTCGCGCAGGGTCGCCCCGCCGGTGGGGGAGGTGTCCACGGTGACGCTGAGGTGGCGGATCATGGGTTGGTAGCCGAGGTCGGCAAGGAAGGCGCCCCATTGCGCGACCCAGGTGTCGGCTTGTGCGCGGTCGATCAAATCCAGCCCGACCGGGGAGACCCGCAGGACCGCGGTCAGGGTCCCGGTGCGCCGATCCCAGAGCAGGCCTTGGCGTGAGCCGCGGCCGTCGTCGGTCGAGAGCGGCACCACCGGGGCGAGGGGTCCGGGGAGGTCGTGGCGGCGGGGGTGCTCGGTCAACAGGCCGCCGGAGAGCTCGGTCCAGCCGGCCCGCTGGGCGCGGTGGAACCGCAGCCGTCGGGCGACCAGTCCGGTGATCGATTGGCCGTCGATCTTGACCACGGTGACCGCGACCGCGACCGCGACCGCACCGACCACGGCCAGGGCCAGGTCGGCGCGGCCGGAGCCGATCGCGACCAGGGCGGGGACGACCAGGGCGGTGAACACGACTTTCGTTTCGGTCGGGGACAGTGTGCCGATGCCGAACCCGCGGGCCCGGCGCCAATTCCCATAGGTCCGCCGTGTCGTCGGTGCGCTACTGCTGCTCATGGTCACCGTCCTGCCCCGTCGGTGTCGGTGCCTGCGCCGGGTGGGGCCGCCCCGGCACCCGATGGCCCGCCCACGCTGCCGGGCCTGTCTGCGCCGGGGTCGGGGTTGTTGTTGGTGGGGCTGGTCAGCTGGGCGGCGGTGGCCTCGGCCGCCGACTGCGTGGCCTGCACCGCCGCCGCTCCCGCGGCCGCCGCCGCGCCGACCCCCGACACCGCAGCACCAGCCGCAGCACCGGGCCCGGCGGCAGCGCCCGGCGCCGGGCCGGGGGCCGGTGACGGGGTGTTCTGCGGTCCGGCCGGTCCTCCAGAGCCCGCTCTTGGGGGATCGGTAGGCCTGCTGCCGGCGCTGCTCTCCCCAGCACCGGGGCTGGGGCCGATCGCTCCCGGGGACCCGGTCGGGCTCGTAGCAGGTGGGGTGGTCCAGGCCGGGGCGCTGTCGGGGCCGGTCAACTCCAGTGTGCGGGCGCTGCGCATCCCGGCCAGCGACACCGCCCCGGTCGCCGCACCAGCCACCATCCCACCCGCGGAACCGCTGGTGATCGTGGTGCCGGTGAAGGAGAAGAACCGCATCAACGCCGGTAACGCGATCACCGCGAGGGCGAGGATGACGATCCCGACCAGGATCGCCGCCCACTCCGGCCCACCCCCGGCAGGGGTGGGGGTGGACATGAGGGTCATCCCGATCGCGTAGATCAGCCCGGCGGCCGGTTTGTAGAAGATCAGCGCGGCGAGCCAGGCGATCACGGTCGGCAGCCACCGGCGGGTCGCCCCGGACAGCGCCCCGGCCGCGGCGATCGGCAGGACCGCGATCAGCACGAAGATCCCCGCCTGGCGGACGAACATCGCCAGCCACTGCAACGCACCCAGGACCAGGACGACGGTGCCGAGCAGGATCTGCGACCCGACCCCCATCTGCGAGCGTTGCAGGACGGTGGTGAGGCGGTCGACGAACTCCGGCAGCGCCGCCCCCAGGAACTCCGTGGTCGCCGCGTCCGCGGCGGCCAGCACGGTGACGGTGAGCAGGACCCCGACCGTGGTGGCCAGCACGAACCGGATGAGCCCGGCCGCGGACTCGAGGAGAGGTTCACCGCGGCGGGTCAGGATCATCTTCCCCACCTGACACAGCAGACAGATGGTGACGATCGCGGCCACGATCGGCCCGGTCAGCACCGCGAACCGCTCCGCATGCGCAGCCAGGCCGTCGAACACCGTCTCCTCGGCCAGCCACCACGTCAACAACGCGGCCAGGATCTCCGCTGCGGACTCCGCCAGAGCGCCCCCGGGATCTGTCCAGAACCCCACCTCACATCACCTCCGCCGACGCAGGCGTGGACGTGGACGTGGACGTACGGGATGCCGGGCGGTGACCGGCCGGGGCGGCCGGGAAGGATGACCGACCGTGAGTGACGGCAAAGGCGAAGGTAATGGCGCAGGTGAGGGCGAGGTCGAGGGTGCTCTTCTCGTTTCGGTCGGGCAGGTGTTCCCGTCGCTGGGATGGAACCCGGTCGAGGTCAACTACATCCTCTCCGAATTCCTGATCGAGCAGATCCGGGAAGACCGCATCGTCGACGCGACCGTCGCGCCGCTGCCCGACCCGACCGACGGGGTCGTGCTGACGGTGACGGTGCTCGCCACGGGGGAGCTGCCCGGCGGGACCGCGGTCGCCGACGGTGTCGCGCAGGCGGTGTCGGCGATGCAGTCGGCCTGGTTGTGGCTCAACCCCGGCCTGTCCGCGAACGGTCTCGCAGAACTGGATGAGGAGATCATCCGCCGGATGATCTTGTTCGGTGGGCGGGACCTGCAGGTCCGTTACCTCGATGCGCCCACCCCGGAAGAGGAACTCGACGTCTCCGGGTTCATCCGCTCCCAGCTCCTCGTCGACCCCCAGCCCTAGAGGAAGACCGCGACGATCCCCGAGGCTCCCGCGGCCAGGGCGAGACCGCCGACGACCCACAGGGTGCCGGTCAGGCCGTCGATGGCCATCGCATGATTCCGTTTCCGGCCGACGACGATCATCCCCGCACACACCAGCAGCCCGACCACCCCGGCGGCGATCAGACCCCACTTGATCCAGCCGATGATCTGATCGACGAAGTCGCCCAGCTTCCCCGGTGGGCGCTGCGCGGGTGGGTCCGGCGGCGCCACCTGCCCCGGCACCAGACCCGGGTCCAGGGCGGTGAGCGTGTCGGACGCCGACACCGCAGCGGTCATCACCAGGGACATGAGAGCTCCTCGAACGGGGAGGCGGCAGTGCCGCGGTGGTGGTCATGCCGGACGCACCCGAGCACCCGGTGACGCCACCACGACCGGACCGACCGGAGCGGCGGGAGCGGCGTCGGCCGGGGCCGACCTGACGTCGTGCTCAGGGAGGGCGGCGTGGTCGGGGAGGGCGGCGTGGTCGGGGAGGGCGAGGACGGCGTCGATCACCTGTCCCAGCGCGCGGACCAGCGCTCGTTCGGGTTTCGACAACTCCGCGGGGTCGAGGGCGAGGAGCTGGGCGGCGCGCTGGATCGGGCGCAGCATGTCCCGCCAGACGGTCACGAGGGGGATGGGCACGATCCCGGCGGTGTGTGGCTCGATACTGCGTAGCCGGTTCCGCGTATTCGTCCCCCATGCCGCGCCAGGAGCATCGTCGACCACAGCCAGCACCGGCGGGCCCGGGGTGTGCTGCAACGCGTGCGCCGCCCCGCCGACCGAGGACACCGTCGACCGGCACACCACCACCGCCACCTCGGTCTGCGCCCGATACACCCCCCGATCCACACCACCCACCGCCGCAGCCAGCACCGAGGTGCCGACCCCGCCGGCGACCCCGGCCACACGTGGACGCTCCCGCACACTCACCACCCCACCCCAGCCCCATCCCCCGACACCCCGCCGGGGAATGCCACCTTATTGAACGGAATCACGAGCGGTGAAACCATACATGCTCGATGGGGTGCCGCGCACGAACGCGACGACCGAGGCCGGGCAGGCCCGACCCGCACCGCTGTGGGCCACCGCGCGTCGTCGGGTGGTCGTCGGCGTCGGTGTCGGCGTCGGTAACGCCGCTACCTGCGGCGGCGATATCCTGAGCCTTTTTCATCGTGAATCCGCTGCTCAGGGGCCTGATGAGGGCGGTGGTGCAGCTGGGTGAGCCTCCCGGTAGGACAGCAATCGACCAAGATCGGCTGTCTGCCCAGGAGGCTCGGCGTGTTGTCCTACCCTGCTGCGATCGCGTTGTCGACTCACACCCTTGCCCGGCTGCGCAGCATGATCGGTCGTCAGCGGCGTGCCAGCGGGGGGGCGTTGGTGGCGGATCACCGCCGGTCAGCAGGCGTTGCTGGTCCTCGCGCACCTGCGTAACGGTGACACCTACGCCCGCCTCGCCGCCGGGTTCGGAGTCGCTACCAGCACCGCCTGGCGTTATGTCCACGACACCCTGGCCCTGCTCGCCGCCCTCGCCGAGGACATCACCCAGGTCGCAGCCAGGGTGGTATCGCTGGCCTGGGTGCTGCTGGACGGGACCCTGGTCCCGATCAACCGGGTCGCCGGGCAGCGCCGCTACTACTCCGGACGACACCGCCGCCACGGAGTGAACGTCCAGATCCTCGCCGACCCGTTCGGCCGACTGATATGGGCGTCTCCACCACTACCTGGGGCCACCCACGATGTGACCGCGGCCCGCGCCGTCGGGGTGATCGACACCCTGACCAGCCGGAACGTCGAGACGTGGGCGGACAAGGCCTACCAAGGCGCCGGAGGGACGATCCGGACCCCCTACAAACGGCACCGGACCCGACCACACCTGTCGACCGGGCAGAAAGCGGTGAACCGCGCTCACACCCGGATCCGGTGCCGAGTCGAACAAGCCGTCGCCGAGCTCAAGGGCTGGCACGTGTTGGACCGGCTCCGCTGCTGCCCCCGCTACGCGAGCACCGTCATCGCCGCGATCACCGTCCTGAACCGGATCGAAACCCGCCGCTGACCAGCAGATTCACGATGAAAAAGGCTCCCTGAAACGCGAGACCGGACAAGACGGACATGACGGATATGACGGATATGACGGACGGGTCGGGAGGTTCGGGGCAGGTGGAACGGTCGTTCCTCGAACCCGACCTGCGCCGCGACCACCGTGGCCGGTTCGGGGTGATCCTCGGTCTGGTCATCGCCGGAGTCGCCACCCTGGGCGGGGCGGTGCTGCTGTCGGTGTCGCTACTGTCGTCGGTCGGGCCGCCGCCCACGACCGCGTCCGCGGTCGGCGCGGCCGTCGTGACTCCCGACGGCGTGGGGGTGGCCTCGGCTGATCCGCTGATCACCGCCCAGCGGTGGCTGATCGCCACCCGCAGCATCTCCCACACCGATCCGGACCCGCTGGCCTGGACCGCCCGCGTCGCGCCGCTGCTGACCGGACCCGCCGCCCGGGCCAACGACTACCTCGTCACCCATGGGGCGCGGACCGGGGGCGGCTGGCCACAACTGGTCGCCGACCGCTGCAGCGTCACCGTGTCCGGGCTGGCCGCGGTGATCCCACCCGAAGCCCCGCGGAGTAGTGACCGGGTCGCGGTGCAGGTCTCCGGTACCGTCCACACCCGCTGCACCGAGCCCCACGGCCCGCGCGTGCCGCCCGAACCCGTCGCAGCCACCCTCACCCTGACCCGCGGCGGCATCGACAGCAACAGCGGCAACAGCCCCGGCGGGGACAGGCTCTGGCGCGTCCACGAACACCTCCACTAAAACCACCACCATCGACCTCCGTCGCCGCCGTTGCCGTCAGAGCAACCGGCCGGCGCACAACATGAGCCTTTTTCATCGTGTTTCTGCTGGTCAGCGGCGGGTTTCGATCCGGTTCAGGACGGTGATCGCGGCGATGACGGTGCTCGCGTAGCGGGGGCAGCAGCGGAGCCGGTCCAACACGTGCCAGCCCTTGAGCTCGGCGACGGCTTGTTCGACTCGGCACCGGATCCGGGTGTGAGCGCGGTTCACCGCTTTCTGCCCGGTCGACAGGTGTGGTCGGGTCCGGTGCCGTTTGTAGGGGGTCCGGATCGTCCCTCCGGCGCCTTGGTAGGCCTTGTCCGCCCACGTCTCGACGTTCCGGCTGGTCAGGGTGTCGATCACCCCGACGGCGCGGGCCGCGGTCACATCGTGGGTGGCCCCAGGTAGTGGTGGAGACGCCCATATCAGTCGGCCGAACGGGTCGGCGAGGATCTGGACGTTCACTCCGTGGCGGCGGTGTCGTCCGGAGTAGTAGCGGCGCTGCCCGGCGACCCGGTTGATCGGGACCAGGGTCCCGTCCAGCAGCACCCAGGCCAGCGATACCACCCTGGCTGCGACCTGGGTGATGTCCTCGGCGAGGGCGGCGAGCAGGGCCAGGGTGTCGTGGACATAACGCCAGGCGGTGCTGGTAGCGACTCCGAACCCGGCGGCGAGGCGGGCGTAGGTGTCACCGTTACGCAGGTGCGCGAGGACCAGCAACGCCTGCTGACCGGCGGTGATCCGCCACCAACGCCCCCCCCGCTGGCACGCCGCTGACGACCGATCATGCTGCGCAGCCGGGCAAGGGTGTGAGTCGACAACGCGATCGCAGCAGGGTAGGACAACACGCCGAGGCTCCCGGTCAGGATGATTGATCTTGGACGATCCCTGTCCTACCGGGAGCCTCACCCAGCTACACCACCACCCTCACCAAGCCCCTGACCAGCAGAATCACGATGGAAAAGGCTCCATGATCATGAAAGGAACCCGCGGCGCCTGTGAGCGGTGTACTTGTCCGGATGAGCTGCTGCGGACACACCTGGGTCGGACCCGACCGCGCCCACTGCTGCACCCGCACCAACGGCTGCGGACACGTCTTCGACAACGCCGTCCTGTGGGACACCCACCGCGTCGAACGCGACGGCGTCACCGTCTGTCTCGACCCCGCCACACTCGGCCTGACCACCACCAAAAACGGCATCTGGATCCAGCCGTAGGGCCCATCACGACAAGCGGCGACGGTGCGCGTTATCTGATATTTACAACGGCGTCGGATTCCCCTGCCCTGCGGGACAGCTGTTCTTCATCACGGCGTGGAGTAGCAGGGGGAGGCGTGCCGTTGTCGTTGCGTGTGCAGCTGTGTTTCATCGTGATTTTACATGGGGTGTCTTCCTCCGGCGGTGAGACCAGATCATTCTGTGGTGGTGACCGACGTCGGCCCAAGGGGCCGCAGAGACTCGTATTCTGCGCGTACGAGCATGAGTCGTCAGGCGCACCTGCTCGCTGCGGTCGCCGCGCCGGTGTGCATCATCGTTTTCGGGATCGGTGGCGTATTGCTCGGCGGCTGGTTGCCGCCTCGGATCGGTCCGGATGATAGCGCGGAAACTGTGGCTTCCTACTACGCACAGAACACTTTGCCGATTCGGGTCGGCGCGGTGTTCGCGATGATCTCGTTCGGTGTCATCCCGGTGTGGGGTGTGGCGATGGCCGCGCAAACCAGCCGTAAAGAAGGTGCGTTCCCTGTGCTGACGTATGTGCAGGTGACGTGCATGGCGGTGGGGACCGCGCAGATCGTGCTCAACACTGCCCTCTGGGCGACAGCGGCGTTTCGTGCGGGCGAGGTGTCGCCGGAGATCACGCAAATGCTCAACGATGCCGGGTTCATTATTTTTCTCGGCACGTGGATTCCGTTTACTGTGTGGGCGGTTGCGCTAGGCTTGAGTGTCCTGTTGGACAGAAGCGATCTTCCGGTGTATCCGCGGTGGAGCGGCTACCTGAGTATCTGGGTGGGTATCGGCTATCTGCCCTGCGCCACGGTGTGGTTTTTCAAGGATGGGCCGTTCGGGTGGCAGGGGATCGTGTGTATCGGAGTTCCGATCATCGTGTTCGGAATATGGCTGCTGACGTTCTCCGCGTTGACGGTACGGAACGTCCGGGCCGGGTTTCTCCACGAACAAGATCTCGACGACACGCCTCGGATGAGCACCAGGACACCTCGATGACACGCGAGAGCCAGCCTGCTGCGGATATGTCCACCGATCCGATCGCCTCGACATCGAGCGGTCCGGCTGCGCGGAACTGGACACCTGGTGGCCGCGGCAGAGTGCCGGGTGAGCTGGGCGTGTGGGTGCTGATCGGTGGCGAGCTGCTGATCTTCGGGCTCGTCTTCATCGTGTTCGGCTACGAACGCGCCCAGCAGATTGAGACTTTCCGGATCGCTCAGCCGACGATGCATCTGACCTACGGTGCGGTGGACACTCTGCTGTTGCTCACCAGCTCCGTGTTCGTCGCATGGGGCGTAATCGCACTCCGCGATCACCAGCCCCGGTGGAGCGCCCGACTGTTCGCCGCAGCCATAGCGTGCGGGTTGATGTTCGTTGTCAGCAAATATGCCGAGTGGTCAGACATGCTTACAGTCGGGCATGATCCTTTTGCGAACAGCTTCTTCATGTTCTACTTCGTCCTCACCACCATACACCTGACACACCTCATCGCCGGACTCGCAGTCCTGATCGGCATGTGTCGCATCGCCCGCACACCGAACCCCACAGCCCGCGCCCTGTGTCACATCGAGTCCGGAGCCTGTTTCTGGCACCTCGTCGACCTCATATGGATCATACTGTTCACACTACTGTATCTCGTGAGATAGGAATCATGACAGGTCACATCACGACGCGACCATACACGCGCACGCTTGTGGTCTGGGTCGGACTCATGGCCGCCACGACCCTCTCCTGGTACTGGGCCGACACTCACGATCTGTCAAGTCTTGTGAACAGCGGGATCATCCTGCTCGCCTTCATCAAGGTGTATCTCGTCGGCCACTACTTCATGGAACTCCGCAACGCACCACCGCTACTCCGCGTCACTTTCACGGCATGGTGCGTTGTTATCTGCGCTGCGCTAATCACGGAGGTATTCGGTGGCGACACCATGGCGATTCGAGAGGAGGCGAGATGACTCAGATCCGCCACACTGCGAGCATCTTCTCTGGCATGGAATTGCTCCTTCCGACGAAAATCATCGCCCCGAATCCTGGTCAGATTTGCGCCATACCTCTGAGGAAACGGGCTCGGCCCCTGCTGCGACTGGGGTGTGTCCTGTAATTCGATCGCGCCCTGGACCTGCACCACCGAATTACAGGACACACCCCAGTCGGCAAGGTGACCACTGATCCTGGATTGCTCCACAGCGTTTGCAGACCGAAGCATCATATCTTGCTTCGGCGTGGCTTGCTTCGGCGTGGCTTGGGTAAGTTGCGGTTGCGGTACTGTTCGACTCCACGCGTTAAATCGTAGCCATACGTGACGCCGCTCAGCGCATTTACGAGCTCTCTCTTGCTTGAGCGTGTATTTCTTTACAAAGAGGCTTATTCAGGCCCCGTGAAATAACGATCTAGCCCGGCGTGTCGGGTTGGGCGACAGCCCGTCCATCGCGAATATTGGTTTGCCGAATCAATCCGAGATGAACGGGCTGCCGCAGTATGTACTATACCACTGGTTTCCGGCGTGATGAAATTCAGGATCTTGTCGCTATAGTGTATGAGCAGGATCAGCGGGACGCGACGGAGGCACGTTTGTCTTGGCCGCCGGTTCTGGGGTTGTTCTGGTCGGTGGTGATCACGTTGGCGTATCTGCGCGGGAATCGTGTGCAGTGGGAGTTGGCGGAAACCTATGGGGTGTCGCAGTCGACGGTTAGTCGAGCGATCACGGGGGTGACACCGTTGCTGGCACAGGCGCTGCGGAGTGTCGTTCCGACGGCAGAGGAGCTTCGTGCCGATCGGCAGTACATCATCGATGGAACCTTGCTGCCCTGCTGGTCATGGGCCGCGGTGCCGGGTCTGTGGTCGGGCAAGCATCGCACCACCGGCGTCGTCGTCCAGGTCGCAGCCACCCTGGAAGGGCAGCTGTCGTGGATCTCCGACCCGACCCCAGGCTCCCGACACGACCTATATTGCCTCGACCAATCCGGCGCCCTCGACCACCTCGCCACATACCCCCCGATCGGCGATAAAGGATACATCGGGCGCGGCATGCTCACCCCGTTCAAAAAACCACCCGGCCGGGAACTTCTCGACTGGCAAAAAACATTCAACAAGAGCCTCAACCACACACGCGCCACCATCGAACGAGTCATCGCCCATATCAAAACGTGGAAAGTTCTCCACACAGACTACCGGCGGCCCTACGCCACATTTAAAACGACAATCTCGGCAGTCGTCGGACTCATCTTCTACACACTTACCTGACGGAGCCTGAATAAGCCTCAAAGACTTTGCAGGGGCTGTCTAGCCTTCTGCGGCATTTCGCACCTCGATGGGCAGAGGTTGACCGAGTGCGCGGCCCTCAGCATCAGAAAGTACGGTAGATAACACTTCAGAGGGCACGCCGGCCATCCGCGCCGCCTCTAGTGCTCGGATGAGGGTCGCGCGACGCGCGTCCAGTTTGCGCACTGCTGCGGCCCAGGACAATGCAGCATCGACGACAGTCTTCCGCTCAGCGCGCCCCTGATAGGCGGCCACCAGCGGTCGGGGCTCGTCTACCTGGGTCCCCTCTGTTGTGCCGCTAGAAGCCATCTCGGGCCGGTTCCCGAGGCATTCCCGGATAGCCTTTGAAGATGACGCGGACGCGGGCTCATGCGCGGACGCGGGCTCATGCGCGGACGCGGGCTCATGCGCGGACGCGGGCTCATGCGCGGACGCGGGCTCATGCGCGGACGCGGGCTCATGCGCGGACGCGGGCTCATGCGCGGACGCGGGCTCATGCGCGGACGCGGGCTCATGCGCGGACGCGGGCTCATGCGCGGACGCGGGCTCATGCGCGGACGCGGGCTCATGCGCGGACGCGGGCTCATGCGCGGACGCGGGCTCATGCGCGGACGCGGGCTCATGCGCGGACGCGGGCTCATGCGCGATAATCTTCGGGTGGCGGGGGGCGGGGGGGCGCCGCGGCTGGCGGGAGTTTTTTCTCTCGCGGAGTTTTGCTGTCGGTGACGGCGACTTACTAGCGGGTGTCTCGCTGGTGGTATGTGAATCTAGATTTTCGTCAGGAGGCGTTGTTGGCACGTTCAGCCACCTCTCTCGCTGTCGTGATATAGGCACGGATCATCGGGGTGTTTCGTTTCGACAGGGATCTTGCCGCACACAAGGCGGTGCGGGCTTTTCGCTGAGGCAACCAGTCGGCACGGGGGACCTCGGTGCTTACCTTAAGATTATAAGTTAAGGCGATCTGGTCGAGCCAGTCAAGGTGGGAATCCGCTGGACTCTTCGGAACCTGGGATGGGACAATGTACAGGGGATACCCTTGCAATTTCTCGCACCATCCGGCGAGCGCGTCGAGGTCCTTCTCTCCCAGCTCAGTGGGGCAGGGGACCACGTGAGCCGCAGCCATCGCGCCGTAAGTTGCGGCCCCTGATCCGGGGTGGGTGTCAATCACGACTGGTCGTTGCCACTCCCTAGCCCATCGCGTGAGATCGTCAGCAAATTTCTCCGGGCGCGGTTGATGAGCTTCCAAATCTGGACCGGCCGGGACCAGGTCGGGTTTGGTAGTGCCGCCGCGAATCAGGCGGGGTGCGCGACCGCTGTCAAGCGCGTCAAGCAGTGGAGATCTGGCACGGGTTTCGCGGCGCCATCCGAGAGCTCTGGACACGCAGCCGTCGTCCCAATCAGCATCGACGAGCACCGCATCAAGACAGTAGGCCAGCTCTGCGGCCAGAGTGCTTTTCCCGACACCGCCTTTCCCGGCCGCCACCGCGATGACGCGTCCGGCGAGCATCGGGCGCGACCAGATGCGAAGTTCTTCCACGGATGCGAGCAAGTCAGAGCCGATAGCCGGTAGGGGCGAGATCACATCAGATATCATCGCAGTTACTACGCGGGCCCGTGCACGGGCCCGCGTAGTATGTCGCTCTATGGCTGTTGTGAAGATCAATGCGATCACGGTGCCTGATGGGCAGGGGCCGGAGTTGGAGGCGCGGTTCGCTGCTCGGTTCGCGCAGGGCTGCATGGGTGGTGTGGCTGGGTTGGACCTGGGCGGGGTCGGTGATGGGTGGCTGGAAGCGTTGCCAGATGGCTTGGGTCTGTCCGGGGACGTCGATCCCGAGGCCGGCGAAGGCGTAGGTCATGAGCCCAGAGCAGTCGAACCCGCCGAGGGTGGGGCCGTGGGCGTCGCCTCCGGCCCAGACATACGGCTGGCCCTGTTGGGTCAGGGCGCGGTCGATCACCTGGCGGATGTGCGGGTCCACCCCGCCGGGCAACACCGGGGAGCCCGGCGGGCTGTCCGGGGTGCCGGGGCTGGTGCAGGTGATGTTGTCCAGGGCGCCGACGAGTAGTGCGGCGGGGTGTTCCCATCGGGCGTAGGCGTCGGGGAACGCGCTGATCTGCACCGCTTGGGCCGCGCGGGTCAGCGGCATCGTCTCCCAGCCGGGGACCTGAAGGAGGCGTTCGTAGAACAGCCGCGCCGAGGCCTTCGGGTCCATGCGGACGGCGACCGGTCCCCACCCGGCGGCCCGCTGCTGGAACAACCCAACCGAGTCATGATCGGCCCCCACCGCCTCATGCGGGTGCGTCAACGATTCGGTGACAGTGGTGTTGGCGTAGTTGAGCAGACTGGATTCCTGCATCGCGGTCGCGACCGCGATCACCTGCCCCCGCACTGGGACACCCATCTCGACACCGGTAGCGACGATGTGCGCGGCGTTGGACACCTGGGCGGGGCCGAAACCGTCGACCAGGTCGGCCGGGTCGACCCCAGCGGGGGCGCAGACCACCCCGGGAACGCCCAGCGAGGACGTGCGTCCGCCTGAGGTGATCGCGCCGCCGAGGGCGATCACGAACAGCACGATGACCACGCCCACCAGCGCGACCACACACGCGAGCCCACTCGTCGCGGTCTTCACCGCGGTCGCCTCCTCTTCGCTCTTCTCTCCTGGCCTCGGTATCGAGACGGGCAGGGTGGTGACACAGGCCGCATCGACCCGCTACGGTTCGTGGTGCTCGGGCCGAGACCCGCCGAGGTTTGAGAGCCCTTCGGCCGGTCGGCCCGGGCGGGTTGTCTCCGGGCCTGCACACCACCGAACCTCCTCGTCTCGTGTGGGAACGGCGGCCTGGTGTAGGTGACGCACGGGTCCCCCTGCGTCAGTCCCTCCCACACCACAGGCCCGGAGCCAACGCCCACCCCCGCCTCCCTCTCACCGTGTCGCGGCCGGTCAGGCGGTGAGGTCAGTCGGTGAGGCCGAGCCGTTTGCTACACGCCGGCCACGCGCCCCACCCCTGGCCTTCCTGCACACGCTGCGCCACCGCGATCTGCTCGGCCCGAGACGCTTCGTGGGCGGCACCGGTACCGCCGAAGGTCGCCCAGGTCGACGGCGTGAACTGCAGCCCACCGGCGAAACCGTCCCCGGTACGGGTCGCCCAGTCCCCACCGGACTCACACTCGGCCAGCGCATCCCACACCCGCTCCGGGACCGCGCCCGAGCTCTTCTCCACGACCGGAGCCGACGACTCCGCAGCAGCGGCGTCGGGTTCCTGAGCAGCGACGGACGACGCCTCGGCCGCGGGAGCGCCGTTGGTTCGGGAGACCGTCTCACCAGCACTACCAGCACTGTCGGTGCTGCTACTGGTGGTGCTGTCGAGATCGTCGAGGTTCAGCTCCGGGTCGGTGAGAGTCTCCAGCAACGCGACCGCGTCCGGGTCGGCCACCGCCGCACGGGCGGCCTGTTCGGTCAGCTTCTCCACACCGGCGGCCAGGCCCTCGCTCTGCTGGGCACCGCCCGGGGCTTCGCCCTGCGGCCCGCTGCTCTGACCAGCGCTGGTGTGCTCATCCGCAGTTCGCGTGACCGTGCCGGAGCCGCTGGCAGGCGACTTCGGCGCCGCGGTGTCCACAGGGCGCTCCGACGGGGCCACAGGCACAGACACCTCACCCACAGCGCTGCCGACCGCTGGGCTGCGGCCACTACCCGCAGCAACGTCGAGGACCGCCCGGCCCGCCTCACCCCCCGCGCCGACCGGGCTGGCCGGCTCGGCTTCCAGGGCGTCGAGGAACTCGTCCAACAACGCGACCGCAGCCCGCGCATCCTCCACCGAGCGACTCACCTGCTCACCGCCGCCACTACCTGCACCGGCAGAGCTGCCCCGGTCAGCGACGTCCACGCAGCAGTCCTTGCCGTGGTTCTCCTCTGGTCGGCTCGTGGGCGGGCCGGACGGCGACTCACCACCGCTGTCGGAAGCGACCGGGACGGGCGTCGCGGTGACGGCAGCAGGCCGCACCGGCACCGCCTTATCCGGCACCGAAACAGCCGACGACGGCGGCGGCGGCGGTGTGACGGACGGCGCCGGTGATACGGCCGGAGCCGGAGTAGGAGCAGGAGCCGGAGCCGCGGGCGGCGGGGGGAGGTTCTGCGGCGGCGCGGGTCGCGGAACAGGAGCCGGCTGGGGTGGGGCGGCCCGTGGCGCCACGGGTGCAGGCTGGGGCGGGGTCGGGCGGGGCGGTGGTTCAGACACAGGAGCCGGGGCCGCCGCGGGGGCCGCCGCGGGGGCGGGGCCGTTCACCACGTCGGTGACCGCACCACCCGCCGCGCCGACCGCGTCCACGGCCCTGTGACCCGCGTCGGTCAGACCGCCCAGGACACCCACCGCGCCCTCCCCCGACGGTCCCTCGGCCGCGGGCTCGGGCTCCGCCGCCGCAGCGGTGGCAAGCAAGACCGGCGTCACCGCAGTCCCACCGAGCATCGCCCCCGCCGCCAACACCGCAACCGCCGAACGACGCACCACCCCCGCTACCAACGACGACGAGACCGAGGACAAAGGAGAAGAACTAGAACGAGCAGACATCAACGAACTCCCTTCATGATCAACAAACAAAGCGGGCAGGACCCAACGACACCGAGGCCATCAGCGGGGCCATCAGCGGGGCCATCACCGACCGTCGACGTTGTTCACCTCATCGGTAATCGACGTCGACGAATCCGCATCAGTGGAGCCCTCGCTGCCACCGGAGGTCGTGGACGAGCCCTCACCTGCGGCCAGGCCCCACTGCTTCACCCAATCCACCTGCATCCGCCCGGACTCGCCGTCGCCGCGCGGGAACCAGTCCAGCTGCAGGCACAGGTGCATCGGGCCGGGCGGCAAGATCGAGGTGTCTTCTGTCTTCCACCATTCGCGGCCGTCGACGAACGCGGTCACACCGGCCGAGGTCCACTCCACCGCGTAGTTGTGCCACTGGGTGGCGTCGATCTTGAGTTCGCCGTGGACCTGGGAGTTGTCCGCGCCGTAGTGCAGGAACAACTCGATCTTGTCTCGGGACGGGTCCATGATCTCGGCGAAGTCGATCTCCCCACCGATCGGGAAGTTCTCCTGGGTCGGCCACAACAGGGCGAGGGCGTTGTAGGACGGCGAACCGGTAGGTGCGCGCATCCGCGTCTCCCACCGGCCGAACTTCTGGGAGTGCGCGGTCCACGCCAGGCCGGCGGTCGTGCCGTCCCCGCTGCCGTCGATCGTGAGCACGCCACCGGCGACGGTCGCCGCAGCGGGGGAGCGGACACCGTTCCCGGCATGGCCGGACCCGTCATAGGCGTTCCAGTCGGGACCCAGCTGCGTGCCGGTGAAGTCGTCGACAACATCCGGGGTGCCCCAGCCGAACACCTCACCAGCCGTGTCGCCTTGACCCTGGCCCTGGTCCTGCGCGGACAGCAGGGAGGAAGAACCAGCTGGCGACGACGACCCTCCCGGCGGCGTGCCCGGCGGCTGGTGGTCATTGGAACCGTTTTCATGATCGCCTGACTGACCGGTGACTCCGGTGGCGTAGCAGGTGACAGGCACGAAACCGGGCTCATCAGCGTCGAGGGCGAGCAACGCCGCCCGCAACACACCCGCACTACTACCGCTCACGCTGCCGAGGTCGAGTTCAGCCAGGACATGAGTGGCGGCGATCCGCCACCCACACACGGCATCCGCCGTCTCCGCAGGGCCCTTGTCCGGAGTGGCCGAGCCAAGCAGCAGAGCCGCAGCAGCCGCGAGCGCAGAGACGCCGCCGACCAGACCCATCAGCGCGCACCCCGGCGACTACGCACACCGGCAGGCCCGACTCCGGGCGAGACCCGACGTTTCACCACCCGCTCCACCGCCTCCACCCATCGGCGCCCGTCCGGAACAACGCCGCGACTGTACCCTATCCACTGTTGTATATCCGTCCACTAGAGCGTGTGATACACACCCGCCAACCCGGACCGGGGATAGAGTCCCGAGACCTACCGGTCCCGGACCTTCACGCCCGGGAACCGGGGGGTCAGCAGGGACAACCCGGAACGACCACAACCCGAGGAGGAGCACCATGGCCCGTCGACGAGCACAGCCCAACAACGCCAGCAACACTGCAACGACCAGCGGAAAACCCCCTTCCGCCAGCGCGACGACAGAAGGGGAGGCGATGCCGCCGCGGATCAAGCCCGGCGCACCCGACCCGAACCGGTTCGGCACCATCAGCGAACGCCTCAACTACCTCGCCAGCACCATCCGACGCCCCAACGGCACCGTCTTCCCCGCCACCGACATCGTCCGATGGATCCGCAGCCAAGGCGGCGGCGTCAGCGACGTCTACATCACCAAAATCCTCAACGGCACCCGCGGCAAGGAACCCTCACCCACCTACACCCGCTGGCTCGCCCGCTACTACAACGTCGCCGACGACTTCTTCTACACCGACCACCCCGAAACCGTGGACGGACCCGCGCACACCCTGCACATCCTGGTCCGCGAACCCGCCGGCACCGACCTACTCCACAACTGGGCACTGCTACCCGAACGCCAACGCGACATCGTCTCCGCCCTGATCACCAGCATGGTCCCCCCACACCACCGACACGCCATCAGCACCACCGCCGACAACACCGACACCGACACTGGCGACGGCGACGGCGACGGGACCGACAGCGCCGACGACAACGACTCCGACCCCGACGACGACAGGGACGACGCCTCGTCCACCTCGACAGCCAGGGCCCGCCAGCCATGACCACCGCACTCCGCCCCACCAAGACCAGCCGCAGCCACAGCGCTGGCGCCGGCGACGAGATGTCGATCTTCTACGTCGTCCCCGACGACCAACTCGTCCCCGACCTGCACCCCACACTCGACGCGTTCCAGGTCGGGGAAGCGGTGTTCGCGACCGGCTACCTCGTCGGACTCCTCGAAGCGCCCTGCATGGACTTCCTCCGCCACCACCGCGCCACGACCGCACAGACGCCGGTCGGCGCGAAGATCGAGATCACCCACCGGGCGCCGTCGATCCCCGGGGACCGACTCCACGTCACCGCACGCTGCACCAGCGAGGTCGGCAGCCGGTACGTCTTCACCGTCACCGCGCACGACCAGTACGGGGTCCTCGTCGCTGACGGACGCGTCGTCCAGCACCTCGTCGACACCACCACATTCCGCACGACGCTCCACCAGCGCACACCGGGAAGAGAGCCGCCCATGAACCGTCTTCACGAGTCGCCTACCAGCAGAAACAACGATGACAACGAGAGCGACGACAACAAGTCGGCGGCGTATACGGCGTACACCACCGGGGAACTCGCCCACCGCCTCGGCCAGCACGGCTTCATTCACCGCCGCGCCGCCCACCCGCAGGACACCGACGAGAATGCAGGAGCAACGACATGACCATCGCCATCAACGCCACCGAGGAGCGGCCCGCGGCGCTGCGCTGGGACGACACCCACGGCCTCTACCGATGCCCGACCTGCGACCAACCACCACAGAACCTACGACTCGGGCCGACCGACGTGTTCCTCTGCAGCGACTGCGCCACCTACTGGCCCACCCACCTCGCCACCGGCAGCTACGGCTTCTGGGACAGAGACGCCGTCGACCACGAGCACCGCGACCGCGGATGCCTCGACCACCCCGCCACCGACACAGCCGAGGCCGCGATCGCGACGGAGGCGCCGCGCGCGGCCGCGTAAACCGTTGCCGCAGGTCTATCTCCGACCAGCAGCGAGACCGGGCAGGTCGACGACCTCGAACTCCAGTAACTCCGACTCCACACCCAGCCCAGGGCCCCGGCAAAGTCGTGATGGGTGGGTCCTGAGCTGCGGTGATGTGGGGGGTGGGGGTGGGTGCGGACACAGGCTTGGCGTGATCATGAGGGTGTCGAATCCTTGCTCACGTCAGGAAGCCTGTGTCCGCAGTGTCAGTGTCTCCGATCGTTGCTGCTCTGGAAGGCCTGGAGGTCGGTCCTGACGCGGGGAGAGCCGCGCCGGTCGGTGAGGCGGCGGGGTTGTCGCTGGTGGAGGCCCTGTCGCGAGTGCCGGACCCGCGGAAACCACGCGGTGTCCGCCACGGTGTCCTCGCGGTGTTGCTACTGGGGGCGTGCGCGGTGTTGGCGGGGGCCCGGTCGTTCACCGCGATCGCCGAGTACGCCCATGACGTCGGCCGCGCCGTGCTGGACGTGCTCGGGGTGGGCGCGGTCGCTCCGCACGAGTCGACCATCCGCCGGGTCCTGCAACGGGTCGACGCCTCGGCGCTGGAGGCGGCGTTGCAGTCCTGGGTGTTGCCCCAGCTCAGCGCCCAGCCGGCGGCGGAGGGCACACCCCGGCGAGAACAGCGTCGCGTGCTGGCCTTGGACGGCAAGACCCTGCGCGGCGCCCGCGTCCGTGCCGCCGACGGCAGGGTCTGGCTCCCGCATCTGGTGTCGGTGCTCGACCAGACCAGCGGTGGCGTGCTCGGCCAGGTTCAGGTCGCAGAGAAGGGCAGCGAGATCACCGCGTTCACCGCGCTGCTCGACCCCCTCGACCTCGACGATGTACTGGTCACCGCGGACGCTCTGCACACCCAGCGAGCCCACGCCGACTACCTACACCGCCGCGGCGGGCACTACCTGATGACGATCAAAGCGAACCAGCCCACGCTGCTGGCACGGGTACGGGCGCTGCCCTGGACCCAGATCGGCGTCGCTGATCGTCAACGCGGGCGTGGGCACGGCCGCGTCGAGACCCGCACGATCAGCGTGGTCAGCCTGCACCCCTGTCCCGACCTGGGCGCAGAGTTCTTCCCCCACGCATCCCAGGCGATCAAGCTGGTGCGCCGGCGTCGCCCACTGCGGCCTGGCGGGAAGTGGAGAACCGAGACCGCCTACGCGATCACCAGCCTGACCAGCACCGACGCCGATCCAGGACTGCTCGCCCGCTGGATCCGTGGGCACTGGTCGATCGAGAATCGCCTGCACTGGGTCCGTGATGTCTGCTTCGACGAAGACCGCGCCACCGCCCACACCGGTCACGCCCCGCAGGTCATGTCGGCGTTGCGGAACCTCGCGATCACCGCGCTACGCCTGCACGGCGTCAGCAACATCGCCGCAGCACTCCGCCACCACGCCCGCGACCCCCATCGACCACTGACCACCTACAAGATCATCTAGCGACTTTGCCGGGGCCCTGACACCCAGCCGAGCCGATGACACCCCATGCGCCATCTCCCGGCCATACGCTAACCAATCATAAAACGAGTCGTCGGAATCCCACCACGACACCACAAAATACCGGCCGCCACCATCAGCCGGACGCAGCAACTCCAACCCGCGAAATCCTGGAACATCACCCATATCTGCACGACAGGAAACGAACCGGTACTCTAGGTCCACTTCCTGAGGCTTATTCAGGCTCCGTCAGGTAAGTGTGTAGAAGATGAGTCCGATGACTGCCGAGATTGTCGTTTTAAATGTGACGTAGGGCCGCCGGTAGTCTGTGTGGAGAACTTTCCACGTTTTGATATGGGCGATGACTCGTTCGATGGTGGCGCGTGTGTGGTTGAGGCTCTTGTTGAATGTTTTTTGCCAGTCGAGAAGTTCCCGGCCGGGTGGTTTTTTGAACGGGGTGAGCATGCCGCGCCCGATGTATCCTTTATCGCCGATCGGGGGGTATGTGGCGAGGTGGTCGAGGGCGCCGGATTGGTCGAGGCAATATAGGTCGTGTCGGGAGCCTGGGGTCGGGTCGGAGATCCACGACAGCTGCCCTTCCAGGGTGGCTGCGACCTGGACGACGACGCCGGTGGTGCGATGCTTGCCCGACCACAGACCCGGCACCGCGGCCCATGACCAGCAGGGCAGCAAGGTTCCATCGATGATGTACTGCCGATCGGCACGAAGCTCCTCTGCCGTCGGAACGACACTCCGCAGCGCCTGTGCCAGCAACGGTGTCACCCCCGTGATCGCTCGACTAACCGTCGACTGCGACACCCCATAGGTTTCCGCCAACTCCCACTGCACACGATTCCCGCGCAGATACGCCAACGTGATCACCACCGACCAGAACAACCCCAGAACCGGCGGCCAAGACAAACGTGCCTCCGTCGCGTCCCGCTGATCCTGCTCATACACTATAGCGACAAGATCCTGAATCTCATCACGCCGGAAACCAGTGGCATAGTACATACTGCGACAACCCGTTCATCTTGGATTGATTCGGCAAACCAATATTCGCGATGGACGGGCTGTCGCCCAACCCGACACGCCGGGCTAGATCGTTATTTCACGGGGCCTGAATAAGCCTCGAAGTTCAATGCCTTTAAAAAAGCAAGGTCAAGGTCAAAGTCAACAGACTGTGGGGAGGATGGTGGTTGGGCTGGGTTGGGTGTATCTGTGGTGTGGGTGGGTTGTTCGCCTCGCTGCGCTTCGGCGAAGATTACCCTCGTTTTGTGGAGGTGGGTTGGTTTGGTGGTGATCTTTCTGTAGGGGGTGGGGTTGTTCGCCTCGCTGTCGCCTCGGCGTCGAGTGGGGTGTTGTGAAAAGAATGTGGTGGATGAACGGCTGAGGAGGGTGGTTGTGGTGTTGGAGGAAGTGGTGCGGGTGCGTGCGAAGCGTCGGGATGTGGGTGGTGTTCGGCAGACTGAGCGGGATGCGGTGTTGATGGAGGTGATGGCGCATCAGTATGGGTTGCCGGAGGATTTGTTGGGGAGTGTGTTGGGGGTGTCGGTGCAGTCGGTGATGTTGCGGTGGAAGCGGGCGGGGTGGGTGCGTTCGGGGAAGGTGGATGCGGGGGCGACGTGGTTTTGGTTGGGGCAGGGTCAGGCGCGGGAGTGTTTGGGGTGGGATACGCCGGGGTGGCGGCCGACGCCGCCGGTGGTGGGTCATGTGCGTGCGGTGGCGGCGGTGCGTTTTCATCGGGTGGGTTTGGATGTGGGTCGGTGGGTGTCGGAGCGGACGTTGCAGCATCAGGTGGGTTGGCGGCGGAAAGGGGAGCGTGTTCGGCATGTTCCGGATGGTGTTGAGGTTCGTCCGGATGGGCGCCGGATTTTGACGGAGGTGGAGTTGACCGCGAAAACCCGGTCGCGTTATCTGGAGCCGCGCCCGCAGGACGGGAGCGGGGACATGGCGGCTGGGTTGTTGTCGGATGTGGAGGCTCGGGCTCGGGAGTTGGGTTGTATGGGTGTGGTGTATTGGTGCGCGCCGAGGATTCTGGAGCGGGTCCGGGATGTTGTTGAGGAGTACGTGGCTCGGACGCGGGAACGCCGCGGGCGGGCGCGGGACCCGCAGGCGTTGGGTCCGGAGTTGCGGTGGGCGGTGCGGAGTCTGGAGGAGGTGCCGTGCTGGGAGCCGCGGCGGGCGGCGCGGTGAGGCCGGTGGGCGTGAACGCGGTGTTGGTCATCTGCCGTCAGGACTTCGATCTGCCGCCGGGGAAGGACCTTCGGCGGGCGGCGGAGGTCCTCACGGAGCACTTCACGGGGCTGTTGCGCCGCGGTGTGTTGTCTCGTGCGGTTGCTGCGGTCATTCTGAATCCGGCTCGTCACGGCCATGATCGTGACCTGCTCAGCGTGGAGATCGACGTCGTCGCCCGTGACGGTGTCGCTGGGTTGGCGACCGCGCTGAACACGATCCGTGACGGTTTCCGGCTGTTACCGGTCGCGTTGTCCGACCGGTTCACCGCCGCCGAGGTCGAACACCTCGCCGGCAGGGTCGTCGGTGCCGACGGTCTCCAGACCAGCACCCGCAAGATCGACTAGCGCGGCATGAATCGGACTATCCTGGACCTGGACCTGGACCTGGACCTGGACCTGGACCTGTGGGGGGTGCGTTGGTGGCGAAGAGTTTTCATTGCGTGCTGCAACTCCTTGAGGTGTCGCCGCAGGTCGCGCAAGTGATCACGGCGCCGTTACAGACCGCGATGCGCCGCCAGCAGCGCGAACACAACGGGAAGCTGGTCGGGACGAAAGCCGACCTCGTCCCCGGTCTCGGTGTCGGGCTGGCGACGATCGTGATCGCCCGGTCCCCGCAGACCGCGATCGGTTTCGCCGCCCGGATCGCGAAGACCGCGTTTCTGCGTCTCGGGCAGGACCCGACGGTCTGCTACGACCTGGACATGACCATCGCCCAGGTCGAGAACCTCTACACCGCCACCGCGGCCCCGGCGTGGCTGGCCCCGGGGGAGTTCCTCGGCTGGCAAGAATGCACCGACCCGACCTGCCCCGACCACGAACAGACCGGATGAACCAGCAGCAGCCACCGGGACAGGTACGTCAGATCGGCGCCGGTTTCGGGCGTCCCACGACCGTCCGGCTCAGCATCGACATCCCCGCCGACCTTCATCAAGCGTTCGCGGCGTGGCGGTCGCAGACCGCGCTCGACCTCGACCGCGGCACGGTGAGTGTGCAAGACACCGTGCACGCCCTCCTCGAGGTCCTCGTCTCCGACGACACCGCCGTTGCCGGGCAGGTCCGGGCCCGACTCCACCCCGCCCCGGCTACGGCCCCCGCGGGCCCCCCGGGCGCGGACCGGTAGCGCAAAGTTGCGGTGTGCCCTCCCTCGAAGCGGCCAGAGTGTCGAATGGTGCTCAGAACCTGTCAAGGGCGCCTACGGCGTCGCTGCGCGATCGACTCCGTCGACCCTTGACAGGTTCTGCCCACCACTCGGGCGGCCTTGTATCGAGGAAGAGCAGCCGTCGAGACGGGCGGGATGTCGGTACATCGTCGGGCGTCCGGTGACGTCGGCGGACACACACGACGACTGGTTGGCGGCTATCGTCGCTGGTGGCGGGCGCCGGAACTCCTGTTTCGCGGTCGGAGCAAACGCGGTCTAGTCGGCGCCCGCCCCACGACCCCACTGATGCCTACGACGAGTTGCTGGGTTCAGCGTCTACGGATCTCTGACACTTATGGACACCCGAGTGGATGTCTGTCGGTGTGAGTGATCGGTAGTCACACGGGTGTTTCGGCAGGTCAGGGTGACTTGCTTCTTCTGGTCCGTGCCCCGCGGCGACGCTTCAGCGCGGGTGATCGTCGGCGTTGTGGCTGGTGTAGTGCGGCGAACTCTGCGGTGTCGCCGTCGCTTGGGAGTGGGAGTTGTTTTATCCCGGCACCGGATGACTGGCCTGTGTTGTTGCCGGGTTACCCGTTGACGCTGAGATCCTCGGCGCCGCGTAACCCGCTCGGCAGCTAATGCGCGTTTCGCAGTGTTCACCGCGCCGACGTCATCTCGATTGACCGTAAACATGCACGTGGCGCATGCTGCGCTGTGGTATCCCCCTGGTCGACTAACGAGGTTATCACATGTTGGGCAATTTGCCGATGTTCCTCGGGGTGGGACATCCACGACAGTGAGACCATCGCGGGTCGCGATGTGTTCGATCGCGTTTGCGGCGACGCGACGCGCTGATTGAGCTACTGTGTTGTTGACATCTTTACCCAACCCTCGGGCCTCTAGAGTGGCAAGATCTTCCAGTGCAATGATCGATGCACCGGAGGCTCGGGCGATTACCGTGACATACTGCGCGGCCAGATAAGCTAAATCTCGATTGATGCGTGCCCGTTTCTGCCCACAGGAGAGCATTTCTGCCTGCAGCGCAGACATCTTCCCCTCAAGGCGCTGTCGCGTGGGTATCGAGGCTTGAGGAATAAGCTGTTCAAGACGAGCGATTTTACGGCGGAGGAACTGTCCTTGTCGCTGAAGTCGAGCTAACTTGACGGAGAGTCCATGGTCATCGAAACGGCGCCCGCGAAAATCGCTGTACATGGCGTTGCTCTGAGTGTCACGAACTACAGTCGCCGCAACGACCATATCCTTAGGTGACCAATCAACCCCGACTGCAGACGCTGCGTCCGCAACGGTCGGTGGCCGAGGCACTGTTTCAGCGAAAGCGAAACGGAATAGTGCCCCGCGCCGATCAAGGGTCACCTCGGGGAGATGCCATCCGGTGATTGACCGATGATGTAAATGTTGAGGAATCGGGATATCGAGTTGAACCCAACGCCAATCGGTCCGAGAATCTGGATGTTGACGTACAGGAAGTTTGATCCGCAGTGTCAGCTCGGTGGCCGTACTGGTAACAAGCGTCGCCAGCTGGGCGTCAACGGCTCCGAGACGGACCCGGCGAGCGACAGATGGAACGGGTTGGAGCGTCGTGATCCGCAAGCCTGCCGGATCGACCCCGGGATGCAAGCGCACCCACCGAGCGATCTGCCTATGCACATTCCTCGCGAACGCACCCCCGAGGCCCGCAGTGCCGTCTGACGCACCACCAGACACCTCTGCTGCAATGGCGGCATCCCGAGAAGCCAAGGTTCGCAACGTTGATATCACCTGTGCCGTCACGATCCGCATCACACGAGATGGAACGTACATATCCTGCGGAAACTGAGGTCGCCATCCGCAACGCTGCCCCACTACCGCTGCAGCCGCAGGCAATCGACGGCCGCCCTCATCCACACCGGAATGTATACGGTCAAAAGTTTCCGGAACCCACAACTCGGAGAGCAGATCGCGTTCGGCGCCCTCCACAATGTCGAGCAGCCAACGCACCCGCTCCGTCAAGTCATCTCGCGACACGACAGCACCAGACACTTCACACACTGCTCGTGAAGCTCGAGATGTCGTTGAAGACGTCAATACATTGGATTTCTGCCAACCCGTCACGTCGGAGGTCCCTGCTCCTGCAGGCGTGCCTGCGCGGCATCAAGCAGTCGTTTCTGATTCGTCTTTGACCGCAACTGATAGAACCGACCAGAAAAGGACGCAAGTAACGCCATGAAGTCATCCATCAGCTCTTCAAGCAGCGACTTGTCCGCATGAGCATGAACAGTCTCAACTGCAACTCCGACCTGCGCCAGATACCGCTCAATATAGGCGACACCAAACCGAGCCAGTCGGTCACGCCACACTACGCGAACTACCGTGAACCGCCCAGCAGCGGCGTCATCAAGTAGCCGAGTCAACCCCTTCCGATTTTCTCGCAAACCGGACGCGCGATCACGATACACTCGGAATACTGTCCCCCTGGACGTCTCCCGCAACACCGATTCCTGGTTCGCCAACGACGACTCCTGACCCGTCGAACCAGAAACACGGCAATACAACGCCTCAACCCGCTCCGCCGCTTCCGGCTGAATCGGTTCGCGCCCAAGGAAGACATCAAGATCAGCACGATCAAACAAACGCTGACCAGAGGCTGAAACTCGACACGGCAGCCGACCCTCTCGGGCAGCCTTCCGAACACCCACCACCGACATGCCCATGTACTCGGCAGCTCGCGCTATACGCATCTAAATCAGTATGAGCTAGTACCGGATACTTTGTCAACAGTCGATGAGCCCGTCACGGTGTAGGCCAGTCCGGCGAGCAGCAGTGTGGCGAGGACGCCGGCGCCGGCGGCGATCGCGTAGCCGCGGCGCCGGTTCGGCTCCCGCACCACCGGCGGCGTAGACGGAGTGGTCATCCGAAGTCCCCGGTCGCGATCGTCTTCAGCAGGTTCTGGCCGGACGCCCAGAGCACACCGGCCAAGACCGATGTGCCGACCATCCCGGCACCGATCGTCGCCGCGATCCGATTGCCCCACAGTCGTCCGGCGCCGATGGTCAGGACACCGAGGAAGAACAGGACCGGCACCGACCAGCCGGCCAGCGACATGATCACCCCGCCGAGGTAGTCGGCGGTGTCACCGAACCGGCCGGGCAACGGCCTCGGTACCACCGTCGGCAGCTGCGGCAGGCCCTGCTCCTGCCCGCCCGGCGGCGGCGCAGGCGGCGGCTGCTGACCCGGAAGCCCAGCACCGAACCGGCCGGCGCCGAACCACACAGCATTATCGGAAATAGTTCTCAACACGGGGGGCGCTCCTCAGAGCAGCGAACACGGACACGGACACGACGGGAACCAGCTGTCAACGGCGGTGTGCTGGTCACGGGCCTGGTCCTCGGCCTGGTCCTGGGGTGTCGCGGGCGGCGGCCGAGCCGGCCAGCAGGTCGATCACGCCCCAGGAGGCGAGCAGCGGTCGGAGTGCGTCGGTGACTTTGTCCGGTAGCGGGTCGGGGGTGACACCGTCGGCTTCGACCGCGGCGTTCGGTGGGATGAACACCGCGTCGTCGAGCAGCGTCGACAGTCGTGGCCCGGTGGCGCCGTCGATCCCGACCGGCCAGCGTTTGGCGCCGTTGACGACCAGCGCGACCACCGGTGCCGCGACACCGGCTTGTACCCAGGTGTCGTGGCGGGCCAGGACCTGTTCGGCGGCGCGCAGCGATGGCCGGGTGGCGCGCACGACCAGCACCGGGCGCGGCATCGGCTCCCCGCCGCGCAGCCAGCCTCCGGCGCCGGAGGTCACCGCCGCTGCGGCCCGCCAGCCGCCGTTGCCCAGATCGGCGACGGTGACGTGCAGCGGTCGCGGTGGCGGGTCGGGGAGCCAGTCCGGCGGTGCGGGCACCATCCCCGGCGTCACACCGGGCATGGTGGTGTCGAGGCGTGCCAGCAGCGCACCGCGGCCGGGGCGGCCCCCGCGCCAGCTGTAGCGGACCTGGACCTGGTCGGTGACCGGGCGGGTCCACGGCCCGTCCGCGCCGGCGGCCTGGGCGAGCCCGGACCGGGCCGGATCGTCGGCGTCGATGAGCAGGCAGCAGCGTTTGTCCTGGTGGGCGATGTCGGTGATCGCCGCGGCGACCGTCGATGCCCCCGCGGCGGGGGACCCGGCCAGCACGGGGATGACCGCGCCGAACGGTGTCCAGTCCGCCGCCCCGACGTGGTCGGGCCACACCTGCCGTCCCCGGGCTGTCACGGCGGCGACCGTGGCGCCCATCTGCTCAGCTACGGCGAGCGTGTCGGTAGGACTACCGGAGCGGGCGGTACGGGCCGCGGCGGCCGCGGTCAAATCCACGATCATCTCCACATCCGTTGCATCCAGGCCCGCCCCGCCGCCTCGGCGGGCGGCGGTACCGAGCAGGTGACACAGCTGCGGGACCGACCGCGGCCGCGCCGCCGAACCGGCCGCGGTCGTGGGCAGGTCGGGACCTTCCGCAGCGGCGGTGTCGTCGGTCGAGTTGGTGGCGGCGGTCATCGGAGCCCGAGTCGCTTCGAACAGGCCGGCCACGCCGCCCAGCCCTGCACGGCCTGCACTCGCTGGGCGACCTCGATCTGCTCGGCCCGCGACGCCTCGTGTGCTGGGCCTTCCCCACCGAAGGCCCGCCAGGTCGACGGGGAAAATTGCAGGCCGCCGGCGTAGCCGTTGCCCGTGTTGGTGCTCCAGTTCCCGCCGGACTCGCAGTGGGCTAGCTTGTCCCAGGTCGAGCCCGCCGCTGAGGTTGCGACTCCTCCGTCTGTCACCGGCGGCGGCTCGGCCCCCACCCCGGCCCTACGCGGCTGCTCACCAGCAGCGCCGCCACGAGCGGCGTGGTCATCGGTAGCGGCCACGCCGTCCTCGGCCCGCTCACCAGCAGCGGCGTCTCCGGTGGTGTCGTTCCCGGCGGCACCGGTGCCGCTGTCGGTGCTGGTCGTGCGGCTGCCCTTCACACCGGTGCCGGCACCGGTGCTGGGGCCGGCGGTGCGGTCGAGGGCGTCGAGGAGGTCCTGGGCGACCGGGTCGACCTCGGCTGCGGCGCGGGCCTGCGCGGTCAGCTTCTCGATGCCCGCCGACACCGCTCCCGCACTCGACGACACCGCCCCACCACCTGCGGCGCCACCAGCGGCGCCGTCGCCGTCGGTGCTGCCGTCGGTGCTGCCGTCGGTGCTGCCGTCGGTGCTGCCGCCGCTGCTACCGCTGCTGCTGCTGGTGTTGTTGCTGGTGGTGGTGCCGTTGCGGCTGGTCTGGGTGCGGGTGATCGCCGCGCCGGGCCGGGGATCGACCGCCGCGGCTGAGGTCTCTGCCGCCGGCTCCGAGTTCGGTGTCGAGTTCGGTGTCGGGGATGGGTCCGTCGCCCCGTCGTCATCCCGGCTGGTCTGCGCGCTGGACACCTCGGTTTCACCGTCTCGGCTGCCGCTGCTGCCGCTGCTGCCGGTGTCGGTAGTGGTACGGAGCTGGTCGAGGGCGGCCAGGTCGGCGGGGTCGGCGCCCAGCGCGGCGAGCCGATCACGATCCAGGGCGTCGAGGACGGTGACGCCGACCTGTGTGGCGTCGCCGCTGCCGTCGGCGCGGATCGCGGTGAGCAGGTCGGTGACCATGCCGATCGCCGCTCGCGCGGTCGCAGCGTCCTCCGCTGACGGTGTTTGTCCTGGGCTGGTCTGCACGTCGGTGACCACGCGGTTCGACGACGAGGACGCTGGGGGCGGTGCCGCGCTGCTCGGTGCGGGATCGGTCGCGACCTGGTTGTCGTCGTCCCGGCCGCTACCGGTGGTGCGCGCGCCCGTCTTCTCACCGTTGCCGGGGTTGGGGCGGGGGTCGGCGCTGCGAGTCAGCTGCTGATGCCGCAGATGCGCTGCGGGTTCACCGGTCTTTTTCTCCGCGGGCGGTGGTCCCGGCGACGCCGGAGGCGGGGCCGGTGGCGGGGCCGGGTGGTGCTGGGCGGTGCAGGCTGCGGGGACCGGCGGCGCCGCAGCCCGCGGCTGCTCCGCCCGGTCTGTCGGTGCTGCTGCTGTGGCTGGTGTGGTGATCGCGGAGCGCGCCTGGTCCAGTGCGCCGACCGCGGCATCGGCGCCGGCGCCGGCGGCGGTGTCATCGACGAGATCGGCCGCGGGCGGCGGCGTCATCAGGTCGGCCGGTGTCGGACCGAGCCCGGCCGCGGCCAGCCGGACACCGACCTCCTGGACCTGCGGATCGGCGCTGTTGAGGTGGTGGAGCTGGTCGGAGACGTCCACGGCGTGCTGGCGCCACTCGACCGACTCGGTCGCGGGCCGGAATCCGAGATCGGTGATCTGCCCGGCCAGGGCTCGGTCGGCCGGGTCGTCGGACAGGGTGAGGTCGGTGAGCAGCGTCCGCGCCTGCGCTCGTGTCGCGGTCGCTGCGGCGTGCTGACGTGCGGCCTTGCGATTATCGCAAGCTCCGGTCGCGGTCAGCCCGAGCACCGTCACCGGCTCGTCCGGTGCGGTGGTGAGTGCGGTGGCGGTGTAGGCGCCGCCGCCGAGCAGCGCGGTCGCGGTCAGCACCGCGACCGCGCTGCGGCGCACCACCACGGTCGGCACCTGAGCAGGCAGACGGTCGGACAGGCGGCGGCGAGGGACGTGGTCGGCCCACGACGGCCGCACGGCACGCCGCCGAGACGAACGCGGGAGCGGAGACATACGAGGAAAACCTCCAGGTCAGCAGGGGAGCCGAGGAGCACAAGCGGGTGCGGCAGATGAGGCGCGGCTAGGACCTGCCGGTGTTGTTGTTGATCTCGTCAGAGATCGACGTCGACGAATCCGCATCGGTCGAACCGGCGCTGCCGCCGGAGGTCGTGGACGAGCCCTCACCTGCGGCCAGGCCCCACTGCTTGACCCAGTCGACCTGCATCCGCCCGGCTTCGTTGTCGCCGCGCGGGAACCAGTCCAGCTGCAAACAGAGGTGCATCGGGCCGGGCGGCAAGATCGAGGTGTCGGTGGTTTTCCACCATTCGCGGCCGTCGACGAACGCGGTCACACCGCCTGGTGTCCACTCGACCGCGTAGTTGTGCCACCCGGTGGCGTCGATCTGGAGTTCGCCGTGGACCTGGGAGTTGTCCGCGCCGTAGTGCAGGAACAACTCGACCTTGTCCCGGGCTGGGTCCATGATTTCGGCGAAGTCGATCTCCCCGCCGACCGGGAAGTTCTCCTGCGTGGGCCACAACAGGGCCAGCGCGTTGTAGGACGGGGAACCGGTCGGGGCGCGCATCCGCGTCTCCCACCGTCCGTATTTCTGGGAGTGCGCGG
Source organism: Pseudonocardia sp. ICBG1142 (assembly GCF_020496255.1). Taxonomy (NCBI): domain Bacteria; kingdom Bacillati; phylum Actinomycetota; class Actinomycetes; order Pseudonocardiales; family Pseudonocardiaceae; genus Pseudonocardia; species Pseudonocardia sp. ICBG1142. Next base: position 37,779 of record NZ_JAHLJC010000034.1, on the reverse strand, counting down.
TCCAGGCCCGGCCGGCGGTCGTCCCGTCCCCGGTGCCGTCGATCGTGAGGACACCCCCAGAAACGGTCGCCGCGGCCGGGGAGCGAACACCGTTCCCGGCGTGTCCCGGTCCGTCGTAGGCGTTCCATCCCGGTCCGAGCGTGGTGCCGGTGAAGTCGTCGACGACGTCCGGGGCGCCCCAGCCGAACACTGCACCTGCGGTGTCGCCCTGGCCGGTCGCGGACGGCAGCGGGGAAGAACCGGCCGGGCCCTGTGCGTCCTGCCCGACCTGTCCGGTCTGTGCTGGATGTTCGGTGGATCCGTTTTCATGATCATCCGGGTGGTTCCCGGTCTGGTAGCAGGTGGCGGGGACGAAACCGGGCTGATCGGCGCCGACGCTGGTCAACGCCGACCGCCACATCGCGGCCCGGTCGCTGGTGTCGCCGTCGAGTTCGGCCAGGACATGCACCGCAGTGACCCGCCACCCGCACTCCACGCGTGCGTCCGCGGGTACGGGTGCGGCCGGGGCGAACCCGAACGCCAACGACGTCACCGCCCCCACCACGGCGCCGACCAGTCCGGACCCGATCACCGCATACCGACCTGACGGTCGGCGAGGTCGGCGCGGAAGCCGTGCGAGGCCAGGCCGTGGGTGCGACTTTGGAAGCCGTCGGCGACGACCGCGGCGAGTTCGAGGACCGCATCCCGCGTGGCGGGGGCGAGGGCGTCGAGGTCGATGACATCGCCGGTCGCGAGGTGTGGGTCGGCGGGAAGCTCGACCACCGCCCGCACCCGAGAGGCGAAGTAGTCGCGGATGACGGTGTCATCGACATACCGGGACTGCCGATCGCAACTGAGGACAACGACGGCGTCGCGGACCAGGTCCCGATACGGAAAACGGCCGACCTTGTCCTGGTGGGTGGCCAGCCACTGCAACGTCCGCGCCGCCCGCGACGCCCCGTCCTTCGTCGGGGCGCCCACTACGACCAGGGAGTCCGCATGCCGCAGCGTGCCCTGCATCGCCGAATGCACGAGACCAGTGCCGCAGTCTGTGAGGAGCAGCTCGGCGTAGATCGACAGCAGGCGCAGGACACGCTCGTAGTCGCCGTCGGAGAACATCTCCGACAACTCCGGCGCCTGCTCCGACGTCAGAACGCGCAGGCGTCCAGCGAGATGGGTGTAGCCCGACAGCTGCGTAGAAGTACGGACCTGGTCCAGGTCCCGCAACAGGTCCCGCACCGTCCGCCGCCCCGCCTGCGCCTCGCCGACAAGGCGGTCCCCGAGTGTCCCGGCGTCGGGATTGGCGTCGATGGCGATGACCCGGTCACCGCGGTACTCGGCCATCGCCAAACCGAGCACACCGGTACACGTCGTCTTCCCGACACCGCCCTTGATCGACCCGACCGCGACGCTGAACGGCCCGGACAACGGTGTCGTGACCCGGCGGACCTGGTCCTTCAGACGGAGTTCGGCCTCGGACAGGCCCGGATTCCACCGACCAGCCGTCACCGCGTAGACCGCAGCACGCCAACCATGCGTCGGCGCCGCGAGTTTCGGGCGCACCACATCGGCGAACGCGCCACCATCGGAGAAACCAGCGACCTCGGTGTCCTGGTCGCCGGGCCCGGCGGCGGTGTCGGTGTTCCAGATCGCCGCCGGTCCCGGCGGCTCGGGCGCCGGTCGAACGGGCTGCGGACCAGGACCGGTAGTCACCAGCTGCTCCGAGGACTCGTCGGACACCGGCCGCTCGGCCGGGACCTCGGGAGCCGCTGCTGCGGCCGCCACTGGCGCGGGCGTGGGCGGCGCGCCGGGAGCGGCCCACGCCGCCGCATCTCCGGTCAGCCACGACGGCGCCTCGTCCGGCGTCGACGTCTCGGGCGGCGGCACGTGGTTGCTACTCGGCATCAGCGGTCACCTGCCGGGTCACCGGCGGACTCGGCAAGCAGACCGGGATCGACGACCAGACGACCGTCCTCGGGTGCGCGGGTAACGGGCACGGTCATCCGCACCCAGCGCGGCTCGACCGCAGTCCACGACGCGTCCGACTCCGGCGGCGCGCACGAGCGGCCGATCGTCCCCGGCAGCTCCACCCAGGACTCGCTGTCCTCGCCCTCGGGATAGTCGTCAGGATCGGGAGCAGCAGCGGTGCGGACATACGGGGTGGCGCGGACGATGACCTCGACGAACACCACCGTGTCCGAGCGTCGGTAGATCCGGCCCGGTAACGGGGCGTCCGCCCGCTGACGGCCCGCGCCCGACCAGCCCCACGTACACGCCGACGCATCCGCGAGGACCTCACGCAGGACCTCCGCGCGCCGCCACGGGGCGTCCTCGTCGAAGGACTGGAAGTCGCAGGCGAACCGGCCCGCGAACGCCGACGCCTCCACATCCGACACCGGCTCCCACGACCGCACCGACCGCGTGAACGACGACTCCACAGGCACTCGGGCGATCGACCGTCGGGCCTGCGGAGCCGGCTGCGGGATCTCCCCGTCGAACTTGATGTCCGGTGCCGCGAGCTCGACATGTTCACCGGTGTCTGGCATCGCAGAGCTACAGGGAGCAACAGGCGTTTGGCACGGCCCCGCCGGTCGGACCGCTTGCGAGCGCCGCGAGGTAATGGCGCATACCGATGCTGTCGCTGGTCGAGGGCCTATGCCGTCCCGTGCAGCGAGCCCCGGCGCTACCTGCCACGGCGTGAAATCCGGCGCAGCTCCTGGCCCGGGGCGAGACCGACGAGGCATCACGGCCTTCCTCCTACATCCGAGCCAGCTGACTACGACCGCTGTCTTATGGGCAGCATCCCCGCCGCAGCTGGCCACGTGTTGACGGAGCAGCTGACGGGACCCTGCGCGACAGGACACCACATCAGCGAATATCTCGCAACACAAGAGTAATGCAATCTTCGCTCTAGCTGCTCTAGCTGGCACTCCGCTACGCTCTAGGTTCGGACCAGCGGCTTCCAGACTGCACCCCTCAAGGCATCCACCGCGCGGGGCCTTGACTGGGCGCCGCCTCCTCCACTCGCCCGCGATGAGCTGACCGGTGGGCCCCTCGGCCGACCCACCACCGGCAGGAGGAGGAGGAGGAGGAGGAGGAGGAGGAGTGAGAGAAAATCAGCCGGACAAGACAGGCAGCCTAGCCCGACGACTGGACAGACTCTTTGAGGCGAACCGGCCACCCCGGGCTTTAAATCGGCAGTGGCGGAATAATGAGGTCGTATCGATCTGTCGTTCAAACGGATTCGATATATCCGAGTCGCACCTCAGTGAGCTCCGCCGAGGACTAAAAACGAATCCGACTAGCAAGACCCTGGGGGCGCTGGCTTGGTTCTTCGATGTTCGAGTTGGATATTTAATTGACGCGGACACGGATGAAGACGAACGAGAGCTGGGGCGTCGGGAGACGGCGGCTCGCAGTGCGCTGGCCGCTGAAGAAGCGGCGAGAAGGCAGGAACGGGAGGCAGCGCTTGAGCTCCAGCAGGCCCTACGTAAATCTGGAATTACTCGACTTGCTCACCGAGGGTCTGGTGCCGCGCCGCAACATCGAGCGATGATGATGAGGGCGCTCACGGAGGCATTGCTTGAGGAAGATCAAGACTCGCGCGATGGCTCCTGACGCGCCAATCGAGAGCGGCAAGGCCGCCTTCATATCCTGCCGTTCAGGTGATGACAGCACTCAATGGCCTGACATAAAGCGGTGGCAGCATGGCCTCATTTGTCCGACCCAAGAAGAGCTGCGGGAGCTCTGTCGTGAGCTGTTGAAAACACTGGGCCTCGTTCCACCGTTCACTGCATGGCAGTTCTGCCATCGCCTTAGCGAGAAACGCGGGCGCGTAATCAGCGTGGAGGCCCGCGACTTAGGGTGGGTCACCGCGATTGGACATCTGCTTCCTGGAAAACGCAGAGATCGTGTTCTACATGACTACCGAGCGCCAGTGCCCCAACAGGAACGAATCATTTACCATGAGGCTTATTCAGGCCCCGTGAAATAACGATCTAGCCCGGCGTGTCGGGTTGGGTGACAGCCCGTCCATCGCGAATATTGGTTTGCCGAATCAATCCGAGATGAACGGGCTGCCGCAGTATGTACTATACCACTGGTTTCCGGCGTGATGAAATTCAGGATCTTGTCGCTATAGTGTATGAGCAGGATCAGCGGGACGCGACGGAGGCACGTTTGTCTTGGCCGCCGGTTCTGGGGTTGTTCTGGTCGGTGGTGATCACGTTGGCGTATCTGCGCGGGAATCGTGTGCAGTGGGAGTTGGCGGAAACCTATGGGGTGTCGCAGTCGACGGTTAGTCGAGCGATCACGGGGGTGACACCGTTGCTGGCACAGGCGCTGCGGAGTGTCGTTCCGACGGCAGAGGAGCTTCGTGCCGATCGGCAGTACATCATCGATGGAACCTTGCTGCCCTGCTGGTCATGGGCCGCGGTGCCGGGTCTGTGGTCGGGCAAGCATCGCACCACCGGCGTCGTCGTCCAGGTCGCAGCCACCCTGGAAGGGCAGCTGTCGTGGATCTCCGACCCGACCCCAGGCTCCCGACACGACCTATATTGCCTCGACCAATCCGGCGCCCTCGACCACCTCGCCACATACCCCCCGATCGGCGATAAAGGATACATCGGGCGCGGCATGCTCACCCCGTTCAAAAAACCACCCGGCCGGGAACTTCTCGACTGGCAAAAAACATTCAACAAGAGCCTCAACCACACACGCGCCACCATCGAACGAGTCATCGCCCATATCAAAACGTGGAAAGTTCTCCACACAGACTACCGGCGGCCCTACGCCACATTTAAAACGACAATCTCGGCAGTCATCGGACTCATCTTCTACACACTTACCTGACGGAGCCTGAATAAGCCTCATGGCGGCTATGAGTGCAATCAGTCTGACCCGCCAGATACTCTACATCGTGTACCCAGGGTCGCGTTGGCCAGCGATGCGCGACTGGTACAACACAGCTAGATTGAGCGGACAGATCATCCTGGCGTCCGCATTCGCAATTATTCCGATAGTCACTTCCTGTCGTCGTCTTCAAGCATCGAGATCTCACATACGAACAAGTCGGGACTTGTACGCTGACATCTCTTCTTTGTGGAGATGCATAGTGGGAGAATTTCCACATATTGAACTTAAGGACGTTCCCCACGATGAGCGGCGGAGTAGTCGACCCGCACCGCTCACTCGGATGCAGGACGAAATCTCTGACGGGCTCTCCTATCTAGCCAGTTGGTCCCGTGGCTCGATCGCAGCTGCCGAATCGGTTGAGTCGCAGATTGCGCAGACACTCACTAGAAAGCGTGTTATTGAAGCGGCGCGCTGGGTGGACCCTGACGAGGCGGACTTCACTTATCGATACGAAATTCCACGATGGGAGCCCGAGTTCAGCTCCCCCGAAGAGCGGACCCAGTGGATGGCTCAGTTGTCCCGCGAATTGTCTAAGCTCGGAGTTTTACAGAAAAGGTCCACAGAGTCCCTGGGGGAGCGCTTTGCCGAGTACGACTAACCTAATAATCCACGACACTGCGCCAATCGTTGAAGGGGCTACGGTAGCTGAAACTTTACAGAACTCGATCGCATTAGCCCGCTTCGGCGATAGACATCACTACCACCGCTATTGGACAGCAGAAACTCACGGGATGCGAGCTGTCGCGAGCTGCGCTCCTGCTGTCGTGTGCACGGCAGTAGCCGCCCAAACAAAGCGTATTCGGATAGGAGCCGCCGGCGTTCTTCTGCCGAATCATCCAGAGCTCGTCATCTCGGAGCAATTCGGAACTATTGAAGCGCTGCATCCAGGGCGAGTCGACTTAGCGCTCGGGCGCTCACTCGGTGGGCCCGCAGCTGTTGCTTCAGCGATCAATCCGCATAGAACACAAGATATCGAATCGTTCAAGCTCCGAGTGCAGAATCTGCAAAACTACTTCGCTAATCAGTATCACAACGGAGTACGCTCAGTCACGGGATTTGAGAACCAGCCTCAGATGTGGGTCTTAGGGACCAATCCTGAAAGTGCTCAACTAGCAGCAGAGCTCCGGCTTGCATATGCTTTCGGTGGACACTTGCACTACGCGGCGATGGATTCAGCGATCGCCGCCTACCACGAGACTGCGGCTAAAGACAACGAATGGACCCCTCATGTAGCGGTATCGGTGGGAGTTATTGCTGCGAACGATACTTCTACTGCTCAGTACCTCGCGGGATCCCATCGAATGAAAGTTATGCGCCGAAAGATTCATCAGGAAAGGATGCACCTGCCACACCCCGACAAGGCCGCTGGCCTCTCCCTGCGAAGCGCTGCGGAGCGTCAGGCGTTCGCAGGTGCAACCGAAGGATACTGTGTCGGCGACATCGCCGCCGTTCGAGAACAACTCACTGGCTTGCGTGACAGAACGAAGGCAAACGAGCTCATCATCTCTACACCCATCTTTGATCATGAAGATCGGTTGAGATCTTACTCTTTAGTTGCAGAATCCATGAGAGGGCTGTGACGCACCGAAATGACGTTAAATACTCCGACCGAAGGTCGAGTCGTGGTGACTGCTTATGTTGATCCGGTGTGTCCGTATGCGTGGGTCACGTCCCAGTGGCTGCGAGACGTCGCCCGCGCCCGGCCACTCGATCTAGCTTTCAGGACGATGTCGCTCGCGATCCTCAATCAGGACTCGGCTGATCCGTTGGAGTTGACGCGGGGATATGAGAGTGCGTGGCGCCCGGTCCGGGTCGCGGAAGCGATCGCCGCCGCCCGAGGGGCCGAGCATCGTCACCGCTATCTCGACGAGTACGGACACCGGTATCACGATCTACGGCAACGCCCCCGCGACACCGTCCTCCGCGACACACTCGCCGCGCTCGACGCCATGGGCCTGTACGGCGCCGCGGACGATCCGATCTGGGACGAGGCGGTGACCGCCAGCCACCACGCCGCCCTCGCCGGTGTCGGCGATGACGTCGGCACTCCGGTTGTGCGGATCGGCGGGACGGGGATCTTCGGACCGGTCCTCACCACCGTCCCCGACACTGCACGTGGCGCGGCGATCTTCGATGCGGTAGCGACGTTGATCGCGCAACCGGAGTTCACCGAACTCAAGCGCACCCGGGCGACCGACAGCGATGAGTGACCTCGCGCAGGCGCTCGCCGCCCGTGCCCCGGACCTCCCGGATATCCCGTTGTTCGGTGGTGTCACGGTCGGTCAGGTGTTCGTGGCGGTGGCGACGGTCGTGGTGCCCGCCACCGTGGTCGGGCATGTGCTGGTGTTGTGGGCGTGGGCCCGCGGCTGGGAGCCGCACCGTCTGCGCAACCTCGCCCTGGTCGTCGTGGCCGCTGCGGCGCTGGCCGGGCCGATCGTCGGGATGCTGCCCTGGTGGGGTGTGGAGCTGACGGGCTCGGCGGTGCGTCAGGCGTGGGACGGGCACTACCTGTCCGCGGGGATCGACTCCGCCGCCGCGACCGCCCCCCTGATCGCGATCACGTCCTGGGTGTGGTGGCACGTCTACACCAAACGGATGCGCTCCGGCGCCGCACAAGCCGCCGGGGAGCGTCACGTCCGCCGGCAACTACGTATCCGCGCCACCGCTGCGGCGCGGCGCGCCCAGCGCGAGCGCATTCCACTGGCCAGCCACGGCCGTGACGGCACACCATCGGTGGTCCTCGGCCCCCGTTACGAGACCGTCCGCGCCCAGCCGGACCTGCTCACCGAGACCTTGACCCGCCGCACCGCCCCGTGGCTGGAACTCCCGGTGCGCCAGATCGCGCTGCACATGGCGTGTATCGCCGAGACCGGCGCCGGAAAAACGACGATGCTGGTGCGCTGCTCGGCGTGCTGGATGGAGATCGCCTGGACCCTCTACAACCAACAACGCGGCACTGCCACTGCTGGGGCGCGGCCGTTGGTGATCTTCCTGGCCGCGAAAGGCGGCCCCGACGCCGCCGACGATGCCCACGAGTGGGCCGACGCCATGGAGACACTCGGCCTGCACCCGGACCGGATCGGGGTGTTCCCGTTCGAGACCCGGCTGAACATGTGGCGCATGCCCGCGGCGCAGCTGCGCGCCGCCCTGCACAAACTCGCGAAAACCGACCACCGCTTCTACGACGTCCTCCAACGCGGCCTGCTCCACCTGATCATCGACGCACCCACGGAGAAGCCACCCGCATCGTCGGCGGAGTTCCTGAAGCGGCTCGACCCGGCCTGGCTCGCTACGGCGTGGGCGGGGCATCCGGTCGAGGAACGCAGCATCGCCGCCCTAACCAAGAACACCGGCGGGGGTGGGGCGGGCGCGTCGTCGCTGGATTCCGACCTGTTGCTGTTCGCGGATTTGTTCCGCAGCATCGGCGGCGACTTCGGCGCCGGAGCGCCGCTCTCGGACTTCGACGCCCTGTATGTCTGCTTCCTGTTCATTGATCATTGTTGATCAGAACGGATGTTTCGCTCTCCGCACCTGCAGTAGCCAGCGGTGCTGGAGTCCTGGTCCGGCAGTCTGGACCGGTGACGATCGCGTTCCTGGATGATCTGTTTCACCTGCGTGTGCGGGGTCCACAGGGAGATGTCGGGGTCTCCGTCTCGATCCAGGATGTTGATCGCGGCAGCATGATCAGCATCCCACACGACCCCGCCCTTATGAGGGCAGTGAAGCCAGTCTCCGGAGCGACGACCGAGGGTCGACGTTCCGGGGATGACTTGCGACGTGTAGGCAGCGTTGACCAGCCGTAACGACGAACCTCGCCGTTCCGACACGTCATGGAGTGCTTGCGCGGTGATACCTTTGGTCCAGGCGGCCAGCCGACGGTTGGTACCAGGGCCTCGATCCCGGTTGTTGATCCGTCGGGTGAGGTCCTCGGCCACGATCACGTTCGCATTGTCAGCGACAGCATTCACTGCGCGATATGTGATATCCCGGACGCGGGTTTTCCAGGCTCGTTCTTGCCGGATTTTCTTGATCGTCCCGAGGTTATGACGGCGAACCCGTAGCGCTTTCGCATGATCACCGCGTAGGTCGGCGGCGTTCGCGATCGAGCGTAGTTTCGCCCGCCGGGCGTTACGCATCTTGAGCTGGTCGGAACGGGCACTCAGTAACGGGCCGAGCCCTTGACCATGGCGGCGGCCATCGGAATCGGTGAGTACTTCAGTGTATCCTTTGTCCACGCCGATGGCGCGATCACCGACGGGCCGGTGACTCGACCGCAATGATTGGTCGTCGATCTGGTAATGGACTTCGACCCGGCCACCGCGCAGGATTAGCCGGAGAGTTTTCTCTGGCGCGATTGTAGTGTTCAGCGGTACCGTGATCGGCGCACAGCCGGAGCCCCCAGGAACCTTGAGCCAAACATTTCCGCCCTCGGCGCGTGTGAACGTGCGAACCTGATCCGAACGGATGATGATTTGGTTTGCAGTATGGTTATGCCCGCGGCGCCAGCACTGCCGCATCCATCGGGACAGCAGCGGATCATCGACCCATTGATCCCGTTTCAATGCTGCGTACAGTCGCTTCCTCTCCTGGGGGGAAGCGGTACGCCGGTGGATCTTCTTCCGTACCTCGACCTTCGCGGCATCACGGTGCGCGCGGATGTCCGCGACCGCGTCCCGTACGGTCTCTTTCCAGGCGTTAGCTGGCACGTCGAATTCCTCAGCAGTGCCATCAGCCATCCATCGATCTCGAATAAACCTATCCGAGAGCCCTACCCCAGCGATCGAACCGAACTGGTTCCATACCATTGACCGCACACGCCCTAGACGCTGTGCCTGTTCAAGCAAGGCAGTGTACTTGCCTGCATTAATCCCTGCGGAGTAAGCAATTCTGGTGACCTTCATCAGGCCCCGCCCTCTATGAGGTCACGGTCTGCTTTAATCTGTTTCTCGTAACGCCGAAGCCCGTACAGACGGCATGAGAACGTATGAACGATCGCCAATAGGTCCTCCACGAGTTCCTGCTGCGGCGACAGAGACTCGGTGTTGGCGACAGTAATCTGACATCCGTTGCGGTCCGCAACATGGGCGATCAAGTCAAACCCGAAACGCGTCAATCGATCCTTATGTGCCACGACAAGACGCTCGACGCCGCCATCAGCGATCCGGTCGATCAGCCGCGTGAACTTCTTGCGTTTGAAGTTCATTCCACCGCCGATCTCAGTGACCCACTCCGTGACTGCAATTCCAGCATTTAAGCAAAACATTTCCATTGCCGCGACTTGCGACGCTAAATCATCTTTCTGTCCCGGTGACGACACTCGGCAATACACGACCGTCACCCGTTCCGCATCTGGTGCCCCCAACTGCAACACCGCCCGCACATCCGACTCGTCGAAGTAGCGCTGCCCGCTCGCCGTCCGCTTGGCCGTGATCCGGCCCTCGTACTCCCACCGACGCACCGTCGACGCGGACCTCCCCACTCGGGAAGCGAACTCGCCGATCCTGTACGTGGTCATAATAGACAAGTATAGAGAGCTCTAGAGAGGAACTCAATCACTAGTCACAGCTCCGTTCCCGGCGCGACCGACCAGGTCGTCGCCGCCACGAAGACCGCCGTGCTCATCGAACTCTTGACCTACGAACTCGGCGTCGCCCACCACGGGCAACGCCGTCAGGTGCTGTTCGTCATCGACGAGTTCTCCGCCGTCTCCGGCGACACCGCAGGCGACGTCATCAACCTGGTCGAACGGCTGCGGTCGATGGGCGGCTCGGTCATCGTCTCCGCCCAATCGTATGAAGGTCTCGCCGACACCGAGGACCAGCGCCGGCGTCTGCTCGGAGCGATGGGCGGCGGCGCCCTCATCGGCCGCACCACAGGCGCCGAGCAGCTCGCGGAGCGGTTCGGGACCCGGCTGGTCGACGAAGTCGGCTACCAACTCGACGGTGCCCGCACAACTGGTGTCGGCACGATACGGCGCCAGCACACCTTCCTACTCGACCCGAACCGCCTCCGACAGATGCCCCGCCACCACCTCGCCTACGCCACCACCGACCAGGTCCTCTACGGCGTCGTCGCCCCACTCCGGCGCTCGGCCGCGATCACCAGCTCACCCCGGCGTACCGCACCCACCTCCGGGCCGGCATTGTCCCGGCGACGTCTCACCGCGGGGCAGGCCGCCGCGATCAACCGGCGCCTCCGCCGGCCCGGCACCACCGGGCCCGACAGCGGCAGCAGCGCGCCCGCCGAGTCCGACGCACCACCGCCGCCGCCGCCGCGGTGGACGACACCGAGTTGGATGGACGACAACACCACCGACACCGACGGCACCGACAGTGGTGGCGACGACCCGAACGGATGCCCGCAGTGAGTACAGAACAGATTCCGGATTACCCCGATGTCATCCGAGTCGGCCGACAGTCTCCGACACCCGAGACAGCCGGCCAGTGGGTCCTGCTGTCCGGTGCCTCTCCCGAGGCATACCGCTTCTACCATGTGTTGCGCGTCTACGCCGAGATCGAGCTACCGCCCGGTCAATCGATCTGGGGCATCGTCAGCGCGCTCCCGGAGATGACCGAGCAGAAGACGTTCGAGGCGTTGTTCGAACTCGAAAATCTAGGCGCGATCGACCTCGAGGAGGCCCGCACCCCGAGAACCAGCATCATCTGTTACACCGTCCACGAGGCGCCGTATCCCGGCTACACCGGGCCGGTCGACGTCGACGACTTCTACGACCGCAACCCGGACCTGCACCCATGAACACGCCCACGCCCACCGCCCAGGCCCGCACCCAGGCCGCAGCCCTGCTCGGCGTCTCACCTGGCGCCCCGCCAGAGGTTCTGCGGGCGGCGTGGCGGGCCGCCGCCCGCCACCACCATCCCGACCGGGGCGGTGACACCGAACGGTTCATCGCGGTCAACGCCGCCTATGAACTCCTCACCACACCACCCGCACCGGCCCGGTCGACACCGCCTACACCGTCCCCGGGCCCGCCGGGCCCGGCCACGCCAAGCAGCGACATCCCGGGCGCCTCCGTCGACGGACTCCTGATCCTGCGGGTCGGCGGTCTTCTGATCGTCGCTGGTGTCCTCACCGCCGGTGCCGCCATGATCGCCGCACCGGTCGCGGCCGCCCTGGTCGCGTTGCTGGCTGTGGCCGCGGTCGCCCAGCACGTCTACCTCGCCACCGAGACTCACCGGACCGAGACTCGTCGCCCGGGATGAACCCAGCAGCTCGTCGCAGGCCTCGGTGGGGTCGTGGGGCGGGCGCCGACCAGACCGCGCTTTGCTCCGACCGCGAAACAGGAACTCCGGCGCCCGCCACCAGCGACGATAGCCCTCAACCGGTCGTCGTTGTGTCTGACGAGGTCACCGGATGCCCGACGACGGACCGGCACCACGCCCGTCTCGTCGGCTCGTTCTTCCTCGATACAAGGCCGCCCGAGCGGTGGTCAGGTTCAGTCAAGGGGCGACGGAGTCGATCGCGTAGCGACGCCGTGTGCGGCGCCCTTGGCGGGTTCTGAGCACCGTTCGACACTGGGGCCGCTTCGAGGGAGGGCCCACCGCGACACCGCCTCGATGACCGGCACCGAGAGCGCTCCTCGTGCTGGAGGCGCGCGCCCGGCGCCGGGCGTGATCCGTTCCCAGCCCGGCGCTACCGGTCCGCGGGCGGGGAGCTCGTGGGGGCCGTATCGGGGTGGAGTCGGTCGCGGACCTGCCCGGCGACGGCCTCGTCGGAGATGAGGATGTCGAGCAGGGTGTGCACGGTGTCTTGCACGCTCACTACGCCGCGGCCGAGGTCGAGCGCGGTCTGTGACCGCCACGCGGCGAATGCTTGGTGGAGGTCGGCGGGGACGTCGATGCTGAGCCGGACGGTCGTGGGACGCCCAAAACCAGCGCCGATCTGGCGTACCTGGCCTGGTAGCTGCTGCGGGTTCATCCGGTCTGTTCGTGGTCGGGGCAGGTCGGGTCGGTGCATTCTTGCCAGCCGAGGAACTCCCCCGGGGCCAGCCACGCCGGGGCCGCGGTGGCGGTGTAGAGGTTCTCGACCTGGGCGATGGTCATGTCCAGGTCGTAGCAGACCGTCGGGTCGGCGGCGAGCCGGACGAACGCGGTCTTCGCGATCCGGGCGGCGAAACCGATCGCGGTCTGCGGGGACCGGGCGATCACGATCGTCGCCAGGCCGACACCGAGACCGGGGACGAGGTCGGCTTTCGTCCCGACCAGCTTCCCGTTGTGTTCGCGCTGCTGGCGGCGCATCGCGGTCCGTAACGGCGCCGCGATCGCTGTCCCGATCTGCGGCGACACCTCAAGAAGTTGCATCACGCAATGAAAATTCTTCGCCACCAGCGCGCCCCCCGCAGGTCCAGGTCCAGGTCCAGGTCCAGGTCCAGGTCCAGGTCCAGGATAGTCCGATTCATGCCGCGCTAGTCGATCTTGCGGGTGCTGGTCTGGAGGTTGTCGGCACCGACGACCCTGCTGGCAAGGTGCTCGACCTCGGCGGCGGTGAACCGGTCAGGCAACGCGATCGGGAGCAGCCGGAAACCGTCGCGGATGGTGTTGAGCGCGGTCGCGAGCCCGGCGACGTGGTTCCGGGCGACGACGTCGATCTCCACGCTGAGCAGGTCACGGTCATGGCCGTGGCGAGCCGGATTCAGGATGACCGCCGCGACCGCGCGGGACAACACACCGCGACGCAGCAGCCCGATGAAGTGCTCACCGAGGACCTCCGCCGCACCGGGCAAGTCTTTCCCCGGTAGATCGAAATCCTGACGACAGATGACCAACACCGCGTTCACATTCACGCCCACCGGCCTCATCGTCCTCACCGCACCGCCCGCCGCGGCTCCCAGCACGGCACCTCCTCCAGGCTCCGCACCGCCCACCGCAGCTCCGGACCCAACGCCTCCGGATCCCGCGCCCGCCCACGACGCTCCCGCGTCCGCACCACGTACTCCTCGATCACATCACGGACCCGCTCCAGAATCCGCGGCGCGCACCAATACACCACACCCATACAACCCAAATCCCGCGCCCGAGCCTCCACACTCGACAACAACCCACCCGCCATGTCCCCGACCCCGTCCTGCGGGCGAGGCTCCAGATAACGCGATCGGGTTTTCGCGGTCAACTCCACCTCAGTCAAAATCCGCCGACCATCGGGGCGAATCTCGATCCCGTCCGGCACATGCGGCAATCGTTCACCTTTCCGCCGCCAACCGACCTGATGCTGCAACGTCCGCTCCGACACCCACCGCTCCACATCTAAACCCACCCGATGGAAACGCACCGCCGCCACCGCACGCACATGACCTGTCACCGGCGGCGTCGGCCGCCACCCCGGCGTATCCCACCCCAAACACTCCCGCGCCTGACCCTGCCCCAACCAAAACCACGTCGCCCCCGCATCCACCTTCCCCGACCGCACCCACCCCGCCCGCCGCCACCGCAACATCACCGACTGCACCGACTGCGCCGACACCCCCAACACACTCCCCAACAAATCCTCCGGCAACCCATACTGATGAGCCATCACCTCCATCAACACCGCATCCCGCTCAGTCTGCCGAACACCACCAACATCCCGACGCTTCGCACGCACCCGACCCCCCACTTCACCCAACACAATAGCCGCCTTTCATCCATCACGTGCCGCCAACAGCGCCACTCGACGCCAAGGCGATAGCGAGGCGGAAAACACCACCCACCGCAAAAAGATCAGCACCCAACCCGACCACCCCGATAAACCGAGGGTTTGACTGCGCCGATGCGCAGCGAGGCGAACAACCCCACCCCCTACAGAAAGATCACCACCAAACCAACCCACCTCGACAAGACGAGGGATAATCTCCTCCGATGCGCAGCGAGGCGAACAACCCACCTACGAGCAGATACACCCAAAGCAGCTCAGCCACCCACCCCCGCCACAGTCTGTTGACCTTGACCTTGCTTTTCAAAGGCATTGAACTTCGTACTCTGCCCTCTGGGTCACTCCGTGACCCAGCACACAAAACCACAGGTCACACCGCACAAACCGGCTTCACCACCCCCCGGAGATGATCTATGCCAATCCGAGGGAATCCGAGCAGATAATAAGCCAATCCGAGGGTACCCCGACAGGGCGGACCACCGCGCGGAGCCCGGGACGGGGCGCGCCCCACCAACGGTCCGACCAGAAAACCCGGGCGGTGGCGACGACGAGAAGACCCTCGCATTTAGTAATGCGAACAGCGTCCACCAATCACGGCCTCGATAGCGGCGTCGACACAAGACCGTCAGAACAAACGAGCCGCGGCGAGTTCACAAAGGACCCTCTTCAAGCCCAGCGCGACCCAAGACGCACCACCCAAAACACAAGGTAGCGGCACTCGCGTCACCAGTACCGCATCAAAATTCCGACACTGAACGGCAACTCCAGGCCATGCTCCGACAGCAACCGCTCCACATCGGCTTGCGCGAGCGATTCCCCATCCTTCAACGCGTTGAACGCCATCTTCTCGACATCGGACATGAGCGCCGGATGCGCCGCACACCAAACCTCGACCACCCTCTTCACGACGTCCCGCCGATTCTCTTTCTTCGGTGGTGCCGACTTGTAGCCATGCGCGCGATACGCATTCTGCACAGACTTGTAGCCGTAACCCTGTGCGTCATCGATAATCTCGCCAGTGGTGACATCGACAACGACATGCCGAAGATCCCGACCACGCGACAACGCCGTACTAATAACCACCCTCGTTGCCATGGAATCGCGGTTCTCAGCAGTCATGTGACGAGACCCCCACAACGACTACAATGAGGCTTATTCAGGCCCCGTGAAATAACGATCTAGCCCGGCGTGTCGGGTTGGGCGACAGCCCGTCCATCGCGAATATTGGTTTGCCGAATCAATCCGAGATGAACGGGCTGCCGCAGTATGTACTATACCACTGGTTTCCGGCGTGATGAAATTCAGGATCTTGTCGCTATAGTGTATGAGCAGGATCAGCGGGACGCGACGGAGGCACGTTTGTCTTGGCCGCCGGTTCTGGGGTTGTTCTGGTCGGTGGTGATCACGTTGGCGTATCTGCGCGGGAATCGTGTGCAGTGGGAGTTGGCGGAAACCTATGGGGTGTCGCAGTCGACGGTTAGTCGAGCGATCACGGGGGTGACACCGTTGCTGGCACAGGCGCTGCGGAGTGTCGTTCCGACGGCAGAGGAGCTTCGTGCCGATCGGCAGTACATCATCGATGGAACCTTGCTGCCCTGCTGGTCATGGGCCGCGGTGCCGGGTCTGTGGTCGGGCAAGCATCGCACCACCGGCGTCGTCGTCCAGGTCGCAGCCACCCTGGAAGGGCAGCTGTCGTGGATCTCCGACCCGACCCCAGGCTCCCGACACGACCTATATTGCCTCGACCAATCCGGCGCCCTCGACCACCTCGCCA
The DNA here is from genome assembly GCF_020496255.1 of Pseudonocardia sp. ICBG1142. NCBI lineage: Bacteria > Bacillati > Actinomycetota > Actinomycetes > Pseudonocardiales > Pseudonocardiaceae > Pseudonocardia > Pseudonocardia sp. ICBG1142. The sequence continues at coordinate 21,467 of NZ_JAHLJC010000034.1, read as the reverse complement.
CATACCCCCCGATCGGCGATAAAGGATACATCGGGCGCGGCATGCTCACCCCGTTCAAAAAACCACCCGGCCGGGAACTTCTCGACTGGCAAAAAACATTCAACAAGAGCCTCAACCACACACGCGCCACCATCGAACGAGTCATCGCCCATATCAAAACGTGGAAAGTTCTCCACACAGACTACCGGCGGCCCTACGCCACATTTAAAACGACAATCTCGGCAGTCATCGGACTCATCTTCTACACACTTACCTGACGGAGCCTGAATAAGCCTCAATGCAACAGGCGAGCGACAATGACCGTGACAATCAGACCACCACGTGCTTCACGCAGAAACAGACCGGCTTATCCATTGCGACAGAATTTCCGGAAGGTCATTCGAATTCCTCATCGGTGGACCGCCATACCACCCAGCCGGTGGCCACGTGCACGATCCGCACCTCATCGACCTCCGGGTCCTCAACACCCTCGATCGCCGTCGCGATCGCCCCATCCATCGTCGGGTAGACCATCGTGAACGCCGACGCCGGAAGCCAGTCGCTGGACAACTCCACATCGGCCTCGATCCTATACCCACGGACCTGGCCCGCCTTCTCGAACTCGCCCTCAGAATCAGTCATGACGCCATACTCGCAAAGCGGCAGTAATGCAGCCAGTTCGCAAAAAGTTGGTGGCATGGTGTCGGCGTCAGGCGGCGCCGGTCATCCACCCGGGCAGGCCACCAGGAACGGTCGTGGGCACGCCGACCCGGACCGCAGCCCGGCCCCCAGGGCGGGCGAGGACCGGAAGCGGCGCGGCAGCACCGTCTTCGGCACCGTCTTCGGCACCGTCTTCCGTCTTCCGTCTTCGGCGGCGTCTTCGGTGCTGTGCTGCGTCGTCTTCGGTGCGGGCTATGGACGCGGCGTCGCGGCCCGGCGGTCACGACCGGGCCTGGTAGCGGCCCCGGGCGGCCCGGGTGACACGGCCGTAGCCGATCAACACGTCCAGGGCGTCGTGCACGGCGGCCTTCGACGCGGACGCCGCAGCGACGAGCGCCCCGGTCGTCGCCGTCCCGGCCTGGACCAGCGCGAGGACCTCGGCCTGGACCGGGGACAACACCACCTCTGCCGGCTCCACCGCGTCGGCGGTCGCGCTGCTGGCCCCGCTGGCGCGGGTGCCCCAGGACGCTCGCCGCGACGCCGGGACGGCCGGGACGGCGACAGCGCGACCGCTGCCTACGGTGCTGTCGTCGTCGCGGAGGTGGTGGGTGGCGCCGAGGCCGCCGACCTGCCACCGCCCACCCACGGGCGGGCCGAGCACGCTGGTGACCGCCGCCGCGTCGAGCGGATGCAACTCCGGCTGGGCGAAGAACCGGTCGAACGCCGCCGACGCGGTCAACGCCGGCGCCGGGAGGCCCTTGCTGGCCATCCGGGCCGCGTCGGCATCGCTGGGCAGCCAGTCCCAGCGCACCGGCGCATCGAGATGGGCGTGCACCGCCATCCCCGGCACCGGCCGCCGCGGCCGCCCATCATTGAGCGGCAACTCCGCCGGATCGAACAACAACCCGGGCACCAGATCCGAGGACGACTTCGAATTCGTCCGGAACGCGACCACCTGCGAGGCGAACGCCGAGCGGGCGTGGTCCCCGCCCCAGGCGCCCTGGCCTTGGGACTGGTTCAACCCGACCAACCAGATCCCCAGCGCACGCACCGTGTTGACCGTCTCGGTCCACAACGCGGCGACCTTCGGATCGTGCGCGACGAAGGAGTACTCGTCGTGCAGGAACATCCACCCCGGCACCTGCTGGCTGGGGAAGATCAGGTCGGAGTGCTGTTCGGCGGCGATCTGTGCGCGCGCGGCCAGGATCGCGGTCACCAGCTGCGGTAGGGCCAGCACGTTCTGCTTGCCGATGACCGCGACCCGCGCCCGGCTGGCTAGGGCGGTCGAGGACCAACCTGCCAGAGGCCACCATGGGTGGACTCGCGATCGTGGCCGCCTACCACGACCTGTGGCAGGTCGAGGCCAGCTTCCGCATGACCAAATCCGACCTACGCGCCCGGCCGGTCTTCCACCGCGAACGCGACACCATCGAAGCCCACCTCACCGTCGTCTTCGCCGCCCTCGCAGTCTCGCAGCACCTACAGGACGCCACCGGAGTGACCATCAAGACACTGATCAGGACCCTGCGTCCGCTACGCACCATCCGCGTCGACGTCGGCGGTCACCCGATCACTGCAGCGCCGCAGATCACCGACCAGGCCCGCGCCATCCTCAACCGGCTACCCGGAGGCTTATTCAGGCCCCGTGAAATAACGATCTAGCCCGGCGTGTCGGGTTGGGCGACAGCCCGTCCATCGCGAATATTGGTTTGCCGAATCAATCCGAGATGAACGGGCTGCCGCAGTATGTACTATACCACTGGTTTCCGGCGTGATGAAATTCAGGATCTTGTCGCTATAGTGTATGAGCAGGATCAGCGGGACGCGACGGAGGCACGTTTGTCTTGGCCGCCGGTTCTGGGGTTGTTCTGGTCGGTGGTGATCACGTTGGCGTATCTGCGCGGGAATCGTGTGCAGTGGGAGTTGGCGGAAACCTATGGGGTGTCGCAGTCGACGGTTAGTCGAGCGATCACGGGGGTGACACCGTTGCTGGCACAGGCGCTGCGGAGTGTCGTTCCGACGGCAGAGGAGCTTCGTGCCGATCGGCAGTACATCATCGATGGAACCTTGCTGCCCTGCTGGTCATGGGCCGCGGTGCCGGGTCTGTGGTCGGGCAAGCATCGCACCACCACCGGCGTCGTCGTCCAGGTCGCAGCCACCCTGGAAGGGCAGCTGTCGTGGATCTCCGACCCGACCCCAGGCTCCCGACACGACCTATATTGCCTCGACCAATCCGGCGCCCTCGACCACCTCGCCACATACCCCCCGATCGGCGATAAAGGATACATCGGGCGCGGCATGCTCACCCCGTTCAAAAAACCACCCGGCCGGGAACTTCTCGACTGGCAAAAAACATTCAACAAGAGCCTCAACCACACACGCGCCACCATCGAACGAGTCATCGCCCATATCAAAACGTGGAAAGTTCTCCACACAGACTACCGGCGGCCCTACGCCACATTTAAAACGACAATCTCGGCAGTCATCGGACTCATCTTCTACACACTTACCTGACGGAGCCTGAATAAGCCTCATTGCCTCGACCAATCCGGCGCCCTCGACCACCTCGCCACATACCCCCCGATCGGCGATAAAGGATACATCGGGCGCGGCATGCTCACCCCGTTCAAAAAACCACCCGGCCGGGAACTTCTCGACTGGCAAAAAACATTCAACAAGAGCCTCAACCACACACGCGCCACCATCGAACGAGTCATCGCCCATATCAAAACGTGGAAAGTTCTCCACACAGACTACCGGCGGCCCTACGCCACATTTAAAACGACAATCTCGGCAGTCATCGGACTCATCTTCTACACACTTACCTGACGGAGCCTGAATAAGCCTCCTGGTCGCGGGCGACCGCCTGTTCTTAACCCTATCTTTGGAATCTCACCCGTGCAGCTTCCGGTAAGCGACGGCGGCTCCGGGATGTAGCGGCACGTCTCCGGTATCGACGAGCACAGGCTGATCGAAGTACTGGATGCCCAGCGCCGCGGCGGGCACCAGGTCAGAGGCCCGCTCGACGAGTAGCCGGGCCAGAGCCTCTGCGGCTCGACCAGGCAGTGTGGGCGCGGCGACAAGCAGGTTTGCCACACCGATCGTCGCAATCGGTGTGGCGGCACCATAGACTCCAGCAGGCATAACGGCGGTGGAGTAGGGACCGGCGCCATACCGGGCGCGCAGCGCGGGTAGGTGTTCGGCGAGCGGTAGCAGCCGGACCGGGCTCTGGCCCACGAGCGCACTGACCGCGGGCGTCGGGACCCCACCGGACCAGAGAAATGCGTCGATCCGCCCGTCGGCTAGCGCCGCGGTCGCCGCGGCGAGGTTGAGCTCGCAGGCCCGCACTGCGATCCCAGCCGCGGCGACAAGGCGGGTCCCCAACAGCGACGCGCCAGAACCAGGTGTGCCGAGCGACACGACCCGGCCAGCCAGATCAGCCAGCCGGATGAACGGCGCCGACGATCGCACCGCGAGCTGTAGATAGTTTTCGTAGAGCCTTCCGATCGCGAGCAGCTCTAGTGGTGCGGCGAATGGTGACACCCCGGCCCGCGCGGCCAGGACGAGGTCGGTGAGGGCGAGCCCGACATCGGCGCCCCCACGGATGACGAGCTCGGCGTTGCTGCGCGAGCCCCCGGTCGTGACGGGACGCAGTGGCCACCCGGCCGAGCGTGAGACCGCTGCGAGCAAATCCGCGAACTCGGCATAGAATCCACCGGGCTCACCTGCAGCCAGCGAGAGTTCATCGAGCGCGGCGCTAGTGCATGATGTGAGCATCGGGAGCAGGCACATCCCACCGAGGACCGAGCGCCGCGACTGTCCCTGCACGCTCACTGAATCGGTCCTAGGACGACGGTGGCGAGTAGCCCGCCGGATGGCGCACACTCGAGGTCGAGGCGGCCGCCGTGTGCGTGTGCCAGCCGGTCAGCGATCGCGAGTCCCAACCCGGAGCCTCCGGCAGCGCCGGGGGAAGCGCCCTGCCAGAATCGCTGTCGAGCGCGGGCCAAATCGTCGGCGGCGATCCCGGGTCCGTCGTCGGAGATCGCGACCGTCCCGCCGTTCAGCCCGCTGGACCACCGCACCCGCACCGTCGAACCGCGGCCGGTGTGCCGCACAGCGTTGTCCAACAGCACGTCCAGCACCTGTTCCAGATCACCGTCGGGCCAGCCGACAGGCAGCTCCAAGGACTCCCAGTCACCGAAGCAGCCCTCGAGGGTTACCCCCGAGGCGGCGGCGGCCAACCGCCACGCGTCGACCCTACCGGCGGCGACGACGGCGGCGTTGCAGTGTGCGGGAGCAGCGGTGCCGGCAGCGACCGCCGCCGACTGCGCCTCGGCTGAGGCGAGTCCCAGCATCCCATCCAACAGTCGTTCCAGCCGGTCGATTTCTCCAAGCGTGGAGTCGTAAGTGGCGCGACCGCTGGCAGCGATATGGGGGTCAAGCCCGTCGACTCGCAGCCGCAACGCGCTCAGCGGGTTCCGAATCTGGTGCGACGCATCGGCGACGAGGCGCTGCTGTTCAGCTGCGCCAGCACGGACCGCTGCCGACATCCGATTGAACGACTCAGTTAGCTCACGTAGTTCTCGCGGCCCAGCACAGACGGCGATCTGTTCCCCTGCGCGACCTTGCGCGACGGCTCCGACGCCGCGGGCCAGCACCCCGATTGGACGCAGCACCCAGCGGGCCAGCAGCAGCGCGAGCGCAGCGAACCCGACCGCTGCAGCAAGTGCCCCACACAGCACAAGTGCCCAGGTAAGGGCCACGTCAGCGGCCGCTCGTGCCGGGTCGGCGAGTAGCAGCACGGCCCCGTTGGCGCGGTGCCCGGTCCCGACCGGCTGCCACAGCAACACCGAGTCGCGGGCGAACGGCGTAATCCACGTCGGGGCGACCGACGGCTGATTGCGCAGCGCCGCGTCCAGCGCAGCGGGCACACCGGGGGCGTCCAGCGCGAGGCCGGCCGATACCACCGATCGACGCTGCGCATCGACGACGAGTACGCCTTCGCGGTAGAGGTCCGCGTGACGACGTGCACCGCAGTCCAGAACGCCGTGGGAATCATCGGTTCCCTCGAGGGCGGCCATCTCGGCGAACCAGTCGAGGTCGGCACCGCGAGTCAGCGCCCAAGCCTGGGCCCGCGTGGTCGCCTGCTGCTCCAGCAACGGCATCACGAACGCGGCCACCGTGAGCAGGGAGAAAAACGACAGGACGAGCAACAGACGTCGCTGCACCTCGTCACCGGCCCAGGCGGTAACCGAACCCACGCACGGTCGCGACCAGTCCAGGGCGGTTGAGCTTAGCCCGCAGCGCCGCGACATGTACATCCAGCGACTTCGACCTGGCGACCGACGCGGCGCCCCACACCTCGTCGAGGATCTGGCGGCGGCTCACGGCCACTCCGACGCGGCTGGCGAGCGACGCGAGCACGGCAAACTCTTTCCCGGTCAGGGGCATGTCTACTGCGCCGACGGTAACTTGGCGGGCACCGAGGTCAACCCGCACGTCCTCCACCTCTACCACTGTAGCGTCTGCGAGCACGTTTGCAGCCCGGCGCACGACGGTATCGATGCGGGCAAGTAACTCGCGCAGACGTACCGGCTTGACCAAGTAGTCGTCGGCGCCGAGGTGCAACGCTCGCACGACGTCACCCTCCGCAGAGCGAGCGGTCAACACGATCACAGGGACCGCAGAGTCCTGCCGTACCTGATGCAACAGACTCAGGCCGTCACAATCAGGCAGGCCCAGATCGAGCAGTACCAGATCGACCTCGCCGAGCAACCCGATCGCTGCACCCCCGGACGGCGCGTGCACGACGCCGTGCCCGCGGACACGCACCGCCTCTGCTAGGGCACCTGCCACGCCTAAGTCATCCTCGACCACCAACACCCTCACGATGGGACATCGTGCCGCACCACCTCAGTGCGTGTTTGAGAAGTGTCGGCGTGTCAGCGCTGCACCCGGCCAGGTGTGGTCCATCGTGGACAGGTGGCTCGGCGTAAGCGGCGATACCCCTCGGACACCAGCGGTGCTCAGTGGGCGCTGATCGAGCCCTGTCGGCGTTGCGCGTCGATGAAAGCGACGATCAACGCCTACGGGGGTCGAGCTCCCCCGCGAAGAAAACCGTTGCGTCCGGCAGGATCGCGTTGGCCTCACGAAGCTGGCGGTTCTCCCGTTCCAACAACCGGACCCGCTCGGACTCACTCGAGGTGACACCGTCACGGTCCCCGGTATCGATCTGGGCTTGACGCACCCACCGACGCAACGACTCCGCGCCACAGTCCAGACGGGCAGCGACGGTCTGACAGGCAGCGGTCAAGCTCGGGTACTCATCGAGATGCCCCAGCACGAGCCGGACCGCTCGCTACTTGGTCTCCTCCGGGATCTGCTTCAGCACGAACATCTTCCTTCCAGACTCAAAAGGAAGCGGCATCACACCGTGGACGCTTCACGTACCCATCTACCCGCCCGCGGCGATCCGCACCCTGCCGCGCGGTGAGGTGCTGTTGCTCTACCGGCACCTGCCCGTCATCCGCGCCACCACCCTCGACGCCTACCAGCGTCCCGACGGCGACCAGCTCCACCGCGACGTCGACACCGTCGCCTCCGGCGCCATCCCCGATCACCGCGGCCGGCTACCTCACGCCCGGGGACGGTCAGGACAGTACGCGCAGCTGGAACGGGTAGTCGTAGGCCCGGTTGTTCGACGCCCGGACCGCGCCCTTGATGTGGCACCACAGAGAGACCACGAACAGACCCACCATCAACGGGATCGCGACGATGATCCCGACTATCGTGAAGACCAGCAGCCAGCCGATGAGGAACAGTATCCAGATCAGCAGGTTGAAGTTGAACGCCGCCGCGGCAGCCCTCCGCACGAACGGATCGTCTTTCTTGACCAGCCAAATCAACAACGGACCCAGCAGACTCAACGACCCAGCACTGAGCACCGTGGCGAACAGCGCCGAGAGATGAGCGATGATCGCCACGCCGCGACTGTCCTCAGACACCTCATTCATGTCCACAGCAACTCCTCGCTCTCACACGGGCACTGAATAATCCTCGAAACACGCCGCACAGCGGCTATATTTCTTCACTCCGGAAAGAGTCCGCCAACCGGGACGCGCCCTCGACAAGGTCCAGCATCTCCAACAATAACCGCGCGTCGTCACCGTCACGCGCGAACGACACCACCACACCCGCCGCGCGCGCCGCGACCACCGGGTCATGATCCGCGCGGCTACCGGACCAGCCATTCGAGTACATGTAACTCGGATCGCTCCCGCCGCCTGGCATCGATCCACCCCGCTATCTCAGGAAAAGTCGTTAACGGCAGAAACTCAACGGGCCTCAGCGATGAATCAGAACAGCCCCCCACCCGCAGACGACACACCCGCACCCGTTATTTGCTTCTTAGTAGGTTTCTTTTTAGCGGCCCGGCGGGCCGCGTTACGCGCAGCGATGACTTTCTGTAGTGAAACATACATGCCGCCGGTATCACCATACGGTTTAGCGCTCGTCGGTAACTCCCGGGAAAGCCGATACTGCGACCACGCCCCGTACACCCCCGGAGCTAACTGCTGTAACGACAAGACCACTTCCCGGGACAACACCCGCCGGCGACCCGCCATCACCACCGCCACATCAGCCAGCAGTTCCCGAGTCTCACCCTCCGGCGCCGTGTCGCCAGCCACGGATTCCCCCGTCACGCCAAGACTCCGAGCAGAAGAATCAGCCCCGACCGCAACCGCGGGAACGGGAGCAGAAGCGATGGACGCAGAAGCGGAGACAGCAGGAACGGTAGGGATGGTAGGGATGGAGGCTTCGACCCGGCCCGCGTCCATGAAGGGCCGTAACGCGGCCAGGAGGCGTTCGTACTCGCTGTCGACCAGGTCGATCTCGATCCGCATCTGATCGATCTGCAACTCGTGGTGAACGACGTCGTCGGACTCGACCCCGGTGATGTCGCAGAACCGGACCGTGCGAACACCCACTACCGACCACCCACCACACGCAGATACCCGACCGGGCCGGGCTGCCCGGCCGCGCGGGTCCTCACTCCTCGTCCACGTCGCCGGCTTCGGCGGCGGCGCGTTGCAGTGCCGCGAGCGTCGCCCCCGACAATGCCTTCGACGCGATCGCGTCGCCGACCTGCCGGGGTGTCATGAACCCCGCCCCGGACGGGGCCAGGTACTGCTCCCCGTCAGCGCCGACCCGGTACTCCAAACTCGAGGCGACCCGGCGGAACCGGGTCCGGCCCCCGACCTGGGCGCCCTCCCACTTCTCCACCTTCACCGCCAACCGGCAACACCCACACCGCAACCTGCGCAACAGCAACCCGGTCTCATCCACACCGGTGAAGTGGATACCCGCCTGCCGGATCGTGGGGAACAGATGCCGGCCCCGTTCCCGACAGGCCAGGACCTCATCCGACACCCCATCGACATAGGCGTCGACATCATCATCGGATGCCCGCGGCCGCACCCCAGCCGACCGGGCGGCCTGCTCACCCTGAATCGACCGCACCACCGACGCAGAGGCCGGGGCAGAGGCCGGGGCGAACTCTGGGAACGCCGCCATCTGCTCAGTCACTCCGCCTCACCCGCCCACGACGAACACGTCGTACTCGTCATCACCGAAACCGACCCGACGATCATCACCATCAACCACATCCTCGACATCATCACAAATGTCGTGAACGTCCAGGACGGCATCGCCGTCGTCGGTACCTGCCAGCACAGCCATCGAGCGCTCCCTCACCACACCCGTACGAATCTCAGCGGCCAGGACTCAGTGGCTCTGCTCGTAGGCGTGCGTCACCTCCACCGGGATCCGCCCCCGATCCGAGATCGAGTACCCGTTCTCCCGGGCCCACCCCCGAATAGCCTGGTTCCGGGCCCGGACCTCATCCGACGACGCCGCCGCCGACCGCCGCGCCGCCCGCACCCCACCGACGGTGTCCCGCCGCGCCGCCGCCACGAAATCCGCCACCGCAGCCCGGAACAACTCCACGTTCTCCGAGTTCAGATCGATCACATACGACTTCCCGTCCACCCCGAACCGCACCGTCTCATCCGCCGGACCCCCCTCCAGATCATCCAGCAGCTCCACCCGAGTCACCTGAGCCATAACCCTGACCTCACATCCCAAACCGCACCGTGACGGTCACCCCGGAATCGGAGCAACCCGAACACGAGTGAACACTACAGAAAGAACCCGACCCCCCGCGACGCCCGGAACCGGCGTCCTCTCGCAGCCAGCCGGATAACCACAGCGGTTCAGCACAGATTCTGCACCACGCACGGTGCCCCCGGTCGGAGTCGAACCGACACCGGTGACCCTTTTAAGAGGCCTGCCTCTGCCATTGGGCTACGGGGGCCAACGCTCACCATCAAGGTAGCCTGACAATTGGCGCCAACGTTCCCTGACGAAGCTGCTGTCACGCCTCCTTGACGGCACTACACTCAGTGCGTCAGTCAAGCTTGACAGGAAACTCTAGTCGAGGAGACCTCGATGGCACGCAACACTGAGGTTCACGGGCCGTGGCGGATCGAGGGCGGGCACCCCGGCGGACCGGAGCACGTGGGGTCGGTGATGTCGATCGACGCCGACGGCGTGGTCGACCCGACTGGGGAGACCGTTCCGGCGGTGGCCCGGCGGGCGGTGTGCTCGTGCGGCTGGTCGGGGCCCCCGCACGACGCGCCTCGGGCCGAGGGGGCGCTCATCGTGCGCCGCTACCGCAAACAGTCCCGCGAGGAGCTGGCGTCGCAGTGGCGCACACACGTGGCCGAGTGGGTCCCTGCGCCCCTGGACAGCCCCGACGGGGGTGAAGAAGGCACCGGCCAGGGCCGCCCGCCGCGGCAGAAGCGCCCCTCGGGCGCGGCCGGTGAGCAGATGGCGCCGCCACCGGTGCCTGATCCGTTGGCGGAGCTCGGTGCTGTGGTGCTGCGCGCGCACGCTGCCGCGCACGAGGCCCGGGCGGCGAACACGGCTCTGGCCGCCGCCGTCCGGGCCGCCCGTCAGAGCGGGGCGTCGTGGGCGACGATCGGTGCCGTGACCGGCGTGAGTCGTCAGGCCGCGCACGAACGCTGGCGATCAGTGACATGACCTCCGCGCGCCCCACCGAGTGACCCGGGGGGGGCGAGCCCGGTTGGTCTCACCGGTCGCGGGCACACCTATGGGTGCCCCGGGGCCTGCGAGGGCGTGGCGGCGGGGACCATCGGGTTGCCGTTGGCGCTGGCGGCGGGGATGGCCTGGATGACGTCCCAGTGCTCGACGATCTTCCCGTCCTCGACGCGGAAGAAGTCCGCGACCGCAGACCGTTTCCCGTCCTTCTCCGTCGACTCGGCGTGGACCACCACGATGTCCCCCTCGGCGACCACACGGCCGATCCGGAAGCTCACTCCGCTGTCTTTGACATACGGGCCCATCGCAGCCACGAACGCCGCCCGCCCGTTGGGGACCTGCGGATTATGCTGGATGTAGTGCTCCGCCACATAGGTCTGCGACGCACCCGCAACATCACGGTGGACGAACGCCTGGGTGTAGAAGTCAGTCACCAACTTCGCCTTGTCCAGCGGCGGCACCGGAGTCGTCGTCGGCATCGGCGTCGCCGAGACGGCCGCAGAATGCTCTGCGTGGGGCTGCCCAGCGGAGCTACACCCTGACATAGCCAGCAGCACCACTGCGGATGCGGCCACCACCACCGACCATCCCCGCCGCTTCCCCAGACCCTGTGTCCCTGGCTGCCGTGTCAACGTTGATCTCATCACCCGGCATCCCTATCCCATCCCGCCCCAGCCAGCCCCGACCCGCCGACCACGATCACCCGGCCGAACCGGCAGCTGTCCCCGGAACGGGCGACGATGACGACTCTGCCTGGACCGCCACCGGGGCGGCCCGGCGTCGTTCCAGATCAGCGGCACGGGCCCAGTCGAACCACGGCCGCCACTCCTCGACCCGCAACCGACGTCCCGGGTCACCGCCCGGTGTGCGGTGCTCAGGCCGGTCGCAGACACCGCCGCGGGCGGTGTCGGGGGCGTCGAACGCGGTGAAGGCGTGTCCCACCCACCGGGTATGCCACTCCGCAGCAAGGAAACCCGAACCGTGCGGACCGTAGGCCTGCCGATACGCCGCATGCAGCCACGACAGGGTCTCGCGACCCCAAGTGTGGACGGGCCAGCAGAGCGGGATCTGGCGCACCGACGGCTCCAGGATCGGTGTCAGCACCGTCGCGACCCATGCCCCGAGCTCGTCCCACGCCGCCGCCGCGGCATCGATATCGAGCGCCGGCCACGCCGTCGGCCGTAGCTCGTCCGGAGTCCCCGCAGCCGCCCCGCCGACGCCGTCGCTATCGCTGGTGACGATGGTTTCGAGGCGGGCGAGCCGAGCGTCCAGCGCTGTGACCAGCGCAGCCAGCTGTTCCGGCGGCGGCAACGACGGGTCGAGCATCAGTGGTATCCCAGGCCGTGACTACGACGCTGCTCGGCGCGCTGTCCCAGGTGGTGCGCGTCGTGCTGGTCGAGATGATAGCGGCGGGACGCTTCCTCAGCCCGGGCACGTTCCCGCGCCCCGACCGCGTCCACCCTCTGCTGGGCCGTCTGCCCGGCCGAGGCACTGCTCCCAGTGTGGAGGCGGTCGGTGCCGGTCCGCATCGCGTACTCACGCTGCGGGCGGGGCCGCTCCTCGACCGGGACCACCGGCGCTCTGTCCTGGGAGCGGCCGCGGCGGTGCAGCTCGTCCGCAGCGAGGCGAGCGTCCTCGGCGAGATCACGAACCCCGCCATACCAGCTGGTACGGCGCTCATGCGCTGCCGACCACGTCTCGACCTGCCCGGCGGCGATGTCGACCAGCACGTGCGCGGTCGCCGCGCTGACCCCGGCCAGCGCCCGAGTGGTCTGGTCACCTCGCGGGTTGTCCCGCGCCGCGTCGGCGAGGTGTGCGGTCACCCGGGCGTCATGCAGCCGTTCGTGCGCCTTCCAGAGCTGATCAGCCGCATAAACCGGTGCCCCGGCGTGGACCCGCTCCCAGACCCGCACTTTCTCCACCAGCACCGCATCCGACAGACGCCGATGCTCGACCAGAGCAGCATCGGCGCCGAGGGCTTCGACCGCGCGGGTCCACCACGCGCGGGCGTAGACGTCATCGGCGGCCGGGGCCGGACCGAGACTCAACGCGGTGGCGTCGATCCCTGCGTACTCCCGGTACCCGGCCGCGACACCAGCGCGGCGCACCCACTCCGCACGCTCACCAGCGTCGTCGGGGACCTGTCCGAGGTGCTCCACCGCCCACTCGGCCTGCCGCTCAGCGGCCTGCTCTCCGAGCTGGTGGATGCGGTCGACGATCAACGGGGCCAACACGTTCCGCTGCCGATCATGAACACCGTCACCCGCAACAGTCCACGTCTCGAACCGCCCGGCCGCACCCACCGGGTCCTCCGGCACCCGCGTACTGACCGCTCCGGCGATGCGCCAGCGCAGCACATCCGACACGTTCTCGGCGCTGTCGAGCTCCCGAGAGGCCGCGACCTGGCCCAGCAACCGGGCCGGATCGTGACCGCTCAGCTCCGCGTCGGCGAGGACGGTCAGCAGCGACCCGCGACCGCCCTCGGCCGCGACCCGCGACGCGTTGACCGGCCCCAACGCCCTGACCAGGAGTTCATCGGCCCGTTCGCGGTGCTGGATGCGGGCCAGGTCGAACCAGTCCCCGGCCAAGGTCACCAACGCCCGGGCCTGCTCACGGCCTTCGGCTTGGGCGGCGAGCGCGGAGACCTGCGCTCCGCTGTACTCGACCACCGCCGAGAACCTGGACCGGGCGGTCTCGGCCAGGGCCTGCGGAGAGTGCTCGTCCGCCGACCGGGCCGCGACCAGCCACACATGATTCTCGACCCGGCCCCGGGTGATCGCCGGATACACCGACTCCCGACCCATGCCCTCACCGATGACCGAATGACTCGTGTCCACGGTCGACGACTGCGCAGCATGCACCGTCCCCGCATAGGCCAATCGTAGATGCCGGGCGGCGTACTCGGCCGGGAAGTACGCGACCACTCCGTGCTGATCTTCCCCCAACAGAAAGTGATCATTGTTTTCATCACCGACAGCGCCGATGATCGTGTAGATCTCCCGGTTGGTGACCGCACCGGTCTTCCTCCCACGGGACCCAGCCGGGAGATCCACCCGCAACGACCGGTCGTTGAGCCGGGCCTGCACCCGATCCCCCACCGACACCGGCTGACCTGCAGGTTCGACACCGTGCACCCGCCCGACCGGCTCTGCCTGGACCCGGCCGAGGCCGATCAACTCCTCCCGTAAGCGTTCCGAGAGCTGCGCGGCCTGCTCATTCCCACTGACGATCAGCAGCGACTGCTGCCCGGCGACGGTGTCAGCCAGCCACGCCCGCGACGCACCCGCCTCCATCTCCTCCACCGACCCAGCGTGCAACCGGCCCCGAGCCAGATACTCCGCCACCGCAGCCGTATCCCCGGCACGGACCTGCAACGACGCCGCCTTCTCCCACTCCTGCTCGAACCGATGCACAACCTGTAACTCGGTCACCGACGACGCCGTGTCCACAAGGTGGGAGAACAGGCCACCCGCGCCGATCGCCCCGAGCTGCTCCGGGTCCCCGGTCAGTACGACCTTCGCCCCCGCCCCGGCGGCGAGCTCGGTGATCAGGTGCAGATCGTGGGTGGAGGTCATCCCGGCCTCATCGACGATCACCAGATCACTCGCCGAGAGCCGGTCCCTCACCTGCCCGTCCACGCCCGAGGTGAACCGGCCCGCGAACACCGCCGTGTTGACCGCCTCGATATGAGTATCGGCGAGGTTGTTCGCCGCGATCTGCGACGTCGTCAACCCGATCACCCGCCCCCCGACCTCCCGGGTCCAGACCTCGGCCAGCGCGGACATCGTCCGGGACTTCCCCGCCCCCGCGGGGCCGACGACAACGTCGCCCGCGACCCGGGAGGTCAGCACCGTCAGAGCGGCGTGGACCTGATCCGGGGACAGGCCGTGCCCGGCGAGTTCCGCCCGCACCTCTGCGGTCCGCTCCGCCGCCAGGCCGACATCCAGCGCCGAGGACACCCGCGCGACCACCGCCTCCTCACGACTCAGGTGTGCTGCGGAGGTGTAACGCTCACGGTGCGCACCGCGCAGCACATACCCGCCGTCCCCGACCACGGCCGACCCGTCAGCGTTCACCCGCGCGCCCCGCTCACGGCGCAACGCATCCGGGATCGGCGCAGGCTCGGTCATCGACACCTGCACCACATCCGCACGCCGCACCGCCTCCCGCGCCAGCGCCTCCAGCGCCGCACCACGCTCAGCCGCGCTCGCATCCTCTAGCCCGAGATCAGCCCACCGGTCCCTGACCCCGGCCTTGACTGCCCACACCAACGTCCCGAACGTCCACACCGCATACCGCGCCGACACCCGATCCACCGCACCCGCCAACAACACATCCCGGGTCAACCGCTCACCAGGCTCGGTCACACCGACGGCGGCGTCGGCGATCCCCGACAACGCCCCGGCCAACTCCGACACCCGCGACCGCGCCCACCGTTCCAACGCGACCGGCCCCGCATCCGCCGACTTCGGAGCCCGCGTGTCCAGCACCGCCGCCTGCGCGATCCTCCGCAACGCCGCCGACCCCGGCACCGACCCCGCCTGGGACCGGTACTGCCCCGTCAACGCCGCAATCCGGTCCACGACCTGCCCGCGCCGCGTCGAGGCCGCCGCCAACAACGACTCGTCGATCCCCGCGATCTCCCGCACCAGACCATCCGGCCGATCCCGCCACCCGACACCAGTCGCCTCGGTGACCAGCTGCTCCAGGGTCTGCTGATACACCGCGTCCACGGCCTGCTTAATACCCGCAAACGACGCCCCATCCAGAGCGCCGACCTTCCCCGAGCTGGTCGCGGTGCGGTTCAACAGAGCTGCGTGCGTGTGCAACTGCGGCTCATCCTCACGATTCGTCGAATGCCCCCACACCGACCACACCGTCCCCGTCCCCTGCTCGAACGTCCCCATACCCGCAGCCGACCGCGGACCCGAATGACGCCCCGTCCGCGTCACCGCCACCCGCGCATCCGCAAACGACACCGCCGCCTCAACAGCCTTCGCATGCGCGCCACGGACCCGCTCCGCGTCCTCCACCGCACCCGCCGCAAGCAACGCCGCGTAATACACACTCACCGACTTCGGCGCACTGAACGTCCAGTCGTAATACGCCACGCTACGACGACCATCCGACTCCGCCGACCGCCGAATCTCCTCCACCCGCTCCGCCGACAGAACACCCTTCTCCCGCGCAAGCGCACGCTCAACACGCTCGGCCGCAGACAGATAATTCCGAGGACGCGACCCGATGAACACCGGCGCCTTCACCGACGACTCCGGCCGACGCAACTGCCCAAACACCGCCCGAACATCATCCGCCGCAGCAACCTCACCCGAGACGAACGACAACCCCAGACCGGCCATCCCCGTGCCAAACCAGTACCCCGACGGCTCCCCCGCAGCCACCGCCTTCTCGTAGTAACCGGGCGCGTCCACACCCTCCCCAGCCGACCGAACAGACTGATGCGCAGCGCAACCCGACCCGCGCACGAGGTACTCCACCGCACCCGCACCGACCGCCGTCACCCGCAACACGAGTCGCAGCCTACCCGACCCGGGCCAAAGATCATCAGATGATGCATGGGTGTGGTGGGATTCGGTCCGGCGGACGACTGGGCGCGCAACGACCAGGAGACCGAACGGGCCGAACAATCCCAGCACGGCGGCAAGACCGAGCCGCAGGCGAGGACGAGCCGAACAGCCACACCGACCGGCACCGCACAGCAGCCGCACCGACGAGTCGGGGGCAAGCCGACCCGGACCACAGCCGCCCCCAGGCGGCGAGGACCGGAAGCGGCGCGGCAGCACCGAGCTGACCCCCGCCCCTCCCCTTACTCCGGGAAAACAGCCGCCCTCACCAGTGCCGCATCAAAACCCCGACCGAGAACGGCAATTCCAGACCATGCTCGGCCAGCAACCGCTCCACACCGACTTGCGTAAGCGGTTCTCCGTCCTTCACCGTGCAGGACGCCATCCTCTCGACATCAGCCATGAACTCCGGATGCGCAGCACACCAAGCCTTAACTACCCGCTTCACAACATCCCGTCGATTATCTCTCTTCGGCGGCACAGACTTGCAGCCGTGCGCACGATACGCATCGTGCACGGACTTATAGCCATACCCCTGCGCGTCATCGATAACATCCCCGGTGGCGACATCGACAACGACATACCGTAGATCACGACCCCGCGACAACGCAGTACTGATGACCACCCTGACGGTGCGGCTGACACCATTCTCAACAGCGCTCACGACGCCAGGCCCGCGAATCTGCAGTAATGCAGCTGACTGCACACCGTCACCGTCGCCGTGGGACTCCCGCGATGCTTCACCAGGATCAAATCTGCTTCACCTGCACGAGTATCCTCCGAGTCATAGGCGTCCGGTTGATGCAACAAGGAGGCTTATTCAGGCTCCGTCAGGTAAGTGTGTAGAAGATGAGTCCGATGACTGCCGAGATTGTCGTTTTAAATGTGGCGTAGGGCCGCCGGTAGTCTGTGTGGAGAACTTTCCACGTTTTGATATGGGCGATGACTCGTTCGATGGTGGCGCGTGTGTGGTTGAGGCTCTTGTTGAATGTTTTTTGCCAGTCGAGAAGTTCCCGGCCGGGTGGTTTTTTGAACGGGGTGAGCATGCCGCGCCCGATGTATCCTTTATCGCCGATCGGGGGGTATGTGGCGAGGTGGTCGAGGGCGCCGGATTGGTCGAGGCAATATAGGTCGTGTCGGGAGCCTGGGGTCGGGTCGGAGATCCACGACAGCTGCCCTTCCAGGGTGGCTGCGACCTGGACGACGACGCCGGTGGTGCGATGCTTGCCCGACCACAGACCCGGCACCGCGGCCCATGACCAGCAGGGCAGCAAGGTTCCATCGATGATGTACTGCCGATCGGCACGAAGCTCCTCTGCCGTCGGAACGACACTCCGCAGCGCCTGTGCCAGCAACGGTGTCACCCCCGTGATCGCTCGACTAACCGTCGACTGCGACACCCCATAGGTTTCCGCCAACTCCCACTGCACACGATTCCCGCGCAGATACGCCAACGTGATCACCACCGACCAGAACAACCCCAGAACCGGCGGCCAAGACAAACGTGCCTCCGTCGCGTCCCGCTGATCCTGCTCATACACTATAGCGACAAGATCCTGAATTTCATCACGCCGGAAACCAGTGGTATAGTACATACTGCGGCAGCCCGTTCATCTCGGATTGATTCGGCAAACCAATATTCGCGATGGACGGGCTGTCACCCAACCCGACACGCCGGGCTAGATCGTTATTTCACGGGGCCTGAATAAGCCTCAAGATCACTATATCGGCGTCCTGCTCGATCGCGATCGCGGTGGACTCCCGCAAATCCGACAGCAATGACCGCTTGTTCACACACTGCTTCGGGTCACGGTTCAGCTGCGACAACGATCACCGGCACCTCCAGCTCCTTCGTCAGAACCTTCAACCGCCGCGAGAACTGATAGCTCCGCTGGCTCCGATCACGATCGGACCACCGATCGGACGCTCGGCTCGGCCGATCCGGGTGGGGATGTCCTCGTTGTGCGGGTCGAGGTCATCGCCGCCGATGTCAACCCGGGCCGGCAGGCCGGGATCGCGGCGTTGTGGTCCGGGGTCCGCGCCGCGGTCGCAGCGCTGCCCGACCAGTTCGGCCTCGAACAGGCGACCCAGCTACTCGCCACGGTCGGTGGGGATGCGATGAGCGTGTCCTGGGGCGAACCGCACCGAGATCCGGATCCGTGACGGCCTGTTCCCCTGAGCGGCGCCGGAGCAGAATCCGGGAGTGCCCGATTTATGCGATCCTGGTGACGGATCGTCGACACGTTCAACAGTGCCCGGGATCGGCGGAGAGGTGGTCGTGACCCGACAGGATGAGCCGCGCCGCGACAGCCGGCAACACGGCGAGCAACCGCGCAGCGAGCGACGGCGCAGCGCGGGGCGGTGCTGGTTGGATGTGCCGTTCGTTGAGAAGGACGAGGCGAAAGCGGCCGGGGCGCGCTGGGATGCCCGGGCGCGGCGGTGGTTCGACCCGGCCCCACCGACAGCGGCGTTGGCCCGGTGGGCGGCTCGCCCGGATGTTCCTGAGGTGTTGCCGGGTGAGGACCGCACGGTCGGGGACGGCCTGTTCGTGGATCTGGTCCCGGCGTCGTGCTGGTTCACCAATGTCCGTTCGTGTGTCGCGCCGGGTGACTGGGAACGGCTGCGTCGTCCGGTGCTGGGGCGGACCGGGTACCGCTGCGAGGCCTGCGGGCGCGGCGAGGACCGCCACCCTGACATCGGCCGTTGGCTCGAGGTCCACGAACGCTGGACCTACGACGAAGCGTCCGGAGTGCAGACGTTGCGGCGGCTGGTGTGTCTGTGTTCGGACTGTCACCTGGTGACCCACTTCGGCTACGCGACCGTTCAGGGCCGCGACGACGAAGCCCTGGCTCATCTGTGCACGGTGAACACCTGGACCCGTGAGCAGGCCCTCGCCCACATCGCCGACGCTGCCCGGGTCTGGGAGCAGCGCTCGACCCGGACCTGGAAGCTGGACCTGGGGATCCTCACCGACGCCGGGATCACCGTCGGGCGGCCCCCGTCACCGCAGCAGCGGGCACAGATCGCCGACAAGACCCTCGGGCGCGACACCACCGCACCGACCACGGCCAGCTCGCCATCGGTGCCCCAGCAACGCGACGCGGCACCGCGACCGGCCCGGGCGGCGGGGAAGAAGAGGTTGACCGTCGAGCAGCAGGCCGCGGTCGAGGCGTTCACCGCCGGCTACGACCTGACCATTCAGGCCGGTGCCGGTGCGGGGAAGACCTCCACCTTGCGTGCGCTCGCCGCGACCACCACCGGGCGGGGCCTGTATCTGGCGTTCAACAAGTCCATCGCCACCGAGGCCGGGCGGTCGTTCCCGCCGTCGGTGCAGGCGGTGACCTCCCATTCTCTCGCCTACGCCGCGATCGGCCATCGTTATCAGGCTCGCCTGGCCGCGCCCCGGATCCCCAGCATCGAACTTGCTCCCCGTCTCGGGATCGACGCCCCGCTGCTGTTCGGTGAGCGGCGGGTGACACCGGCCGGGCAGTGCGCCGCCGCGCAGAAGACCGTCCTGAACTTCTGCCACTCCGCCGATGACACCATCACCCGCCGCCACGTCCCCCACCTGCCCGGGATGCCCGACCGCCGATCCCACCGGATCTTCGCCGGGATCGTCGTGGACTACGCCCGCCGGATCTGGAACGACCTCCAACACCCCGGCGACCCCGGCAGCGCTGGCGGGTTCCCGTTCGGTCACGACCACTACTTCAAGATGTGGGCGTTGACCGAACCGAGTCTGGACTGCGAGTTCCTGCTCCTCGACGAGGCTCAGGACACCAACCCCGCCCTGGAGAAGATCTTCTGCGACCAGCGCGATCATGCGCAGCTGGTGATGGTCGGTGACTCCGCCCAGGCCATCTACGGCTGGCGCGGCGCCCGGGACGTCATGACCGACTTCGACGGTGTCGGGTTGACCCTGTCGCGGTCGTTCCGCTTCGGATCTGCGATCGCCGAGGAAGCCAACCACTGGCTCCCCTACACCGGACAGACCCTGCGCCTGACCGGGAACCCCGACCTCGCCAGCACCACCGGCCCCCTCGACGAGCACGGCGGGGGTGGGGGTGTGCCGGATGCGGTGCTGTGTCGCACCAACGGCGGCGCCATGGGCGAGATCATGGCACTGCTCGCCGCAGGCCGACGGGTCGCGCTCTGCGGCGGCGGTGGCCCGCTGCGCTCTCTCGCTCTGGCCGCACGCGACCTGCAGGCCGGACGGCCGACCCAGCACCACGAGCTGCAGCTGTTCACCAGCTGGGACCGTGTCCGTGACTACGCCGACCACGACCCCGCCGGGCAGGATTTGAAACCCCTGGTCGACATCATCGACCGGTGCGATGTCCCCGCCGTCCTCGCCACCCTCGACGAACTCTCCGCTGAGAACGACGCCGAGGTCGTGGTCTCCACCGCGCACAAAGCCAAGGGCCGTGAATGGCCGGTCGTGCGGATCGCCGACGACTTCCCCACACCCCCGACCCGACCCGACCCGACCGCTACCGGGGAGAAGATCGTGGAGATCGACCCCGACTACGCCCGCCTCGCCTACGTCGCCGTCACCCGCGCTCAGCACCACCTCGACCCCGGCAGCCTCGACTGGATCCACCACCCACCCGGCCACCCCCGCACCCGCACCGAACCCGTCGACAGGGACACCAGCGACAGGGGCGTCAGCGGCGCCGTGCACCGGCACCAGACCCACGGCCGGAACCACCGAGACCACCGAGATCGTGACCCCGTCCAGGAGCTGCAGCACGATCGTGACCCGCAACGTATCGGGGAGATCCTCGCCAGCCATCGCGCCTGCACCGCCACCCGCCACAGCACCGACCCCGACGTGCCCGCCGCGGCGCGGCGCTGGGCCGCGTCGTGACCGGCCTCGCCTCCCGCTGGTGACCGGGCTTTCTGTTGACACCGGCATCGACTTAGGAGTATCACTCCACAGTGTGAGCAGACTCACCGGATGGGGTCATGCAGGCCAGACGGTGGGGAAACTACACGAGGCATCCAGGGGTTCACCGTGAAGGGTCGTTCATGGCACAGCAGCCTACGATGGTCGGCGCGGCGTAGACGCTGTGAAAGATACGCGGAGATTCCGACCGTACGGTCGCTTCTCGGGACACGTTCACG
>NZ_JAHLJC010000033.1:0-12671 GCF_020496255.1 Pseudonocardia sp. ICBG1142 | reverse complement strand
ACCGGGGCGTTGCGGCGGCTGCTCGACGCCCTGGTCGCGCTGGGCGTCGTGGATCGTCGCCCGCTCGACCGGTACGGGCTGACGGGGATCGGGCGATCGCTGCTCGAGGACGCGTTCGGTACTGCCGCTCCCTCAGCGTTGCTCGCGGGCAGCGAGATCGGACGGGCCTGGGACGGGCTAGTATACGCTGTGCGCACAGGGACCTCGGCATTCGTCGCCAACACCGGCACCAATGTGTTCGCGCACCTCTCTTCCGCCCCGGCGGTCGAGGCCGTCTTCTACCGCTCGCAGGCGGCCGACCTGCAGCTGACCCTTGAACGGCTTAACGGCGTCGACTTCGCCCGATACGCCACGATCGTCGACGTCGGAGGCGGCGACGGTGCGCTGCTGGCGCATGTACTGCAGCGGTACCCGTCGGCGCGCGGTGTCCTGGTAGACACTGCAACGGCCGCCGCGGCCGCCCGTGATCGTTTCGCGGCTCCAGAGTTCGCAGGGCGCATCGCGGTCGTCACCGGAGACTTCTTCGCAGCCCTGCCACGCGGCGGCGACCTGTACATTCTGCGAGACGTCGAGGCTTATTCAGGGACGCTCAACAGACTGCTGCGTTGAGACGCTGGCCTGGGGAAGCGCCTTGCTTCATGATCATCCTGAATAAGCCTCGTCCTGCACGATTGGTCCGACGAGCGCTGCGCCGACTTGCTCGAGGTCTGTCGGCGCGACATGCCGCCGACCGCCACCCTGCTGGTGATTGAGCGCAGCGTTCAGCGCGACGAGAGAGGTGGGAGCGACGGCGACACGATGAACCACCTCATGGACCTCTACATGCTCAGCGTCCTCGGTGGTGGGCGCGAGCGCACGGCGGCCGAGCTCGACGAGCTTCTGGGCTCGGCAGGGTTCCGGGTCGGTCGGCGACACTGCCTCGGCCTCGCCACGGTCATCGAGGCGAGGCCGGCCGAAGCGGCGGCCTGAGCAGGGCATCAGGACGTCCTCGCTTCGGCCTCGGCGGCCCCCGACTCGGCGAGGTATCGGCGGGGGAGGGTGAACGCGACGGCTGCGGCGAGTACGGCGACGGCGATCCCCACGGTGAGTGCGACCGCGAGCGCCTCCGCGTAGGCCTGGGAGGTGCTGGCTGTCGACAGCACAAAGTAGGCGCTTCCGACCGTGGCGAAGCCAAGGCTGGCCGAAAGCTGGCCGACGCTGTAGAAGAGTCCGGAGGCGTCGGAGGCGTGCTCGCGGGTGACCTGGGACACCGACATCTCGGTCAGCGGTCCGACGACCAAACCCATCCCGAGCCCGCCGACGGCGCTCCCAGGCAGGAGCTGCCAGAACGCCGGGTCACCCGCGGTGCCGACCACCGCTACGATGACAAGGGCCATGCCCGCGGACATCACGACCAGCCCGGCCTGGACGACCGTGCGGCCGATGCGGGGGAGCAGCACCGTCGTCCCAAAACCGGCGCCGATCCCGGTGAAGATCGCCCAGGGGATCACAACCACGCCGGCGAGCAGCGCACTGTAGCCGAGGCTGCTCTGCACATACTGCGTGACGACCAGCGAGAAGCCCATAACCGGGACGAAGAACAGGATCTGCACCGCCATCGAGGCCCGGAACACCCCGCGTCGTCGCAGCGCGCCGGGCACCAGTGGCTGTCCACCGCGGCGTTCGGCGAACCGCTGGTGCGCGATAAACGCCATGAACAGGGCAGCCCCGGCTGCGGCTGTAACCAGCCCGGAGACCGCCTGCCCGCTCTCCGCCATCGTCGAGAGTCCATAAATCACCATGAACAGCGACACAGCCGAGAGCAGCAGTCCGGGCAGGTCCAGCTGAACCCGTTCCGGCGGTGTCGCCGGGAGCGTACGCAGCGCCAGGACCAGGATGAGCGCGCCGAGTGGAACGTTGATCATGAAGACACCGCGCCAGCTGGAGCCGAACAGGTCCAGCCCGATGATCAGGCCGCCGAGGACGGGTCCCGCGGACGCGGCGATCCCGAGCAATGCAGAGAAGGCGGCCATCGGCTTCGCTCGCTCCGCCGGCTCATACATGAGCTGGATGGTCGCGAGCACCTGGGGGATCATCAGCGCCGCGAACGCGCCTTGGACGATCCGCGCGCCGACGAGTAGCGAGGTCCCAGTCGCCAGCGCGCACGCCAAGGAAGCGAGCGTGAAGCCGACGCAACCGATGAGGAAGGCGCGTCGCACGCCTAGCCGCCGCCCCAGGCGAGCTCCGGTGATAAGTCCGACCGCGAAGGTAAGGGTGTAGGCGGCGAGCACTGCCTGCGTCTCGGACGCGCCCGCAGCGAGGTCCTCGGTGATCGTTGGCAGCGCCACCGTCACGATTGTGACGCCGAGCAGGTCCAGGAAACCGGCGAGGAGGAGAGCTGAGAGCGCGATCGTTCGCTGCTGCATGCCACGATAATACCTGAATGACTAAGATAAGTGGGCCCCGGCTACCCTGAGGCGTGTCCTCCGAGGAGGCCGTCGAGCTGATCGTGCGGCTGCTGCCGCCGTGGCTCTCCGCCGTCCAAGCAGTTAACGAGGTGATCGCCCGTGAGGCCGGTGTCGGGGCGTCCGACCTGCGGTGCGTGCATGAGCTCGTCGTCGACGGACCGCTGCCGGCGGGGGAGCTCGC
Organism: Pseudonocardia sp. ICBG1142; assembly: GCF_020496255.1. Lineage (NCBI taxonomy): Bacteria > Bacillati > Actinomycetota > Actinomycetes > Pseudonocardiales > Pseudonocardiaceae > Pseudonocardia > Pseudonocardia sp. ICBG1142. The sequence continues at coordinate 10,043 of NZ_JAHLJC010000033.1, read as the reverse complement.
CCGCCGGCTCCACCTGACCTCCGGCGCTATCACCCACATGGTCGACCGACTCACGGCGGCTGGCCTGGTCTGTCGGGTCCAGGACCGCCGCGACCGGCGCCGTGTGCTGGTCGAGGCTGACCCGGTGGCCCGCGAGCGGCTGATCAAGCGATACACGATGTTGGACGAGCAGGTCCGTCGCACCCTCGCGCAGTTCACCGCCGCGGAGCGAGCGGTGGTCGCCCGGTTCGTCGAGGCCAGCGTGCGTGATATCCGAGCCTTGCTCGGGTGACCACGGCGGGGACCTACTTCCCTGCGTCGGAGGTGCGGGAGGGCGCGGATCGCGGCAGGGTCCGCTCACCACCGACCGGTCCGGCAGAGCCGCCGGCCGACGCCGCACCGGGGCAGTGGCCTACGGGGCTGGCGGTGGTCCGCTGTCTGGTGGACGGACGGGGCTGGTGCCCGACCACGTGCTGTGCGTGACCGCTCGCCGTAGCTCCTCCTCGCTCTGCTCGACGCGGCCCATCGCGCAGCGGAGCAGCGGCGGGGCCATCAACGAGGTCACGATCGCGACCACCACGATTACGGTGTAGCCGGCGGTGTCGAGCACCCCCAGTCGCAGCCCGACGATGGCGACGATCACCTCGACGACGCCGCGGGCGTTCATGCCGGTGCCGAGAGCGATCCCCTCCCAACGCGACAGGCTCGACAGACGTGCACCGAGGTAGGCGCCGGCGAACTTGCCAATAATCGCCACGGAAAGCACGGCGAGCGCGGCGAGCAAAACGTCGGGACGGGTCAGGGCGGTGAGGTCCATGCGCAGGCCCGCCGTAGCCAGGAAGACGGGGGCGAGCACGGACAGGACCACGATGCGCAGAGGGCCGAGACGACGTTGTACCTCCGGGCCGGTGGTGGACAGCAGGAGCCCGGCGATGAACGCGCCGAGGACGGCCTCCAGGTTCAGGGCGTGGGTGATGGCCGCCGCTGAGAAGACGATGATCAGAGCGAGCGTTATGGTCGGGCCGGGAGCCTCGCTGCGAATGGCGCGTGCCGTGGCCCATTGCACGACCGGGCGCCCAACGACGGCAGCTACCAGCACGAATCCGACCATGGAGACAACGGAAAGGGCGACGGTCCCAGTGGCTACGCCGGTGGTCGCCGCGGCGGCGACGACAGAGAGTAGCAACCAGGCCACCGCGTCATCGACCATGGCTGCGGCCAGAATGAGTTGGCTGAGGTCGCGGTGCAGCAGATTCATGTCGGACAGGGTCTTGGCAACCACCGGGATGGCAGTGACGCACATCGCGACGCCGAGAAAGAGCGGGAACACTGACCCAGCGACCGGGGACGAGCCGGCGCCGGTGGCGGCCAGAGCGTTCGTTAGGCCGAACCCGAGGGCGACGCCGAACACGAGAGGGATGAGCAGCCCGGTGAGACTGACGGTGATCGCCACACGGCGTTGTCTGCTCAGGAATCGCAGATCGAGGTGGGCGCCGGCGAGTGCGACTAGGAGCAGCAGGCCGATCTGACCGACGCCGTCGAGTAGGTGCATCTGCTCGGGTTCGGCGGGCAACAGCCAGTTCGCCAGGTCCGGGGCCAGCCATCCCAGCAGCGACGGACCGAGCAGCACTCCGGTGAGCAGCTCTCCGACGACAGCCGGCAAGCCGACGCGTTCGGCCAGCGCGCCGAGCAGACGACTGATGGCGAGCAAGAGCACAAGACCGAGTAGGAAATGCAGGAGGGTGTCTGCGGACAGGGGCGGTACGGGCGCCGTGTCTGACATGGCCGGCTCCAGAGATGAGGATCGGGCGTCGAATGTCGGGACCGGTCGACCACGCTCTCACCTGTCCACCGATCGAGTTGGCTGACCGTTCGGGTGGGTGCCGCGAAATCTCCGTCGGACGCCGAGCCGGGTCCGGGGGGCGCGGGTGACCGCAGCTTCGCGGGCCTCGCCGGGACGGGGAAGACGGAGCCCGACGCGGGCGGTGCGCGCGGCATCCCGGTCCGGGCTCCGGGTGCCGTCCGGATGTACATGGTGCTCCCGCCTAGAGCCGCGACAATCACGCCACCGTGGCACGAGCTGCCCGTCAGGCAGCCAGCACCGGTGGAACCTGCGCGTGTGTGCGGGGAGCCACGTCCGGTGTGGACCGCGGTCGGCGATGTGGTCGTTCAACCGGGTCGCCCAGCGCGCATTGGCGAAGGGTCTCGGTGGCCGACAACGCGGACCGCGCCCCTCGGGTCGTCGAGGGGTACTCCGTCCGCTGCCGTTGTCCCTGAACGCGTCGGCCCACTGGTTGGCTGCAGCCCGCAGGAGCCGCCGTCATTCGGGGCGGTCGGGGACTGCTAGGGCGTGTCTCCCAAATAGGCGGACCGGGGTGCGCGATGCTTGATCGGTGCCGCGCACCGCTGTCCTGACCGATGCCCAGTGGGCCCGTCTGGCGCCGCTGTTGCCCTCCTCCGAGGGGCGTCGCGGGCGCCCGTTCCGCGATGACCGCCGGGTGCTCGAGGGGATCATCTACCGGTATCGGTGCGGGCTTGCCTGGCGAGACGTCCCGGCCGAGTTCGGGCCGTGGCAGACGTTGTGGAAGCGGCACCGCCGCTACAGCGGAGACGGCACCTGGGACCACATCCTGGCTGCTCTTCTGGTCGAGGCCGACGCCGCCGCGGTGCTCGGGTGGGCGGTCAGCGTGGACTCCACGATCATCCGTGCCCACCAGCATGCCGCGACCCTCAAGCGCGACACAGGGGGCCGGATCGAACTACACGAATCTGCTCGCCGAACCAGCAGATCACGCGCTGGGACGGTCCCGCGGAGGGCTGTCGACGAAGATCCACCAGCTCGTTGACGGGCACGGCCGCCCGCTGGTGGTCCTCCTCGGCCCCGGCCAGGGCGGCGACTCGCCAGTGTTTCCGCACCTGATGGCGCACCTGAGCATCGCCCGACCGGGCCCGGGACGACCCCGGACCCGGCCCGAACGCGTGCGCGCGGACAAGGCCTACTCCTCACGCGCGATCCGCCGGCACCTGCGCGAGCGCCGGATCATCGCTGTCATTCCGGAGCCCTCTGACCAGCAGGGGCACCGCAAACGACGCGGCTCACGCGGCGGCCGACCGCCCGCATTCGATCCGGTCGACTACCGAAACCGCAACGTCGTCGAGCGCGGGTTCTGCCACGTCAAGCAGTGGCGCGGTCTGGCCACCCGTTACGACAAGCTCGCCCTGACCTTCCGCGGCGGCGCCGTCCTGAAAGCGATCCTCACCTGGCTCCGCGCATTGGGAGACACGCCCTAGACCGCTAGGTCGACGATGTGGAGGCGCTCGCATCCGGGGTACCCCGTCGCGAGCTCACAGCAGAAAGAATGCGCGCGTTGGTGCGCGACGGCCGGGGAAGCGTACTGGTGGGTCTCGCGGAGGACGCCAGTCTCGAGGTGAAACGTGAAGTGCACCTGGGCGCCAAGGCCGTGGAGATCTAGCTGGCGAAGGACGTCGCATCGTTCGCGAGTACTGGCGGCAGCGGCCTGGTCGTCATCGGCCTCGCCACGAAATCCCGTCGTGAGTACGACGAAATATCCCGGGTCCACCACGTCGACCCGCGACTGACCGTTAGCGCCATTCGTCGGGTTGTGGATCGGAACACGTTCCCGAGGATTGAGGGTCTTGAGGTAAAGCGAGTTCCGGCAGAGCCGGACGGAGCGGCCGAGCTTATATACATCTTCGTTCCACCTCAGCCTCGCCCTCTTCTCCCATTTCTTGTGGCTGGCACCGTTATCCAAGACAGGGTCGAAGCTATCTGCGCAGGAATTCCGACACGGAGAGACGACGAGACGGCGATGATGTCCGTCCAGGAGTTGCACTCGATTCTGTGGGTAGGGGTAGCGCTATATGAGCAAGACCGCCCGGTACTGCACTTGCGGCGTCGCGTTGCCGGCGCAGCGCAGAATCTCCAGGGAAGCCCTGACCGCAGCCACAGCGGGCTGAGCCCGGGCGCATGTTGGAGAAGTAGCGAGCGATATCGCGATGGTTCAAGCTTCGTTGGTGTCGTCCCGGCCCAGCGGCGCCAGCGCGACCAGGTCGGGATCGTGGCTGTGAAGGTTCTTCTTATGCTCGGCGGCGATAACGGACCGACCGCACTGGGTTCGCCCAGCGCGTCAACGAAGACGGCGTCCTCGATAAATGCCTCCGCCCGCCGGTCGCCGTCACCGGCGTTCCACGCTTCGGTCAGCTTCGCAACTATCTCACCGGCGTCATGCCGACCACTGTGCACTCTCAAGCCAGGTTGAGATCAAGAGGCTTATTCAGGCTCCGTCAGGTAAGTGTGTAGAAGATGAGTCCGATGACTGCCGAGATTGTCGTTTTAAATGTGGCGTAGGGCCGCCGGTAGTCTGTGTGGAGAACTTTCCACGTTTTGATATGGGCGATGACTCGTTCGATGGTGGCGCGTGTGTGGTTGAGGCTCTTGTTGAATGTTTTTTGCCAGTCGAGAAGTTCCCGGCCGGGTGGTTTTTTGAACGGGGTGAGCATGCCGCGCCCGATGTATCCTTTATCGCCGATCGGGGGGTATGTGGCGAGGTGGTCGAGGGCGCCGGATTGGTCGAGGCAATATAGGTCGTGTCGGGAGCCTGGGGTCGGGTCGGAGATCCACGACAGCTGCCCTTCCAGGGTGGCTGCGACCTGGACGACGACGCCGGTGGTGCGATGCTTGCCCGACCACAGACCCGGCACCGCGGCCCATGACCAGCAGGGCAGCAAGGTTCCATCGATGATGTACTGCCGATCGGCACGAAGCTCCTCTGCCGTCGGAACGACACTCCGCAGCGCCTGTGCCAGCAACGGTGTCACCCCCGTGATCGCTCGACTAACCGTCGACTGCGACACCCCATAGGTTTCCGCCAACTCCCACTGCACACGATTCCCGCGCAGATACGCCAACGTGATCACCACCGACCAGAACAACCCCAGAACCGGCGGCCAAGACAAACGTGCCTCCGTCGCGTCCCGCTGATCCTGCTCATACACTATAGCGACAAGATCCTGAATTTCATCACGCCGGAAACCAGTGGTATAGTACATACTGCGGCAGCCCGTTCATCTCGGATTGATTCGGCAAACCAATATTCGCGATGGACGGGCTGTCGCCCAACCCGACACGCCGGGCTAGATCGTTATTTCACGGGGCCTGAATAAGCCTCAATATAGGTCGTGTCGGGAGCCTGGGGTCGGGTCGGAGATCCACGACAGCTGCCCTTCCAGGGTGGCTGCGACCTGGACGACGACGCCGGTGGTGCGATGCTTGCCCGACCACAGACCCGGCACCGCGGCCCATGACCAGCAGGGCAGCAAGGTTCCATCGATGATGTACTGCCGATCGGCACGAAGCTCCTCTGCCGTCGGAACGACACTCCGCAGCGCCTGTGCCAGCAACGGTGTCACCCCCGTGATCGCTCGACTAACCGTCGACTGCGACACCCCATAGGTTTCCGCCAACTCCCACTGCACACGATTCCCGCGCAGATACGCCAACGTGATCACCACCGACCAGAACAACCCCAGAACCGGCGGCCAAGACAAACGTGCCTCCGTCGCGTCCCGCTGATCCTGCTCATACACTATAGCGACAAGATCCTGAATTTCATCACGCCGGAAACCAGTGGTATAGTACATACTGCGGCAGCCCGTTCATCTCGGATTGATTCGGCAAACCAATATTCGCGATGGACGGGCTGTCGCCCAACCCGACACGCCGGGCTAGATCGTTATTTCACGGGGCCTGAATAAGCCTCAATGCTCGCGCGCAGATTCTTGATGCCCGCCGGAGTCGTGAATCAGATTCTAGGTTTGCGAAGAAGAGTGCGCGGTAGTCGCGGTGACCTCATCATGAGAGGTGGGGCCACCGCGACTACTTCGCTTGCGCGGGTCGCCGAGTTAGCTGCGACGAACGCCAGCCAGCAGTGCGGCTAGTCCGATGAGGCTGGCGGCCGCAATGAAGGCTCCGACGGCAGATGGAGTGTGATCATCGCGCAGGTTGGTGAAACCGCTATACACCATGAAGCCGGCGCACGCGAGCAGAAGCAGTAGAGCCCATCGTGGAGGGCGTCGCTCCTGCACTAATATCCCCCGCATTCTCGTGCCAGGTCGAGTCCGACGTTCAACACGCCCCCAGCTACGGCTCCGAACAGAGTGTAACCGGCGACCGCCTGGGTCACCGCAAGCGATGCGCCTGCTACGGCAGTGACTGGGAAGAAGTAGATCGCGCCGGCGACTCCCGCTACTAGTCCGACCCCAGCGCCAACCGCCTTCGCGCACCCGAGAGCGTCCAAGCCACTTGGATCGCTGTAACTGCAGGGGTTCGCCAGCCCGTAGGTGTAGGGATTGGGCTCAGCCTGGGACGGATCAGGCTGAGTGAAGCGAGCGAGGATGGGGTTGTGCTGGCGGTACCCGGTCAGGTATGTGCCGTGGTTGTCGGCGAGCTGCTGAGCGCCGATCCAGCGGAACGGGTTGCCGGCCGCAGCGGTGCCGGTGGAGGTGGTGTCGCCGTAGGGCTTGTAGTCGTACTTGGCGGCGAGGGCGCCGTTGCCGTCGATGAGGGCGAGTGTGGAGCCCTGGTAGTCGGTGACGGCGTAGAGGTTCTGCCCGTTGGGGGCGGTCTGGCCGATGAGGCGGCCGGCGGGGTCGCGGGTGAACTCCGACCGTGCGCCGTTGGTGGTGATGGCCGTGACGCCGATGGCGGTGTTCTCGAGGCGCTGTTCGGTGACGACGCCGCCGGCGTTCTTGGAGATGACCGCGCGCTGGGCCTGGTCGACCGAGTCGTAGGTGAAGTCGATCGTGCCGTTGCCGGCGGTGGTCGAGCTGCGGAGCTGGTTGGTGGGGCTGTAGGTGTTGTTGATCAGCCCGTTGGAGCCGGTGGTGAGGTTGCCGGCACCGTCGTGGGTGTAGGTGGTGTTGTTGCCGGATGCGACCTGTCCGGCGGAGTTGATCCCGAAGTTGCGTCCCTCGGCGGAGGTGAGGTTCGAGGCTCCGTCGAGGGCGTAGGTGAGGTTCCCGGCTGAGCTGTTGCGGGCGGTCAGCTGGTTGAGCGTGTCGTAGGTGTAGGAGAACGCGGTGCCCTCGCGGGTCTCGCGCTGGAGCTGGGTGGTGTCCTGGTTGTTGGCGTTCGTCCAACGGTAGGTGCGGTCGATCCGCTTGGTTCCGCCGCTGGTGGCTGCGACGAGTGCGGTCTGGCGACCGGACTTGTCGTAGGTGGTCGAGACCGTGAAGTTGCCGGGGTAGGTGGTCTTCGTCCGCTGGTCGTTCTTGTCGTACTGGTGGCTGGCCTCCATGCCGGTCTTCGGGCCGCGCTGGAAGGTGAGCCGGTTGGCGGCGTCGTAGTCGTAGAAGGTGTGGCCGCCGTCGTTGAACAGGTCGGTGACGTTGTTGCTGGCGTCGTAGCGGTAGAAGACGCGGTAGATGACGCCGCTGCGGGTGTTGTGCGCCTCGGTGACCTGGTTGCGGGGGCTGTAGGCCAGCTGCAGGCCGGTGTCGCCGAAGTATCGGCCGACCATGTTGCCTTCGGCATCGAAGTTGTTGTACTGCAGGGGCACGTAGGTGCCGTTGTTGTCGCGGCCGATCTCGACGAGGCGGTCCATCGCGTCGTAACGGTAGAAGATCTTGCTGCCGTTGCCGTCGACGATCTGGGTGACGCGGTCGAGGTTGTCGTAGCCGATGACGCGGGGCTGCATCGGCGTCGGCGGGGTCTCGACGGTCATACGGCCGCCACCGCCGTACTGGTAGGTGGTGACCCGGTTCGCGCCATCGGTCTTCTTGGTGGGCTGGCCGGCGGCGTTGTACTCGAACTTCACGACATCGCGGTTCTGCTGAACCGAGCGGACCGAGGTCAGGTCACCGGCGGCGTTGTAGAGCCGGGTCATCTGGTTGCCCTGGGCGTCGGTCATCGACGTCGGGAAGTACGGGTGGGCAGCGTTGGAGTAGCCGACCGAGTTGCTGGCCCCGGTGGGCAGCGTGGCGCTGGTGGGGCGGTTGTTGGCGTCGAAGGCGTAGGTCAGGTTCGACCCGAGCGCGTCGGTGGTCGAGGCGACGTCGCTGTTGGCGGTCCAGGTCTTGGACTGCTCGTTGCCCAGCTGGTCGACGGCCTTGGTCTGGCGGCCCTGGCTGTCGAAGTAGTAGTTCGAGACGCCCCCGCGGGGGTCGGTCTCGGTGGTCCGCCCGGAAGCCGGGTAGGAGTACTGGGTGGTGGCCGGAGTCTGGCCGTTCGGCTCGTTGATCGAGGTGACGCGCCGCTGGGCGTCGTAGCCGATGGTGTAGACGTCGCCGTTGGGGCTGGTGATCGAGGTCAGGTTGCCGTTCGAGTAGCCGAACTTGACCTCGTTGTCGAGCTGGTCCTCGAAGGAGACGAGGTCACCGGCGGCGTCGTAGTTGAACGGTCCGTGCTCGCGGCCAACCGGGTCGGTGTAGGACAGGACCCGGTCCTCGGAGTCGTAGTCCTCGAACTTGGTGACCCGGCCGATCGAGTCGTAGATCGCTGCGACGCGGTCGTTGTTGGCGGCGTCGTAGTTGAGCTTGGTGCTGACGTTGTTCTTGGTCAGCTGCTCCTTCATGACGCCGTTGGGGTGGAACAGCCAGCGATCCTCGGTCTTGTCCCACTTGATGGTCCAGACACCGTCGCTGGCGCGCGTCAGCTTGGAGTTCGCGCCCGAGCTGCCGGTGTAGGAACCGTTGGACTGGCGGGTGTAGGTCACGACGTAGCCGGTGGGGCCGTGCAGCTTCACCGTGGCGCCGCTGTTGATGATCTCGAGGCCGACGTCGAGGCCGGTGGACATCGCCCAGCCGCGGCCGAACGCGCCGGAGCCGGTGGACATGTTGTTGTAGACGTGGGAGACGTCGGAGGCCTGGCCCTCAGCGGCGACCACCGAGTTCGTGTAGCGCACGACGATGTTGCCGTTGGCCAGGTTGGTCAGCAGCTGCAGCTTGTCCGAGATCTGGCGGACCTCGACCGGGGAGAAGTCCCGCAGCCCGATTCCCGCCGCGCCGGCGTTCGGGCCGGGGCCGACCTTCTGCGTCTGCATCTGCGGGGAGATGGCGCCGCCGGGGTCGGTCGACTGCCCGGAGACGACACCTTGCCCCGGGTCGGCAGACACGACAGCCGGCGTCCAGGGCTCCGGCGACGGTGCGCCGCCGACGTTCGGGGTCGTGTCAGCGTCGCCAGGCTCGTAGGTCTCTGGCTTGTGGTCGGCGGTCAGCGCCGACCCGGGCTGGTTGGGATCCGGCGGGGGCGCAGGGGGCTGGGCTGCGGCCAGACCTCCGAACGCTCCCGAGCCGGTGGCAACGACCGTAGCCATTGCCACCAGCATGGTTCGTAACCGAAAACGCGCAGCATTGAGGCTTATTCAGGGCCGCCTGGCGGGCTACCTCGCTGCGGTCCCGACCTGGAGAAACACCGCACTTCATGATCACCCTGAATAAGCCTCTATACCACTGGTTTCCGGCGTGATGAAATTCAGGATCTTGTCGCTATAGTGTATGAGCAGGATCAGCGGGACGCGACGGAGGCACGTTTGTCTTGGCCGCCGGTTCTGGGGTTGTTCTGGTCGGTGGTGATCACGTTGGCGTATCTGCGCGGGAATCGTGTGCAGTGGGAGTTGGCGGAAACCTATGGGGTGTCGCAGTCGACGGTTAGTCGAGCGATCACGGGGGTGACACCGTTGCTGGCACAGGCGCTGCGGAGTGTCGTTCCGACGGCAGAGGAGCTTCGTGCCGATCGGCAGTACATCATCGATGGAACCTTGCTGCCCTGCTGGTCATGGGCCGCGGTGCGGGTCTGTGGTCGGGCAAGCATCGCACCACCGGCGTCGTCGTCCAGGTCGCAGCCACCCTGGAAGGGCAGCAGCTGTCGTGGATCTCCGACCCGACCCCAGGCTCCCGACACGACCTATATTGCCTCGACCATCCGGCGCCCTCCCACCTCGCCACATACCCCCCGATCGGCGATAAAGGATACATCGGGCGCGGCATGCTCACCCCGTTCAAAAAACACCCGGCCGGGAACTTCTCGACTGGCAAAAAACATTCAA
>NZ_JAHLJC010000032.1:0-412174 GCF_020496255.1 Pseudonocardia sp. ICBG1142 | reverse complement strand
CTGCTCCTGGAGCGCTACATCGCCCTCGCCGGCCGCTGACCCGGCCGACGTCAACGACGCCAGCTTCGAGTTCGGACTCCGCACCCTGCTCGACGGGCTCCAAGCCCGCCTCGAACACCACGGTCAGGGTGTGCCGCCGGCGAGCTGACCGGCGTCTGGCGTTCATCTGCATGGCCGGCCGTGCCGCCCACGGCCCGCATCGGATCAGCGAGGCAGCCCACCGCAGCGCGACGGCGAGAAGCGCCGGCACCGTACTGACGATGGCCGTGCCCAGCGCACCGATGGCCTCCATGGCGAGGCCGCCGGTAACGCCGACAGCTTCACCGGGCTGCTGGCTTCGCGGATCGTCGCGACGCCGGCGAACGCAGGCTTCTTCATCGTCCGGCCGCCGCGGCGCGTTCGCGGTTGGCACGGATCTCGTCGTGGTGGTCGGCAGCCCAACCGATCAGGGAGGTGACGATCTCGTGGAGGCCGTGCCCCAGCGGGGCGAGGGCGTACTCGACGCGCGGGGGACCTCGGCGTAGGCGGTGCGGGTGATCAGGCCGTCCTGGTGGAGCTGGCGCAGGGTGAGGGTGAGCATGCGCTGGGAGATGCCGGGGACCTGTCGTTGCAGGTCGGTGTAGCGCAGTGGTCCTGACTGCAGGACCGCGATGATCAGCAGGCTCCACTTGTCGCCGACGCGGTCGAGGGTCTGGCGGATGAAGTCCATGTGTTCGGCAGGAATGGCCGCACACGGCCCGATCGCCGCCGCTCCTGCTGCCGTCTCTCGTTCCGCGGTCGTCTCCATGACGCACATTCCTCTCCGGCACGCACACCGATGTGCCTTTTGTATCGCCTCCCATGCTGGTCCATCATGGCGTTACGCACAAGTCGTAAGTAATGGAGGCGCGTGATGAAGGTGGAGATCTGGTCCGAGGTGACCTGCCCGTGGTGCGGGCTGGGGAACCACCGGGTGGCCAGGGCCGTCGAGCGGTTCGAGCACTCGGACGAGGTGGACCTGGTCCACCACTCGTTCCCGCTCAGCGGCAGCTTCCCGGAGGGGCGCACCTTCTCCGTCCGTGAGGCCCTGCTCCGCCAGCACGGTATCGGCGGCGACCGGGCCGAGGCCTCGACCCGGCGGATCGAGAAGCTCGCCGAGAGCGAGGGCCTGACCCCCTACCGGGTGCTGGACAACGAGGTCGGCAACACCGATCTGGCGCACGAGTTCCTCGCCCACGCCAGCGCCCAGGGCCGCAACCGCGAGGCCTGGGACCTGATCTTCGGGACCTACTTCGGCAGGGCCGAGCCGGTCTTCTCCCCGGAGGACCTGCTGGGTCTGTCCGACGAGCTCGGCCTGGACCGCGAGCAGACCCGCCAGGCCCTGACCGACCGCCGCTACCGCCGGCAGGTCCGCGACGACGCGGCCCGCGCCCAGCGCCTGGGGGCGGCCGGTGCGCCGTTCATCGTCGTCGACGGCCGCTACGGCGTGCCCGGCGCCCAGGACAGCGACAGCCTCCTCGAGCTGCTGCGCACGGCCTGGGACGACAGCCACCCCCTGACCCTCGCCACCGCCGGCGGCGATGCCCCGGTCTGCGGACCGAACGGCTGCGCCGTCCCCGAGCGCGCCTGATCCACCCCCTGAACTCACCCCTGCACTCCTCGAAAGGCACTGCGATCACCATGAGCACCCTGCTGGTCCTCGGCGGCAGCGGCCGCACCGGCGCCCACGTGCTGGAGCATGCGGCCCGGCGCGGCCACCTCGTCCGCGCGCTGGTCCGCAACCCCGACGCGGTGCGGGCGCCGGCCGGCGTCGAGCTGGTCCAGGGCACCCCCGCGAACATCGACGACATCCGCCGGGCCGCGAAAGGCACCGAGGCGGTGATCAGCGTGCTGAACAACGCCCGCGCGTCCGACAACCCGTGGGCCAAGCCGGTCAGCCCGCCGACGTTCATGGCCGACGCCGCCCGCGACACCCTCACCGTCATGGGCGAGCAGGGCATCCGCCGCATCGTGTTGACCTCCACCCAGGGCGCGGGCGACGACTGGGCTCGGCTCAACCCGCTGGTCAAGGCGTTCATCACGCTGTCGAACGTCAAGGTGGGCTTCGACGACCACACCGGCGTCGACCAGGTCGTGCGCGCCTCGTCCGACGTCGACTGGACCCTGGCTCGCGCCGTCGCCCTGACCGACAAGCCCGCCTCCGGTCCCGTGCGAGCGGCCGAGGCCGGCACCGAGAAGCCCGGCACGACGATCAACCGCGCCGACCTCGCCCGGTTCCTCGTCCAGACCGTCGAGGACGACGCCTGGATCCGCCAGGCGCCCCTGGTCTGGAACGCACGCCGCTGACCCACTCCGTGATCCGCATCCGCCTCATGCGCAACAGCGCTCCGAGCTCGGATGCGCCGTCCGTCGATCGCGACGCCGGACCGGAGTGACCTGACAGCAACCGGCACCCCACCTCCCGAGGAGCGCGAGGACACCAGCATGACCAGCACACTCAGCGGCAAGACCGCCCTCGTCACCGGATCCAGCCGCAGCATCGGCCGGGCCATCGCGCTCGGCCTCGCCCGCGAGGGGGCCCTGGCCGCCGTGCACTACGGACGCGACGAGCAGGCCGCCGAGCAGACCGTCGACCTCATCGAGAAGGAGGGCGGCCGGGCCTTCGCCGTCGGCGCGGAGCTGGGCACGCCCGGCGCCGTCGACCAGCTCCTCCACCAGCTGGAGGCAGGACAGCGCGACCACACCGGGGAGGCCGTCCTGGACATCCTGGTGAACAACGCCGCCGCGACGACGCCCGCCGGCAGCGCCCCGGAACAGGTGCCCGCCGAGCAGATCGACGAGATCTTCGCGGTCAACGCCAAGGCCCCCTTCTTCCTCGCCACCGACCGGGCGCGCTGGATCACCGGAGCCGCCCTCGACGCCACCGGCGGCAGCCTCCTCGGGGCGCAGCCCGCTCCGCCCCGTCCCGGCTCTTCCCCTCTCCCCGAAGGAGTCCACCGCTGATGAACGTCTTCCTGTGGATCGTGCAGGTCGTACTGGCCGGCATGTTCGCCATGGCCGGTGTCATGAAGGTCGCGCAGTCCAAGGACAAGCTCGTCGAGAAGCTGCCCTGGGTGGCCGACTTCTCGGCCGGCACCGTCCGCTTCATCGGCATCGTGGAACTCGCCGGCGCCCTCGGGCTGATCCTGCCCGCGGCCACCGGTATCGCCACCGTGCTGACGCCACTGGCCGCCGTCGGCCTCGGAGCGACGATGCTGCTCGCCGCGACGTACCACGCCCGGAAGAAGGAGTTCTCCGCGATCGGCTTCAACGCCGTCCTGCTGGTCCTCGCCGTCCTGGTGGCCTGGGGCCGCTTCGGCCCGTACGGCCTCTGAAGCCGCCCGTCACGAGAAAGAGAGTTCCCTGGATGAATGCCGGACAGGTCGACGCCGATCGATCCTCGAAGAAGGCTCGGTTCATCAAGCTCGGACCGGGCGAGGCCCTGGAGACCCGCGTCGACATCGCACCGCTCTACCTGCTCAAGGCGGGCGCCGCTCACACCGACGGCCAGTACTCGGTCCTCGAGGTGTCGGTGGGTCACGAACTCCCACTCCACATCCATGAGACCGTCGACGAACTCTTCTTCCTGTTGGACGGCACGCTCCGGGTGACCTTCGACGACGAGCAGCACGAGGTCGGCCCGGGCAGCTTCATGTTCCTGCCGGCGGGGGTTCCCCATGCGATCAAGCCGCTGGGGGAGACCGTGCCGCGTGTTCTGCAGATCTCGGTTCCCGGAGGTTTCGAGCACTTCATCGAAGACATGGTCGAGCTCCAGGCCAAGGGAGACGCGATGGAAATCGATTCCGAGGAGTTCCGGGAGTTCGCGCGCAAGCACGACTGGACCCTGATCGGGTCGACCGGAAGCGCCGATCCCGACCCCGACCGACCGCAGGCCTCGTAGCCGCGGACGACGACCCACCGCCACACGGCCGGGCCCGACGGGGTCCGGCCGTACGGCGTCGCGGGCTACGGTCGCCGCATGGCCGCCCCGCCCGCACCCACCGTCCGTGCCGCCGTCCCGGCCGACGCTCCCGGCATCGCCGACGTCTGCACCCGGGCGTACCGGGCCACCTACCGGGACCTGCTGCCGGAGTCGTTCGTCGACGACGTCGTCGCCCGCTTCTACGACGAGGCGCGGGTCCGCGCCGAGACGGTCCCGGCCCCGCCGCACTGGCTGGGCTACGTGGTCGCCGAGGAGGCCGGCTCCGTGGTCGGCGCGGCAGGCGGAGCGGTCACGGGCGAGGGGGTCGGTGAGCTCTACGTCCTCTACCTCGACCCGGACCGTCGGGGCGAGGGGATCGGCACCCGGCCGCTCGACCACGTCACCGGGCAGCTGCGTGGCCACGGTGCGACCGAGATGTGGGTGAGCGTCGCCGAGGGCAACGACCTGGGCATCCCGTTCTACCGGGCCCGTGGCTTCGTCGAGCACGACCGCGTCCCGATGCACACCTCCGACGTGGCCGACGGGCTGTGGTCGCTGCGCATGCGCCGGGACATCACCCGACCGGACTATTGATGAGCCTAACCTCACCTGATGGGGTACGACGGCGCCGGCGAGGGACGCCGCCGTGGAGGTGGCGCAATGGTGCGGGCACGGGCACGACTGGGCGGACTGATCGCGACGGTGCTGGTCGCCGTCGTCCTGGCGGGGTGCGGTGGACCCGCCGCACCCGCCGCGGCACCCACCGGGGCGACGATCGAGCACCGCTACGGCACCACGACGGTCCCGGCGCAGGTCGAGCGCGTCGCCACGGTCGGCTGGAACGACCAGGACTTCGTGCTGGGGCTCGGGGTCGTCCCCGTCATGACCCGCTCGTGGTTCGACGCCTACTGGAGTTTCCCGTGGGTGCGGGCCGTGACGAAGGGGGCCGAGGTCCCGCGGTCCGGTGAGGACGGCATCGACCTGGAGGCCGTCGCCGCGAGCCGGCCGGACGTCATCATCGCGATCTACGAGGACATCGACGAGGACATGTACCGGAAGCTGTCCGCGATCGCGCCGACCGTCGTGCAGTCCTCCGCGTACCCACCGGAGAAGACCCCGTGGGACGTGCAGCTGCTCACCACGGGCAAGGCCATCGGCCGGGAGGACCTCGCCGAGCGGCGCGCGGCCGGAGTCCGTGACCGGATCGCCGCGGTCCGCGCGGCCCACCCGTCGTTCGCCGGGAAGGTGCTCGTCGAGGACTTCGGGCCGGAGAACGGCGGGCACTACCTGATCCCGGCCGGCGACCCGCGGCGCGCGCTGTTCGACGCGCTCGGCTTCGCGACGCAGGAGCACTCCGGGGACGTCAGCGAGGAGCGGCTGGACCTGCTCGACCGCGACGTGCTGTTCGTCAACGGCGCGACCGAGCAGCAGATGACGGCGTCGGTGCCGTTCGCCCGACTCGACGTCGTCCGTGAGGGCCGGACGCTGTACACGACGTTCTCCGACCCGCTGGGTGGCGCGTTGTCCTACGGCGGCCCGGACGCGTTGCTGTACGCGATCGACCAGCTGGAGCCGCAGCTCGCCGCCGCGACGAACCGCTGACCGCTCAGGCGGTGTGGGTGAGCGTGGCGGCCACCCCGGTCGCCCCGGCCAGCACCAGCACCTCCACCGCGGCCCACGCCAGCACCGGGAGCCGCCCGGCCCGCAGCCGGGACCGGGCGACGCCACCGAGCGCAGCGGCGACCGCGAGCAGCACGATCTTGGTGGCGACGACCGCGCCGTAGGCGGTCGTGACCAGCTCGACGGGTGAGGAGAGCCGTGCGGTGGCGGCGAGCGCCCCGGACACCCCCAACGCCACCACGGCGCCGAGCGCGAGCCGGGAGAACCGCGGCAGCGCGACCGCGAGCACGTCCGCGTCGCGGGCGGTGACCAGCACTGCGCCCAGCCCGCCGAGCCACAGCAGCGCCGCCGCGACGTGCACGACGACCGCGGGCACCGCGAACCAGGCGACCGTGGACGCCGCGGTGTGCCCGGTCGCCACCGGGGCCGCCGCCGCGACGACGACCAGCACCAGCGCGAGCGCGGCGGGCCCCGGCCCGGTGCCCGGCCGCGCGGGCCGCGACCCGGCGACCCCGGCCAACGCCAGCGCCGCGGCCACCGCGACGAGCTGACCGGCCCCGGCGCGGGGTCCGGTCAGGAACTCCAGCACGTCCGGTCCGCGGACCTCGGTGAGCCTCCGACCGGACACCAGCGCGCCGCGGACGAACGTCTCCGCCACCAGCACGGCCGACCACAGCGGGGCGGCGGCGGTCAGCACCCGGTCCGCGCCCGGCGTCCGGCCGGGGGCGAGCAGCACGGCCAGCGCCGCCCCCGCCGCGACGACCGCGAGGAGGTCGGCCGCGGCGCGCGCGAGGGTCTGCGCGAGGTCCACGGCGACCCCGTCCGGCCCGATCCCGCCGGTGACCACGGCGACGACGACCGCGGCCCCGAGCAGCACGGCACCCCACCCGGCGACGGTCGGAGCGGGCTCGCGCACCCGGCCGCCCGGCGTCCCGGCGCCACCGTCGCCCGGCACACCGTCGCCCGGTACGGCGTCGGCCGGGATGCCGTCGCCCGGCACACCGTCTGGCGGGATGCGGTCGGCCGGGATGCCGTCGCCGGGGACGGGACCGGCGATGGTCAGCCCCGCGACCGGCGCAGCGCGAACGCCGCCCCGGCCCCGATCACCACGACGGCCGCCACGCCCCACGGCCAGACCGGCGGGCCGCCGTCGTCGGCCGCGGTGGGGACGGTCTGCGGCGCGGCCTCGGGCTCGGCGGCGGTCGCAGCCGCGGAGGTGTGCCCCGGAGTCGCGGCGGCCGCGCCCGGCCCGGGGGAGGTGAGGGTGAACGGCACCGTGCCCGAGACGGGGTGGCCGTCGTCGGAGACCACCCGGTAGGTGATCGTGTAGCCGCCGGCCGCACCGAGCGGGCGCAGCGGCACGGTGAGGGTGGCGCCGTCGCCGGTGGCGGGGCCCGCCGCGTAGTCGGTGCCGCCGGGGCCGGTCACCGCGACGGTGGCGTCGGCGGCCGCGATCTCCTCGGAGAAGGTCAGCGACACCGATGTCGGCGCGGTGCCGACCTGCGCGTTCGCGGCGGGACTGCTGGACTCGAGCTCGGTGTGCGCCCAGGCCGGCGCGGCCCCGACGACGAGGGCGAGCAGCACGGCGGGGAGGGCGACCGCGAGGCGGCGGAGAACGGGGCTCACGCCCCGATCGGTCGTCGTACCGGGCGCGACGGTTCCCGATGTCACCCGGACGGAGCAGCAGCGGTCAGCGCCAGGACGGCAGCCACAGCTCGGCCTGCCAGTGCGCCGCGGTGATCGGGTCGCCGACCAGGATCGGCCACAACCACACGAAGTTGACCCCGATCAGCGCCACCCACGTCGCGACGACGAGCAGCCCGTTGCGGCGCCGGCGCGCGCTCATCCGGGAGTGGCCCAGCATCTGTCCCATCGCCAGCACGACGCCCAGGACCAGGAACGGCACCACCGGCATCATGTAGAAGAAGTACATCTGCCGGTCGATGTTGAAGAACCACGGGACGAACCCGGCGCCGTAGCCGACGAGCACCGCGGCCCACCGCCAGTCGACCCGGGTCACCGCCCGCCACAGCCCCCAGAGCAGCACCGGGATCGCCGGCCACCACAGCGCGGGGGTGCCGATCAGCATCACCGCGGAGACGCAGTCGGTCTCCCCGCAGCCGGTCGCGTCGTCGGCGTAGCGGTAGAGCATCGGCCGCAGCCCCATCGGCCAGGTCCAGGGTTTGGACTCCCAGGGGTGCGCCCCGGCGGACTGGGTCGTCAGGTTCTCGTGGAAGGCGAGGACCTGACCTTGGTAGTACCAGAGCGACCGCAGGGCGTCGGGCACCCAGGCGAACGCCCCGCCGGTGCCGATCTCCCGGCCGACCTCGTGGCGGTCGATGCCGGTCTCGCTGCCGAACCACGCCCACCAGGACCCGAGGTAGGTCAGCGCCGGGATCAGGACCAGCGCCCACAGCGCGGGGGCGACGTCGCGCACCATCGTCCCCACCCACGGCCGGGCCACCCCGGCGCGGCGGCGCACCGAGACGTCCCACAGCACGCACAGGAGCCCGAAAGCGGCGACGTAGTAGGCGCCGTTCCACTTCACCGCGCACGCCAGGCCGAGCGAGACGCCCGCGGCCACCCGCCACCAGCGCACGCCCCAGCGCGGGCCCCACACGGTGTCGTCGACCCGCCCCTGCGCGACGACGCGTGCCATCCGGCCGCGGACGTCGTCGCGGTCGGCGAGCAGTGCGGCGAACGCGGCCACCACGAACAGCGCGGAGAAGACGTCGAGCATCCCCATCCGCGACTGCACGTGCGACAGCCCGTCGGCGCACAGCAGCAGCCCGGCGAGCCCGCCCAGCGCCGTCGAGCGGGTGAGGCGCCGTCCGGCCCGGACGACGAGCAGCACGGTGAGCACCCCGGCCAGCGCGGCCGAGGCCCGCCAGCCGACGCCGTCGTAGCCGAAGACCATCTGGCCCAGCGCGATCAGCTGTTTCGCCAGCGGCGGGTGGACGATCTTCTCGTAGCCGGGGTTGCTCTCCACCCCGCCGTTGCGGACCATGTCCCAGGCCTGCGGGACGTAGTGCTTCTCGTCGAAGACGGGCGTTCCGCGGTCGGTGGGCTCACCCAGGTCGTAGAAGCGCAGCAGCGCCGCGACCAGCACCACCCCCGCGGTGACCAGCCAGCCCCGCAGCCGGTCCGACGGTGGCGGGGCGCCGAGCCGCGCCACCGGGCCGGGATCGGCGCGGCGCAGCGGTGGCGGGGTGCCGCGCGGGGTCAGACCGGGTTCGGGTGCCGCTCCGGCGACCCGGCTCCCGGCATCGGCGCTCGTGGTGGCCATCGCGTCCGATCGTAGGCTGGCCGACGTGACTCCCGCCCCCGACTCCACGCCCGACACGGCCACGACGACCGGTCGCCTGGTCCTGGCCGCGACCCCGCTGGGCGACCCGCGGGACGCCTCGCCGCGGCTGCGGGAGCTCATCGCCACCGCCGACGTCA
Organism: Pseudonocardia sp. ICBG1142; assembly: GCF_020496255.1. Classification (NCBI taxonomy): domain Bacteria; kingdom Bacillati; phylum Actinomycetota; class Actinomycetes; order Pseudonocardiales; family Pseudonocardiaceae; genus Pseudonocardia; species Pseudonocardia sp. ICBG1142. Next base: position 403,170 of record NZ_JAHLJC010000032.1, on the reverse strand, counting down.
TCGCCGCCGAGGACACCCGCCGGTTCCGGACCCTCGCCGCGGCGCTGCCGGTCACCTACACGGGCCGGATCGTCAGCCACTACGACGCCGTCGAGGCCGAGCGGCTTCCCGGCCTGCTGTCCGCGGTCCGCGACGGCGCGACCGTGCTGGTGGTGTCCGACGCCGGCATGCCCGCCGTCTCCGACCCGGGCTACCGGCTCGTCGCCGCTGCCGCCGCGGAGGACCTGCCGGTCACCTGCGCGCCCGGACCGTCCGCGGTGACCACCGCGCTGGTCCTGTCCGGGCTGCCGTGCGAGCGGTTCTGCTTCGACGGCTTCCCGCCGCGCCGCTCCGGCGAGCGCCGCCGGTGGCTGGAGAGCCTGCGCGACGAGCGCCGCGCCGTGGTGTTCTTCGAGTCCCCGCGGCGGACCGCGGACACCCTCGCCGACGCCGTCGCCGTGCTGGGGGAGACCCGCCGTGCCGCGGTGTGCCGGGAGCTGACCAAGACCCACGAGCAGGTCGTGCGCGGCACCCTGGCCGAGCTGCACGCCTGGGCGACCTCCGGCGACGTGCTCGGCGAGGTGACCGTGGTGCTGGCCGGTGCCGAGGCCCGCGAGGCGCCGCCGGTGGAGTCCCTGGTCGACGCCGTGCGCGAGCGCACCGACGACGGCGAGCGCCTCAAGGACGCCGTCGCCGCCGTCGCCGAGGCCGCGGGCGTGCCGAAGCGGGACCTCTACAACGCGACCCTCGCCGCCCGGGACTGACGCCGCACCCCGCGTGCGGTCGCCGCACCCGTCGCGGCGGGTGCGACGGCCCCCGGTGGGGTGCGACAGCGCGGCGGGAAGGGCGGGCCCGGGAAGGGCGGGGCGGGCGGTCAGGCGGTCGCGGGGGTGCGCGTCGGGATCGCCCGCATGACCGGCTCGACGTAGCGCGCGGCGATCGGGCCCAGCACCGCCATGATCAGCACGTACGCCGTGGCCAGCGCGGACAGCTCGGCGGGGACGGCCGCGTAGCCGACGGCGAGCCCGGCGATGACGATCGAGAACTCGCCGCGGGCGATCAGCGCCGCACCGGCGCGGGCCCGGCCCATCCGCCCGATCCGCGCCCGCTTCGCCGCCCACCAGCCCGTCGCGTACTTGGTGGCCGCGGTCGACACGGCGAGCACCAGCGCCCAGCCGAGCACCGGCGGGATCGCCCGCGGGTCGGTCGAGAGCCCGAACACCACGAAGAACACCGCGGCGAACAGGTCGCGCAGCGGTTCCAGCAGCTTGGTGGCGTTCTCCGCGGTCGAGCCGGAGATCGCGATGCCCAGCAGGAAGGCGCCGACCGCCGCCGACACCTGCATCGCCTGGGCGAACCCGGCGACCAGCAGTGCGGCACCGAGCACCTTGAGCAGGAAGACCTCGCGGTCGTCGGAGTCGACGACCGCGGAGACGTAGCGGCCGTAGCGCAGCGCGACCACCAGCACCACGGAGATCACCGCGAGCGACACCGCGACCGCGCTGACCCCGCCCCACAGCGTCACGCCGAGCAGCAGCGCGGTGAGGATCGGCAGGTACAGCGCCATCACGAGGTCCTCGAACACGAGCACCGACAGCACCGCCGGCGTCTCCCGGTTGCCGAGCCTGCCCAGGTCGGACAGGACCTTCGCGACGATCCCGGAGGAGGAGATGTAGGTGACCCCGCCCAGCACCATCGCCCCGACCACACCCCAGCCCAGGATCAGCGCGACCGCGACGCCCGGCGCGGCGTTGAGCACGATGTCGACGATCCCGGCGGTCCAGGACCGCTTCAGCCCGGTGACCAGCTCGACCGCGGAGTACTCCAACCCGAGCAGCAGGAGCAGCAGCACGACGCCGACCTCGCCGGCGAGCGAGGTGAAGTCGCCGATGTCGCCGAGCGGGATGATCCCGCCAGCGCCGAACGCGAGGCCGCCGAGCAGGTAGAGCGGGATGGGGGACAGGGCGATCCGCTGGGCGAGCCGGCCCAGCAGGCCGAGCCCGAAGAAGACGGCGCCGAGCTCCAGCAGTTCCAGTGCGGTGTGGTCCACGGCTTGCGGGGCGGCCTCAGCCGTGGGCGAGGATGTCGGCGGCCTGCTCCAGCTTCTCGGCTGTGCCCACGGCGATGACGATGTCCCCGGCGGCCAGCACGTGGGCCGGCGTCGGCGACGGGATCACCTGGCCGGCACGCATGATGGCGACCACCGAGACCTGGGTGCGGGTGCGCAGCGCGGTGTCGCCCAGCGGGCGGCCGTCGAACGGGCTGTTGAGCTTGATCGGCATCTTGCGGGTGGTGATGCCCGGTACGTCCGCGTGCTCGTCCTTCAGCTGGTTGACCAGCTGCGGGGCGCCGAGCAGGTTCGCCAGGGCGCCCGCCTCCTCGGTGGTCAGCGGCAGCTCGGCGACGCAGGCGTCCGGGTCGTCGGCACGGGAGAGGATCAGGTCGACCTTCCCGTCGCGGTGCGCGATGACCCCGACCCTGCGGCCGTTGCGCAGCTCGATCTCCTTGCGCACCCCGATCCCGTGCAGCGGTGTCACGTCGACGTTCACACCTGCAACGGTACGCCGCGCGGACCGGCCGGTGGAAACACGCTCGTGACCGGGCCGCCGAATGGCCGGGTCCGGCCGGGGGTAGCCCGGGACCATGCCTTCGGACCTGCCCCCACACGTGATCGTGCTGTTCGGCGCCACCGGCGACCTCGCGAAGCGCAAGCTCTTCCCGGGTCTGCTCCACCTGCAGAACGAGGGACTGCTCCCCGAGGACTTCCGGGTGATCGGGTCCGGTCGGCACTCGCCCGGCTCCGACGACGAGTTCCGCGACCGCATCCGCGGCGCCCTGCCCGACGACACCGGCTGGGACGACTTCGCGCCCCGGCTGAGCTTCGTCGTCTCCGACGCCGAGGACGGCGCCGACCTCGCCGACGCCGTCCTCGCCGCCGAGAAGGAGCTGGCCGGTGGCGGCGCCGAGGTCCGCCGGCTCGTCTACCTGTCCGTGCCGCCGACGGCGATGACCCCGATGGTCGCGATGCTGGGGGAGACCGGCCTCGCCGAGCGCTCCCGGCTGGTGCTGGAGAAGCCGTTCGGCACCGACCTGGAGTCCGCGAAGAAGCTCAACGCGGGCCTGAAGGACGTCTACGACGAGGCCGACATCTTCCGCATCGACCACTTCCTGGGCAAGGAGTCGGTGCAGAACATCCTCGCGCTGCGCTTCGCCAACGGCCTGTTCGAGCCGGTCTGGAACCGGCAGAACATCCGCTACGTGCAGATCGACGTCCCCGAGGAGATCGGGACCGAGGGCCGGGCGTCGTTCATGGAGTCCACCGGCACGTTCCGGGACATGATCTCCACCCACCTGTTCCAGATCCTCGGGTTCGTGGCGCTGGAGCCGCCGTACGAGATCGCTCCGGACGCGCTGCACGCGGAGAAGGCGAAGGTCTTCTACTCCGTCCGGCGGCTCGACCCGTCGCGGGTGGTGTTCGGCCAGTACGCCTCCTACCGCGACGAGGACGGGGTCGCGGACGACTCGGAGTCCGAGACGTTCGTCGCGCTGGAGGCCTACGTTGACAACTGGCGCTGGTTCGGGGTCCCGTTCTTCCTGCGCACCGGGAAGAAGATGGGCGCGACCCGGCGCACCGTCACCATCGGCTTCGACGAGCCGGCACTGACGATGTTCCCGGGCGGCTCGTTCACCGGCGCCGCCACCGGCAGCGCCCCGACCGAGCTCGTCATCGAGCTGGCCGACCAGGTCACCGCCGAGCTCGACGTGCGGGCGAAGGTGCCCGGCCCGGAGCTGAAGGTCGGCCGCGGCCGGATGCGGCTGGACCTCGACGGCGTCGGCGATCCCGACGACGCCCTGGAGGCCTACGAGCGGCTGCTCCTGGACGTGATGAAGGGCGACCGCACCCTGTTCACCACCACTGAGGAGGTCGAGCGGCTCTGGGAGCTGTGCGACCCGGTGCTCGCCGACCCGCCCCCGACCCAGACCTACGACGACGGCTCCTGGGGCCCGCAGGACGCGCTCGACCTGCCCGGCCCGCGTGGCTGGCGGGTGCCGGAGTGAGTCCCACGCGCTCCGCCGACCAGCTGCCGATCGCCGAGCACGGGATCGTCGGGGACCTGCGCTCCGCGGCGCTGGTCGGCACCGACGGCACCGTCGACTGGTTCTGTCCCGGCCGGTTCGACGCGCCCAGCGTGTTCGCCTCGCTGCTCGACGCCGGCCGCGGCGGGCACTGGCGGCTCGCGCCCTGCGTCGACGAGACCGAGCTGGCCAGCCAGCAGCAGTTCTACTACCCCGACTCCACCATCCTCATCACCCGCTTCCTCACCTCCGACGGCATCGTCGAGGTGCAGGACTTCATGTCCCTGCTGCGCCCGCACGACCCGGACCACCGGCAGCGCCTGGTCCGGCGGGTCACCGGCGTCCGCGGCTCGGTGCCGATGGCGGTCGAGGTCGTGCCCCGGCCGGACTACGCCCGCGAGACCCCGAAGGTGGAGACCGCCGGGGCCGGCATCCGGTTCACCGGCAGCGGCGTCACCCTGGACCTGACGTCGTCGGTGGAGCTGGAGATCACCGACCACGCCGCGGGCGCGGAGTTCCGCACGGCCGAGGGGCGCACCGAGGTGTTCGTGCTGGAGGTCGACGCGGCCGAGGAGCCCACCGCGTGCGACGACGCCGCGGAGGCCCTGTTCACCGGGACGGTCGCGTTCTGGAAGGACTGGCTGGCGCACTCGTCGTACACCGGGCGGTGGCGCGAGCGCGTGCACCGCTCCGCGCTCACCCTCAAGCTGCTCACCCACGAGCCGACCGGCGCGGTGATCGCGTCGCCGACGATGGGGCTGCCCGAGCAGCTCGGCGGCGAGCGGAACTGGGACTACCGCTACGTCTGGATGCGCGACGCCGCCTTCACCCTCTACGCGTTGCTGCGGCTCGGGTTCACCGAGGAGGCCGGCGCGTTCATCGCGTGGCTGTCCGGACGCTTCGGGAGCACCCGCGACGGAGACCAGGGCCCGCTGCGCGTCATGTACACGATCGACGGCGACGAGACCCCCGACGAGGTGGAGCTCGACCACCTCGAGGGCTACCGCGGTTCGCGCCCGGTGCTGGCCGGCAACGGCGCCTCGGCGCAGCTGCAGCTCGACATCTACGGCGAGATCATCGACTCGGTCTACCTGTACGACAAGTACGGCGACGGCGTCGGCCACGAGGACTGGACGAACCTCTGCACGATCCTCGACTGGCTGCGCGAGCACTGGGACTCACCCGACGAGGGCATCTGGGAGACCCGGGCCGGCCGCCAGGACCACGTGTTCTCCCGGCTCATGTGCTGGGTCGCGGTCGAGCGGATGATCCGGATGGCGCGCCGGCGCGGCCTGCCCGGCGACGTCGGGGCCTGGACCGCCACCCGCGACGAGATCTACCACCAGATCATGGACCGTGGCTGGGACCCCGACGTGCCGCCGCGCGGGTCGTTCGTGCAGCGCTACGGCGCCCGCACGCTGGACGCGGCGGTGCTGCTCATGCCGATGGTCAAGTTCTGCGCGCCCACCGAACCGCGGTTCCTCGCGACCCTGGACGCGATCAACGACGACCTCGTCGTCGACACCCTGGTGTTCCGCTACGACGTCGAGGACTCACCCGACGGCCTCGACGGCGAGGAGGGCACGTTCTCGATGTGCTCGTTCTGGAACGTCGAGGCGATGACCAGGGCGGGGCGCCTCGAACAGGCCCGGATCGCGCTGGAGAAGATGTTCTCCTACGGCAACCACCTGGGTCTCTACGCCGAGGAGATCGGCCTGACCGGGGAGCAGCTGGGCAACTTCCCCCAGGCGTTCACCCACCTGTCGCTGATCAGCTCCGCGATCAACCTGGACCGGGCGCTGGGCTGAGCCTCAGCGGGTGGTCGCGCACGCCTCGAGCAGCTTGGCGCCGTGCTCGATCGCCCGCTCCCGGTCCACCGGGCTGTCCGGGTCGACGCAGGCCAGGACGATCTCGGCGAGCCCGCCGATGACGAAGTGCCCCGCCAGGCGCAGGTCGTCCGGCTCGACGCCGTCGCCGACCGGCTGGGAGGCGACGATCTCGGCGAACCCGCGGTTGGCGCTGCGGCGCCGTGCCACCAGCGGCGGGCAGCCGATCGCGTCGGCGAGGACGACGGCGCGGCGCGGGTCGCGGACGACGTCGTCGAGCATCACCGTCGTCATGACCCGGAACCGGTCGATCGGGGAGCTGCCGGCGGCGGCCGCCTCGGCGAAGGACTGCAGCATGTTCGCCGAGCGGTCGTCGACGATGTGGTCGAACACCGCGCAGACGAGCTCGGCGCCCGAGGTGAACTCGGCCGCGCAGGAGGCCGGGACCCCCGACCGGCGCACGGCCTCCCGCGGGTCGACGGCCGTCCAGCCGCCGTCCGCCCACTGCTGCAGGGCCGCGTCGAGGAGTGCCTCGCGCTCCTGTTCACACCGGTCCATGGGCGCCACTATGGCACCGCCCTGCCCCCCGACCTCAGGATACGGGGTCTATCCCCACCTTTGGTGATGTGCCGCCGCAGAACGTGGTGGCATCGATGAATACGCTGGAGGGCATGAGCAAAGCCGTGCTGACCGCCGTGGCGTGGCCCTACGCCAACGGCCCCCGGCACATCGGCCACGTGTCCGGCTTCGGTGTGCCCTCCGACGTGTTCGCCCGGTACCGGCGGATGGCGGGGGACCGGGTGCTGATGGTGTCCGGCACCGACGAGCACGGCACCCCGATCCAGGTCCAGGCCGACGCCGAGGGGCTGACCCCGCGCCAGCTCGCCGACAAGTACAACGACGTGATCACCGACGACCTGCAGGGTCTCGGGCTGAGCTACGACCTGTTCACCCGGACCACGACGTCGAACCACTACCGCGTCGTGCAGGACATGTTCACCGCGCTGTACAAGAACGGCTACGTCGTCCCGAAGACCCAGCTGGGCGCGATCAGCCCGTCCACCGGCCGCACCCTGCCCGACCGCTACATCGAGGGCACCTGCCCCATCTGCGGCTACGACGGCGCCCGCGGCGACCAGTGCGACAACTGCGGCAACCAGCTCGACCCGGCCGACCTCAAGAACCCGCGCTCGCGGATCAACGGGGAGACGCCGAAGTTCGTCGAGACCGAGCACTTCTTCCTCGACCTGCCCGCCTTCTCCGAGGCGCTCGGGAGCTGGCTGTCGACCCGCACCGACTGGCGTCCCAACGTGCTCCGGTTCTCCGCCAACCTCGTGGAGAACCTCAAGCCGCGCGCCATCACCCGGGACCTGGAGTGGGGCGTGCCCGTGCCGCTCGACGTCTGGTCGGACAACCCGCTCAAGAAGATCTACGTCTGGTTCGACGCCGTCATCGGCTACCTGTCCGCCTCGGTGGAGTGGGCCCGCCGCGGCCCGGACCCGGACGCGTGGAAGCAGTGGTGGACCGACCCGGCCGCCGAGGCCTTCTACTTCATGGGCAAGGACAACATCACCTTCCACTCGGTGATGTGGCCGGCGATCCTGCTCGGGCAGAACGGCGCGGGTGACCGCGGCGGCGAGCCCGGCCCGTACGGGACGCTGGACCTGCCCAGCGAGGTCGTGTCCTCGGAGTACCTGACGATGAGCGGGTCGAAGTTCTCGACCAGCCGCGGCACCGTCATCTACGTCGGGGACTTCCTGCGCGAGTTCGGACCGGACGCGCTGCGGTACCACATCGCCGTCGCCGGGCCGGAGAACCAGGACGTCGACTTCACCTGGGACGAGTTCGTCCGCCGGGTCAACTTCGAGCTGGCCAACGAGTGGGGCAACCTGGTCAACCGGTCCATCTCGATGGCCCACAAGAACGTGGGGGCGATCCCGACGCCGACGGCGCCGCAGCAGGCCGACGCCGACCTGCTCGCGTACTCGAAGGCGGGGTTCGACACCGTCGGCGGGCTGCTCGCCCGGAACCGGTTCAAGCAGGCCGCGGGCGAGGCGATGCGGGTGGTCACCGCCGCGAACCGGTACCTGTCGGACCAGGAGCCGTGGAAGCGCAAGGACGACCCGGAGCGCCGGGACACGATCCTGCACACCGCGCTGCAGGTCGTGCAGGACGCGAACACCCTGCTCACCCCGTTCCTGCCGCACGCCGCGCAGAAGGTGCACGAGGCGCTCGGCGGCACCGGGGTGTGGGCCGCGCAGCCGGAGAAGACAACCGTGGACGACCTCGGCGACGGTCCCGCCTACCCGGTCCTCACCGGCGACTACGCCGCCGAGCAGGCCCACTGGGGCTCCACACCCATCGAGGTGGGGCGCCCGCTGGCCAAGCCGTCGCCGATCATCGCCAAGCTCGCACCCGAGCTGGGGGAGACCGGGCCGGAGTGGGCTCCGGTCCAGAAGTGAGCTCCGCGACGGGCGGGGACGCGGACCGGCCACCGGCAGGCCGGCGTCCCCGCCCCGAGCCGCCCGAACCGCTCGCCGCACCCACGATCGACAGCCACACCCACCTCGACGCCTGCGGCTGCGAGACCGACGCCGACGTCGTCGCCGCGATGGACCGGGCAGCGGCGGTCGGCGTCGTCGGCGCGGTCACCGTCGCCGACGACCTCGACGGCGCCCGGTCCGCGGTCCGGGCCGCACACGCCGACGACCGGGTGTGGGCGGCCGTCGCGCTGCACCCCACCCGGACGGCGCGGGTCACCGCCGGAGATCTCGCCGAGATCGAGCGGCTGGCCGCCGACGAGCGTGTCGTGTCGATCGGCGAGACCGGCCTGGACTACTACTGGGACCACAGCCCGCCCGCCGCGCAGCAGGACGCGTTCCGCTGGCACATCGGGCTGGCCAAGCGCACCGGCAAGCCGCTGATGATCCACGACCGGGACGCCCACGAGGACGTCCTGCGGATCCTGCGCGAGGAGGGCGCCCCGGAGACGGTGGTCTTCCACTGCTTCTCCGGCGACGCCGCGATGGCACGGGAGTGCACCGACGCCGGGTACGTCCTGTCCTTCGCCGGCCCGGTCACCTTCAAGCGCAACGACGAGCTGCGTGCCGCGGCGGCCCTCGTCCCCGCCGGTCAGTACCTCGTGGAGACCGACGCGCCGTTCCTCACCCCGCACCCGCACCGCGGCCGGGCCAACGAGCCCTACGTGCTGCCGTGGACGGTGCGCGGGGTCGCCGCGACCCGCGGGGAGCCCGAGGCCCTGGTCGCCGAGACGGCCCGCCGCAACGCCGAACGGATCTTCCGGCTGCGCACGACCGATTGACGCCGTCCGCCGTGATGAGCGGCGGGGTTGTCGTCACTCACCGTCGATCCCCGGCCGCTCGTCGCCACGCGCGCGTCGGACACGCTGCTCCGGGTCACGGTCCGCTAACGTCCGTCGTCGTACCCGCCGGGACGGGGTCGCTCCCCCGACCCGCGGGACGACGACCGGTCCGCTCCCCAGCGACGGTTCCGCTCCCCGGCACCGCGCCGGTCGTCGTTCCCGCAGGTCATGACTCCTTCCCGGACAGCCGAGACCCCGGGAAGTCATGTCTTCGCGTCACGCCGCACCGCTCGCCGACGACGAGCTCACGCGACCGCTCCCCGCCGTCGCGCCCGCCGGTCTCGCCGGCGACGAGGCCGGGTTCGTCACCTACGAGGGCCGTCACCGCACGGCCGCCGCCCGCTCCCGGGCCGGGGTCCGGACCGCCGCCGCGGCCGCGCTGTTCTCGGTCCCGACCGGTGGGCTCGCCGCCGCGGTGCTCTCCGCCCCCGCCGAGCAGCCCGCCCAGGAGCTCCACGCGGGGCTCGCCGCGAACGCCACCGATCTCGGCACGGCGTCGATGAACCTCGACCGGGCGTCCTCCCCGGCGTCGTTCGCCCCGGTCGCCGCTCCGACCACCGGCTCGGACATCGTGAACGCCCAGATCGTCGAGTCCCAGAAGCTCCCGGTGCCGGAGCAGGAGGTGCAGGACCCGTCGCTCGACGAGGGCACCCGCACCGTCGTCGACCCGGGCCGCGAGGGCGCCCGCAGCATCATCTGGCGGGTCACCTACGACCAGGGCCGCGAGGTCGCCCGCGAGCGCATCGGCGCCGGTCAGGACACCCCGGCCCTGCCGCGCGTGGTGAAGGTCGGCACCAAGAAGAAGGTCGAGGAGATCGTCGAGAAGGCCGGCGCGAAGGCGACGTCCTCGGCGCCCGCCGTCTCCAACGGCGCGACCTGGGACAAGCTCGCCAAGTGCGAGTCCGGCGGGAACTGGAGCATCAACACCGGCAACGGCTACCAGGGCGGGCTGCAGTTCAACAAGCAGACCTGGCAGGCCTACGGCGGCGGGCAGTACGCCCCGACCGCGGACAAGGCCTCCCGCGAGGAGCAGATCGCGGTCGCCGAGAAGGTCAAGGACGACCGGGGCGGGTACAGCGCCTGGCCGTCCTGCTCGTCCAAGCTCGGCCTGAGCTGATCCCGCACGCACCCCGCCCGGGGTGCCCCGCGAGAATGGTTCCGTGAGCGACCACGGGACCGACGGCGGCCGGAGCCGCAGCATCGACGCCGACGGCGACCGGAGCACCACCACCGCACGCCTGCTGGGCCCGGCCGACGTCCGGGTGCTGGCCGAGCGGCTCGGTCTGCGTCCCACCAAGAAGCTCGGTCAGAACTTCGTCCACGACGCCAACACGGTCCGCCGGATCGTGAAGTCCGCCGGCGTCGACGGTGACGACGTGGTCCTCGAGGTCGGCCCCGGGCTGGGGTCGCTCACCCTGGCGCTGCTGCCGGTCGCGGCCCGGGTGCACGTCGTCGAGATCGACCCGGTGCTGGCGGGGCTGCTGCCCGAGACCGTCGCCGAGCGTGCCCCCGGGCTGGCCGATCGCCTCACCGTGACCGGGGCCGACGCCATGCGGGTCGGCGCGGACCGGCTGGCGGCCGACGCCGGGCCCGGGGCGTCGCCGCCCACCGCGATCGTCGCGAACCTGCCCTACAACGTCGCGGTGCCGGTGATCCTGCACCTGCTCGCCGAGCTGCCGTCGCTGCGGACCGGGCTGGTCATGGTGCAGGCCGAGGTCGCCGACCGGCTCGCGGCGGGACCCGGCTCGCGCGAGTACGGCGCCCCCAGCGCCAAGCTCGCCTGGTACGCGGCGGCCCGCCGCGCCGGGCCGGTGCCGCGCGCGGTGTTCTGGCCGGTCCCCGGCGTCGACTCCGGACTGCTGGCCTTCACCCGGCACGACCCGCCCGCCGACGCCGACCGGGCGGCGACCTTCGCGGTCGTCGACGCGGCGTTCGCCCAGCGTCGCAAGGTGCTGCGCGGGGCGCTGTCGGGCTGGGCGGGTTCGGCCGCGGCGGCCGAGCAGGCCCTGCGCGCCGCCGGCGTCGACCCCACCGCGCGCGCCGAGACCCTCGCGGTGTCCGACTTCGCCCGGATCGCCCGGAACCGCCCCGCAGGGGACCCTCCCGCCTGAACCGACCGGCCCCGGGGCAGCGCATGATGGCGTGGTGACACGGTCGAGGGAACAGGTGGTCAGCGCCGACGGGACGAGCCCGTGGCCCGCGTTGTGGGCCCTGGTGATCGGGTTCTTCATGATCCTGGTCGACGCCACGATCGTCACCGTCGCGACGCCCGCGCTGCTGACGTCGCTGGACGCCGACGTCAACTCCGTGGTCTGGGTGACCAGCGCCTACCTGCTCGCCTATGTCGTCCCGCTGCTGGTCACCGGCCGGCTGGGGGACCGGTTCGGGCCCAAGCGCGTCTACCTGTGCGGGCTCGCGGTCTTCACCCTGGCCTCGCTGTGGTGCGGGCTCACGTCGACCGTCGGCGCCCTGATCGTCGCGCGGATCGCCCAGGGGCTCGGCGCCGCGATGATGACGCCGCAGACCATGGCCGTCATCACCCGGACCTTCCCGGCGGCCCAGCGCGGACGCGCGATGAGCCTGTGGGGCGCCGTCGCCGGCGTCGCGACCCTCACCGGGCCGATCGTCGGCGGGCTCCTCGTCGGCGGCCTCGGCTGGGAGTGGATCTTCTTCGTGAACGTGCCGGTCGGGGTGATCGCCTTCGTCGCCGCGTGGCGGCTGGTCCCCTCGCTCGAGACCTCGCGCCGCCGGTTCGACGTGGTCGGCGTGGTGTTGTCCGCCGTGGGCATGTTCCTGCTGGTCTTCGGCATCCAGGAGGGGCAGAAGTTCGGCTGGAGCGTCGGCATCTGGGCGCTGATCGGCAGCGGGGTCGTCGTGCTGGTCGCGTTCGTGTGGTGGCAGCGGGTCACCACCAGCGAGCCGCTGGTCACGCTGCGCCTGTTCCGGGACCGGAACTTCTCGCTGGCCAACATCGCGATCTGCACCGTCGGCTTCGCGATCACCGCGCAGGGCTTCCCGCTGATGATCTACGCGCAGAGCGTGCGCGGCTTCACCCCCACCGAGGCGGCGCTGCTGCTCGCACCGCTGGCGATCTTCTCCGGCGCACTCGCCCCGTACACCGGGCGGTTGACCGACCGCGTCCACCCGCGGCTGATCGGCGGATTCGGGATGTCGACGTTCGTCATCGCGCTGGTCTGGCTGGCGGGGGTGATGGGCCCGGACACCCCGGTCTGGCAGCTGCTGCTGCCGCTCACCCTGCTCGGGATCTCCAACTCCTGCGTCTGGGCGCCGATCTCCACCAGCGCCACCCGCAACCTGCCGATGGACCAGGCCGGATCCGGGTCGGGCGTCTACAACACGACCCGTCAGGTCGGCGCGGTGCTCGGCAGCGCGGGCATCGCCGTGCTCATGGAGTCGCGGATCGCCGCGCTCGTCCCGGGCACGTCGACGACCGGCGGTTCCCCGGAGGTCGCCGCGGCCGGCGGGCCGCTGCCCGAGGCGCTGCGCGATCCCTTCGCGACGGCGATGGCCCAGTCGATGCTGTTGCCCGCGGCCGTGCTGGTCATCGGTGTCGTGGCCGTCGCCTGCTTCGCGACGCCGCGCCACCTGTCCGAGCGCCGTGCCGCCGCCGCGGAGCGTGCTGTCTCGGAGGACTCCCTCACCCGGTAGGCGCAGGCAGCACCGTCGTGCCACTCGCCGGGAACGGGCGTCGGCGTGGGCCGGGCGTCGGTCCTACCGGGTGCCGGTCGTACGGATTCGCTTACCCGGTAAGCGAGTTCGCAGGAGAGACGGTGTCGGTGTCGGGGGCGTCAGGTGGGGCGGTGGCCGGCCTCCCGGTCGTCGCGGGTGCCGGTCCTCCGAGTTCGCTTACCGGGTAAGCGAGTTCGCGGGAAAGGGGGTGCTCGTGGCGGGCCGGCCCGCCCCTGCCGCCTGGTCGGGGGCGCGTCGCCCGGAACCGGTGAGCCCGGCCACCCCGAGCGCCGGGCGGCGGCGGTCCGTCCCGTGCTGCCCGTAGGGTTGAGCAGTGCTGTCCGCCGTGCCGCGACCGGTCACCGTCCGGGTTCCCGCGAAGATCAACCTGCACCTCGCCGTGGGCGGGGTGCGGCCGGACGGCTTCCACGACCTGGTGACGCTCTTCCACGCCGTCAGCCTGTTCGACGAGATCTCGGTCGAGCCGGCGCAGGAGCCCGCGTTGGAGGTGCACGGCGACGGGGTGGCCGAGGTGCCGCTGGACGCCACCAACCTGGCCTGGCGGGCGGTCGAGCTGCTCGCGGAGCGGGCCGGGCGGGCCCCGGACGTGCGGGTGACCCTGCGCAAGGGCATCCCGGTCGCGGGTGGGATGGCGGGCGGCTCCGCCGACGCTGCGGGCACGCTCGTCGCGCTGTCGTCGCTGTGGCGGTTGGAGCTGGGCCGCGACGATCTGTCCGAGCTGGCCGCCGAGCTCGGATCGGACGTCACGTTCGGTCTGCACGGCGGCACCGCGCTCGGCACCGGCCGTGGCGAGAAGATCATCCCGGTGCTCGCCCGGCACCGGCTGCACTGGGTGATCGCGCTGGCCCGCGGTGGGCTGTCCACCCCGGCGGTGTTCGCCGAGCTGGACCGGCTGCGTGGCGACGGCCCGATCACCGAGCGGCCGGTCGAGCCCGTCCTGGAGGCACTGTCCTCGGGCGACCCGCGCCGGCTCGCGCTGAACCTGGGCAACGACCTGCAGGTCGCCGCCGTCTCGATGGCCCCGGATCTGCGCCGCACCCTGCGCGCCGGGGTCAACGCCGGAGCGCTCGCCGGTCTGGTGTCCGGCTCCGGGCCGACGTGCGCGTTCCTGTGCGCCGACGCCGACTCCGCCGTCGAGGTGGCGACCGAGCTCGCCGGCATGGGGGTGTGCCGCACGGTGCGGGTCGCCCACGGCCCGGCCGGCGGCGCCCGCATCGTCGACACCTCGGAGACGGGCGGCGACCACCCCCCCGACCGCGGCGGCCCCTCGAGCTCCGGCTCATGGCCCCCGGTCCGTGCCTGACCTTCCCGACGGTGGAGACGTAGTTGCCCGAGAACCTGCTCAACCTGGAGAACGTCACCGCGCACGTGCCCGGTGACGCCTCCCGCGTCCTGCTCGACGGCGTCTCGCTCGGCGTCGAGCGCGGCGACCGGATCGGCGTCGTCGGCCTCAACGGCGGCGGGAAGTCGACCCTGCTCGACGTGATCACCGGCGACCGCCCGGTCGAGGGCGGCCGGGTCAGCCGCCTCGGTGGCCTGCGGATGGCGCACCTGGTGCAGCACGACCGCTTCCCGGCCGGGTCGACGGTGCGTGACATCGTCCTCGCCGAGTACGGCGCCGACCACGAGTGGGCCGCCGACGCCCGGGTCCGCGACGTCCTCGACGGGCTCGCCATCTCCGACATCGAGCGGCCCGCCGACGGCCTGTCCGGTGGCGAGAAGCGCCGGGTCGCGCTCGCCGCGGCGCTGATCGGGGAGCTCGACCTCGTCGTCCTCGACGAGCCCACCAACCACCTCGACGTCGAGGGCATCGGCTGGCTCGCGACGCACCTGACGTCGCGGCGGATCGCACTCGTCGTCGTCACCCACGACCGCTGGTTCCTCGACACCGTCTGCACCCGCACCTGGGAGGTCGCGAACGGCCGGGTCGAGTCCTACACCGGTGGCTACGCGGACTGGGTCTATGCCCGGGCCGAGCGCGGCAGGCAGGCCGACGCCGCCGAGCAGCGCCGCCGCAACCTGGCCCGCAAGGAGCTGGCCTGGCTGCGCCGTGGCCCGCCCGCCCGGACGTCGAAGCCCCGGTACCGGATCGAGGCCGCCGAGGCCCTGATCGCCGACGTGCCCGCGCCGCGCGACACCGTCGAGTTGATGGCGTTCGCGACCAACCGGCTCGGCCGCACCGTGCTGGAGCTGGAGGACGCGACCGTCTCCGTCGCCGGGCGCACCCTGCTCGACGGCGTGACCTGGCGGCTCGGCCCGGGCGACCGGGTCGGCATCGTCGGGATCAACGGCTCCGGCAAGACGACGCTGCTGCGCGCCCTGTCCGGGGAACGCGCGCTCGACTCGGGCAGGCGCATCCAGGGCAGCACCGTGAAGATGGCGCAGCTGTCCCAGGAGCTCGTCGACCTGCCCGCCGAGATGCGCGTGCTGGAGGCCACCGAGGCCGTCGCCAAGTACGTGCGGTTCGGCAAGCAGGAGATGACCGCGTCGCAGGTGCTGGAGCGGCTCGGCTTCCCCGCGGCCCGCCAGTGGACCCCGGTCGGACGCCTGTCCGGTGGCGAGCGACGGCGGCTGCAGCTGACCCGGCTGCTGATGGACGAGCCCAACGTCCTGCTGCTCGACGAGCCCACCAACGACCTCGACGTCGACACCCTCGCCGGGCTGGAGGACCTCCTCGACGGCTGGCCGGGCACGCTGGTGGTCGTCAGCCACGACCGGTATCTCACCGAGCGTGTCTGCGACCAGGTCGTCGCCCTGTTCGGCGACGGCCGGCTCACCCACCTGCCCGGCGGGATCGGTGAGTACCTGACCCGCCGCGCCGCCATGGGGCGTGGGCCGGCCGGGGCCGCACCGACCGCGCCGGTGCCGGCGGGAGCGCCCGTCGCGCAGGCGGCAGGGCCGAAGGCGAGCGCCGCGGAGCAGCGGGCCGCCCGCAAGGACGCCCAGCGCCTGGAGCGGCGGATGGGGCAGCTCACCGCGCAGGAGGAGAAGCTGCACGCCAAGCTCGCCGAGGCCGCGACCGAGCCCGGCCGGCTGATGGAGCTGGACCGGGAGCTGAAGGCCGTCGTCGCCGAGCGCGAGAGCGTCGAGCTGGAGTGGCTCGAGGCCGCCGAGCGCGCCGAGGGGTGAGGGGTCTCTCCTACCCTGGTAGGAGAGACCCCGGGTAAGAGATCGGTAGTTCGACCGATCCGCGGCCCCTGGCGTGCCGATACCGTCGTACTCGCGTCACGGCGGGCTGGGGAGCCTCGCCGGAGGCGCGGGGGGATGGACGGGCCGGTTCCGTCGCCACGGTCGGGGGGTGGCGACGGGACCGGGCCCGTGCCGACACCACCCGCAGCCCAGGGTCCGCGGCCGTCGCCGCGATGCCACGGTTCTCTGCCGTCGCCTCTCTGCCGCCGACGCGGTGCCACAGCCGTGCCAGCGCCGTGCCAGCGCCGTGCCAGCGCCGTGCCAGGGCCGTGTCAGCGCCCGGGCGCACGCTCGGCGGCATGAACACCCCCGCAATCGAGGTCGACGGCCTGGTCCGGACCTTCGGTGAGGTCCGCGCCGTCGACGGGATCTCCTTCTCCGCCGGGCGCGGACAGGTCCTGGGCCTGCTCGGCCCCAACGGCTCCGGCAAGACGACGACCGTCCGCATGCTGGCCACGCTGCTCCCGCCGTCGGCCGGCCGGGCCGCGGTGCTCGGCCGCGACGTCGTCGGCGACGCCGCCGGGGTCCGCTCCCTGATCGGCCTCACCGGCCAGTGCGCCGCCGTCGACGAGGCCCTGACCGGCCGCGACAACCTCTACCTGATCGGCAGGCTGCTCGACCTGCCGCGGTCGGCCGCCCGGGCCCGCGCCGCCGAGCTGATCGACCGCTTCGGGCTCACCGACGCCGCCGGGCGCCGCGCCGGCACCTACTCCGGCGGCATGCGCCGCCGGCTCGACCTGGCAGCGAGCCTCGTCGGACGCCCCGAGGTGCTGTTCCTCGACGAGCCCACCACCGGGCTGGACCCGCTGCACCGCAACGAGGTGTGGGACGCCGTGCGGCGACTCGCCGAGGACGGTGTCACCGTCCTGCTCACCACCCAGTACCTGGAGGAGGCCGACCAGCTCGCGCACGACCTCGTCGTCCTGGACCACGGGCGGGTCATCGCCTCCGGCACGGCCGCCCAGCTGAAGTCCCGGGCCGGCGGCCGACGCCTGCACGTCCGTGCCGAGCTGCCGCGCGAGGTGCCGCTGGTCGCCGCCGTCGTCGCCCAGGAGACCGGCGCCGAGCCGACGGTCGAGCCGTCCGGGGAGGTCACCGCGGCCGTCGCCGACCACGGCGCGCTGCGCCGCACCGAGGACCGGCTGGTCGCCGAGGGCGTCGCCGTCGCCGAGATCGGCCTGCGGCTCCCCAGCCTCGACGACGTCTTCCTCTCCCTCACCGGCCACGCGGCCGAGACCACCTCCGGAGGCCCCCGATGACCGCCACCCTCGACACCCCGCCCACCACCCCGAGCTCCGGCCGGGCGTCCACCTCGGCCCCGCTGCTGCCCTCGACGCTGCGGCACGGGCTGTCGCTGGCCCGCCGCGGGATCGTGAAGACGATCCACTCGCCGGAGGCACTGATCGACGTCACCCTGCAGCCGGTGATCTTCCTGCTGCTGTTCGTCTACGTCTTCGGCGGCGCGATCGCCGGCAACAGCACGGAGTACCTGCACTACGCCCTGCCCGGTGTGCTGCTCCAGACGGTGGTGTTCGCCTCCGCGGGCACCGGCGTGGGATTGGCCGAGGACCTCAAGACCGGGATCTTCGACCGCTTCCGCAGCCTGCCGATCTCCCGCGCCGCCCCACTGGTCGGTGCGATCGGCGCGGACCTCGTCCGCTACCTGACCTCCGGGGTGATCATGCTGGCGTTCGGGTTCGCGCTCGGCTACCGCACCCCGGCGGGTCCGCTCGGGATCCTGGCCGCGTTCGGGCTGGTCGTCGCGTTCGCGTTCGGCCTCTGCTGGGTGTTCACCGCACTCGCGATGGTCGTGAAGCAGCCCCGCTCGGTGCAGGGCCTGTCCGCGCTGATCATGCTGCCGCTGACCTTCGCCAGCTCGGTGTTCGTCCCGACGCAGACGATGCCCGGCTGGCTGCAGGGCTTCGTCGCGGTCAACCCGGTCTCGCGGACCGCGGACGCCGTGCGCGCCCTGCTCGACGGCGCGCCGGCGGGAGGCGCGGCGACGGTGTCGCTGCTGACCTCCGCGGGCCTGGTCGTGGTCTTCGCGCCGCTGGCCGTGGCGCTCTACCGGCGCCGCACCTGAGCGCTCACGGCACCGGGGGTGCGTCCCGGCTCCAGGCCCGGCCACGGTCGAGCGCAGCGTCGGCCGCGGCCGGGCCCAGCCGCGCGCGGACGCCCTCCAGCGTCGCCACGACCTCGGGCAGCCCCAGGTGCAGCGCCCCACGGCGGGCCAGGGCGACGCCGAGCAGCTCACCGGCCCGCTCCGCGTCCCCCGCGTCCAGGGCCCACCGGGCGGAGGTCTCGGCGACCACACCGAGGACCGGCCCGTCGTCGGCGGCGACGGCGGCCTTCCCGGCCTGCTCCAGCCGCTCGCGGGCCTCGTCCGGGCGGCCGAGGGCCATCAGTGCCGACGCGATGAGCGTGTGGGTCGCGGCCTCCCGCTGGAACCGTCCGGGGCCGGGCAGGACCGGCACGTCGCACTCACGGAGCAGCTCCAGGGCCTCGTCCGGGTTCCCGAGCCGCAGCTCGACCTCGGCCCGTCCCCACCGCAGGCCGAAGCTCGCGCGGATGTCGTCGGGGATGTCCTGGGCGAAGGCCAGGCGCAGGTGCTCGCGGGCCACGATCTCGTCGCCGCGGCGGGCGGCGAGCCGGGCCAGCTGCAGGTGGAACTGCGGGACGTCGTCGGCGTTGCCGAGCTCCGCGGACAGCGCCACCGCCTCGGACCAGGCCCGGCGGGCGGCATCGGTGTCCCCGGCGTAGTCCTCCAGCTCGCCGAGTGCGAACGTCGTCATCCCGAGCCCGAAGCGGTCCCCGGCCCGGGCGAACAGGTCGCGTGCGGCCCGCAGCCGGACTCGCTGCACCCCGAGGTCGCCGGCGTTCTCGGCGTGCGCGGCGATGATCTGTGACGCCGCCGCCCGCAGCCAGGTGTCGCCGTCGCCGTCGGCGATGGCCGCGAGCGCGGAGCGGTCCCCCTCGCCGAACAGCAGCCCGGTGGGCGGGGCGAGCTCGACCACCGGGTGCCGTGGTTCGGGCAGCTCCGGCCACAGCGCGACGACGGCGTCCAGCTCCGCCTGGGCGGCACCCTGATCGTCGCCGAACCCGATGTGGACCATCGCCCGGATCGTGCGGGTGAGCGCGACCGCGGCGGCCGGCGCGGCCGCCGGGAGCGTCGCGATCCGGTCGGACCAGGGTTTCAGCGAGCCGAGGTCGCCGCGGACCATCCAGCTCCAGGCCAGGGCCGCGAACAACCGGTGCGCCCGGGGGCCGTCGCCGGCGTCGACGGCGCGGTCCAGCGCGCGGACGGCCTCGCCCTCCACCCGCCGCACGACGGCGAGCTGGTCGAGCTGGTCACCGCCGCGCAGCCGCGGCTCCCCGGGCTCCAGCACCGCGAGCAGGTGGTCGGCGTGCGCCGCGGTCACGGCGTCGTGGTCCGGCGCGTCGGCCAGCCGCGCGGCCGCGTACTCGCGGATCGTCTCCAGCATCCGGTAGCGGGTCGCACCGTCCTCCGCCCCGTCCACCGGGACGACCAGCGACTTCTCCACCAGCGCCGGGAGCAGGTCGAACGCGTCGTCGCCGCAGACGGCCTCGACGGTGCCGGCGTCGACCGGGCCGGCGAACACCCCGAACCGGGTCGCGAGCGCACGCTCGGCGGGGGAGAGCAGATCCCAGCTCCAGTCGACGACCGCCCGCAGCGTCTGGTGGCGGGGCAGCACGGTCCGGGCACCGGACACCAGCAACCGGAAGCGGTCGGCGAGCCGGTCGGCGATCTCGGCCGGGCTCATGCTGCGCACCCGGGCCGCCGCGAGCTCGATGGGCAGCGGCTGACCGTCGAGACGACGGCAGATCTCGGCGACGGCCGGGGCGTGGTCGGCCGGGTCGAAGTCCGGCCGGACGGCGACGGCGCGCTCGGCGAACAGCCGCGTCGCCTGCGCCGGATCCAGCGACCCGAGCGGGTGCAGGATCTCGCCCGGTACGCCGAGGGGCTCCCGGCTGGTCGTCAGCACCCGCAGCCCGGGAAGCCGGGCGAGCAGCTCGTGGACCAGGCCCGCGACGTCGTCGACCAGGTGCTCGCAGTTGTCCAGCAGCAGCACCAGCTCGCGACCGGTCAGCGAGGACACCATCCGCGCCAGGGCGTCCGGCCCGTCCCGGTCCGCGACCGACAGCTCCGGCCCGCCGACGGCGTGCAGCGCGGCCGGAACGACCTGGTCCCCGCCGGTCAGCGCGGCCAGCTCGACCACGGCGACGGCCGGGCCGACGTCGCGGACGGCCTCCTGCGACAGGCGGGTCTTCCCGGCCCCGCCCGGCCCGACCACGGTGACCAGCCGCGCCGAGCCGAGCAGCGACCGTACCCGGGCCAGGTCCGTCTCGCGGCCGACGAACGAGGTGAGCGCCACCGGCCGGGGCCGGTCCGGCAGGGGAGCCGGTCGCCGTACGGGGATCGCGGTGGCGGGCGGGTCGTCGCGCAGCAGCTCGGTGCGGGTCCGCAGCAGCTCCGGGCCCGGGTCGACGCCGAGCTCCTCGGCCAGCGCGGCCCGGGTCCGGTCCAGCACGGTCAGCGCGTCGGCCCGCCGCCCGGACCCGTGCAGCCCGCGGGCGAGCGCGACGGCGGTGGTCTCCCGCAGCGGCTGCTCGGCGAGGACCGCGGTCAGCGCGTCCAGACCCGCGGTGGGGGTCCCTGCCGCGAGCCCGCGGGCGGCCAGCTCCTCGGCGGCGCCCGCGCGGGCGTCGGCGAGCCGGGTGGCGGCCGGCCCGGTGAACGCGAGCCCGTTCAGCCCGCCCAGCGGCGGACCGTGCCACAGGCCCAGGGCCTCGGTGAGCAGGGCGCCGGCGCGGCCGTCGTCGGGCTCGGCCGCCGCGGCCCGGCGGAGCGCGGCGAACCGCAGCGCGTCGACCTCGTCCGGGTCGACGGCGAGCAGGTAGCCGCCGGTCGCGGTCCGCACCCGATCGGCGCCGATCGCGCGGCGCAGCCGGGTCGCCAGCGACTGGAGCGCGTTCGCCGTCGACGGTGGGTCGTCGCCCCACAGCGCGTCGACCAGCGTCGCGGTGTCGACGGGGTGCCCGGCGTCGAGCGCGAGCCGGGCGAGCAGGCCCCGTACCCGGGCACCGGCGGGCAGCAGGTCGCGCCCGTCGGTGTCGGTGACGGAGACGGGGCCGAGCAGCCGGATCGACATCACCGGCCATTCTGCCCCGCGACGGCTACCGGTTTCGGCCGACCGTGGTCAGCCCGACCGCCGGACCACCTGCGCCAGCTCGTCGAGCTTCGTGAGGGTCTCGGACTCCGGCAGGGTCGGGAGCAGGAAGGTGACCCGCTCGACGCCTGCCTCGGCGTACCCGGCGACGACGTCGGGGTCGGGCTTCCCGCCGAACACCGTCGTCGGCACGTCCGGCTTGCCACGCTCGGCCAGGTCGGCGCGGACCCGGCGGATCTCGTCGACGGAGGTGTGGGAGCGCGGCAGCCAGGCGTCGCCGACCTCGGCGAGCCGGTTCAGCGCGGCCTCGCTCTCGCCGCCCAGGTAGATCGGCGGGGTCCGGACCGGCTTCGGCCAGCAGTACGAGCGCGCGATGTCGACGTGCTCGCCGTGGAACTCGGCCTCGTCCTCGGTCCACAGTGCTCGCAGCGCGTGGAGCTGCTCGGTCATGAGCGGCCCGCGGACCCGGGGGTCGACGCCGTGGTTGCGCATCTCCTCGCGGTTCCACCCGGCCCCGACGCCGAACAGCAGCCGTCCACCGGACACCAGGTCCAGGCTCGCGGTCTGCTTGGCGGTGTGGATGACGTCGCGCTGGGGCAGCAGCGCGATGCCGGTGCCGAGGAGCAGGTCGGTGGTCGTCCCGGCCATCGCGGTGAGCGCGACGAACGGGTCGAGCGTGCGGTAGCAGACCCGCGGCAGGTCACCCCCGCCGGGGTAGGGGGACTCGCGGCTGGTGGGGATGTGCGAGTGCTCGGCGAGGAACACCGAGTCGAAGCCGCGCTCCTCCAGCGCACGGCCCAGCGGTCCGGGGCGGATGCCCTCGTCGGTCACGAACGTGGCGATGCCGAACTTCATGACCGCGGGTACCCGCCCGGCGCGGCCCGCACGCGGGGCGCGCGCCTCAGCCCGACGACACGGCAGGCGGACCGCTCCCGCCGAGCCGGGCGGAGAGCTCGTCGGACGCCTCGCGGAGCATCGGGACGAACCCGACGAGCTCGTCGCGCCCGGCCCGCACGGCCGGCACCGACACCGACAGCGCGGCGACCGCACCGGTGTGGTCGAAGACCGGCACGGCCACGGCCACGACCCCGGGGACGCGCTCCTCCAGCGAGATCGCGTAGCCGTCGTGGCGCACCTGCTCGATCTGCCTGTCCAGCCGTTCCTGCGCGGACGGGTCCCCGGCGAGCCGGCCGCGGGCCGCGGCGAGCCGGCCGGGGTCGACGTGGGCGAGCAGCGCCTTGCCGGGCGCGCCTTCGTGTGGGGGCCGCGGAGCACCGAGGTCGGTGTAGATGCGGCGCAGCGGTTGCTGGGACTCCACCTGGGCGATGGTCCGGCGGCTGGGCTCGGCGTCGAGCACGTGCAGCCCGACGGTCTCGCCGGTCCGGTCGCGGAGCCTCGTCATGATCGGGACGGCCTGTGACTCCAGCGACAGCTGCTCGCGGGCGACCTCGCCGAGTCCGAGCAGCCTCGGGCCGAGGGAGTAGGCGGTCGACCCCGGCGCCTGGGCCATGAAGCCGTGGCTGGCGAGCGCGCTCACCAGGCGGTGGGTCGTGCCCCGGGTCAGTCCCGTGAGCCGGGCGATCTCGGTGATCCCGGCGATCGGCCGGGCACGGGAGAAGACGGACAGGATCGCGACGGCCCGGTCGATCGACTGGACCCCGCCCCCGGTGGCCTGCTCCCCGGCGTCGTCGCGTCGTGCCTCCACGGTGCCGGAGCTTAACGACGTCCCGCAGGGCCGACCGTTGCCCGGGCGCCCACCCGTCGTCTACGGTGCCCGTATTACGAGACATCGTTCCGGAAGGTGGGCACTATGGCAGTGCAGTCAGGGCCTCGCGCCGATGCGGCGGAGGCACCCGAGGCGGACCGGTCGACCGGGACCAGCCGTTTCGACACCGTGCGCGCCCGGATCGGGCTGCCCGTCGGGCCGCTCGGGTTCCTCGCGGTCCTCCTGCTCGCGGACGGGCTCGTCTGGCCCCAGCGGGCACTCGCGGCGGTGTTCGTGCTGGTCATGGTCTGGTGGGTCACCGAGGCGCTGCCGCTGGCGGTGACGGCCGTCTTCGCTGTCCTGCTGTGCGTCTTCCTCGGCGTCGCCGACGAGGAGACCGTGCTCGGGGCCTTCGGGACCGACACGATCTTCGTGTTCCTCGGCGGCTTCGTGATCGCCCGGGCGATGAGCGTGCACGGGCTCGACCGCCGGATCGCCCTCCGTGCGCTCTCGGTCCCGGGCATCGCCGGGTCCCCGGTGCGGAC
The DNA here is from genome assembly GCF_020496255.1 of Pseudonocardia sp. ICBG1142. Classification (NCBI taxonomy): domain Bacteria; kingdom Bacillati; phylum Actinomycetota; class Actinomycetes; order Pseudonocardiales; family Pseudonocardiaceae; genus Pseudonocardia; species Pseudonocardia sp. ICBG1142. The sequence continues at coordinate 379,567 of NZ_JAHLJC010000032.1, read as the reverse complement.
CATGATCGCGTTCGGCGTGCTGGCGGCGGCGATCTCGGCGTTCGTGTCCAACACCGCGACGGTGGCGATGCTGCTGCCGATCGGGATCGGCATCGTCCGCTCGGTGAGCACGGTCAGCACCCGCGAGGGCGGCCCGGACCTGTCGCGCTCGCGCTGGGCGACGTCGGTGATGCTGATGATCGCCTACGGGGCGTCGATCGGGGGTCTCATCACGCCGGTGGGTGCGCCGCACCAGCTGATCGGCCGCGACCTGATCGAGTCGCAGACCGGCCGCACCATCGGCTTCGTCGAGTGGGTGACGATGTTCCTGCCCATCGTGCTGGTCATGTTCGTGGTGCTGGCCGTGCTGTTGCTCCTGCTCAACCGGCCCGAGGTCACCCGGCTGGAGGGCGCCGCCGAGTTCGTCGCCGAGCAGCGGGCGTCGCTGGGCGGTGTGACCCGCGGGGAGAAGAACACCGTCGTCGCGTTCCTCGTCGCCGTCGTGCTCTGGACCACCCCGGGTGTCCTCGGGGCCGTGATCGGCGAGGACACCGCGCCCGTGCTCTGGCTCACCGAGCACGTGACCGAGGGGGTCGCGGCCGTCTTCGCGGCCACCCTGCTGTTCCTCCTGCCGGCGCGGTCCGCGCACGGTGGTGGCCTCGTCCCGACGCTCACCTGGGCCGAGGCGGTGAAGATCGACTGGGGCGTGATCCTGCTCTTCGGCGCCGGCACCGTGCTCGGGTCGATGTCCTCGGAGACCGGCCTCGCGCGGACCTTCGGCGACGGCATCGCCACCGGGCTCGGGGTGTCGTCGCTGGTGGCGGTGACGGTGCTGGCGGCCGTCATGGCCCTGCTGGTGTCCGAGACGACCAGCAACACCGCGAGCGCCGGGATCGTCGTGCCGATCGTGGTCCCGATCGCGGTCGCCATCGGCGTCGACCCGCTGATCCCCGGGCTCGTCGCGGCCGCGGCGGCCGGGTACGGGTTCATGCTCCCGGTCTCGACCCCGCCCAACGCCATCGTCTACGGCTCCGGCCTCGTCCCCCTCACGAAGATGATCCGCAGCGGCGTCGTCTTCGACATCGTCGGCGTGGCGGTGCTCGTCGTCGGAGTCCTGCTCATGGCCCCGCTGGTCGGACTGTGACCGGCCGCCCCACCCCGCACCCCACGACCCAGGAGAGAACCGTGTCCCACCCCCTGCAGACCCTCGTCCGGCGGATCCTCGACCGGACCGGTCCGCTGCCGGACGAGGTGCTCGCCGCCGCCCGGCGCACCGTCGCCAACGTCGTCGCCACCGCCGTCGGCGCGGCCGGCGCCCCGGCCGTGGACGCGGTCGTCGCGGCGTCCACCGCGATGGCGCCGGGCGGCGACGCGGTCGTCCCCGGCCGTCCCGAGCGGCTCCACCCGCTCGACGCCGCCCTGGCCACCGGGCTCGCCGCGCACCTCGACGACTTCGACGACACCCACCTGCGCACCGTGATCCACCCCGGCGCCGTCGAGCTGGCGACGCTGGTCGCCCTGCAGGACGGGCCGGCAGCCGGCGACGCCGACGAGGTGCTCACCGCCGTCGCCTGGGGCGTCGAGGCGCAGCTGCGGCTGGGCAACGCGATCTCGCCCGAGCACTACGCCGCCGGCTGGCACATCACCGGCACCTGCGGCCCGGTCGGCGCCGCGGTCACGGCGGGCCTGCTGCGGGGGCTCGACGCGGACCGCCTCGCCGTCGCGGTGGCGCTCGCGGCGGGCGGCCCCGTCGGCAACCGGGAGGGCTTCGGGTCGATGACCAAGCCGTTCCACCCCGGGCAGGCGGCCGTCGTCGGGCTGCGTGCGGTGCAGGCCGCCCTCGACGACGCACCGTGGCCGGGTGACGTCCTCACCGGCCCGGCGGGACTCGCGACCCGGCTCGCCGCCGGGGTGTTCCGGCCCGGCGAGCTCCTCGACGACCTCGGCACCCGGTGGGAGCTGTGCGCGAACACCTTCAAGCCCTACCCCTGCGGCATCGTGACCCACCCGGCGATCGAGGCCGCCGAGGCCCTGCACGCCGGGCTCCCGGGCGGCGCCACCCGAGCGATCGAGGAGATCGAGCTCGTCTGCCACCCGCTCGTCCCCGAGCTCACCGGCAACCCCGACCCCGCCGACGGGCTGCAGGCCCGCTTCTCCACCGCGCACGGCATCGCGGCCGGTCTCCTCCTCGGGCAGGTCGGCCTCCCCGCCTACGACGACGACCTGGTGCGCAGCGACGAGGCCGTCCGGCTCCGCTCGCTGGTCCGCTTCGACGCCGTCGACGACTGCGCCCGCGACGCCGCCCGCCTGCGGATCCGGATCGGGGACGCATGGCGCCACCACGACGTCGAGCACGTCCGGGGGAGCCTGGCCCGCCCGATGACCGACGACGACCTGGCGGCGAAGGCCAGGGCGCTGGTCGAGCCGGTTCTGCCCGGGCGCGCCGCGGAGCTGGAGCGGGCGTGCGGGGCCACCGGCCCCGGCTGGGTGCCCGCGCTGCTGGCCGCGACCACGCCCGACCGGGAGCTGCCCCGCCGGGCACCGGAGTCCGTGGTCCCGGTCGTCGGGGCCGACCCGGCGCTGGCGCAGCTCGTCGCGGAGCGCGCGGTCCGGCCCGGTCCGCGGGCCGCGGAGCTGCTGGGTCACCTGGCCGACCGGGGACGGTCCGCCCTGGACGACACCCCGCACGAGGCCGACCCGCGCCGCCGGGCCCTGGTGGTAGCGCGTGCGCTGGGGAGCGAGCACGACCCGGCGGTCACCGCGGCGGTGGCCGCCGCCCTGGCCTGCGGGGACGGCACCGACGCGGTGGCGCCCGCCGTCGCCGGGGCCGGCGTCGCCCTCGACCTGGCGCGGGTGCTGGAGGTGCCCTCCCGCGCGGTCGTCCGGGTGGCCGCGGCGCTGGCCGCCGCCGTCGCGGCGGGCTCGTCGCCCCGGGTGGTGCTGCACGCCCTGGGGCTGTCCGCCACCCAGGTCACCGGGGTGGCGGGCGACGCCGGGGGCGACGTGCTGCACGCACGGTCCCAGGCCGACGCGGTGGTCGACGGCGTCGCCGCGGCCAGGCTGGCCGCGGCCGGGGTCACCGGCCCGGCGCAGCCGTTGCACGGCAGGCGCGGCGTGCTCGCCCTGCTGGGCGCCGGGGACGCGGGGCGGTGGGAGGCGACCGCGTCGGCGGCGCTGGAGGCGGCGGCGTCGCCGGTCGCGGCCCCGCTGTGACGGGTCCGGGCGCGGCTCTCAGCCGCGCCCGCCCAGCCGCGCCAGCAGCAGCGCCTCGGCCAGCACCCCGCGCCCGAACATGCCCAGGTGCAGGCTCTCGTCGATCCCGTGCCAGCGGCTGGCCGGGTCCCCGACGCCGGTGACCAGCACCGCCGCGCCCGGGAACGTCCTGGCGAACTCGGCGATGAACGGGATGGACCCGCCGATGCCGGTCTCGACCGCGTCGTTGCCGTAGGCGGCCGAGAACGCGGCTCGGGCGTGGTCGTAGACCTCACCGGTCGAGGACAGGCTGAACGGCTCCGCGACCCCGCCGCCCGGGGTCACCGACACGTGCGCGCCCCACGGCACGTTGCGCTCCAGGTGCCCGGCGAGGGCCTGCTGTGCCTCGCGGGCGTCCTGGCCGGGGGCCAGCCGCATGCTGACCATCGCCCGGGCCCGGGGGAGCAGCACGTTGGAGGCCTCGGCGACCTTCGGCGCGTCGATCCCCAGCACCGCGACGGCGGGGGCGTGGTTCACCCGGTCCGGGATCGAGCCGGTGCCGAGCAGCTCGACACCGTCGAGCAGGCCGGCGTCGGAACGGTAGGTGGCCTCGTCCGGGTCGGGGGCGTCGGAGCTGCCGCGCACCAGGCCGGGGACGGCGACCTCGCCCTTGTCGTCGTGCAGGGTGGCCAGGGTGCGGCACAGCGCGGTGAGCGCGTCGCCGATCGGGCCGCCGTAGACACCGGAGTGCACCGGTCGTTCCAGCATCGACACCTCGACGACGACGTCGACCAGGCCGCGCAGGCTCGTGGTCAGTGCCGGGACGTCGACGGCCGGGTTCGCGGCGTCGGCGATCACGATGACGTCGGCGGCGAGCTTCGCGTGGTGCTCGGCGAGCAGCGCGGTCAGGGTGGGGGAGCCGGACTCCTCCTCGCCCTCGATGAACAGCACGACCCCGACCGGGGGCTTCCCGTCGTAGGCGCGCAGCACGGCGAGGTGGGTCATCACGCCGGCCTTGTCGTCGGCGGCGCCGCGACCGTAGAGCCGGCCGTCGCGCTCGGCCGGGGTGAACGGCGGGCTGGTCCACTCGTCGTCGCCGCCGGTGGGCTGCACGTCGTGGTGGGCGTAGAGCATGACCGTGGGCGCGCCCTCGGGTGCTGGCCAGTGCGCGACGACGGCCGGGGCCCCGCCGTCGGCGGACAGGATCTCGACCGAGGCGGCACCGGCGTCACGGGCCAGCGCGGCGACCGCGTCCGCCGAGCGCCGGGTGTCCTCGGCGTGCGCCGGGTCGGCCCAGATGCTCGGGATGCGGACCAGCGCCTCGAGATCCGTGCGCGCGCCCGGCAGGACGGCGTCGACGGCAGCGGAGAGCGCTGCGGGAGCGGGGTCGGTCTGCGGCTCGGCCATGCGTTCGGATGCTACGCGGGCCCGGCGGGGCCGCACCGGTCGCCGATCGTGCCGCCACGCACGGGCGGTTCGTCGCTACATTCGGGCGCATGTCCCGATTCCTGGCGACGTTGCTGGAGTCCGCGACCGGTCCCGACGGGTCCGCCCGCGGGATGACGACGGGGGAGCCGCGCGAACCCGTGCGGCGTTCCTGGGCGGAGGTGCACGGGACGGCCCGCGGGATCGCGGACGCCCTGCGACGCCCCGGCGACGACGGTGGCCCGGCCCTCCCGTTCGGCGGCGCGGTCGGGGTGCTGGCCGGGGAGCCCGCGGCGATCGCCCCGGCCGCGCAGGCGGTGTGGCTGTGCGGCGGCAGCGTGACGATGCTGCACCAGCCGACCCCGCGCACCGATCTGGCCGAGTGGGCCGCCGACACCGTCGCCACGCTGACGATGATCGACGCCGCGATGGTGCTGCTCGGCCCGCCCTTCGACGCCCTCGCCCCGGTCCTGACCGAGCGCGGCATCCCGTTCCGGATGCTCGACTCGCTGACCGGCGACCCGGCGGCGTTCGTCGCGGACGCCGCCGTCGCCGACGAGGGCGACACCGCGTTGCTGCAGCTCACGAGCGGTTCCACCGCGGCCCCGAAGGCCGTGCGGATCACCCACGCGAACCTGCACGCCAACATCGGGGCGATGGTGACCGCGTCGGCGCTGGACGTCGCGACCGACCGGATGGTGTCGTGGCTGCCGCTGTTCCACGACATGGGCATGGTCGGGTTCCTGACCGTCCCGATGACGGTCGGGCTGGACCTGGTCACCGTCACACCCGCGGACTTCCTGGGTCGCCCGCGACTGTGGGCCGAGCTGATCTCGTCCTACGGCGGCACCGTCACCGCGGCCCCGAACTTCGCCTACGCCGTGCTGGCCCGCCAGCTCGCCCGGGTCGACGACGGCGCGCTCGACCTGTCCACGTTGCGCATCGCCCTCAACGGCGCCGAGCCGGTCGACCCGGCCGCGGTCGCGGCGTTCACCGACGCCGGCGCCCGCTTCGGGCTCCGGCCGGAGTCGGTGCTCTGCGCCTACGGGATGGCCGAGACCGCGCTCGGGGTGTCCTTCGCGCCCGTCCACACCGGACTGACAGTCGACCGGGTCGACGCCGAGTCGCTGGAGGCGCACCGGCGTGCCGAGCCCGCGGGCGCCGGTCCGGTGCGGGAGTTCCCCGAGCTCGGACCGCCGCTGCCCGGGATCGAGGTGAAGGTCGTCGGCAGCGGTGGTCGCGTGCTGGGACCCCGGGAGGTCGGGGTCCTGCACCTGCGCGGCGACGCCGTGACACCCGGCTACCTCACCGTCGACGGCCCGGTGCCCACCCAGGACCGGGACGGCTGGTTCGACACCGGCGACGAGGGCTACCTGACACCCGAGGGCGCCGTCGTCGTGTGCGGCCGCACCAAGGACGTGATCATCATGGGTGGGCGCAACATCTACCCGACCGACATCGAACGGGCCGCCGGTGCGGCCGAGGGCGTGCGCGCGGGCAACGTCGTCGCGGTCCGGATGGCCGCGGGGCAGGGGCGGCACCGGGAGTCGTTCGCCGTCGCCGTCGAGGCCCGTGGGGACACCGATGCCGACACCGTGCGCGGGATCCGCGACGACGTGATCCGCCGTGTCGTCTCCGCGGTGGGGGTGCGACCCGCCGAGGTCGCGGTCCTGGCCCCGGGGAGCCTGCCCAAGACCCCGTCCGGGAAGCTCCGCCGCGCCGCGACGGCGGACCTGCTCACCGCCCGTCGCTGACCCGGACGCACGAGAGCCCCGATCCCATCGGGACCGGGGCTCTCGTGGAGGACGGGCTCAGCCCGACAGCGGGTGGAACCGGTTCTGCGCCGGCTCCAGGCCCTCGGACAGCAGGGCCTCGGCGGCGTCCGCGGCGAGGTCCAGGCCGAGGTCGAGCTCCTTGTTCTCCACACCGGAGAACCGCTTGAGCACGTAGTCCGCCGGGTCCTGACGACCCGGTGGCCGACCGATGCCGAACCGCACGCGCAGGTAGTCCTTCGTGCCGAGCGCCTTGCTGATCGAGCGCAGGCCGTTGTGCCCGCCCTCGCCGCCGCCGCGCTTGAGGCGGATCACGCCGAAGTCGAGGTCCAGCTCGTCGTGGACGACGATCACCTCGGTCGGCGGGATCGAGAAGTACTGCACCAGCCCGGCGACCGGGCCCCCGGAGAGGTTCATGTACGTCCGGGGGACGGCCACGGTCACCGGGCGACCGGCCAGCCGGCCCTGCGCGATGTCGGCGTTCGACCGCTTGTGCGCGGAGAACCGGCCGGCGCCGGCCCGCGTCGCCAGCAGCGCGGCGACGCGGGTACCGACGTTGTGCCGGGTGCCCTCGTACTCCGGACCGGGGTTCCCGAGTCCGACGACGAGGGCCGGCCCCGGCACGGGGCTCACTTGTCGGAGGACTCGGAGTCGCCCTCGGAGTCCGCGGAGCCCTCGGCGGAGTCGCTCTCGCCCTCGGCGGCCTGCTCCTCGTCCGACGGCTCCTCGACCACGCCGGCACCCTCGGTGTCGACCTCGGCCTCGAGGTCCTCCTCGGTCGGGGCCGCGACGACCTGCACGACGAGGTACTCCTCGTCGGTGCGCAGCTCGACGCCGCCGGGGAGCTTCAGGTCCTTGGCGAAGTACTGGGTGCCGATCTCGGCGTCCTCGACGGAGATCTCGATGTTCTCCGGGATGTTCAGCACGTCGGCCTCGACCAGGACGGTGTTGAGGTCCTGGGTGACCAGCGAGCCGGGGGCGGCCTCACCGGTGACGACGACGTCGAGCTCGACCTCGACCTTCTCGCCACGCTTGATGACGAGCAGGTCGACGTGCTCGATGTAGGGGCGCAGCGGGTGCACGACCACGGTCTTGGTCAGCGCGAGCTGCGGCTGCGCACCGTCGACGTCGAGCTCCAGCACGGCGTTGCGGCCCTGCTCGCGGACGACCGCGGCGAACTGCAGCGACGGCAGCGACAGGTGGACGGGGTCGGTCCCGTGGCCGTAGAGGACGGCGGGGATCTTGCCGGCACGACGGGTGCGACGGGCGGCGCCCTTGCCGAACTCGGTCCGGGTCTCGGCGGGAATACGGGTCTGGGCCACGGCTGCTTGCTCCTCGAAAGACGTTCTGCGACAGGTGCGCGCGGCGAGGAGCCGACCGGGATCGGCCCACGTCGATCACGGCGGGTCTAGGTGCACCCGCCCTCGCCGCGGAGATGCCGAGAAGAGTACGCCAGGCCCGTGGGCGTCCCGGGGTCAGCCCCCCGCGACGACCACGGGCCCCGCTGGTCAGGCCACCGAGTGGGGGACTCCCGGACCCGGGTCGATGCGGTGTGGGCCGTTCTTGCCGGGCTTGACGTCGAAGTCGAAGATCCCGGTCGGGAGGTAGACCGTGGAGCAGGAGTTCGGGATGTCGACGACGCCGGAGAGCCTGCCCTCGATCGGTGCGGCCCCGAGGATCATGTAGGCCTGGATCGGGGAGTAGCCGAAGTTCGTCAGGTAGTCGATCGCGTGCAGGCAGGCCCGCTGGTAGGACAGGTGCGAGTCGAGGTAGCGCTGCTCGCCGTCGAGGGTGACCGAGGTGCCGGAGAACGCGATCCACTCGCTGTACTGCGGGTCGGTGTTGCCGGGCACGAAGATCGCGTTCTCGCTCACGCCGTAGGTCGCCATCCCGCCCTTGATGACGTCGACGTGCAGGTCGATGAAGCCGCCCATCTCGATGGCGCCGCAGAAAGTGATCTCACCGTCGCCCTGGGAGAAGTGCAGGTCGCCCATCGACAGGTCCGCGCCGTCGACGAACACCGGGTAGAAGACCCGGCTGCCCTTGGTGAGGTTCTTGATGTCCTGGTTGCCGCCGTTCTCCCGGGGCGGTGCGGTGCGCGCGGCCTCCGCGGCGGCCCGGTCGAAGTCGGCTCCGGTCAACGAGCCGAGGATCGCCGAGCCGGGGTTGGGCGGCAGGGCCAGCGGCGGCACCCGGTCCGGGTCGGTGTCGATCAGCGCCTGCTCGCGGGCGTTCCAGCGGCCGAGCAGCTCGGGCGAGGGCGCGGTCCCCATCAGTCCGGGGTGGACGATCCCGGTGAACGACACCCCCGGGACGTGCCGGGAGGTGGCCGTCCCGCCCCGGAAGTCCCAGATGACCTTGTAGGCGTCGGGGAACTGCTCGGTGAGGAAGCCGCCGCCGTTGCGGGTGGCGAACACGCCGGTGTAGCCCCAGCCCTGCCCGGCCAGCGGTCCGGAGTCCTCCTGGGGGATCGGGCCGACGTCGAGGATGTCGACGATCAGCAGGTCACCCGGCTGAGCCCCCTCGACGGCGATCGGCCCGGACAGCACGTGCACCCCGTCGAGCGGGGCGTCGAGGATGTCGTCGGCGGAGTCGTCGTTGTGGATGGCGCCGTCGAACCACTCGCGGCAGTCGACGCGGAAGGTGTCCCCGGGCTTGACGTGGACCTGCGCCGGGATGTCGGGGTGCCATCGGTTGTGGCCGGTCAGCTGCTGGTCGGTGAAGGACCTGGTGCTGTCGAGGGGGAAGACGTTCCTGGGCATCGGGCACTCCCGGGGTCGGTGCGGACGCGGGCGGGGCGGTCAGGGTCGCGGCAGGCCGCGGGTGGCGGGGTGCAGCGGTGGCCCGCCGGGGCGCAGCGGGCGCGGCGGCGGGGCGGAGACGACCTGGGGCTCGTGGGCCGTCGCCGTCGTGCGGTCGATCAGGGCGACGCGGCCGCGGTCGGCGAGGCCGAGCATCGGCGCGGTGATGACGCGCGGGGACGCCTCCCCGCAGGTGGGGCAGCGCGCCGTCGCGGGGGCGCTGCCGATCGGGTGCCGTTCCTCGACGGGGCCGTCGGCCCCGCACCGGTAGACGTAGAGCGCCGCGGTCGTACCTCCCGGCACGTCGGGCGACCCGACATGCATCCGAGGAAATAGTTTCCTGGGAAAGTACGACCGACGGGCCGGGGTGTCAACGCGGGCGTCAGAGTTGCTCGACGACGTCCCACGCCACCCCGTCGGCGACGGCGAGGAACACCTGCTGGCGCAGGTGCCGGCCGTGCACCTCGACGGTCCCGCGCGGGCTCTCGTAGGCCAGCCCCTCGGCGACCGCGGTCATCGCCGGCACCTCCGGCGACCCGGCCCGGCGCATGAGCTCGGTCAGCAGCCGGACCCCCTCGTAGCAGGACTCGCCGAGGCTGTTGAGCACCGGTGCGTCCGGGCCGAAGCGGTGGGCGTGCGCGGCCGCGAAGTCCAACCCCGACGCCGTCGCCAGGTCCTCGAAGTAGCCGGCCGAGGTGAGCAGGCCGCGGGTGTTCTCCGGGCCCGAGGCGAGCAGCACGTTCTCCTCGATCAGCGAGCTGAAGCGCAGGATCTCCCGGTCCAGCCCGACGGCGCCGAAGGCCCGGTTGAACTCGACGGCGTCGTTGCCGATCAGGAGCATCAGGACCGCGTCGCAGCCGCTCGCCTCGACCCGGTGCAGCACACGGGAGAAGTCCTCGGTGCCGAGCGGGACGTACATCTCGTCGCAGACCGTCCCGCCGATCCGGCGCAGGTGCTCGGTCGCGACCCGCGCGGACCGGCGGGGCCACACGTAGTCGTCGCCGACGATCGTCCAGCGGCGCACCCCGGCGGCCTCGGCGAACCAGCTCAGCGACGGGCCCAGCTGCAGGTCCGGGGTCTCCCCGGTCAGGAACAGCCCCGGCCGCTGCTCGCCGCCCTCGTACAGCGCGGTGTAGGCGTAGGGCACGCGCCCGCGGATCCGGGGTGCGACGGCCTCGCGGACCGCCGAGATGTGCCAGCCGGTGACCGCGTCCACGGCCCCCGCGCTGACCAGTGCGTCGAGCTCCGCGGCGACGACGGCGGGTGGCGCACCGCCGTCGACCGGCACCAGGTTCAGCTCCCGGCCGAGCACCCCGCCCGCGGCGTTGACCTCCTCGGCCGCGAGTGTCGCGCAGGACTCGCACGACGGGCCGAAGATGCCGGCCGGACCCTGGAGCGGGACGACCAGCGCCACGTTGAGCACCTCGCTCCCGCGCGCCGGCACCGCCGTCGCGCGCCCGGGGGCCGGGGTCGGAGTCATGCAGGTGACGCTATCCATCGTGGCCTGGCCCACCCACCCCCTCGGGCGAAAACGTCCGGTTACGATGCGCTCATGGCGGAGCCCGCGGAGCACGTGCGGCCGTCCGGGGACGAGTCGCTGCGGCTGCTCTGCGCGGTGGGCCGGGCCCTGGACCAGGAGCTCGACGACGCGCTGCAGGCCTGTGGCTCCGAGGTCGAGCAGTGGCGGGTCCTGGGCTTCGTGGCGCGGGGCGGCGCGACGATGAGCGCGCTCGCCGAGCACGCACTGCTGCTGGCGCCGCGGGCGACCAAGCTCGTGGACCGGATGACCGCGGCGAACCTCGTGCACCGCAGGCCGGACGCCGTCGACCGGCGCCGGGTGCTGGTCGTCGCCACCGAGCGGGGCCGCGCGGCGCTCGCGGAGTGGGACGCGGCGGCGGCCGGTGTGCTGGAGCGCTACCGGGACCTGCTGGGCCCCGACGCCGCCCTGTTCGACGACGTCCTGGGCCGCCTGCAGGGCGCGACCGGTCGGCCCGGTGCGCCGGGGCAGGCCGGGCTCGTCGCGACCGAGCGCTGACCCGGACGACCGACGGCGCCCCACCCGGAGGCGGAGCGCCGTCGGCGGACGTGCGGGGTGCTCAGGCGTTGCCGTCGAACAGGCTCGTGACCGAGCCGTCCTCGAACACCTGGTGGATCGCCTCGGCCAGCAGCGGGGCGATCGGGAGCACGGTCATGCTGTCGAAGCGCTTCTCGTCCGGGATCGGCAGCGAGTCGGTGAAGATGACCTCCGACGCGCCGCAGTTGGCCAGGCGCTCGGTGGCCGGGCCGGACAGCACACCGTGGGTGGCGGCCACGATCACGTCCGAGGCGCCCTCCTTGAGCAGCACCTCGACCGCCTTCGCGACGGTGCCACCGGTGTCGATCATGTCGTCGATGACCACGCAGCAGCGGCCCTCGATCTCACCGACCACCCGGTTCGCGACGGCCTCGTTCGGCTTGCGCGGGTCCCGGGTCTTGTGGATGAACGCCAGCGGGGTCCCGCCGAGGGTCTCGGCCCAGCGCTCGGCCAGGCGCACCCGGCCGGAGTCGGGGGAGACGACGGCGAAGTTCCCGTTCGGCCGGGTGCTCTTGATGTGCTGGGCGAGCACCGGCAGCGCGAACAGGTGGTCGACGGGGCCGTCGAAGAAGCCCTGGATCTGCGACGTGTGCAGGTCCACGGTCAGGATCCGGTCGGCACCGGCGGTCTTGAACATGTCCGCGACGAGGCGGGCCGAGATGGGCTCGCGACCGCGGTGCTTCTTGTCCTGACGGGCGTAGCCCCAGAACGGCATGACCGCGGTGATCCGCTTGGCCGACCCGCGCTTGAGCGCGTCGACCATGATCAGCTGCTCCATGATCGCGTCGTTGATCGGGGCGGAGTGCGCCTGGATCACGAACGCGTCGCTCCCGCGGACCGACTCCTCGAAGCGGCAGAAGATCTCACCGTTCGCGAAGGAGTAGGCGGACTGCGGGGTGACCGTGACGTCGAGCTCCTTCGCCACGTGCTCGGCGAGCTCCGGGTGCGCCCTCCCCGAGAACAGCATCATGTTCTTCTTGGGAGTGCCTGCGATCGCGCTCACCGTGCGGTGCCTCCTCGGCTGAGGTCTCTCGGGTCTGTCGTACCGGCGGAGGTGGTGTGACCTGCGCCGTCGCTGCTGGTCGTGCCGTTCGTGGACGGGTCGCTGCCCGCCCGCTGTGCCGCCTCGGCGGCGGGGGTGCCGGGCCGCTTGCGCGGCACCCACCCCTCGATGGTGCGCTGTGGCCCACCGGACACCGCGAGCGCCCCCGGTGGGACGTCGGCGCGGAGCACGGTCCCGGCGCCGGTGTAGGCGCCGTCCCCGACCGTGACGGGGGCGATGAACATGGTGTCCGACCCCGTCCGCACGTGGGATCCGATGACGGTCCGCTGCTTGCGGACGCCGTCGTAGTTGACGAACACCGACGAGGCGCCGATGTTGCTCATCTCGCCGATCGTGGCGTCGCCGACGTAGGTCAGGTGCGGGACCTTGGTGCCCGCGCCGATGTCGGAGTTCTTGACCTCGACGAACGTGCCGATCTTGCCGCGCTCGCCGAGGACGGCGCCCGGGCGGAGGTAGGCGAACGGCCCGACCGAGGCGCCGGGGCCGATCCGGGCCTCCGACCCGTGGGTGCGGACGACGCTCGCGCCGGCCCCGACGACGGTGTCGGTGAGCGTCGTGTCGGGACCGATGACCGCGGCCTCGCCGACCTCGCACGCACCGTGCAGCTGGGTGCACGGGTGCAGCACGACGTCGGGCGCCAGCCGCACGTCGACGTCGACCCGGGTGGTGGCGGGGTCGACCACGGTGACCCCGGCCAGCATCCACTCGCGCAGCACGCGGCGGTTCAGCTCGGCGCCGAGCTCGGCGAGCTGGACGCGGTCGTTCACGCCGCGCACGCGCCACTCGTCGTCGCAGCGGAGGGCGTGCACCGTCCGGCCCGCGGCGACGGCGGCGGCGGCCAGGTCGGTGAGGTAGAGCTCCTGCTGGGCGTTGTGCGCGGCCAGGCCCGTGATGCCCGCGCGCAGGAACTCTGCGTCGAAGGCGTAGACCCCGGAGTTGATCTCGCTGATCGCGCGCTGTTCCGGGGTCGCGTCGGCGTGCTCGACGATGCCGGTGACGGAGTCCCCGCTCCCGCGCACGATCCGGCCGTAGCCGGTGGGGTCGGGGACCTCACAGGTCAGCAGGGTGACCGCGGCGCCGTGGTCGGTGTGCTCGGTGACCAGCGCGGACAGGGTCGCGGTGTCGAGCAGCGGGACGTCGCCGTAGGTGACCAGGACGGTGCCGGCCAGGTCCGCGGGGAGCGGGGTGAGGCCGCTGCGGACAGCGTCGCCGGTGCCGAGGCGCTGCTCCTGGACGGCGGTGGTGGCGGTGCGTCCGAGGGTGGCGGAGATGTCGCCGACGGCCCGCTCCACCCGTTCGCGCTCGTGTCCGACGACCACGACGAGGTGCTCGGGGGCGGTACAGGCCAGTGCGTGCACCGCGTGGCCGAGCATACTGCGCCCGCCCAGCTCGTGGAGCACCTTCGGCGTCGACGACCGCATCCGCGAACCCGCACCCGCCGCGAGGACGATGCCGGCCGCGACCGCCGCCGTTCCGGGGGCCGGTCGGTCACCGGTGCCGGCCCGGTCGGGTTCGGGCATGTTCGGTTCCTCCTGCCGGACTCGCCGCCCGTGCCGGGCGGAGGACGCGGGACGCGCCGTGCCGGTACGGCATCGTACGGGGACGGCCCCGGGGAACCCGGCGGGCCCGTCGCGCCGGTGGTGACGGCGTCCAAACCCAAGATCAACCCTTCGGGTGGTAACCGGTCGGCGATGCGGATGAGCGGAGTGCGATGACGCGCGAGGTCGAGGGACGCCGTCGGCGGCCCCGGGTGATGACGGTCCTGGCCACGGTGGTGGCCCTGGTGCTGGCCGGGCTGACCGCCGGAATGATCGGGACCGCGTCCGCGGCGCCGACGGAGTCCGACGCCGGGCCGGGCCGCACCGAGGGCACGCCGTGCTCGGCGGCCGCGCGTGCCTGCGTCGACCTCGCGAACAGCACGGCATGGCTGATCCGCGACGGGAAGATCGAGGCGGGACCGGTGCCCGCGTCGTTCGGCAAGAAGGGGCAGCGCACCCCGGCGGGGGTCTTCCAGGTCCAGTGGAAGAACAAGGACCACCGCAGCAGGGAGTTCAACAACGCGCCGATGCCGTTCGCGGTCTTCTTCGCCCCCGGCGGCATCGCCTTCCACGAGGGCAACACCGAGACCGAGTCCGCGGGCTGCGTCCGGCTGTCGCGGGAGAACGCCGAGCGCTGGTTCAACTCGCTGCAGGTCGGCGACCGCGTCGAGGTCACCAACATTCCGCAGTGACGTGTGGTGTTGTTTCCGCCCCAGGGGTGGCGGGAACGGCTCGGGCGGAGAACACTTCCGACTGATCGGTTGTGCAAAACCGATTCTGACGACACGGAGGACTCATGCCCACGCGCAGCGCCCGCACCGCCTGGAACGGCACCCTGGAGCAGGGATCCGGCCAGGTGGAGCTGTCCAGCTCCAAGGTCGGCACCTACGAGGTCAGCTTCCCGAAGCGTGCCGCCGACGAGGCCGGCGGCACGACCAGCCCGGAGGAGCTCATCGCGGCGGCCCACTCGGCCTGCTTCGCGATGCAGCTCTCGGCGAACATCGCCGAGGCCGGCGGGACCCCGGAGTCGCTGGAGGTGTCGGCCGACGTCTCGCTCGGCCCGGACAAGGACAACGGCGGCTTCAAGCTGACCGGCATCACCCTGAAGGTGCGCGGTGAGGTCTCCGGCCTCGACGCCGACGGCTTCGCCAAGGCCGCCGACGCCGCGAAGGCCGGCTGCCCGGTCTCCAAGGCACTGACCGGCGTCGACATCACGCTGGACGCCGCTCTCGAGAGCTGAGAACACCCCCGCGACGTCCCCGCCCGGACCTCGGACGGGGGCGTCGTCGTGCCCCGGGCGGTCGCCGTCGAACATCCGCCGCAGCACGGCGACCGCGCCGGCGGGCTCCCCGGGGCGGGCTCAGCGACTACGCAGCAGTCGGCCCAGAGTGCGCAGGCCCAACCTGCTCAGCGCCGGGGCGGAGGTCCGGTAGTACCAGCCCAGGCCCATCGCCTGCGCGAACGCCCAGGCCCGTCCCCGCGCCCACTCGACGGGGCCGCAGCCCAGCTCCGCGCGCAGCAGCTCCCGCGGCCCGTCGTCGAGCAGGTGCCACGCCGCGACGAGGTCGAGTGCCGGGTCGGCCGGGCCGAATCCGCCGCCGTCGAGGAGGCCGGTGAGCCGGCCGTCGGCGACGACCACGTTGCCGGGGATCAGGTCGCCGTGGGACATCACGTCCGGCCCGGCGCGGGGCAGCACCCGGAACTTCGCCCACATCCGACGGAGCGGGCCGACGTCGAGCAGGTCGGCGGACTCGGCGAGACACGTCGCCATCCAGGCGTCCTGGTCCGGAAGGTGCCCGCCGCGGCCGTCACCCGCGAACCGGCGCCCGCGGGTGTCGGTGGCGCGCAGGCGGCGCAGCAGACCGGCCAGGTCGACGGCGAATGCGGCCGACCGGCCGGGGTCGTCGGCGTCGGCGGTGCGGCCCGGCACCCAGGTCTGGACCGACCACGGCAGCGGGTAGCCGTGTCCGGGGTTGCCGATCCCGACCGGCTCGGGCGTCGGGACCGGGCTGCAGGCGGCGAGCTCCCGTGCTGCGGTCGCCTCGGCCACCAGACGCTCGCGCACCGCCGCGGTGTCGTGGCCCTGCAGCGGGAACCGGGCCGCGAGGCCGTCCCCGACCCGGTGTATGGCGTGCACGGTGCCGCGGCCGGGGGCCGGGCGCACGGGCAGGTGGCGCAGCGTGGGGAAGGAGTCGTCGACCAGGCGGCGGGCGGTGGCGGCGTCCACCCGCATCTCGTCGATGTGCATCATCGCGGGGGAGTGCACCACCGGGACGGTGCTTCGGGCGAGCGGATTGCGTCCGCGAGCGGAGGCGTGGGGGTGCGGCTGCTCCGCCGCCAGGATTCGAACCTGGACCATCGGAACCAAAATCCTGGCTGTGCTCGACGCTGATGCACGTCGGGGCAGGTCAGGGCGTGGGGTTCGTCCGGGGCAGTCCGCGGCGGACCGGCTCAGGACTCGGCGACTGATGTCGGTCGGTGATGTCAGCCTGCGCCTGCCCCGCTTGCCAGTGCCATCCCGTCGACCTGCTGCAAGCCGACCGCGCGGGCGGCCGTGGGCGGCCCTCGACGCAACCGCTGGCCGACGTCGTCAGGCTCCGCCCACGGTCGTCCGTGTGGTAGCCCGGAGGGAGGTCGGCGGGATGGAGGCTTATTCAGGCTCCGTCAGGTAAGTGTGTAGAAGATGAGTCCGATGACTGCCGAGATTGTCGTTTTAAATGTGGCGTAGGGCCGCCGGTAGTCTGTGTGGAGAACTTTCCACGTTTTGATATGGGCGATGACTCGTTCGATGGTGGCGCGTGTGTGGTTGAGGCTCTTGTTGAATGTTTTTTGCCAGTCGAGAAGTTCCCGGCCGGGTGGTTTTTTGAACGGGGTGAGCATGCCGCGCCCGATGTATCCTTTATCGCCGATCGGGGGGTATGTGGCGAGGTGGTCGAGGGCGCCGGATTGGTCGAGGCAATATAGGTCGTGTCGGGAGCCTGGGGTCGGGTCGGAGATCCACGACAGCTGCCCTTCCAGGGTGGCTGCGACCTGGACGACGACGCCGGTGGTGCGATGCTTGCCCGACCACAGACCCGGCACCGCGGCCCATGACCAGCAGGGCAGCAAGGTTCCATCGATGATGTACTGCCGATCGGCACGAAGCTCCTCTGCCGTCGGAACGACACTCCGCAGCGCCTGTGCCAGCAACGGTGTCACCCCCGTGATCGCTCGACTAACCGTCGACTGCGACACCCCATAGGTTTCCGCCAACTCCCACTGCACACGATTCCCGCGCAGATACGCCAACGTGATCACCACCGACCAGAACAACCCCAGAACCGGCGGCCAAGACAAACGTGCCTCCGTCGCGTCCCGCTGATCCTGCTCATACACTATAGCGACAAGATCCTGAATTTCATCACGCCGGAAACCAGTGGTATAGTACATACTGCGGCAGCCCGTTCATCTCGGATTGATTCGGCAAACCAATATTCGCGATGGACGGGCTGTCGCCCAACCCGACACGCCGGGCTAGATCGTTATTTCACGGGGCCTGAATAAGCCTCATGGCATGTCCACCATCCCGGAGACCTGCCCGCCCGGCGAGGGCCCAGTCGTAGACGCTCTTTCGCCAGGAACTGGCATGGGTCTAGCTGGACCGAGGCCGGCTTACCTACGGGGTCAGATACTCATGACTGAGTCGTCTCCGTTCGTCCGGTATAGCAGACGTGGAAATACGTCGTGCAGTCCGTAGCTAAGCGGGTCAGTCGTAGGTACGTCACTCCTGGCCAAGCGTGCGGCGAATGCACTCGCTCAAGCAGCTAGGTACCTGATGGCACGTTACGCGAAGACTGTACTATTGAATCCCAGTGAGCAACAATAGTTCGTTGCGACAGTACAGTGTGGGGAGATCGTATGGCTGATACGCCAGTTAATCCGGCTTCCTCGGTTCGTGCTAATGTTTTTTTGAGTTATGCATCCGCAGACTACGGGATTGCCTCCGAAATAAGGGCGGCACTTCGGAAGCGCGGCGTTAGCGTGTTCGACGACAAGAATCTTAGGGCGGGGGGCTATTGGGCCGGTCAGCTTCAATCTGCTTTGGCTGCGGCTGACGTTGTCTTAGTTGTAGTATCGGCCAACCTCGTCAACTCGTCGTCTGTGAACCAAGAATGGATCACTGCCCTGGCGCAAAGAAAGCCAGTTGTGCCGATTGTTGTTGAACAAGGAGTAGAGGTCCCTGCCATACTTGCGTCTTACGTCGGAATGGATATCAGCGATCCGGGAACGCGAGGTGGCAAGCTTGAACAGCTCGCGCAGCAGCTGTCGGTCGTGCCGTCGCACACGGCCGATACGCAAGCCGAAGCGGTTGATTCTGCCGAACGTCTTCTAATCGAGTCGCGAGCG
Source organism: Pseudonocardia sp. ICBG1142 (assembly GCF_020496255.1). Classification (NCBI taxonomy): domain Bacteria; kingdom Bacillati; phylum Actinomycetota; class Actinomycetes; order Pseudonocardiales; family Pseudonocardiaceae; genus Pseudonocardia; species Pseudonocardia sp. ICBG1142. The sequence goes on along the minus strand of NZ_JAHLJC010000032.1, from coordinate 361,337 downwards.
GCGTGGAACGCGGAGTTGAAGATGCGCTCTCTGTAGATATCAGAGTCCTTCGCCTATAGGCGTTTGGTGGCAGTGCTAGTTGCAATTTGCTTGCTAACGGCCATCGTCGTTATCGCAGTATACGGGTCTGCGCAGAACGCCTTTAGTTTGATTGCAGTAGTATTGCCGATAGCGACCGGGGTCCTTGGTTGGGTCGTTGGGGCACGATCCGCAGCGTCAGTAAGACCGAAAGATCGCAAGGGCTACACGAACAGAAACGGTACCCCGAAGAAGTCGCAGCGATGACATCTGAAGACGCGTCGCAAGCTGACGCGGTAGCGCGTTTCAGTGACGAGGCCGCAATCCGGCTCGGACAGGCAAATCAGCGACTGCAACAAGAGCAGCGCATTTTCGAGCATCAGCTAGAGAAGCAGAAGGAGATCGCCAAACTCCAGCAGTATATGGGTTGGGTGATTCTGGTGATGCTTCCGTTGGTTGCAGTGGTGTGCGTTGTGATCTTTTTCAACCACAGTGCTCTGCCGACCCAGGTGGTTGTCGCAGCAAGCGGAGCATTCTTTGTGGATGTAGTTGGCGCGACACTCGCCGGCTATAAGGCATTGCTGCCAGCCCAAATACACTCCGCGTTGACAGCGACGACTCGTGACCCGTTTGAACCGGTCGATGTCTCAGGTGATCCGGCACCAAGCGGCGATCCGTAGTCTGAAGATCCTGAGATGCAGAAATCGGTAAGTGGTGAAGGCTGGTACTGCTGGTGCTGCCCATCGCCTCCATGGCCTGACCCAGTCAAGAAACGCGGTTCCGAGCCGGTCCTCAGATCCAGATTTCTCCGGCCGGTTAGTGATTCTGTTCGGGAACTGGGCATGTGCCGCCGTGCGGGAGACTCGCAGTGGCCTGAGTGCGCTGTCGACGCGTGTCTATCTGCTGACGTACTATCTGCCTCGTAGTGCTAATCCTAACCGTCGAGGACGTGACACTCGGGCCACTCTATGGCTTGCTCTACGGTGGGTGCATCTTGTTCAGGCAAAGTTGGCTGGATCGGATATGATGCTGTTGCCTTAGCTGCCGAACCGAGTAGTGAGACCTCAGTGGATTACACAAAGTACGATCTTGGTCGCTTAGAGTCTGGTGCGACTGTTGTCGTCACGCTAAAGGGAAATGCTGCGAATGTTCGGTTAATGGACTCGTCGAACTTCTCTTCCTACAAGAACGGTCGCAAGCATAAGTATCTTGGGGGTCTCGTAAAGCGATCGCCAATCCGACTGCAGGTTCCTAAGAGTGGCCACTGGTATGTGACTGTGGACATGGCGGGAATGAAAGGAACTACGAGGTCATCGGTTAATGTTGAGCCGCCACCTCTGCCAGTCGCTAGGCAGGGCCCAATGCGAGCGCCTCTTGACGGTGTCGCTCATGAACCCCCGCCTGCCATTTATGGCAGCGCCAAGACCTGGGATGTGTTCGTCTCCCATGCTAGCGAGGACAAGGAGGCTTATTCAGGGTGATCATGAAGTGCGGTGTTTCTCCAGGTCGGGACCGCAGCGAGGTAGCCCGCCAGGCGGCCCTGAATAAGCCTCAAGGTAACGGTGGTAACCCCACTTGTGAGTGCACTTATGGGCTACGGGCTCGAAGTATGGGTTGATGAGCGGGAGCTGAAGATTGGAGACAGTCTCCGCCAGCGAATCGATCACGGATTGGCTCAGAGTTCATTCGGCGTCGTCATCCTGTCGCGGTCGTTTCTGAGGAAAGGGTGGACAAACTACGAGCTAGATGGAATTGTCAGCAAGACGATCGCTGGAAAGCAGCGAATGCTGCCGATCTGGCACGAGATCACGAAAGACGAGATTGTTGAGTACTCGCCCACTTTGGTGGATCGAATTGCTCGGAGTACCGCGACCTATACGCTCGATGAGATTGCGACTGAAATCGCTAGCGTTGTGCGCGGCGACGTTGCCCAGGATGAATGAAACTTTTGGGTTTTGGCCGTTGGTGAGGCGGGGCCGTGCAGGTTGACCTCCTCTGCCTCGGCGTCGGTCGACGCCTCGTTCTGCGAAGCGCTGAACCAGATTGAGTGCTAGGCGATGCAACGTGCCCTGAAGATAATTATGAGCAACTCTGTTATCTACTTTAAGGGCGAAGGGATTGTGTATGCCTGCTAGTGAGTCCTAGTGGAACCGCATCGTTTCGGGCACATCGCAGGCATTGGCCATCGCCGTCACGAATTCTCGCATGCTGACCTGGAGCTCGGCGAGAGCTTCCCTGAACTCGAGATCTCGCTCCCAGCTTCTTTCGTGATCTCGGATTGACACGTCAAGGGCTCGGCGGGTCTCCCAGCTCGCTAGCTCTGGGTGCCAGGAGGCTTATTCAGGCCCCGTGAAATAACGATCTAGCCCGGCGTGTCGGGTTGGGCGACAGCCCGTCCATCGCGAATATTGGTTTGCCGAATCAATCCGAGATGAACGGGCTGCCGCAGTATGTACTATACCACTGGTTTCCGGCGTGATGAAATTCAGGATCTTGTCGCTATAGTGTATGAGCAGGATCAGCGGGACGCGACGGAGGCACGTTTGTCTTGGCCGCCGGTTCTGGGGTTGTTCTGGTCGGTGGTGATCACGTTGGCGTATCTGCGCGGGAATCGTGTGCAGTGGGAGTTGGCGGAAACCTATGGGGTGTCGCAGTCGACGGTTAGTCGAGCGATCACGGGGGTGACACCGTTGCTGGCACAGGCGCTGCGGAGTGTCGTTCCGACGGCAGAGGAGCTTCGTGCCGATCGGCAGTACATCATCGATGGAACCTTGCTGCCCTGCTGGTCATGGGCCGCGGTGCCGGGTCTGTGGTCGGGCAAGCATCGCACCACCGGCGTCGTCGTCCAGGTCGCAGCCACCCTGGAAGGGCAGCTGTCGTGGATCTCCGACCCGACCCCAGGCTCCCGACACGACCTATATTGCCTCGACCAATCCGGCGCCCTCGACCACCTCGCCACATACCCCCCGATCGGCGATAAAGGATACATCGGGCGCGGCATGCTCACCCCGTTCAAAAAACCACCCGGCCGGGAACTTCTCAACTGGCAAAAAACATTCAACAAGAGCCTCAACCACACACGCGCCACCATCGAACGAGTCATCGCCCATATCAAAACGTGGAAAGTTCTCCACACAGACTACCGGCGGCCCTACGCCACATTTAAAACGACAATCTCGGCAGTCATCGGACTCATCTTCTACACACTTACCTGCCGGAGCCTGAATAAGCCTCCAGTAAGACAGAAATGGACGCAGCAGTACATTGAGCATTCCGACAGCAAGGTAGCCAAAGCTGAGTCTATTGTCGTTTTTTGGACGAGCGACTGTCGGACCGTTGCGCACGAGGATCTCGCGAGTGACGCGGAATAGTGAGTACAGGCTATCTAGCGCTTCTCGGGACAGGCCATTGAATAACGGAGCCACGCCCACTCGCGTAACGAGTTCGACGTAAAGTTCCCAAGCTGCAGTCCGCTCGGCGGTATCTGGCTCCCAGGTGCCGGCCACCTTTAGAATCTTGAGGTCAACGGTGGCCTGTATCAATTTCGGGGTATTCACTCGAAAGCTCCGTTCGGGCAGATGCGGTAACGGCGAGGATAGAACAAGGCCGTGGTCGTGGGCGGTTCAAAACTAGGTGGGCACGCAGCGGCGCCGTAGGCGCCATCTTGATACTGAGTGGAGAATCTAGACACAGGGAGCGCTGTGGCCGCCCGACGGTGCGGTTAATGCAGGTAAAGCGGGATGAGCGATGGGTCCGTCGTGGACCCGTGAACGGCGTTCTGTGGTGAGCATGTCGAGGGCTCGGACAGCGTAAGCGGGCATCATGCGCTCTTCGACTTCGCTGGCCATGAGCTGCTCGGCTCGCTGTGATTGCGCGGTCGCCGTCGGTGCGCCGGAGACGAAGCGGCAGCGGTAGACGATCTCGACGACGACGCCGACGGTTGTGTTCTTGTAGACCCCGCCGAGGTCGTCAACGACGGCAGTCACGCCGGTCTCTTCGCAGATCCCTCCGACGACGCCTTGCTCGAAGGTCTCGTCCGGTTCGAGGAGTCCAGCAGGTGCTTCCCGGCGGCCATTGCGCCGGTGCAGCTTGGCCAGGTGCTGGCGATCATGGTGGTCTGCACTGCCGCGACGCGCCCTTGCCCGTCGTGTCCGGGCTAGGGCGGATCGGGCGCAGATCCACCCGTCGAGGATCACGAATGCCGTCCAGTCTGCGACATCGATTGCCCGGGCGAGGGGCGGGGCCATCGCCCAGAAGAACCAGAGCTGCTTAGCGTAGGAGCTCACGTAAAGTCGACAACTATAGCTCACATGGTTGACGTCACTAGCCCGTATAGGTAATGAGCATTCTGCCTCTATTGCGCCGGTTACTGAAACCGGTCCAATGTCGTCGTCGCAACGACATCCCTCCCAGCCAGGGAACGGGCTCCTGAAGACCCGCTTGCAGGCAGGGGCCCGTCCAGGGCCAGTAATCTCGGGCCGAAGGATTGGTAACGATGCGCAAGTGCACCGGAATTCTGCTGACACTGACCTCATCAATGGTGCTGGGCTTTTCAGTGCCAGCTCAGGGAGATGAGCCCCAGCCTCCCAGTGAACAGGTAGAACTGACCAAGCCGGACGGCACAACGTTCATCGCCACACCCCGGGGTGATCGGTATATCGTGGACAAGTCGGTCGATCCTGACGGCTTCATCATGAATCGGAACCCCTCCGGCAAGCAGGCTCGGACAGAGCAAGCGCCTCCACCTGCGTGCGTCGACGTTTCCCTCGACAAGGAGGGACTCGTAACACAGACGTCCGGGCCACCAACAACTGCGCGGTAACTCAACGCGTCAAGTTCCTGATTGCGTTCGCTCCGGACAGCGAGTGTCTTATCGCCAAACCCGGACAGCAGGTTTCTCACGCCTTCCCAATCCAGGGGACTCCGGGCCGCTTCGATGGCGTCGAATCCTGTTAACGCAGCCCGATCTCATGAACCACATTCCGAGCAGCAGGCCGATCAGATGGATTAGTCGAACTGGAGGAGTTTCATGAAGACGACAACTTTGAAGCACAAGCTTTCCTTGTCAGCAGCTGTTATCGTGCTCATGACGTCCGGCCTGCTTGTAAATGCATCGAATGCTATGGCAGCCGCTAATGACGCCGTCGTCGCCTGTGGTGCAACCAACGTTGCCCCGGGGCAGGGAGCCACTGTTCCCCGAGACGTGCAGGATAAGTTCTTTCAGTATGTGCCGGCCCGGCGAGACCCTGCTCCGATCTTGAGGCTTATTCAGGCTCCGTCAGGTAAGTGTGTAGAAGATGAGTCCGATGACTGCCGAGATTGTCGTTTTAAATGTGGCGTAGGGCCGCCGGTAGTCTGTGTGGAGAACTTTCCACGTTTTGATATGGGCGATGACTCGTTCGATGGTGGCGCGTGTGTGGTTGAGGCTCTTGTTGAATGTTTTTTGCCAGTCGAGAAGTTCCCGGCCGGGTGGTTTTTTGAACGGGGTGAGCATGCCGCGCCCGATGTATCCTTTATCGCCGATCGGGGAGTATGTGGCGAGGTGGTCGAGGGCGCCGGATTGGTCGAGGCAATGAGGCTTATTCAGGGACGCTCAACAGACTGCTGCGTTGAGACGCTGGCCTGGGGAAGCGCCTTGCTTCATGATCATCCTGAATAAGCCTCAATATAGGTCGTGTCGGGAGCCTGGGGTCGGGTCGGAGATCCACGACAGCTGCCCTTCCAGGGTGGCTGCGACCTGGACGACGACGCCGGTGGTGCGATGCTTGCCCGACCACAGACCCGGCACCGCGGCCCATGACCAGCAGGGCAGCAAGGTTCCATCGATGATGTACTGCCGATCGGCACGAAGCTCCTCTGCCGTCGGAACGACACTCCGCAGCGCCTGTGCCAGCAACGGTGTCACCCCCGTGATCGCTCGACTAACCGTCGACTGCGACACCCCATAGGTTTCCGCCAACTCCCACTGCACACGATTCCCGCGCAGATACGCCAACGTGATCACCACCGACCAGAACAACCCCAGAACCGGCGGCCAAGGCAAACGTGCCTCCGTCGCGTCCCGCTGATCCTGCTCATACACTATAGCGACAAGATCCTGAATTTCATCACGCCGGAAACCAGTGGTATAGTACATACTGCGGCAGCCCGTTCATCTCGGATTGATTCGGCAAACCAATATTCGCGATGGACGGGCTGTCGCCCAACCCGACACGCCGGGCTAGATCGTTATTTCACGGGGCCTGAATAAGCCTCCTGCTACCCGACACACAGAGGCTTATTCAGGGCCGCCTGGCGGGCTACCTCGCTGCGGTCCCGACCTGGCTGCGGTCCCGACCTGGAGAAACACCGCACTTCATGATCACCCTGAATAAGCCTCACAATCTCGTGAGGACTGGTAGCAGTGAACAAGCGTAGTAGCTCTGCAACTCGTATGAACGGCCCGGCTCGGACCCATGTGGGTCGTGCGTCTCGGCCGCCGGGGCGGGAGTTCCAGGCGCTGGCCTGGACTGCGCGGCATCCTGGGTTCGTCGCCGTCCCGCTGGTCGTCCTGGGGCTGGCGCTGATGCTCGGCCCGATTGTCACCGCGGTCTTCCTGACCGTCCTGGTCGTCTCTGTGGCGGTGTGGGGCCGTGCCCACCCGGCCAGCTTCGACCGGTTCGCCGCACCGGCTCTACGGGCGACCTGGCGCCGTTGGACGGTCTACCGCGGCCGTCGCTGGGCGCAGCTCATGTCCGACTGCGGACTCACGAAGGAGCACCGCCACACCTGCGACCTGCTCGTCCCGCGGGTGCTGCGGGTCCGGTCGTCGTCGCGATCGATCGACACCGTCTACGTGCGCATGGTCCGCGGGCAGGACGTCGCCTACTGGCAGGAACGCTCCTCGATCCTCTGGGAGGCCCTGATCGCGCACCGGGTCGCGATCACCCGCCACCGACCGGGCGTGGTCGCGATCGTCATCGAGTGGGAGCTGCCGTTCACCCGCACCATCCCCGCCCCGGACATCCCCGAGCAGGTCGACGACGTGGACCTGGGTGCGGTGGAGATCGGGGACAACGAGCGCGGCGAACCCTTCACCGCACCCGTCATCGGCGGACACCGTCTGGTCGCCGGCGCCTCCGGAGCAGGCAAGGGCTCAGTCCTGTGGTCGACCCTGCGCGGGGTCGGGCCGTGCATCCGCGACGGCATCGTCCGCGTGTGGATGGTCGATCTCAAGGGTGGGGTGGAGACCGAGCAGGGCGCGCCGCTGTTCCACCGCTACGCCACCACCATGCCCGCCGCCCTGGAGCTGCTGACCGAGTTCCGGGACGCGATGCGGGACCGGCAGGACGACATGCGCGACCAGAACATCCGCGCCTGCACCCCCAGCCCGGCGACGCCGGTAGAGCTGCTGGTCATCGACGAGATGGCCATGCTCACCGCCTACGGCGACCGGTCGAGTGTGCGGGATGCGCTGCGACTGTTGGCGGAGGTGATGACGCAGGGGCGGGCGTCGCTGTTCGCCGTCCACGGCTACCTACAGGAGCCCTCCAAGGACGTCGTGGACGTGCGGGAGCTGTTCACCCAGCGGATCTGCCTCGGCGTCACCGCCGCCTCCCACGTCGACATGGTCCTCGGGGAGGGGGCTCGGGAGCGGGGTGCGCTGGCCGAGGAGATCCCCGGCGACGCCCGGCATGCGGGGATCGGGTTCGTCATCGACAAGGGGTCGCGCCTCCCGGTCCGGTTTCGGGCTGCGTTCGTCTCCGACGACGACATCACCGAGCTGGTCCAGCGCTGCACGCCCCCGCCGGACGCGGACGTGATCGACCTCGACACCGAGCGGGGGGCCGCCTGATGGGCACCACCACCGCATGGGTACTGCGGACCTGGCTCAGGTTCACCCTTCTCTTCGCTCTGATCGTCGGCGGGACCTGGCTCTATCTCGGGTCGGCGTCGGGCTGGTTCTGGGTCGTCCTCGCCGGGGCGGCCGTGGCGGAGTGGTACGTCGTGCGTCAGCTCGCCCGGGAATGGTCATGGGAGGCCCGAGCCACCTGGTGGTGGTCGGCATGACCGCCCACACCGAGACCGTGCAGGGCGCGTTGTTCGGGGACCCGGCCGTCATCGAGACCACCGACCACGGGCCCGTCGCGACGCAGGACCCGCGGGAGGTCGCCCGGGTCGTCGCCCTGGCCCAGGATCCGGGCCTGTTCGTCATTGAGCGCACCGGCCTGGTCCTGCGGGCGGACCCGGCCCGTCCGGGCTGCGCCGATGGACTGGCCCGGCATGACGGGGACACCGTGACACAGCTCCTCGACACCGGACACCTGCGCCTCGGCGGCACCCACCACGTCCACCACGCCGGTTCCGAGGGCCCGGCTCGCTCCGTGCTCGTGCCCAAGGCGACCCGGGACATGGTGTCGCGCTGGGACCACCTGCGGCCCATCCCGGAATCCACTCGGGCACCAGAGCCCACCAAGGCCCCGCAGCGCTCCACCGGGCTGATCGGCGTCGACGTGGTCGAGCCCGGTAAGGCGCTGGTCTGCCTGGGCACGACCGGGCAGGGCGGGACTGTGCTGCGCGATGGCGGCCGCTACCGGGTCGAGAACGACCACGGCGCACTCGTCGGCCACGCCTCCAGCTACCGGGCCGCCGCCCGCCTTCTGGCCCGCTACCACGGCTACACACCCGGCCCGGTCGAGATCGAGCACGAACACCGCCTCCACCGCCGCTGACCCCGGTGATCCGGCCCGGCTCCGCCGTTGTGAGTCCAGCTCCCGGCGGGGCCGGCGCCACCCCACACCCACTCACTCGTCCCTCGGAGGGGTGCCGTGATGACGGCTGCCACCAGCACCCCACACGACCACGACCTGTCCCACCTGCTGCGCTCGGAGAACTTCCAGACCTGGCGCCGGGAGGTCACCGCCATCGGCGGATGCGCCGCCCCCATCCACCTCACCGGCTCATCCCGCATCTACGACCGGGCCACCGGCACCGTTTTGGCCGAGCGGGAAGGCGAGATCCTCGCCCCGTGCGGCAACCGACGGGCGTCGGTGTGCCCGGCGTGCTCGGACCGCTACGCCTCCGACGCCTACCACCTCCTGCGCTCCGGAATGGCCGGCGGAAAGGGCGTCCCCGACACCGCGGCAGCGCACCCGCGGCTGTTCGTCACGCTGACCGCGCCCTCGTTCGGGCCGGTCCACACCCGCCGGGTCACCGCCCGCGGCCTCGTCATCCCCTGCCGCTGCGGCGACAAGCACCACCGCGACGACCCCCGCATCGGCTGCGCCCTCGACCCCGACACCCACGACTACATCGGCGCCGTGCTCTGGCAGGCCCACTCCGGAGTCCTGTGGAACCGCTTCGCCATCCGCCTCCGCCGCCTGCTCGCCCAGGTCCTCGGCGTCCGGGTCCGCGACTTCCGGGATCACGCCCGGCTGTCCTACGCCAAGGTCGCCGAGTACCAACGCCGCGGACTGGTCCACTTCCACGCCGTCGTCCGCCTCGACGGCCCCGACGGCCCCTGGACCGCACCACCAGCCGGGATCACCGCCGACGCGCTCCACGCGGCCATCCGGGACGCAGCACACGACGTGTCGCTCACCGTCGACCGGCCCGACGGCACCCGGCAGGTGCTCGCGTGGGGCACGCAGGTCGACATCCGCCCCATCACCAGCACGACCGCGGCCGCGCTGGAGAACGACGCCGGCGAGATCACCGACTCAGCCCTGGCCTCCTACGTCGCCAAGTACGCCACCAAGGGCACCGGCAAGTCCGAGGCCACCGACCGACCGATCCGCGACATCGCGCACGTGAAGCACCTCGACATCACAGCGCACCACCGGCGCCTGATCGAGACGGCGTGGGAGCTCGGCGGCCGGGAGGAGTACGAGGGGCTGAACCTGCGCCGGTGGGCGCACATGCTCGGGTTCCGCGGCCACTTCCTCACCAAATCCCGCGCCTACTCCACGACCTTCGGCGCGATCCGCGGCGACCGGCGCACCTACCGCCTCGGCGAAACCCTCGCCGCCCTCGACACCCCCACCGACGCGGATGCGGTGCTAGTGGTCAACGACTGGGCCGTCGTGCACATCGGCCACCGCAACGACGCCGAACGGGAGATCGCACTCGGCATCGCCGAACGACGACGCGAGCAGAGGCAGAGCCGGACGACACGAGCGGGGGAGGGGGCGTGATGGAACGCGTGCTGCTGACCGTCCAGGAGGTGGCGGAGGCGCTGCACGTCGGCCGCTCGAAGGTCTTCGACCTGATCATCGCCGGGGAGATCGACTCGGTGAAGATCGGGAAGCTGCGTCGCATCCCGGTGAGCGCCGTGCACGAGTACGCCCTCCGGCTGGTCCAGGAGAGCCGGGAGGCGTCCTGATGGCCGGCCGCGAGCGGCAACGGCATGGGCACCGTGGTCAAGCGCTCGGACGGGCGCTACCAGGCCGCGGTGTACGTCCTCACCCCGACGGGACAACGTCGCCGGAAGTTCGTCTACGGCCGGACCTGGGACGAGGCCAACGACAAGCGGCTGGAGCTGCTGGACAACAACCGCAAGGGGGTCCCGTCGGAGTCCTCGGCGATGCGGCTGGACGAGTACCTGACGTACTGGCTGGACCACATCGCGGTGCACGACCTGCGCCCGTCGACCTTCGCCCGGTACCGGGTTCTGGTCAGGGACTACATCACCCCGCACCTCGGCCGGAAGAAGCTCAACCGGCTCAGCCCGTCCGACGTCCGCGGCCTGATGGCCACGCTCGCACGGACCAAGGGCAAGAGCGGCCGTGTGCTCTCGCCTCGGACGATCCAGTTCATCCACGCCGTGCTGCGCAGCGCGCTGCAACACGCCGTCCGGGACGAGCTGATCGGCCGCAACGTCGCCAAGCTGGTCAGCCCGCCGCGGGCGACCCCGCCGGAGATCACGCCGCTCTCACCTGAGGTCGCGCGGAAGTTCCTGCGGGTCGCCAACACCCACTGGCTCGCGGCGCTCTGGCTGATCCTGCTGACGACCGGCCTGCGGCGCGGCGAGGTGCTGGGGCTGTGCTGGTCGGATGTCGACCTGGACGCGGGAACGCTACGGGTCCGGCGCACGGTGCAGAAGCTCGACGGCGTGTTCGTCTTCGGTGAGCCCAAGAGCGCCCGGTCGCGGCGTGTCCTTACGTTGCCGTCCGTGTGCGTGGCGGCCCTGCGTCGGCAGCCCGACATCAACCGGGGGAGGGCTGCCGGTGAGCAGCGTCGGGTGGCCGGTCAGCCCAAGGACCTGGTCTTCGTGTCGACGTCCGGCCAGCCCGTGGACCCCCGCTCGGTGAACCGGGCGTTCGACCGGCTGCTGACCAAGGCGGAGGTGCCGCACTCGCGCGTGCACGACCTCCGGCACACCTGCGCGACCCTGCTGCTGGCGGAGGGTGCGTCGGACCGGGAGGTCATGGAGCTGCTGGGACACAGCTCGATCGGCATCACGATGAACACCTACGCCCACGTCCTCGACGACTCGAAGCGCCGGATGGCCTCGCGGATGGACGGCCTGTTCGGCGAGGGCGGTTGATGTCAGAACCGGATGTCAGGGGCGGACCGCGGCCCGGACGGGGGAGACCCTGCCGGGCCGTTTCGCATGTCAGCGGCTTGCTCCGCCGCCAGGATTCGAACCTGGACCATCGGAACCAAAATCCGAGGTGCTGCCGTTACACCACGGCGGATCGTGGGGCCCCGCCATCGTGACACGTGGGCGACGGCGTCCTCGCAGCGCACCCGCCCCGCGCGCCGCGCGCAGGTGGTCCTGATCACGGACAAACACCCACGAATGGGTGACATTCACCCCGGGCGTGCCGCCCGCGCGTCGAGTTGTCAGACTCGCTGCGTGCTGAACACGGATGCTTCCGGGACAACGTCGTCGATCGGGTCCGGAACCGCGTTGTCGTGCCGCCTCTGCGGCACGACCGACCTGCGCAGCTTCTGCGACCTGGGTGCGACGCCGCCCTGCGAGCTGTTCCTCACCGAGGAGACGGCACAGCAGCCCGAGCAAACCTTCCCGCTGCACGTGCGGGTGTGCAACTCGTGTCTGCTCGCCCAGCTGCCGCCGGAGATCAGCCCGGAGGAGACGTTCTCCGAGTACGCGTACTTCTCCTCGTTCAGCTCGTCGTGGGTGGAGCACGCCCGGCGCTTCGTCGACTCCGCGCAGCAGCGGGCCGGGCTGGACTCGGGTTCGTTCGTCGTCGAGGTCGCGTCGAACGACGGCTACCTGCTGCAGCACGTCGTCGCGAAGGGCATCCGCTGCCTGGGGGTCGAGCCGAGCGTGAACGTCGGGGAGGCCGCCCGGGAGAAGGGCGTGCCGACGCTCACCGCGTTCCTCACCCCGGAGACCGGCGCCCGGGTGCGTGCCGAGCACGGCCCGGCCAACCTGGTCTGCGGCAACAACGTGTTCGCCCACATCCCCGACGTCGTCGGCTTCGCGCAGGGCCTGCGCGCCATGGTCGCCGACGACGGCTGGGTCTCCATCGAGGTCCAGCACCTGCTCACGCTCGTCGAGCGCAAGCAGTTCGACACGATCTACCACGAGCACTTCCAGTACTACACGCTGCTCACCGGGCAGCGGGCGCTCGCCGCGGGCAGGCTGGCCCTGGTCGACGTCGAGCTGCTCGACACCCACGGCGGCTCGATCCGCATGTGGGCGCGCCCGACCGAGATCGCCGGCGAGCCGAGCGCGAAGGTCCGCGAGGTCCTGGCCGCCGAGGCGGCGGCCGGGCTGCACACGCCGGAGGGCCACGACGGGTTCGCCGAGGCCGTCTCCACCATCCGCGACGACCTCGTCGCCTTCCTCATCGACGCCCGCCGCCAGGGCAAGCGCGTCGTCGGCTACGGCGCCCCGGGCAAGGGGAACACCCTGCTCAACTACTGCGGCATCCGGCCCGACCTGCTCGAGTACACCGTCGACCGCAACCCGTACAAGCACGGGCGGCTAACGCCGGGGACCCGGATTCCGATCTCTGCCCCGGAGCGGATCGCGCAGGACCGCCCCGACCACGTCCTGATCCTGCCCTGGAACCTGCGCACCGAGCTGATCGAGCAGCTGTCCTACGTCCGTGAGTGGGGCGGCACGCTGGTCTTCCCGATCCCGTCGCTCGAGGTGGTCTGACGTGAAGGTCGTCCTGTTCTGCGGTGGCTACGGCATGCGGATGCGTGACGGCGCCTCCGACCTCCCGAAGCCGATGCACCCGGTGGGCCCGCGGCCGCTGATCTGGCACGTGATGCGCTACTACGCCCACTTCGGCTACACGGACTTCGTCCTGTGCCTGGGCTACGGCGCGCACCACATCAAGAACTACTTCCTCCACTACGACGAGACCGAGTCCAACGACTTCGTGCTGCACCAGGGCGAGGTCGAGCTCATGGGCAGCGACGTCCAGGACTGGAACATCACGTTCGTCCACACCGGTCTGGACTCGCCGATCGGTGAGCGCCTGCGCCGGGTGAAGGCGCTGGTCAAGGACGAGGAGATGTTCCACGCGAACTACGCCGACGTCCTCACCGACGCCCCGCTGGACCGGATGGTCGAGCAGTTCGCCGGCACCGACGCCGTCGGGCAGCTGATGGCGGTGCCGCCGCAGTCGGCGTTCCACTGCGTCGACGTCGACGACAACGGCAGGCTCGAGTCGATCACCACGCTGCAGGAGATGCCGATCTGGGAGAACGGCGGCTATCTCATGTTCCGGCCGGAGGTCTTCGACTACCTGGAGAAGGACTGCGACCTGATCGCCGACGCCGCCGCCCCGCTCGCGCGCAAGGGCCGCATGTCGGCCTACCGGCACCGCGGCTTCTGGCAGCCCGCCGACACCGTCAAGGAGCGCAACGCGCTGGAGGCGGCGTACCAGAGCGGTGCGCGGCCGTGGATGCTGTGGGAGTCCCACGAGGCCGACCAGGACCCGCTGCAGGCAGCCATCGCCCAGATGCACCGCAGCAGCCACCAGCGCGACTGAGCGAGACGTCGGTACGAACGACCACTGCTCGCGGAACTCCGGGGGGAACGAGAGACCGTGCTGAACCTGCTGCCCGAGCGGTTGGACCGCATCCTGCTGCTCGGCGCCCACTGTGACGACATCCCGATCGGGGCCGGCGGGATGCTCCTGGAGCTGTGCCGTGCCTACCCGGGTGTGCACGTCACCGCGCTGGTCCTGACCGGTGCGGGGTCGCTGCGCGAGGAGGAGGAGCGGGCCGCGCTGGCCGCGTTCACCCCCGGCGCGCACCTCGACGTCATCGTCATGGACCTGCCCGACGGCCGCGTCCCGCAGCACTGGGAGCGGGCGAAGATGGCGCTGGAGGACCTGCGCAGCCGCAGCGAGCCGGACCTGGTGATCGGCCCGTCGCCGCACGACGCCCACCAGGACCACCGGACGCTGTCGCAGATGATCCCGACCGCGTTCCGCGACCACCTGACGCTCGGCTACGAGATCCTCAAGTGGGAGGGTGACCTCGCCCAGCCGACGGTCTTCCTCCCGCTGTCGGAGCCGGTGCTCACCGAGAAGATCGCCAAGCTCCACGAGCACTACGGCAGCCAGCGCGCCCGGACCTGGTTCGACGACGAGACCTTCCGCGGCCTGGCCAGGGTGCGTGGCGTGCAGTGCCACGCCCGCTACGCCGAGGGCTTCCACGTCCAGAAGCTGACGCTGTCGCCGGCGCCGATGGTCGGCTCCGAACCCGGCGGCTTCTGACCCCGCACACACTCCGAGAAAGGGACATACATGCGCGTACTGCTCACCGGGCACCAGGGCTACCTCGGGACCGTGATGGCGCCCCTGCTGGCGGCCGCGGGTCACGAGGTGACCGGCCTGGACTCCGGGCTGTTCGCCGACTGCGTGCTGGGTTCGCTGGACACCCCCGACGTCGAGGGCTTCAGCACCGACCTCCGTGACGTGACCGTGGAGCAGCTCTCCGGGTTCGACGCCGTCGTCCACATGGCCGCGCTGTCGAACGACCCGCTGGGCTCGCTCGCGCCGGAGATCACCTACGACATCAACCACCACGCGTCGACCCGGCTGGCCCGGCTGTCGAAGGAGGCCGGCGTCGGCCGCTTCGTCTACGCCTCCACCTGCTCGGTCTACGGCGCCCAGTCCGGCGACGACCTCGTCGACGAGGACGCCCCGCTCAAGCCGGTCACCCCGTACGCGATCTCCAAGGTCCGCGTCGAGGACGACCTGGCCGAGCTCGCCGACGCCGACTTCGTGCCGGTCTCGATGCGCAACGCGACCGCGTTCGGGTTCTCGCCGCGGCTGCGCGCCGACATCGTGCTGAACAACCTGGTCGGCCGCGCGATCCTGACGAACGAGGTCACGGTGCTCTCCGACGGCACCCCGTGGCGCCCGCTGGCGCACGCCGAGGACATCGCCGGCGCCGTGGTCGCCGCGCTGGCGGCTCCGGCGGACGTCGTCCGGGCCCGGGCCTACAACGTCGGCACCGAGCGGAACAACCGGACCGTCGCCGAGATCGCGCAGGCCGTGATCGACGCCGTCCCCGGCTCGACGCTCAACATCACCGGCGAGGCCGGCAACGACCCGCGCAGCTACCGGGTCGACTTCGCCCGGGCCCGCAAGGAGCTCGGCTTCGAGGCGTCCTGGACGATCCCGGCCGGTGCGGAGCAGCTCGCCACCGAGTACCGGAACCGCGGACTCACCCAGGACGCGTTCGACAACTCCTTCACCCGGCTCGCGGTGCTCAACCGCCGTCAGGCGGCGGGGGAGCTCGACGGGTCGATGCACGTCGTGAAGTAGGACCGCTCGGCCGACGGCCCGTTCCGCGCTACGGTCGCGGGGCGGGCCGTCGACGTCTCCAGGGGGAGCCATGTGCCGCAACATCCGGACCCTGCACAACTTCGAGCCGCCGGCCACGCCCGACGAGGTGGATGCCGCCGCGCTGCAGTACGTCCGCAAGATCTCGGGGGCGGCGAAGCCCTCGCAGGCCAACGCCGAGGCGTTCGAGAAGGCGGTCGCCGCCGTCGCCGAGGCGACCAGGGAGCTGCTCGACGGGCTCACCACCAGCGCCCCGCCGAAAGACCGCGAGGTGGAGGCGGCGAAGGCCCGGGCGCGGGCGGAGCTGCGCTACGCGCGCTGATCCAGCGCGAGGTCGAGCAGCAGGCCCGTCTCTGGGGCACGACCACGCCGGCCGTCGTGTTCCCGTGGTCGTCGGCACGGGTTCGCAACGCTCGACGCACGCGAGACGCACGTTTCCGCCCTGCCGGGGGCGAGAACGTGCGTCTCGACGAGCACTACGCGGCGGGAGCGGCCAGGGCGTCGATCTCCACCAGCATCTCGGCGTGGGGCAGGCCCACGAAGACCGTCGTCCGCGCGGGGAGCGCGGCGCCCTCCGGGACGTAGCGGGAGACGAACTCGCCGTAGGCCTCGTTCATCGCGGTGAAGTGCTCCCGCTCGGTGAGGTACACCCGGAACATCAGGACGTCGCCGACGGACGCGCCGCCCGCCTCCAGGATGGCACGGACGTTCTCCAGGGTGCGCAAGGTCTGGGCGTGCACGTCGCCGGGCGCGATGTACTGCTTCGTGGCCGGGTCCATCGGGCCCTGGCCGGAGACCTGCAGCAGCCCGCCCCGGCGGACGCCCTGGCTGAAGGTGTGCGCCGGCGCGGGCGCGTCGGGGGTGGAGACGGCGCCGTCGGCGGTCGTGCTCATACGGGGGGTTCCTCTCGGGTCGGGCGCCAGCCGAGGTCGCGGGAGATCGTCCCGGTGACGGCCAGCAGTGACGGGACCAGCTCCATCAGCTGGTCGTAGCCGGCGACGATGGTCGGTACGGACACCGACACCGCCGCGACGACGGTTCCGGCCGGTCCGCGGACCGGCGCCCCGATGCAGTTGATCGAGGCCTCGTTCTCCTCGCGGTCCTGCGCCCAGCCCTGCTCGCGCACGCGGGCGAGTTCGGCCAGGTAGGTCTCGCGGTCGGTGATCGTGTTCGGGGTGCGGGTGGGGAAGTCGATCTCGTCGAGCACCCGGTTCCGCTCGGCGGCGGACAGGTCGGCGAGCAGCACCTTCCCGGCGGCGGTGGAGTGCACGGGTCCGCGCAGACCGACCCGCGACGCCATGCGCACGTTGTCGAGGGACTCCAGCTTGTCGATGTAGACGATCTCGTCGCCGTCGCGCTCGGACAGGTGCACGGTGTGGCCGTGGGCCCGGTTGAACGCCTGCAGGTGCGGTGCGGCGACCGTGCGCACCTCGCGCTGGTCCAGCCCGCGCGAGGACAGCTCGAACAGCCGCGAGCCGAGCCGGTAGCGGTGGTGGTCGTCGCGGTGCACGAAGTGCTCGTCGGCCAGGGTGCGCAGCAGGCGCAGGACGGTCGTCTTGTGCACCTCGAGCGCCGTGGCGAGCTCGTCGAGCGAGGCCGGGCCCTCGCCGAGGAGCACCAGGATCCGCAGCGCCTTGGTCAGGCTGGTGCTCACCCGGCCCACCGGTCGGCGGTCACGCGCAGGGCCGCCCAGGCGTCGTCGTCGAGGTCGAGCAGATGCTCGGGCAGCGGAGCGGCGGAGTCCCCGGGGACGACGAGCACCGCGGCGGCGCCGAGGTGGCCGCGGCGCAGGCAGCGGCCCACGTCCTCGCCGCGGACCAGGCCGGTGAGCAGACCGGCGGCGAACGCGTCGCCCGCCCCCACCGGCTCGACGACGTCGACGACCAGCGCCGCGCGCTCGGTGACCGCGCCGTCGCGGTGCACGGCCAGCGCGCGCCGAGGACCGTCCTTGACCACGACCAGCTCCGGATCGGGCAGCAGTGCGCGCAGCCGCGCCGGGTCGTCGGTGCCGAACACCCGTTGCGCCTCGTCCGCGCCGACCAGGACGACGTCGGCCCGGCCGGCCAGCGCGACCACCGGGGCGGGGTCGCCGTCGGGCCACATCTGCTCGCGCCAGTTCACGTCGAACGACACCCGGTACCGGCGCGGGTGGGCCAGCAGCGTCTCCAGCGTCGCGGCACAGGACGGCGACACGGCCGCGGTGATCCCGCCGACGTGCACCCAGTCCGCGTCGGCGATCCGGTCGCGCACCGCGGGCGTCTCCAGCAGCTCGGGGCCGGCCGCCGAGGCCGCCGACCCGGCCCGCCGGTAGGTCATGACGGTGCTGCCGTCGGGGCCGGGGGACTTGGCGTAGCGGCCGGTCGGGTGGTCCGGGTCGACGCCGATCCCGCCGGTGTCGACCCCGGCGGCGGCGAGCGTGCGCGCCACCAGGTCGCCGTGCGGGTCGGCGCCGAGGCGACCGACCCATGCCACCGTGACTCCGGCGGCGGCCAGGTCGAGCGCGACGTTGACCTCCGCGCCCGCGGCCTGTGCGGGGGCCCGTGGGTCGTCGACGGCGGCCGCGTCGGGGACCAGGGCGAGGGCCTCGCCGAAGCACACCACGGCGCTCCGGCCCGGGATGTCCACTGCTGGGTTCTCCTCCGCCGTCGTTGACCGATCTGTCGCGGCGATGCTAGAACAGCCCGACCAGAATACGCAACTAGCGCTGCGAAATACGCAACGCTACTGCTCGTAGGGGGAGAACGGGATGCTCCGGTACGCGTCGCTCGGCGCCGAACGGCCCGGACCGTACGCCAAGTCCGTCCCGCCGCTGCCCGGCACCGTCGACGAGTGGCTCGCCGGTGGGCCGCGGCTGTCGGACCTGGCGACACCCGTCCTCACCCTCGACCGGGCGGCCCTGCACGCCAACGCCGAGCGGATGGCCGGCTGGTGTGCCGCGCACGGCGTCGACCTCGCCCCGCACGGCAAGACGACGATGGCCCCGGCCCTGTGGGACCTGCAGCTGCGCCACGGCGCCTGGGGGATCACCGTCGCCACGCCGTGGCAGGCGCGGATCGCGATCGACGCCGGCGTGCGACGGGTGCTGCTGGCGAACGCGCTCGTCGACCCGGCCGGGGTGCGCGCCGTCGCCGCCGCCCGTGACGCGGACCCGGACCTGGAGGTCCTCAGCTGGGTCGACTCGGTCGACGCCGTCGCCGCGATGACCGCCGCGGCGGGATCACCGGCACGGCCGCTCGCGGTCGCCGTCGAGCTGGGGGCCCCTGGCGGGCGGACCGGTGCGCGGACCCTCGACGAGGCCGAGCGGGTCGCCGCGGCCGTCGTCGCGAGCCCGGCGCTGGTGCTGGCCGGGGTCGGCGGCTACGAGGGGGCACTCGCGCACGACCCGTCCGCGGAGTCGCTGGCGACCGTCCGCGCCTACCTCGACGACCTCGCCGCGCTGCACCGGCGGCTCACCCCGTCCTACGGGACCGACGAGGCCGTGGTCACCGCGGGCGGCAGCGCCTACTTCGACCAGGTCGTCGCCGCGCTTGCCGGGCTCGCCGACGCGCGCACCCGGGTCGTGCTGCGCTCGGGCGCCTACCTCGTCCACGACGACGGCTTCTACCGCGGCATCTCCCCGCTGGCCCGCGACGACGAGCAGCGCCCGTTCCGCTCGGCGATGCACGTGACCGCCCGGGTGGTGTCCACCCCCGAGCCCGGCCTGGCGCTGCTCGACGCGGGCAAGCGCGACGTCCCGTTCGACGAGGGGCTGCCCGAGCCGCAACGCATCGCCGACGACCTCGGGGCGCCGTCGCGGCCGCTGACCGGCACCGTCACCGCCGTCAACGACCAGCACGCGTTCCTGCGCACCGAGGAGCCGGTCCGGATCGGGCAGGTCGTCCGGCTCGGGCTCTCGCACCCGTGCACCGCGTTCGACAAGTGGCGCTGGATCCCGGTGCTGGACGGTGCGGATCCGGACCCGCAGGTCGTCGAGCTCGTCCGGACATTCTTCTGATGGGCACACTGCTGCGCGGCGGCACCGTCGTCGACGGGACGGGTGGGCCCCGGTACACCGCGGACGTGCTCGTCGAGGGCGACCGGATCGCCGCCGTCGGACCGGACGCGGCCGGGCGGGCCGACCGGGTCGTCGACGTGGCCGGACTGGTCGTCGCCCCCGGGTTCGTCGACATGCACGCCCACTCCGACCTGCGCCTGCTCACCGAGCCCGCGCACCTCGCGAAGGTCTCGCAGGGCGTGACCACCGAGGTCCTCGGCCAGGACGGGCTGTCCTACGCCCCCGTCGACGACGCCGTGCTGCCCGTGCTGCGCCGCGCGATCGCCGGCTGGAACGGCGATCCCGGCGCGGACTTCCTCACCTGGCGCACCGTCGCCGAGTACCTGGACCGGCTCGACGAGGGCATCGCCGGCAACGCCGCCTACCTGGTCCCGCACGGCACGGTCCGCGCGCTGGTCTGCGGCTGGGACGACCGGCCCGCCACGCAGGCGGAGATCGCCCGGATGGCCGACGTCGTCCGCACCGGCATGGCCCAGGGCGCGGTCGGTCTCTCGGCCGGGCTCACCTACACCCCCGGCATGTACGCCGACGGCGCCGAGCTCGCCGCCCTGTGCGCGGCGGTGGGGGAGCTGGGCGGCTTCTTCTCCCCGCACCACCGCAGCTACGGCGCGGGCGCGCTGGAGGCCTACGCCGAGATGGTCGACGTCGCCGAGCGGTCCGGGTGCGCGCTGCACCTGGCCCACGCCACGCTCAACTTCGGCCCCAACAAGGGCCGGGCCGGGGAGCTGATCGCGCTGCTCGACGCCGCCGTCGCCCGCGGCGTCGACATCACCCTCGACACCTACCCCTACCTGCCCGGCGCGACGACGTTGTCGGCGATCCTGCCCAGCTGGTGCCAGTCCGGTGGTGTCGACGCGGCCCGTGAGCGGCTGCGCGACCCGGCGGCGCTCGCCCGGATCCGGGAGGACCTGGAGGTCCACGGCTCCGACGGCTGCCACGGCGTCGTCGCGGAGTGGGAGACGATCGAGATCAGCGGGGTCACGAATCCCGAGCTCGCCGGGCTGGTCGGGCGGACGATCGCCGACATCGCGGCCGCTGCCGGACGGGACCCCTTCGACACCTGCGTGGACGTCCTGCTCCGCGACGACTTCGGGACCGGGATCCTGCAGCACGTCGGGCACGAGGAGAACGTCCGCGCGATCATGCGCCACCCGCGGCACACCGGCGGCAGCGACGGCCTGCTCGTCGGCGCGAAGCCGCACCCGCGGGCCTGGGGGACCTTCCCCCGCTACCTCGGCCACTACTGCCGCGAGCTGGGGCTGTTCTCCCTGGAGGAGTGCGTCCACCACCTCACCGGACGCGCCGCCGACCGGCTGCGCCTCGCCGACCGCGGCCGCGTCCGGCCGGGCCTGGCCGCCGACCTGGTGGTGTTCGACCCGGACACCGTCACCGACACCGCCACCTTCGCCGAGCCGGCCCAGCAGGCGGCAGGCATCCCGTACGTGCTGGTCAACGGGGCCTTCGCCATCGACGGCGGGGAGCGCACCGCCGCGCTGGCCGGCCGCGCGCTGCGCCGCCGGGCCGACGGCCGGACAGCACCGGGCACCCATCCCACCGGAGGACACCGATGGCCTTCCTGAACTGGCTGCAGAACGACACGGCCGGCCTGCTCACCCTCGCCGCCGTCAGCGTCGCGCTGCTCCTGGTGCTGATCATGCGGCTGCGGCTGGAGCCGTTCATCGCGCTGATCGTGACCGGGGTGCTGGTCGCCCTGGTCGCGGGCGTGTCGGTCACCGAGTTCGTCGGTACCCCGATCAAGGCGTCGGACTCGCTGTTCGAGAAGGGGTTCGCCGGGATCCTCGGCCACATCGCCCCGATCATCGGCCTGGGCACCGTGCTCGGCGCGATCATGGAACGCTCCGGCGGGGCGGACGCCCTGACCGAACGGCTGCTCCGGCTGTTCGGGCCGAAGGGCGCGCCGCTCGCGATGGGCATCACCGGGCTCGTGCTCGGCATCCCGGTGTTCTTCGACATCGGCATCTTCGTGCTCGCGCCGCTGGTCTACGTGGCCGCGCGCCGTGGCGGCCGCTCGCTGGTGCTCTACGCGATGCCCATGCTCGCCGGCCTGTCGATGACCCACGCGTTCCTGCCGCCGCACCCCGGGCCGGTCACCGCGGGCGGGCTGCTCGGCGTCGGCATGGGCTGGGTGATCGCGATGGGCCTGCTCTGCGGCATCCCCGCGTGGCTGGTCAGCGGCGTCTGGTGGGGCTCGTTCATCGGACGGCGGGTCCAGGTCGACGTGCCCGAGGACCTGCCCGGCGGGAGCGGTCCGGCCACCGGCCCGTCCGGTCCCGCCGGTACCGCGGTCGCGGTGACCGCGCCCCCGTCGGTCGCGCTCATCTCCTCGATCATCGCGGTCCCGCTGGTGCTCATCCTCGCCGCGACCGTCGCGGGGGTGGCGCTGCCCGAGGGCACGGTGCTCCGCGACGTGCTCGTGCTGCTCGGCACCCCGGCCATCGCGCTGACGCTGTCGGTGCTGCTCGCGCTGTACCTGCTCGGCATCCGGCGCGGGACGTCGATGGCCGAGCTCGGCCGCATCTCCGGCGAGTCGCTGCGCCCGGTCGGGATGATCCTGCTCGTCGTCGGAGCGGGGGCGTTCTTCGGCAAGGTCCTGCAGACCACCGGCGTCGGCGACGCACTGGCCGGCTCGATGACCGCGATCGGGCTGCCGGTCATCGCCTCGGCGTACCTGATCAGCGCGGCGCTGCGGATCGCCCAGGGCTCGGCGACCGTCGCCATCGTGACGACGGCGGGCATCATCGGCCCGACCGTCGCCGCGGGCGGCTACAGCCAGCCGCAGCTCGCGCTGATCGTCGTCGCCGTGTCGGCCGGGTCGATCATCGCCAGCCACGTCAACAACGGTGGGTTCTGGATCGTCGCCAAGTACTTCAACATGACGGTGAAGCAGACCCTGATGACCTGGACGGTGCTGGAGACGATCCTGTCCGTCGTCGGGTTCGCCGCGGCCGCGCTGGTGTGGGCCCTCGTCTAGGAGCGCAGCGGGTCGGCGTCGAGCGTGACCGGCGCGCCGTGCGGGGTCGCGACGGCGGCGCGCAGCCAGGCGCCGGTCCGCTCGTCGACCGCGCCGCGGTCGGCGACGCCGAGCCCGTCGAGCAGGCGCTCCAGCGCGGCGAGCCAGGCGTCCCAGTAGTCCAGGCCGGTGTCCAGCTCGGCCCCCAGGGTCTCGGCGAACTCCTGCCGGTCCAGCGTTCCGGCGTCCTGCAGGGCCACGGCCAGCGCGAACGCGTTCGCCTGCCAGGGCTCGTCGAAGACCGGGCCGTCAGACGGGCTCAAGGTAGGACTCCCAGGCGTCGACGGAGACGGTCGTGGTGGGGTCGGCGTCCGGGCCCCACAGCTCGGGACCGGTGAACACCACGGTGTAGAGCGGCTCCGGGCACTCGCCGAGGCCGTGCGCGCGGGCGTCGGGCAGCACGTGGGTCCCGCGGTGCGTCTCGACGGTCCCGCTGCGGCCGCGGACGTAGCGGGGGAGCCGGGTGTGCCCGCGCGGGTGCATCACCCGGGCCCGCACCCGGTCGCCGGGGGCGAACCGCGGCGGGCCGGCGGCGTCGCGTTCGGTGGGGGTGCCGGTCGCCAGCACCCGGGCGACGGACCCGGCGTCCAGTGCGGCGGGCGCGTCGGCGCGCGGGCGCAGCGGGCGACCGGCCTCGAGCTCGTCGGCACCGACCAGGCCGTGGGTGACCAGCAACTTCTCGGTCGCCGCGAGCCAGATCTCGTAGTAGGTCAGCGTCAGGTAGATCGGCGGCGGGAGCGACTCGCGGGCGTGCCGGGACTCGTCGATCGACCAGCCGCCCGGGCGGGCCGCGGCGAGGGTCAGCGCGAGCACCAGCGGTTCCCAGCCGGCGTGGAACCGGACGTCCTCCGGCTCGGGCTCGACGGGCCCGAAGCCCATCGCGCCGCCGAGGTCGTGCGCGCCGTTCACGCCGACACCAGCCGGGTTCCGATCATGGCGTCCCGGGAGACGATCGCGGCGAGCTCGTCGACCGACCAGCCGTCGGTCCCGGCCGGGCGCTGCGGGACGACCAGGTAGCGCAGCTCGGAGGTGGAGTCGTGGACCCGAATCGCGACGTCGTCGCCGAGGGTGGTCCCGAAGTCGGCGAGCACCCCGCGCGGGTCCAGCACCGCCCGCGACCGGTAGGCCGGCGACTTGTACCAGACCGGCGGCAGACCGAGGACCGGCCACGGGTAGCAGGAGCACAGCGTGCAGACGACGAGGTGGTGCTCGCCCGGTGCGTTGAACACCGCCGTGAGGTGCTCGCCGCCCCGGCCGCCGTAGCCGAGCTCGG
The DNA here is from genome assembly GCF_020496255.1 of Pseudonocardia sp. ICBG1142. Taxonomy (NCBI): domain Bacteria; kingdom Bacillati; phylum Actinomycetota; class Actinomycetes; order Pseudonocardiales; family Pseudonocardiaceae; genus Pseudonocardia; species Pseudonocardia sp. ICBG1142. The sequence continues at coordinate 337,203 of NZ_JAHLJC010000032.1, read as the reverse complement.
CGACCGCCGCGGTCGCGTCCTCGGCGAGCCGGGCCGCGAAGTCCGGGTCGGTCCACGCCCGGGCGACGACGCGCGCGCCGTTCCGCGGGCCCACCCGGTGCTGGTAGGTCTCGATGATCTCGTCGAGCGCGGCCGGGTCGACGTAGCCCTTCTCGACCAGGATCGACTCCAGGGCCCGGACGCGGGCGTCCACCGGCCGCAGCTCACCGCTCATCGGGCCGACGGTAGCCAGACCCGGTCCGGCCGTCGAGAGCACGACGGCCCGGCACCCACGCGGGGCACCGGGCCGTCGGACGGGCGGGGTCAGGCGTTCGTGAGCGCGTCCTCGAACTCCTCGACCTTCAGCGGGGCCAGGTCGGAGACCCGCAGGAAGTCGCCCAGCGTGGTGCCGGTCGCGCCGGAGTCGACGTTCTTCGGTCCGCGGCCGGCGCGCACGTCGTCGAGGTTGATCGTGCGCAGGTCGTAGGAGAACCGGGTGACGTCGGAGGTGTTCGGAGCCGACGCGTGCAGGTGATTCGAGGAGAACATGAAGACGTCCCCGGACTGCGCGGCGATCCGGATCTCGCCGCGGGACTCGAAGTCCTCCAGCGGGAGGGGGTGCGGACGGGTGTCGGTGGTCTTCTCACCGGCGGCCGCGGTGCGGTGCTTGGCGACCCACTCGTCGTAGTCGTACTGGTTCGAGCCGTTCTTCACCGGGCGGTCGAAGTAGTCGGTGTACATGCTCATGACGTTCTCGCCGACGACGTCGTACACCGGGGTCCAGTAGTTCACGAGCTGCTGCGGGTGGCCGTACCACATGTCGCGGTGCGCCTTGTAGTTGTAGGACACGCCGGCGGTGAGGAACTGGTCGGCCGGGATGACGCGCAGCCGCGGGATGTCGAAGTAGGTCCGCTCGGGGTCGACACCGAAGTCGACGGCGAACTGCTGGCAGAGCGACTTGGTCTTCTCACCGTTGGTGAACTCGTGCTTGAGCGGCTCGACGCGGCGGATGAACTCGTCGACGTCCATCTCGTACTGGGCGCGCTCCGGGTCCATGCCCTCGAAGGCCTGACCGATGAGGTCCTTGGCGTGGTCGGCGAGGGCGTTCGCGCCACCGATCCCGGTGTAGAGATGGAAGTCGCCCCGGAACGGGGACTCGCGGCGCGCGTCGTCGTCGATCCGGCGGTTCAGGTAGACCGTGATCACCGCTTGCTCCTCCGTGCTGACTCGGGTTCGACACCCGTCTGACACCCGCTGACGCTAGCGGACACGATCGGGTGGTTGTCCACTATGCAACGTAGTAGAAGGGACTCTGCGACACCGTGACCGAAAGGTCCGGTTGATGCCACCCTCCTCTCTGTGATTAGGTGAGCCTCACCTATGGGGAGGTGGCGATGTCGGTCGTGACCGAGGACCGCGCGGCGGTCCGTGTGGTGGGCCTGCAGCGGGTCTCGGACGTCTTCGTCCGGGCCCGGCTCGAGGGGGAGGCGTTGGCCGGTCTCGACCTGCCCGGCGTCCCCGACGAGGCCTGCGTCTTCCACTTCCCGCTGCCCGACGGCGGCCGCGACGACCACGGTCGCTGGTACACCCTGCGCGAGGTCAGCCCCTGCCGCACCCGGGCGTCCATCGACCTGGTCTGCCACCCCGGCGGGGTCGGCGCGGGCTGGGCGCGGCGGGCCCGGGTCGGCGACGAGATCGAGGTCTCGCACGCGAACAGTTGGTTCAAGCGCCCGGCCGGGGTCGGCTGGCAGATCCTCGTCGGCGACGCGGCGGCCCTCCCGGCGCTCGCCCGGATCGTCACCGAGACCCCCGAGGACATCGACACCGAGGTCGTCCTGGAGGTCGACGAGGTGCCGGCCGACTTCCCCGCGCGGGCCCGGGTGCGTCGCGAGCCCGCGAGCGAGACCGGCAGCCGGCTGGCGGAGATCGTCGCCGGGCTCGTGCTGCCGGAGGGGCCCGGCTACGTCTACGTCGGCGGTGAGGCGTCCGCGACCCGGGCCGCCCGCAAGCACCTGCGCCACGAGCGCGGCCTGCCGCCCGGCGCCTACGGCGTGCTCGGCTACTGGCGGCGCGACGCCGACACCTTCCGTCGCACCTGGCGGGCCAACCAGGAGCGCTTCGAGAAGGCCTACGCCGACGCGGCCGCCGCCGCCGAGGGCGACGACGAGCGGATGCTCGACCTCTACGAGGCGACCCTGGAGCGCGACGGGCTGATCTGAGCCGGGCTCACCCCTGGGCCGTCGGCCGGACGACGACCTGGTTGACGTCGACCCCGGCGGGCTGTTCGAGCGCGAAGACCACCGCGCGGGCGATCGCGGCCGGGTCGAGGGCGATCTCGTCGCGCTGTGCCCGGTAGTCCGCGCGCAACCGCTCGTCGCCGATGCCCTCGACGAAGTCGGTCGCGACGAACCCCGGCGATACCTCGGTGACCCGCAGCGCGGGTCCCGCCTCCTGGCGCAGCCCCTCGCAGAGGGTCCGGACGGCGTTCTTCGTCGCGGCGTAGACGACCTGACCGGGGACGACCCGCAGGCCGGACGTGGAGGCGACCACGACGAGGTGGCCCGCCTGCTGGGCGCGGAAGACCGGCAGCGCCGCGGCGAGCCCGTACAGGACGCCGCGCAGGTTGACGTCGATCATCTCGTCCCACTCCTCGACCGGGAGCTCGTCGAGCGGACGGACCCGGCCCACCCCCGCGTTCGCCACCAGCACGTCGAGCCTGCCGAACTCGGCCCGTGCGCGGTCGACCAGCGCGGTGTGGTCGGCCCGGTCGCGTACGTCCATCGGCACGGTGACCGCCGTCCCGCCCGCGGCGCGCACCCGGTCGGCAACGGCCTCCAGCCGGTCCGCCCGACGCGCCCCCAGGACCAGGTGCGCCCCGCGGGCCCCGAGCTCGACCGCGGTCGCCGCGCCGATGCCCCCGCTCGCGCCGGTGACGGCGACGACCCTGCCGGTGATGGTGTCCTGCGTGTCCACGGCGTCTCCCGACTCGAAGTGATAACCCACTTACACGCTAATGTGATAGCCCGATCACAGCAAGGAGGGCGCATGGCCCGGCGGGCGAGGTTCCATCACGGCGACCTGCCGGGCGCACTCGTGCGTGCCGGCGTCGACCTGCTGGCCGAGGTGGGCGTGCGCGGGTTCTCGGTCGCGGTGCTGGCCCGCAGGCTGGGGGTGAGCACGGCTGCCCCCTACCGGCACTTCGCCGACCGCGACCGGCTGCTGGCCGCGGTGGTGACCGCGGCGGCCGGCGAGCTGGCGGACCAGATGGAGACCGCGGCCGCGCGGGCCGGGGACGACCCGGTCTCGCGACTCGCCGCCGTCGGCGGGGCCTATGCCGGGTTCCTCACCGGGCGCCGGGTCGGGCTGGACCTCGTCTACGGCGCCGAGCTGCGGGCACTGGGCGACCGCGACCTCGCGGCCGTGGGACGGCGGATCGGGGACGTCCTGCTCGCCCCGGCCCTGGAACTCGCCGACCCGGCCGCGGCGGTGTCGCTGATGGAGCGGGTGGTCACGACCGCCCACGGCTACGGCGCCCTCGACGTCGACGGCTTCCTCGCCGGCGCCGCGGTCGGCGGCGGCACGGTCGCCGAGCGGGCGGAGGCGGCCGTCGCGGCCGTGGTCCGCGGCACGGTGGGCACCCCGGGACCGGCGGCGGGCGGTCCGTGAGGCGGGCCCGTACCGGCGTGCCGTGGCACACCGACGGTGCGGTCGGCGGCCGCGCGGGCCAGGCGTAAAGTCGAGGGTCGGCACCCCGACCGGGTCGGGAGCCCTACCGCGACCCGGGCAGGGGTCTGCCCTGCCCGCGGTCGGCCCCCGCCGCCGCGCGCACCGCCAGCCCACCTCCACCGAGGAGCCAGCGCCGTCGTGGCCATCCTGTCCGGTCTGCTCACCTCCGCCCTGTCCGACGCCGGTCTCCGTGCCGCCGTCGATGCCGCCCGCGCCGCGGACACCCGCGCCGGTGAGACCCCTGCCGTGCAGGTCGAGGGCCCCTCCGCGGTGCGCCCGCTGCTCGCCGCCGGGCTCGCCGAGACCTCCACGGTGCTCGCCGTGACCGCCACCGACCGGGAGGCCGAGGACCTCGCGGCCGCGGTGTCGGACCTGCTCGGCCACGGCGAGGCGCCGGGCGCCGCCGCCGACACCGTGCACGACTGCTCGGGCGCACCCGTCGTCGTGCTGCCGAGCTGGGAGACGCTGCCGCACGAGAAGCTGTCCCCGCGCCCGGACACCGTCGCCCGCCGGCTGACGATCTTCCGCCGGCTCGCCTCGGCCGAGACCGCCCCGCGGGTGGTCGTGACCGCGGCGCGCAGCCTGATCCAGCCCGTCGCGCCCGGGCTGGGCACGCTCGACCCGGTCTCGCTGGCCGTCGGCGAGGAGCACGACTTCGAGCAGCTCCTCGTGCGGCTGGTCGAGCTGGCCTACAGCCGCGCCGAGATGGTGACCACCCGCGGCGAGTTCGCCGTGCGCGGCGGCATCCTCGACATCTTCCCGCCGACCGCCGAGCATCCGGTGCGCGTCGAGTTCTGGGGCGACGAGGTCTCCGAGGTGCGGTCGTTCTCCGTCGCCGACCAGCGTTCGGTCGGCGAGGTCACCCGGATCGACGTCCCGCCGTGTCGCGAGCTGCTGCTCACCACCCCCGTGCGCGAGCGGGCCGCCGAGCTGGCCCTCGAACAGCCCGAGACCGCCGGGCTCAACCGCAACCCGCTGCGCGAGCTGCTGGAGAAGCTGTCCGAGGGCATCCCCGGCGAGGGCATGGAGTCGCTGATCCCGGCGCTGGTCGGCGGGGAGATGCAGACGCTCACCGACCTGCTGCCGGACGGGACGCGGGTGCTGCTCGCCGACCCCGAGCGCATCCGGACCCGCTGCGCCGACCTCGTGCGCACCGGGCAGGAGTTCCTGGAGGCGTCCTGGCTGGCGTCCGGCTCCGGGGGCGAGGCCCCGATCGACGTCTCCGGGTCGGCCTACCGCGACCTGCGCGTCACGCTCGACCACGCGACGGCGACCGGCCGCCCCGTGGTGTCGCTGTCGCCGCTGCTGTCGGGTGCCGACGACGTCGTCGTGGCGGGCGTGCACGAGATCGAGCCCTACCGGGGCGACACCGACCGCGCGCTGACCGACCTGCGCGCCCACGTCGCCACCGGCGGTGCCGCGGTGCTCGTGCTGGCCGGGCAGGGCACCGCGGACCGCTCGCTGGAGCAGCTGCGCGAGGCGGAGGTCCCCGCCGCGGCCGTCCCGGTGCTGGCCGACGCCCCGGAGAAGGGGATCGTCACCGTCACCTGCGGGCGGGTGCTGAACGGGTTCACCGCGCCGGAGGTGGGGCTGGTCGTCGTCTCCGAGCCCGACCTGACCGGCAGTCGCGCCGGTCTCGACACCGCGCCGCGCCGGACCACCCCGCGCAAGCGCAACGCCGTCGACCTGGCGGTGCTGCAGCCCGGCGACTTCGTCGTCCACAACCAGCACGGCATCGGGCGCTTCGTCGAGATGAAGGAGCGCACCGTCCAGGGCGCCACCCGCGAGTACCTGGTGCTGGAGTACGCCAGCTCCAAGCGCGGCCAGCCCGCCGACCGGCTGTTCGTGCCGACCGACGCCCTCGACGAGATCAGCCGCTACGTGGGCGGCGAGCAGCCCGCGGTCAACAAGCTCGGCGGCGGGGACTGGGCCAAGACCAAGAGCCGCGCCCGCAAGGCGGTCAAGGACATCGCGGCCGGTCTGGTGCAGCTCTACGCGGCCCGCCAGGCCTCGCCGGGGCACGCGTTCGGCGCGGACACCCCGTGGCAGCGCGAGCTCGAGGACGCGTTCCCCTACACCGAGACCCCCGACCAGCTGTCGGCGATCGACGAGGTCAAGCGGGACATGGAGCGTCCGGTCCCGATGGACCGCGTCATCTCCGGCGACGTCGGGTTCGGCAAGACCGAGATCGCGGTGCGGGCGGCGTTCAAGGCGGTGCAGGACGGCAAGCAGGTCGCCGTGCTCGTCCCGACGACGCTGCTCGCCACCCAGCACCTGTCGACGTTCTCCGAGCGGATGCGTCAGTTCCCGGTGACCGTGCGCGGGCTGTCGCGGTTCACCGACCCGGCCGAGGCGCGGGAGACGATCGAGAAGCTCGCCGACGGGCAGGTCGACGTAGTCGTGGGCACGCACCGGCTGCTCCAGACCGGCATCCGCTGGAAGGACCTCGGCCTGGTGATCGTCGACGAGGAGCAGCGCTTCGGCGTCGAGCACAAGGAGCACATCACCGCGCTGCGCGCGCACGTCGACGTGCTGACCCTGTCCGCGACGCCGATCCCGCGGACCCTGGAGATGAGCCTGGCCGGCATCCGCGAGATGTCGGCGATCACCACCCCGCCCGAGGAGCGGCACCCGACCCTGACCTACGTCGGCGCCTACGACGACAAGCAGGTCGCCGCCGCCGTGCGCCGCGAGCTGCTGCGCGACGGCCAGGTGTTCTACGTCCACAACCGGGTCAGCTCGATCGACCGCGCGGCCAAGAAGATCCAGGACCTCGTCCCCGAGGCCCGGGTCGCCGTCGCGCACGGGCAGATGAACGAGGACCTGCTGGAGCGGACCGTCAGCGCGTTCTGGCACCGCGAGTTCGACGTGCTGATCTGCACCACGATCGTCGAGAACGGCCTGGACATCTCCAACGCCAACACCCTGATCGTCGAGCGCTCCGACACCCTGGGGCTGTCCCAGCTCCACCAGCTGCGCGGCCGGGTCGGGCGTGGCCGCGACCGCGGCTACGCCTACTTCCTCTACCCGGCCGACCACCCGCTCACCGAGACCGCGCACGACCGGCTCGCCACCATCGCCCAGCACTCCGAGCTGGGCTCCGGCGCGGCCGTCGCGATGAAGGACCTGGAGATCCGCGGAGCGGGCAACATCCTGGGCGCCGAACAGTCCGGCCACATCGCCGGTGTCGGGTTCGACCTCTACATCCGCCTGGTCGGGGAGGCCGTCGCCGCGTTCCGCAAGCAGGCGGGCGGGGAGATCGGGGCCGAGCCGGAGGAGCTGCAGGAGGTCCGGGTCGACCTGCCGGTCGACGCGCACGTCCCGCACGACTACGTCGACGGCGAGCGGCTGCGTCTGGAGGTCTACCGCAAGATCGCCGAGGCGCCCGACGACGCCGCGCTCACCGCGATCGTCGAGGAGCTGACCGACCGCTACGGCGAGCCCCCGACCCCGGTGCGCAACCTGCTGGAGGTCGCCCGGTTCCGCCAGCTGTGCCGCCGCCTCGGCATCCGTGAGGTCGCCTCGGCGGGCACCCAGCTGCGGATCGGGCCGATGCAGCTGCCCGACTCCGCCCAGCTGCGGCTGCGCCGGCTCTACCCGAAGGCGCAGTACAAGGCGGCCGCGCAGATCGTCACGGTGCCCAAGCCGATGCAGGGCAACCGGATCGGCGGGGCGGCGCTGCGCGACGTCGAGCTGCTCGGCTGGTGCGCGGAGCTGCTGCTGCAGATCGTGCCGACCTCCACCCCGGTGCACAGCTCGGCCTCCTCCTGACACGGTCCTGACGCGATCCTGATGAACACCCGGTGTACCGCCGGGGAACTTCGGGTGTCGGCGTCTGTGCTGTTTCCGGGACGTAACGGGACGGACTCCGGCGAACCGGTCGTCGGAGTTGTCGGGATCAATCGCGCGACGTGGGTTCCCATTCTTTCCGGTGATCCACAGCACTTCGCGGACGCGGTCCACACTGTTTTACGATCAGGTCAACGGCGCGTGAGAAGGCCGTTTCCGTCGTGACTCCCCGTTTCTGGGAAAGAGGTGTGTCCGATGTCCGATCGCCGGCCAGACTCCACCGATTCCGCCGATTTCTGCACTCCGTGCCTGGTGTTGGACATGGACGCCGTCCGAGAACGGTATGCCGAATTCGGTGACGCGCTTACCGGCGTGGACCTGTTCTACGCGGTCAAGGCGAATCCGGACCCACGGCTCGTCGCATTCCTGGTCGGTCTCGGCGCACGATTCGACGTCGCCAGTCGGCCGGAGCTGGAACTGTGCCTGGCGGCCGGTGCCCGGCCCGCGGACATCTCCTACGGCAGCACCGTCAAGAAGGAACGCGACATCGCGTTCGCGCACCGCAGCGGCGTGCGCCGGTTCGCCGTCGACTCGGCCGCCGAGCTGGCGAAGATCGCCCGGTGCGCGCCGGGTGCCGAGGTGTTCGTCCGGGTCGCCTGCAGCGGCGCGGGCTCCTGCTTCCCGCTGGACCGCAAGTTCGGGTGCTCGCCCGCCGCGGCCGCGTCGCTGCTGCTCGACGCCGACGCGGCCGGGCTGCTCGCGGCGGGTGTGTCGTTCCACGTCGGCTCCCAGCAGCTCGACCCGGGAGCGTGGCGGGCCGGGATCGCCGACGCCGCGGAGGTGTTCCGCAGGGTCCGCGCCCGTGGTCTGCGGCCGTACCTGCTCAACCTCGGTGGCGGCTTCCCCGCGCACTACGACGCGCACGTCCTCCCCCTGGCGGACTACGGCGTCGCGATCCGGGACGCGGTCGCCGCGGAGTTCGGCGACGACCGGCCGGAGCTGATGATCGAACCGGGCCGGGGCCTCGTCGCCGGCGCGGGGACGCTCTACAGCGAGGTCGTGCTCGTGTCCGACCGGGACGGCGACGCCGGTCCGCGCTGGGTCTACCTCGACATCGGCCGCTTCGGCGGGCTCGCCGAGACCGAGGGCGAGCTGGTGCGCTCCCCGATCCGCACCGCCCACGACGACGGTCCCCGCTCGCCGGTCGTCCTGGCCGGACCGACCTGCGACAGCGCCGACGTGCTCTACCGCAGGCACCCCTACCTGCTCCCCGACGACTTGTGCGCCGGTGACGTGGTCCGGCTGCTGCACACCGGTGCCTACACCACCAGCTACTCCTCGGTCGGCTTCAACGGGTTCGCCCCGCTGCGCTGCGTCTGCACCGGGGACCCCGCCACGGGCGGGTCCGGAACGTCGGTGCGTGCGGCTAACGTCGCCGTGTGAGCTTCCTGCGCCATCCCCACCTGTCGGGTGACACGCTCGTCCTGGTCGCGGAGGACGATCTGTGGACGGCTCCGGTCGCGGGCGGGCGGGCCCACCGCCTGACCGCGGACGGGGTGCCGGTCACCGCGCCGCGCTTCTCACCCGACGGCGGGTCGATCGCCTTCGCGTCCCGGCGAGACGGTGCGCCCGAGGTGTACCGGGTCGACGCCGAGGGCGGCACGCCCACCCGGCTCACCTGGTGGGGCGAGGCGACGACCCGCGCGGCGGGCTGGACCCCCGACGGGGCGGTGGTCGCGTTGTCGGCGCACGGGGACGCGACCTCCCGGCTGTGGGCGTACGCGGTCCCGGCGACCGGCGGCACACCGGAGCTGCTGCCGCACGGCACGCTCTCCGCGCTCGCCCACCAGCCCGGCGGCCCCGCCGTGCTCACCCAGGTCGAGGGCGGGCGGGACGCGGCCCACTGGAAGCGCTACCGCGGCGGGCGCGCGGGCCGGCTCTGGCTCGACGCCACCGGAACCGGGGAGTTCACCCGGGTCCTCGCCGGTCTGGCCGGGCAGCTGGAGTGCCCCATGATCGTCGACGACGGGTCGGGCCCGCGGCTGGCGTTCGTCTCCGACCACGAGGGCTGGGGGAACGTCTACTCCGTCCCGCTCGCCGACCCCGGCACCGACCTGCGCCGGCACACCGACCACGGCTCCGGGGGCGGCACCGACTTCTACGTCCGGCACGCGAGCACCGACGGGCGCCGGGTGGTCTACGAGTCGGCAGGGGAGATCTTCCTGCTCGACGACCTGTCCGCCGCCTCGCAGCCGCGCCGGATCGACGTCCGGCCCGGCGGGCCGCGGCGCGCCCGCGAGCCCTACCGCGCGTCGCTGCCCGCCGACCTGGGCCCGGTCCGGCCGGACCGCACCGGACGGGCGAGCATCGTGTCGGTGCTCGGCACCGTGCACCGGCTCACCCACCGCGACGGCCCCGCCCGCGCACTGCTCGCCGAGCCCGGCGTGCGCGCCCGGCTCGCGCACCCGCTCGGCACGGACCGCGCCGTATGGGTGGACGACGCGACCGGCGAGGACGCCGTGGTCGTGGCCCCGCTCGACGCGCACGCCCCGGCAGCCCCGGAGCGGGCGCGGTACGCCGCGGGCAGGCTCGGCCGGGTGCTGGAGCTGGCCCCTGCGCCGGACGGTTCCGCCGTCGCGCTCACCACGCACGACGGCAGGCTGCTGGTGCTGCACACCGGCGCCGACCCCGTGCCGGACCCGGTGTCCGGTCCCGACGAGCGACCCGACGACGGCGTGGTCGACGAGGCCGTCCCGGCCCGGCCGGCGGGGGAGCTGCGCGAGCTGCACCGCGGCACCGCGGGCGAGCCGTCGGACGTGTCCTGGTCCCCGGACTCCGCCTGGCTGGCGTGGTGCGACCCGACGCCCGAGGGGCTCTCGCGGATCGTGCTCACCCGGGTCGCCGACGGCGAGCACGCCGAGGTCACCCCGGCCCGCTTCCACGACAGCGACCCGGTCTTCACCGCCGACGGCAGGCACCTGGCGTTCCTGTCCCGGCGGGTGTTCGACCCCAGCTACGACGAGCACTCCTTCGACCTGACCTTCGGCACCGGATGGAAGCCGTTCCTGGTGCCGCTGGCCGCGCGGACGCCGTCGCCGTTCGGGGCAGGGCCGGACGGCCGCCCGGTGGACCCGGCCGACGAGGGCCCGGACGACCAGCCCGCCACCCCGCCGACGCCCCCGGCCCCGCCGGAGCCCGGCGACGAGCCCGACCCGCCCGGCGATGCCGCGGTCGGTGCCGCGGTCGACGGGGCGGTCGACGGGGCGGTCGACGGGGCCTCCGACGGCGCGCGCCGCGCGGTGGCCGCGGCGACCGGGGCCGGGGCGCCGGCCCGGGGCGGTGCGCGCGGCGGCCGCCGCGGGTCCGGGCGGGACGCCGACGAGGGGCCGCCGGAGGTCGTGGTCGACGTCGACGGGCTGGCCGACCGGGTCGTCGGTGTGCCGGTCGAGGCCGCCCGCTACACCCGGCTCGCCGCGGTCCGGGGCGGCCTGGTGTGGCTGCGGCTGCCCAGCGGCACCGGCGTGCTCGGCGACAGCCTCCCCGACGACGACGCCGAGCCCGACCGCGCCGTGCTGGAGCGGTTCGACCTGGCCCGGCGCACGGTCACCGTCGTCGCCGACCCGGCGTCGTCGTTCGCGGTGAGCGGTGACGGCACCCGGCTCGTCGTCCGGGACCGGGGCACGGTCCGGCTGCTGCGCGCCGACCGTGGCGGGTCCGCCGCCCCGGAGGACGACGCCGGCGGCGACGAGTTCACGATCGACACCCGTCGGCTCGTGGTCACCGTCGACCCGGTCGCCCAGTGGCGGCAGATGTTCGACGAGACCGCCCGCCTGATGCGCGATCACTTCTGGGTCGAGGACATGGCCGGGGTCGACTGGGCTGCCGAGACCGCCCGGTACCGGCCGCTGGTCGACCGGGTCGGCAGCCACGACGACCTGCTCGACGTGCTGTGGGAGCTACAGGGCGAGCTCGGCACCTCGCACGCCTACGTCATCGGCGGCCGCGCAGGCGGCGACCCGACCGGGCGGCCCGGGCTGCTCGGCGCCGACCTCGAGCCGGAACCCGACGGCGGCCCGGGATGGCGGATCCGGCGCGTCCTGCCGCCGGAGACCTCCGCGCCCGCCGCACGCAGCCCGCTGTCCGGGCCCGGCGTCGACGTGCGGGCCGGTGACGTGCTGCTGGAGGTGAACGGGCGCCCGCTCGACCCGCACTGGGGGCCCGCGCCGCTGCTCGTCGCGACGGCCGGGAGCACGGTGGAGCTCACCGTGCGCTCCGGACCCGACCGGCCCGACGCGGGCACCGTCCGCCGCGTGGCGGTGCGCCCGCTGCACTCCGAGGACGAGCTGCGCTACCAGGACCGGGTGGCCCGGCTGCGCGCCGAGGTCGCCGAGCGGTCCGCGGGGCGGCTGGGCTACCTGCACGTGCCGGACATGATGGGTTACGGCTGGGCCCAGCTGCACCGCGACCTCGCCCGCGAGACCGCGAAGGACGGCCTGCTGCTCGACGTGCGCGGCAACCGTGGCGGACACACCTCGCAGCTGGTGGTGGAGAAGCTCGCCCGCCGCGTCATCGGGTGGGACCTGCCCCGGCACGGCGCACCCGCGACCTACCCCGAGCAGGCGCCGCGCGGCCCGGTGGTGACCCTGGCCGACGAGCGCTCCGGCTCCGACGGCGACATCGTCACCGCCGCGATCAAGCGGCTCGGGGTCGGCCCGGTCGTCGGGACCCGCACCTGGGGCGGGGTGATCGGCATCGACAGCCGCTACCGGCTCGTCGACGGCACCCTGGTCACCCAGCCCCGCTACGCCACCTGGTTCGACGACGTCGGCTGGACGATGGAGAACCACGGAGTGGACCCCGACGTGGAGGTGGTCGTGACCCCGCAGGACCGGGCGGCCGGACGGGACCCGCAGCTGGACCGGGCGATCGAGATCGCCATGGCCCGGCTCGACGAGCACCCGCCCGCACGGCCGCCGGACCTCGCCGGGCGGCCGTCGGTGGCCCGGCCCGCGCTGCCGGGTCGGCCGGGTGGGGGAGATCGGCACCACATCGCGTGAGAGGCTGACCGCCGTGCGCACTCGCAGGATCACCGCCGCCCTGCTGATCGTCGGGGCCGTCGCCGTCACCGGGGCCGGCTGCGGCGCCGGACCGAGCCGGGTCGACTCCGCCGCGATCGTCGGCGAGAGGTCGATCCCGCTCGCCACCGTGCAGCCCGCGATCACCTCCGTGCTCACCCGGCCCGGGCTGGTCGACGGTCTGAAGGCCCAGGGCGGCTCCCAGGCCGACATCGGTCGGGCCGTGGTGTCCCAGCTGGTGATCCGCGACCTGATCGGCCTGACCGCCCCGGAGCAGGGTGTCACCGTGACCGACCAGCAGGTCACCGCGGCGATCGCCCGGCAGGGCGGCGAGCAGGCGGTGCAGGAGTCGTCGCTGGCGGTCGGCGGTGTGCAGGCCGCGACCCGGGACGAGCTGACCCTGACCGAGCTCGCCCGGCGCGAGCTGCCGCGGCTGTCGGTGACCGCGGACGTCGCGGTCGCCCAGGACCGGGCCCAGGCCACGACGCTGGCCCGCGAGGTCGCCGCCGGCGGGCAGCGGGCCGAGGCGGCGCTGGCCGGTGCCGGCACCACCCAGCGCGGGCTCGCGATCCGCCCGGCCGAGACCCCGCAGGCCGCGCTGACCCCGCTGATCGGCATCCCGGCCGGCTGGGTCGCGGCGTTCCCGCTGGGCAGCGGCCAGGGCTGGGTCGTGGTCCGGGTGACCGAGCGCGACCTCGGCGCCCCCGCCCCGGGCAACGCCGTCGGCCAGTTGGACCAGCGGTCGCTGTCCGAGGCCGGGATCCGGATGCTCACCCCCACCGCGCTGCGCACCGGGGTGCAGCTCAACCCCCGCTACGGCGTGTGGGACCCGATCCAGATGCTCGCCGTGCCGACCGCCGAGGACGCCTCCGTGGTGTTCCCGGTCGCCGCCGGCAACCCGACCCCGCCCGCCCCCTGATGGCCGCGACGATCGTCGTCTGTCCCCGTCGCGGGGCCGCACTCCCGGCCGCGGCGCTGCCGGCGCTGCGCTCCGCGACCGAGGTGCTCGCCGTGCCCGGTCTCGACGCCGGTGCCGCCGCCGGGTCCGTCGACTGGACCGGCACCGACCCCGCCGAGCTCGCCGACGGCACGGTGCTGCTCGTGCCGGCGGGCCACCCCGCCGCCGCGCACCCCGGCGCGGTACCGCCTCCCACCGGACATGCGGTGCTGGACGCCGTCGCGGTGATGGACCGGCTCCGCTCACCCGGCGGCTGCCCGTGGGACGCCGAGCAGACCCACACGTCGCTGCTGCGCTACCTCATCGAGGAGTGCTACGAGCTGTACCAGTCCATTGAGGACGGTGACCGCACCGAGCTGCGCGAGGAGCTCGGCGACGTCCTGCTGCAGGTGCTGTTCCACGCCCGCGTCGCCACCGAGCACCCCGACGCCCCGTTCGGGATCGACGAGGTCGCGACCGGGCTGGTCGACAAGCTCGTCGGTCGCCACCCGCACGTGTTCGCCGCGGGGGAGCAGGTCGCCACGGCCGCCGACCAGGACCGCCGCTGGGACGAGCTCAAGCGCGCCGAGAAGCAGCGCGAGTCCAGTGTCGACGGCGTCGCGACGGTCCAGCCGGCCGTCGCGCTCGCCGCGAAGCTGACCTCCCGCACGGCGAAGGCGGGGCTGCCCGTGGACCTGCTGCCCGCCGGCGACGACGCCGGTGCGGCACTGTTCCGGCTGGCCGCGGCCGCGCAGCTCGGCGGCGGCGACCCGGAGGCCGCGCTGCGCACGGCCGCCCGCGAGTTCGAGGCACGGGTGCGGTCGGCGGAGAAGGCCGCCGCCGCGGACGGGCTCGATCCGCACGCGCTGACCGCGCAGGACTGGCGTCGTTACTGGGCAGGCCCCTGACCCAATCCCCGATCGGGTGATACCCGTCGGTAACGTGTGAGCGTGCGCACTCAGTCGCTCCTCGTGGCCATCGGCGGCATCGTGGCCCTGATCGTGGTCGTCTCGCTGGCGACCGGCCCGGACTTCGGGCCGTCGCTGCCCCGGACCCCGGTCGACCGGCAGTCCGCCCCGCCCGCGTCCGCGCCGCTGCCCGCGGGCACCGACGTCGTCGCATGGGCCAGGGCCACCGCGGCCGAGGCGGACATTCCCGAACGGACCCTGCAGGCCTACGCGAACGCCGAGCTGCGCCAGCGCGAGCGCACCCCGGCCTGCCGGTTGAGCTGGGCGACGCTGGCCGGGGTCGGCCGGATCGAGTCCGGGCACGCCACCTTCCGCGGCGCCGAGCCCGGCCCGGACGGCCGCGTCGACCCGCCGATCATCGGCATCCCGCTCGACGGCACCAATGGCACCCGCCGGGTCGCCGACACCGACGGCGGCCGCCTCGACGGCGACCCGGTGCTGGACCGCGCGGTCGGGCCGATGCAGTTCCTGCCCGGGACCTGGGCGCGCTACGGCGCGGACGGCAACGACGACGGCGTCGCCGACCCCCAGCAGGTCGACGACGCCGCGCTCGCCGCGGCCGGCTACCTGTGCGCGAACGGGCGCGACGTCGCCGAGGCGGGGGACTGGTGGCGCGGGGTGCTCGCCTACAACGCCTCCCGCGAGTACGCCGGCGACGTGTGGGCCGCCGCCGCGGACTACGCGCAGCGCACCGCCGCCCCCGCACCGCCCGCCCCCTGACGGGGCCGGCCCCGGCGTCGCAGGGTCAGGCGAGCAGCGCGCGGCCCCAGTGGTCGTCGCCCTCGGCGAGGCCGGGCGGGACCGCGAACAGCGCCGAGCCGCTGTGCTCCAGGTACTCGCTGAGCGCGTCGGAGCGGGCCAGCCTGCGCTGCATCGGCACGTACTGGCGCTGCGGGTCGCGCACGAACGCGATGAAGAACAGGCCGGCGTCGAGGTGCCCGTGCCCGTCGGAGCCGTCGACGAAGTTGTAGCCGCGCCGCAGGATCCGCGCCCCGCCGTTCGCCTGCTCGGAGGCGAGCCGGATGTGCGCGTCGTCCGGGATGACCGGCCCGAAGGCGTCGGTCGCGGCGAGGTCGGCGGTGTCGAACTCGGCCGTCCCGGTCAGCGGCGCGCCCTCGCCCTTGTCCCGTCCGATGGTGCGCTGCTGGTCGTCGAGGTTGGAGCGGTCCCACACCTCGATGTGCATCCGGATCCGGCGCGCCACCAGGTAGGAGCCGCCGCGCAGCCACTCCGGGCCCTCGTCGCCGACCCACACGTGACGGTCCAGCAGGTCCGGTTCCTCGGCCTTGAGGTTGTTGGTGCCGTCCTTGAAGCCGAACAGGTTGCGCGGCGTGGCCTGCCCGGTCGACGTCGACGACGTCCGTCCGAACCCCAGCTGCGACCAGCGCACCTCGGTCACGCCGAAGCCCTCGCGGACCAGGTTGCGCACCGCGTGCACGGCGACCTGCGGGTCGTCGGCGCAGGCCTGGATGCACAGGTCCCCGCCGGAGCGGGCCGGGTCGAGCTGGTCGCGCTGGAACCGCGGCAGCGCGGCGAGCCCGGCCGGCCGCCGGTCGGTGATGCCGAGCTTGTCGAAGAACCCGGAGCCGACGCCGAAGGTCAGCGTCAGCGACGACGGCGGCAGCCCGAGCGCCTCGCCGGTGTCGGCCGGGGCGGTGTAGCGGTTGCCGGGCAGCGCGCCGCCCTCGGCGGTCTCCCGTCCGGCCGTCATCCGCTCGGCCGACGACGTCCACCGGGCCAGCAGGTCGCGCACCGCGTCCCGGTCGGTGGTGGTGAGGTCCAGGGCCACGAAGTGCAGCCGGTCCTGGGCGGGGGTCACGATCCCGGCCTGGTGGGCGCCGCGGAAGGCGACGGTCCCGTCGCCCGCCGCGGCGCCGTTCCCGGACAGGCCGTACCCGGCGGCGACGCCCGCCCCGGCCAGGGCCACACCGGCGCCGGTCAGGCCGAACAGTCCCCGCCGGGAGACGTGCAGCGGGCTCATGCGGTGACGGTGCCCGCGACCTTGCTGACCGGCTCGGCCAGCGCGTCGACGGCCGCGGCCATCTTCTTCGTGTCCTCGGGCGTCAGCTGGGTGTAGAGCTTGTAGCCGTCGCCGACGCGGTAGCCCTGCAGCAGCGTGTCGACGGCCTCGAAGCGCTGGTCGAGCAGCGGGCCCAGCGCCGGGTCCTTCTGGTCGATCACCGGGCGCAGCGCGGCGACGGCGGCCTGCGAGCCCTCCACGTTGGCCTGGAAGTCCCACAGGTCGGTGTGGGAGTAGCGGTCCTCCTCACCGGTGATCTTGCCGGTGGCGACCTCGTCGAGCAGGCTCTTGGCGCCGTTGGCGAGCTCGGCCGGGGTGAGCTCCAGGCCGGGGATGCGGCCCTGCAGGTCCTTGGTGTCGGTGACCAGGGTCGCGGCGATCTGCGGGGAGTCGGCCTTCAGGCCGTCGACCCAGAGGTCCTTCTCGAGCCGGTGGAACCCGGTCCAGGCGACGCCGGGGTCGCGCTCGTCGTCCTCACGGCCGTCCAGCTTCGGGTCGAGGTCGCCGAAGGACTCGGCGATCGGCTCGATCCGCTCGTAGTAGGTGCGGGCGACCGGGAACAAGGTCTTGGCCTTCGCGACGTCGCGGGCCGACACGGCGGCGGCGAACTCGGAGGTCTTGGTGACCAGCGCGTCGGGCTGGGAGGACACGTAGCGCAGGTAGCCGGCGGTGGCGGCGGCGAGCTCGGCGTTGGTGTCGGTGGCGCGCTGTGCGGACCCGGTGACGGTGAACGGGGCGCGGATGCCGTCGCCGGACATGCCGGGCTTGCACGCGGTGGTGTAGGTGCCGCCGTCGGGGACCTCGACGATCAGGTCGCGGGACAGGCCGGGGCCGATGTTCTCGACCTCGCCCATGATCCGGTCGCCGGTGGCGTAGAGGTAGAACTCGGTGACCTTGCTGCCGGCGTTGGTGATCCGGAAGGTGACGTTGCCGGCCGGGGCCTGCGTGGTCGACACCTGGCAGGCGGTGTCGGTGGCGTTCACGGTGATCGGGCCGCCGTCGCCGGGTCCCTGCGCCGCCGGGGCGGTCGAGGTGCAGCCGGCCAGCAGGGCGGCGGCGACGGTGAGCGACGCCAGGCCGGCGGCCGTGCGCGTGACGGGGGACATCGTGCGTACTCCTAGAGGGACGGACACCGTGGACGGTGCAGGGTTCAGGCGCCGGTGGCGGCGGGGGTGCGCCGGCGGGCCGGGCGCAGGAACAGCGCCAGGACCAGCACGACGTAGAGCGACCAGACGACGGCCTGCAGCACGGTCGTCTGCGGGGAGAAGTTGAAGATCCCCTTGAGGAGCGTGCCGTACCAGGAGTCGGCGGGGACGACGTCGCTGACGTCGAAGGCCAGGGTGTTCAGGCCGGGCAGGATCCCGGCCTCCTGCAGGTCGTGGACGCCGTAGGCGAGGATCCCGGCGGCGACGAAGATCAGCAGGAAGCCGGTGACGGTGAAGAACCGCCCCAGGTCGATCTTCAGTGCGCCGCGGTAGATCGCGTACGCCAGCGCGACGGCGACCGCGATGCCGATCAGGAACCCGACCAGCGGTCCGGCGGTCTCGCCCGCGGCCTGCGCGGCGGCGAAGAAGAAGATCGCGGTCTCCAGTCCCTCGCGGCCGACGGCGAGCGCCGCCATCACGACGACGGCCCACGGCCCCATCGACACGGCCCGGTCCAGTGCACCCTCGAGCTCGCGGGACAGGGTCCGGCCGTGCGAGCGCATCCAGAAGATCATCCAGGTGACGAAGCCGACCGCGATGATCGAGAGGGAACCGCCGAGCGCCTCCTGCGCCTGGAACGTCAGCGCCTGCTGGGTCAGGGTCAGCCCGAGCGTGACACCGACGCTGACGGCGACGGCGAGCGCGCCGCCGGCCCACACCCGGGGCAGCTCGGACCGACGCCCGGTGCGGACCAGGAAGGCCACCAGGATCGCCACGACGAGCGCGGCCTCGAGTCCTTCGCGCAGCCCGATGAGCGCGTTTCCCAGCATGCGACCTCCTGCGGCACGGACACCACGAGCAGTCGCCAGGTGAGGGTGAGCTGCCGGGCGGGAAGGCTAACCTCACCCGATCGAGGAGGGAAGTGTCGCGAGGCATTCGCCCCGGAAGATCCGTTTTCGCAGTTCAGGGGCGGTCGGGCGCGAGTGCGATGCGGGCCCGCACCTCACCCAGCGCCTCCTGGTACTCCGGGCGCGGGTCCATCGCCGAGGCGATCTTCAGCTGGGTCTCGGCCTCGCCGAGCCTGCCCTGCCGTTGCAGTGTCTTGCCGAGCGCGAACCGCGCGTAGTGGTCGGCCGGGTCCATCTCGACGACCCGCACGAACGCGGCCTCGGCCTTCCGCAGCTGCGCCGAGTCCAGGTAGGCGCGGCCGGCGAGCAGGTGCACCGAGGCGTCGCCGGGTTCGTCCGGACCGTGCGCGTCGAGGACGGGACGGAGCGCGTCGAGGGCCTCGAGCGGGCGGTGCCGGGAGAGCAGCCGGTCGGCACGGCGGAACGCGGCGACCGGGTCCTGGTGGTTCGCACGGGGACTGCTCATGGTCACCCCCACGTTAGGTGCGATCCGGGCGGGATGCGAGGCCTTGACAGACCACCGGTGCGGAGCAGGGTGACGCAAGCGTCCCCCGCCGGGGGCCGACCGGTGACTACGCTGACGCACCGGACGACACCCGCGATCAGAACAGGAGTCACGGTGGCGGTCATCGAGCAGGTCGGGGCACGCGAGATCCTCGATTCCCGGGGCAATCCCACGGTGGAGGTCGAGGTCGCGCTGGACGACGGCACGCTGGCGCGTGCCGCGGTCCCGTCGGGCGCCTCGACCGGTGAGCACGAGGCCGTCGAGCTCCGGGACGGCGACAAGAACCGCTACGGCGGCAAGGGCGTCGAGAAGGCCGTCGCGGCCGTCCTCGACGAGATCGGGCCGGAGCTCGTCGGCGTCGAGGCGGTGGACCAGCGACTGGTCGACCAGCGCCTCGTCGACCTCGACGGCACCCCGGACAAGTCGAAGTTCGGCGCGAACGCCCTGCTGGGCGTGTCGCTGGCCGTCGCGAAGGCCGGGGCGGAGTCCTCGGGCCTGGAGCTGTTCCGCTACGTCGGCGGCTCCAACGCGCACGTCCTGCCGGTGCCGATGATGAACATCCTGAACGGTGGTGCGCACGCCGACACCTCCGTCGACGTGCAGGAGTTCATGGTCGCGCCGATCGGTGCGGAGACCTTCCGCGAGGCGCTGCGCTGGGGCGCGGAGGTCTACCACGCGCTCAAGTCGGAGCTGAAGGACAAGGGCCTGTCGACCGGCCTCGGCGACGAGGGCGGCTTCGCCCCCGACGTCAAGGGCGGCACCCGCGGCGCGCTCGACCTGATCGCCGCCGCCGTGCAGCGCGCCGGCTACACGCTGGGCACCGACGTCGTGCTGGCGCTCGACGTCGCCGCGACCGAGTTCCACGAGGGCGGCAAGTACTCCTTCGAGGGCAAGAAGATCACCGCGGACAAGCTGTCCGAGGTGTGGGCCGAGCTGGTGGCCGCCTACCCGCTGGTCTCGATCGAGGACCCGTTGGACGAGAACGACTGGGACGGCTGGGTCGCGCTCACCGAGTCCATCGGGGACAAGGTGCAGCTGGTCGGCGACGACCTGTTCGTCACCAACCCGGAGCGGCTCGAGGACGGCATCGCCCGCGGCGCTGCGAACGCGCTGCTGGTGAAGGTCAACCAGATCGGCACCCTGTCCGAGACCCTCGATGCGGTCACGATGGCGCACAACGCGGGCTACCGCTGCATGATGAGCCACCGTTCCGGGGAGACCGAGGACGTCACCATCGCGGACCTCGCCGTCGCGACCGGCTGCGGCCAGATCAAGACCGGCGCCCCGGCCCGGTCCGAGCGGGTGGCGAAGTACAACCAGCTGCTGCGCATCGAGGAGCTGCTCGGTGACGCCGCCCGCTACAACGGCGAGCTGGCGTTCCCGCGCTACCAGGTGCCCGGCCAGGGCTGACGCTCCGGTCGTTCCCCCGTCGGTGACGGCGGTGCCGCCCGGATCGTCTGCGGACGGTTCGGCGCGGCACCGTCACCGGTGCCCGATCGGGCGGCATGCTGGACGGGCCGCCACGCAGCGGCACCGAGCAGCACTGGCGGGTGAGGGAACCCGGTACGGACGGGAGGGTGCATGGCGGACCGTCGGGGACGTGGACGGGACGCCCGCGCCCGCACGACCGGCACGGGGCGTGGCCGGGCCGCGGCGAAGCCACGGAGCACGACCGGGCGCTCGGCGCGGGCCCCCGCGTCGACGGGCGGCTCCGGTGCGCGGTCGCGTCCGGCCGGCCCCCAGGGCGCCCGGCCGCGTCTCACCCGTGCCCGGTCCCGCGCCGGCGAGGTCGTCGCCCGCACGACCGGCCTGCTGGGCCTGTCGTCGACGAAGCGGGCCGCCATCCTGGCGATCGTGGTCTGCGCACTCGCGCTGACCGTCGCGGTGCCGCTGCACAACTTCGTCGCCCAGCGCCAGGAGCTGTCCGACGTCTCGGACCGGCAGCAGGCGCTGGAGGCCGACGTCGCGCGGCTGGCCGCCGACCGTGCCCGGCTCTCGGACCCGGCCGAGGTCGAGGCCCAGGCCCGGGCCCGGCTCGGGATGGTCGAGCCGGGGGAGACGCCCTACGTGCCGCAGTTCCCGGCCCCGCCGGCGCCGGTCGTCGAGGACGGTCAGGCCGAGCCCGGCGTGCCCTGGTTCCACACCCTGTGGAACGACGTCGTGGGCGACCCGCGACGATGAGGGCGTGAGCAGCACTCGTTCCCGTCCGCCCGGTCTGGAGCCGGGCCCGGTCGCCCAGGCCGACCTCGACGCTGTCGCCGACCAGCTCGGTCGCGCCCCGCGCGGGGTCCTCGCGGTCGCCTACCGCTGCCCCTCCGGGCACCCCGCGGTCGTGCAGACCGCCCCGGGGCTGCCCGACGGCACCCCGTTCCCGACGCTGTACTACCTGACGTGTGCCCGGCTCGCCTCGCGGATCGGGACGCTCGAGGCCGAGGGCCGGATGAAGGAGATGGAGGAACGGCTCGCCGTCGACGACGAGCTGGCCGCCGCCTACCGCCGCGCCCACGAGACCTACCTCGCCGAGCGCGACGCGATCGAACCGCTGTCCACGCACCCCGACGTCACCGCCGGGGGCATGCCGGACCGGGTGAAGTGCCTGCACGTGCACGTCGCGCACGCCCTGGCGGCCGGGTCCGGGGTGAACCCGTTCGGCGACGAGGCGCTCGAGGAGATCGGCGAGTGGTGGCGGTCCGGGCCGCCCTGCCTTTAGTTTCCCGTCTCTAGTTCCCCGGCGTCGCCCGGTCCAGCAGCACCCCGACGCTGTCCTTGCCCGGCCGGGTCCCCGCGGTGCGCAGCGGCCCGTCGGCGTCGAGCCGGGTCGCGAGGAAGACGTCCGCGACGGCCGTCGGGGCGTGGCGGACCAGCAGTGACCCCTGCAGCGCCAGCGCGGCCAGCTCCGCGAGACGGCGGGCCCGCCGTTCCTCCGGCGCGGCCAGCTCGGCGCGCAGCGCGGTGACCGTCGCGTCCAGCCGAGGATCGGACCCCGCGGCGAGGTCGATCTCGGCGAGCAGCGCCTCGACGGCGTGCGGCTCGCGGGCGATGGCACGCAGGGCGTCGAGCGCGGTGACGTTGCCCGAGCCCTCCCAGATCGAGTTCAGCGGCGCCTCGCGGTAGAGCCGGGGCAGGTCGGACTCCTCGACGTAGCCGTTGCCGCCCAGGCACTCCAGCGCCTCGACGACGACGGTCGAGGCCCGCTTGCACACCAGGTACTTCGACACGGGCAGGGCCAGGCGCAGCAGCGCCGTCTCACCCCGGTCGACGGCACCGGCCAGGCGCAGCGCCAGGACCGTCGCGGCCTCGGTCTCGGCGGCGAGTTCGGCGAGGACCTCGCGCATCAGCGGCTGGTCGGCCAGCCGGGCGCCGAAGGCAGACCGGTGCGCGACGTGGTGCGCGGCCTCGGTGACCGCGGCCCGCGCGGTCGCCGCGGAGCCGAGCACGCAGTCGAGCCGGGTCATCGAGACCATCTCGATGATCGCGGACGCCCCGGCCCTCGTCGCCGACCCGCCACCCGACGGCGCCGGTGTACTCGATCTCCGACGAGGCGTTGGACCGGTTGCCCAGCTTGTCCTTGAGCCGCTGGAGCCGGATCGCGTTGCGGGTGCCGTCGGGCAGGACCCGGGGCAGGACCAGGCAGGTCAGCCCGCCGGGTGCCTGGGCGAGAGTGAGGAACAGGTCGTTCATCGGGGCGCTGGTGAACCACTTGTGCCCGGTCAGGCGGTAGCTGCCGTCGGGCTGCGGGGTGGCGACCGTGGTGCCCGCGCGGACGTCGGAGCCGCCCTGCTTCTCGGTCATCGACATCCCCGCGAGCAGCCCGTCCTTGTCCGTGGGGACGGCGAGCCCGGGTGCGTAGGTCCGCGCGGTCAGGCCGGGCTCGTAGGCGGCGGCGAGCTCCGGGGCGTGGCGCAGTGCCGGCACCGACGCGTAGGTCATCGAGATCGGGCACAGGTGGCCCTGCTCCACCTGCGAGGTCAGGTAGAAGCCCGCGGCCCGGGTGACGTGCGCGCCGGTGCCGGGTGCCGCGGCCCAGGGGGTGGCGGCGAGACCGTGCTCGACGCTCGTGCGCATCAACGCGTGCCAGGACGGGTGGAAGGCGACCTCGTCGACGCGGTGCCCGGTGCGGTCGTGCGTGCGCAGCTCCGGCTCGTGGGCGTTCGCGGCGCGGGCGTGCTCGCGGTGCTCCGCGGTCCCGACGGCCGCGGCCACCGCCTCCAGCGCCGCCGCGTCCCCGCCTTCGCGCGCGAGCGCCTCGGCGACGGCCGGGTCCGCGGAGAGCAGATCGCCGTCCGAACGCGGCGGGACCTGGTTGAGGACCACGTGGGTGCCGAGGTCCGACACCGGGGCGGGGATGTGCGTCGTCGCCATTACCGGAGGGTAACCCGGACCGGCGGCTCCACCGAGCGATCGCGACTACGGTGAGGACCGACGGTCGCCGAGAACAGGGAGTGCCGATGTCGCGGGTCGCCGCCATCGACTGCGGAACCAATTCGATCCGGCTGCTGGTCGCCGACGTCACGGAGGCGTTCGACGGCCAGAAGGAGCTGCGCGACCTGCACCGCGAGATGCGGATCGTGCGGCTCGGCAAGGGCGTCGACGCGACCGGCCGGCTCGACCCGGAGGCGCTGGAGCGGACCCGGGTGGCACTCGTCGACTACGCGGTCGCCGCCCGCCGCAAGGGCGCCGAGCGGGTCCGGATGGTCGCGACGTCGGCGACCCGGGACGCGTCGAACCGCGAGGACTTCTTCGCGATGGTCCGCGACACCCTCGGCGCCGAGGCGGAGATCATCTCCGGCGACGAGGAGGCGCGCCTGTCGTTCGTCGGAGCCGTCGGCGACCTCGACCCCGACGACGGCCCGTTCGTCGTCACCGACGTCGGCGGCGGGTCCACCGAGGTCGTCGTGGGCGAGCTGCGCGACGGGGTCGCGGTGGTGACCGCGGCGAAGTCGGTCGACATGGGGTCGGTGCGGCTGACCGAGCGCTGCCTGCCCTCCGACCCGCCGTCGGAGGCCGAGATCGACTCCGCGCGTACGGTCGCCGGTGAGGTGCTGGCCGAGGCGTTCGCGTCGGTGCCGGTCGAGACCGCGAAGACCTGGGTCGGGGTGGCCGGGACGATCACCTCGCTCTCCGGGATCGCCCAGGAGCTGCCCGCCTACGACCGCGAGCAGGTGCACGGCTCGACGCTGACCCGCGAGGACCTGCACCGGGTCGCGGACCTGCTGATCCGGTCGTCGCGGTCGGAGCGGGAGAAGCACGGTTCGCTGCACCCGGGCCGCGTCGACGTCATCGGTGCCGGATCGCTGGTCGTGCAGGCCCTCGCCGACGAGCTGCACGCGCGCGCCGGGATCGACCGGGTCGTCGTGTCCGAGCACGACATCCTCGACGGGATCGCGCGATCGATCGCATGAACCTGGCGGTCCTGGACCAGCGGATCACCGAGTGCCGGGCCTGCCCGCGGCTGGTCGAGTGGCGCGAGCAGGTGGCCCGGGAGAAGCGGGCCGCGTTCCGCGACGAGACCTACTGGGGTCGGCCGGTACCCGGCTTCGGCCCGCCCGACGCGCGGATGCTGATCGTCGGCCTGGCTCCGGCCGCGCACGGAGCGAACCGGACCGGGCGCATGTTCACCGGCGACCGCAGCGGCGACGTGCTCTACGCCGCGCTGCACGCCGTCGGGCTGGCCTCGCAGCCGACCGCCTCGCACATCGGCGACGGCCTGGAGCTGTACGGGGTCCGGATCACCGCGCCCGTGCACTGCGCGCCGCCGGCGAACAAGCCGACCCCCGCCGAACGGGACACCTGCCGCGGCTGGCTGGAGCAGGAGCTCGACCTGCTCGCCCCGACGGTCCGCTCGATCATGGTGCTCGGCGGCTTCGGGTGGCAGGCGCTGCTGCCGGTGCTCGCCGGGGCGGGGTGGACGGTCCCGCGGCCGGCCCCGAAGTTCGGGCACGGGGCGTCGGTGACGCTGGCCCCCGCCCGCCCCGACCGGGAGCCGCTTGAGCTGTTCGGCTGCTACCACGTGAGCCAGCAGAACACCTTCACCGGACGACTCACCCCGGCCATGGTGGAGCAGGTCCTGGCCGACACCGCATCTGCCGGCGGATTGACGCCGATCCGACGATAAGTCTCGTCGTCGCTGGTCAGGGGTGAGATCCGGGATGGCTCTGCTCTGCTCACCGCTACGCAGCACCCTCCCCACCGCGCCGCTGCCGTCGTCGAGATGCAGCTCAGCGGGGTTCCGGCGCGCGGCGCCACCCGCTGAGCTGCATCTCGGCGGGTGTCCCGGTACCGGGGCTCAGTCGGTGGTGAAGCGGTGCAGCCGCATCGCGTCCTGCATGGCGGGGACGTGCCCGGCCGCCGACAGCAGCGGACGCAGCCACACCCGCGGCTCGCGCAGGGACACCTCGTCGTAGATCGAGACGTCGTCGCGCTCGGTCAACGACGGGTGCCGGTGCGCGAACTCGGCGGGGTTCCACGACCACCGGAACTCGGTGCCGACCGCGCGGAACGTCGGGGTCCAGCGCGAGGCGCGCACCGTCCACGGGGCGACGGCGTCGAACGCCAGCGTGGCCGCCGGGGTGCCGGCCACGACCCGGTCGACGGTGGCGTGCACGGCCTCGGCCGGGAGGTACATGAACAGCCCCTCGGCGACGACGAGCGTCGGCAGCGCCGGGTCGACGGCGGACCACCAGTCGTCGTCGACGACGGAGCCGGAGACCTGCTCGACGTTGTCGGGGAAGTCGTAGAGCCGACGACGGACGTCCATGACCTCCGGCTGGTCGACGTCGATCCAGCGGCACGTCGACGGCACCCCGACCCGCAACGGCCTGCTGTCCAGCCCGCAGCCCAGGTGCAGGACCTGTCCGGCGGGCTCGGCGGCGAGGAACTCCCGCGTCCAGCCGTCGAGGATCGCGGCGCGACACACGATGGTCGAGACGTCGCCGGTGAACTGCCAGAGGCCGTGGACGTCGTGCTCGACGCGGTCCCAGACGGGCTCCGCCCACTGGTCGCCGAGGATCGGGCGGCGGGACCGAGCGTCCAGGCGTCGCATGTAGAGGGTCATCAGCAGGGTCGCCGCGGCGCCCCGGAGGTCGACCTTCTCGGTGCTCGGCATGAGTTCTTCCCGCCCTGGCTACGCTGTCGCGGCGCCCCCGTAGCCCAACGGCAGAGGCAGGCCCCTTAAAAGGGTCCCAGTGTCGGTTCGAGTCCGACCGGGGGCACCCCGCTTCCACGTCGAGACTACCCCTCTGACCAGCCGTTACGCTCGCCACGGCCACGATGATGTTGTCCTGCGGGAACTGGTGCCGACCGGGGTTCACCGGGTGCCTGCGCTGAAAGGGCGCTGAAAGCTCAGGCACCGGAGTCGTCCCCGAGCGCCTCTGCGATCCGCTCCCGTTCCTCGTCCTCCTCGCCTTGATCCGAGAGGATCCGGTCATGGCGGACGCAGACGCCCGACGGCTCTGGGAACAGGAGCGACCGCAGAACCTCGTCGTCGACGGCGAGCGGTTCACCGTCCGGCCACGCTCGGCCGAGCCAGGCACCTACGACTTCGCCTGGGAGACCGGACCGAACCCGGGCTATGGCTTCTCCCAATTCGGATGGCAAGGCAGACCCGCGACGACCGAGGAACTCCACGTCTGCATCCGCGACTTCCTCGGCATGGTCGACCCCGACACCGGCTACATCGAGGACTGATCTCCAACAGCGCGTCCGGCGGCCGGCTCCGCCCGAACCCGACACCGCTCGGAGATCGGGGAGTCGTGGTGGGCGGTGCTCTCGTCACAGTGCCCGAACCGGCAACCAGGGGTGAACCCACGCCGCGAGGGATCACCTCAGCGGGCGGCAGGAGGGGACAGCCGGCGAACGATCAAGAACGATGACCTCATGACCGACGGGTGGTTCGGGCCGTTGACCTACAACGACGGCGAGGCCGAAGGATCGCCGTTCCTGGAAGCAGTGCGCAGACTCGCGCCAGACAGACTCACCGGCTTGATCGAGCCCGACGCAACGGTCGTCAGCTCCTACCCTGTTGCACCGTTCGTGCTGCTCTGCCTGGACGTCGCCCTCACCGAGGACCCGGGCGAGATCACGCTCAAGGTTCTCTTCGATGGTCGTGGAGGCCTCTCGGGCACCTGGGGCGGCGATGACATCTGGGACGGCTTCGACCGGAAGCACCCCGACAACCTGCTCGTTCACGCTCGATCCTTCTCGGATGAACGGCACGCAGTGATCGCGCTCGATTGGGTCGCCGCCCAACTCAACCGACCTCTTGTCGAGAAGCAATGGGTACGGCGGGGAAAGATTGTTGCGAGAGTCTGGGCTACAGGGGACACCGGGGACGTTCTCGAGGTGTCGGGTCGGCGGCGGTTCCGTGGTGAGGCGGACATCGTAAGAATCGTCCGGACAGGCGCCTCTCGCTGAGCCGGGACCGCCCTCGGTGCGGCTGCCGACCGGACGAGCGCGCTGAATACGCGCCGAAGCTCGGCTGGCGAGACGCCGAGTGCGGGCATCCAAGCAGCTCAGAGGCCATGATCGGCGGGCAAAACGGCTCCCCCCAAATGAGGAGGGGCGTCTGACTCCAGAGGGGGATCGTCAGCGATCGCGAGCCTCGCCAGGACACGTCGACGCAGCAAGAGGTACTCGTCGACGCATCGACGGAGCTCGCTGGTTGGCGGTCGTTTGAGAGCCCCGCGTTCCGCAGTTGATGGGCACATGAGCGGGGTCCGCGGGGAGTAAGGCCTGGTCAGCGTGCTGCGCCTGCGTGAGAGTGCTCGAAAACGTGGGCACACGTTTTGGCGGGTTGAGGCTTGTGTGAGCTGCCCGGAGTGTGATCGGCTGCGGTCATGTATCTGCGGACGACCGAGCGGCGGAACAAGGACGGCTCGGTCGTGCGCTACCTGGCCCTGGCCCACAACCAACGCGTCGGTGCCACCACGAAGGCGAACGTGCTGCTCAACCTCGGCCGGGAGGACCGCCTGGACCCCGACGGGCTGCGCCGGCTGGTCCGCTCGATCAACCGCTACCTGGGCGAACCCGGCACCGACGCCGGCACGGACGCCGCTGAGTCCGCGGGCGCCGGTACCGCGGCCGAGGGGCTGCGGTTGATCGCCTCCCGCCCGGCCGGGGCGGCGTGGTTGCTGAACGGGCTGTGGAAGGCCCTGGACGTCGAGGCCGCCCTGCGCAAGGTGCTGGGTGGGCGCCGGTTCACCACCGATGTCGAGCGGGTGCTGTTCGCGCTGGTGGCGAACCGGGCGATCGACCCGTCCTCGAAGCTGGCCGCGGCCGAGTGGGTCGGCCACGACGTGGCGATCCCCGGCCTGGACGCGCTCAGCGAGGATCAGGCGTATCGGGCGATGGACCTGCTGATCGAGGCCGACACCGACGCGAAGGTGCAGGAGGCGGTGTTCTTCGCGGTCGCGGACCTGCTCAACCTCGAGGTCGACCTGCTGTTCTTCGACACGACCAGCACCTACTTCGAGCGCGACACCGAGGACCCCGACCCCGCCGAGGGCACCGACAGCAGCACCGACAGCAGCGTCGACGGATCAGACGCAGTGGCAAGCCCAGGCGGCCCGGGCGGGTTCCGGCGCTACGGGCACTCCAAGGACCACCGCCGGGACCTGCCGCAGATCGTCATCGGGCTGGCCGTCACCCGGGAAGGCATCCCGGTCCGGTGCTGGTGCTGGCCCGGCAACACCAACGACCAGGCGATCCTGCCGCAGGTCAAGGACGACCTACGGGGGTGGCGACTGGGCCGCGTGGTCACCGTGGTCGACCGCGGGTTCTCCTCCCGGGACAACCTGGCCTACCTTCAGCGCGCGGGCGGGCACTACATCGCCGGCGAACGGATGCGCGACGGCAGCCCGCACGCCGCCCAGGCACTGTCCCGCCAGGGCCGCTACCAGCAGGTTCGGGACAACCTGCGCGTCAAGGAAGTCCGGATCGACTCCACCCCCGGCGTCCGGTGGATCATCTGCCACAACCCCGACGAGGCCGAACGCGACCAGGCCGCCCGCGAAGCCGCGATCGCCAGGATCTCCGCCGAGCTCGACCGCATCGCGTCCGCCCGCACCCGAGCCCGCGAGGCCGCCCGCACCCGCCGCGCCGCCACCACAACCAGCAAGGCCGCGTGGCGGCACGCCGCCCGGGCCGCCGAACGTGAGGAGGCCGCGCACGTCAAGGCCGAATGCGCGCTGCGTGAACACCCGGCCCTGGGCCGGTGGCTGCGCCAGACACCGTCCGGGCGGCTGCAACTGGACCGGACCAAGATCGCCGCCGAAGCGAAGCTGGACGGGAAGTACCTGCTGTCCACCTCCGACCCGGACCTCTCGGCCGAGGACGTCGCCCTGGGCTACAAGAACCTGCTGGAGGCCGAGCGCGGGTTCCGCGACTTGAAATCCACCATCGAGCTGCGGCCGGTGTTCCACCGCCTCGAACTCCGCATCCGCGCCCACGTCCTGCTCTGCTGGCTGGCGCTGCTGCTGATCCGGGTCGCCGAACGCCGCACCGGCCGCACCTGGCGCACCATCTCCCGCGAGCTGGGCCGGCTGCACACGATCACCCTCACCGGCCCGGCCGGCACCGTCGTGCAGACCACCGAGCTCACCACCACCCAGGCCGGCATTCTTCGGGCCTGCGGGGTCACCCCACCACCCCGGATCACCACCCTCGACCCCGCCTAACCAGCCCAAACAGCGCCAACAGGCACCGCGGCGGGCATGGACACACGCCCACCCCGCTCCCACACCAGCGGTCCTGCAGGTCAACCCCCGAATTCAGCCCTCACATCTGCCCACGAACTGCGGAATCCGGGAGAGCCTCTCCGCCCACAACGACCTCATGGGCGGTGAACTGTTCGCGAGTCAGGTCGACGTCCACGAGGCCAAAGCGGTTCCACCAGTGGTAGTCGACGTGCGTGCCGTCTTTGTGTACTTCGCCGACGACCAGGTCTCCGCCGAGCAGATCGTTGACCACCAAGGCAGTGACGCCGCACTGATCGCGAGAGGGATTGCTGGGGTCCCATTCAGCCTGACACTCGGGAGGCCGCGTCTCGTCGCACCAGCTCTCACGTACCGCGCGCTCGACGTCGGCAAGGGTGTAGGTGGGCATGAGGCGAACGTGCCACGAAGCACCGACAACTTGGCCGACAAGCCCCGGACTCCGCCAGACCCGGTACCGCTCGATGACCGGGGGAGAGTGCGGTGGAGCTGGTGAACTCCTCGCGGCGCGCCGAGACGGCAGCCGGTCTGGCAGGGACGAGCCCACGTCGCGAGAAGATCCCAGCGGGACCGGACGTGGAGAAAGCGGTCAGGACGGCAGCAGGACGAGACCGTCGTGTCCGGCGACGTCGGCGAAGTCTCTGGTGTTCAGCGTCGCGAGCGGGACGTCGTTCGCGATGCAGGTGGCGGCGATCCATGAGTCGTCGCCGGGCGTGCGCGTCCGCGGAGCCGCGCGGCAGCGTTGATCCGCTCCCGGACCGGGAGACCGTCTCGTCGGAGTCCAAGACGACGACGTGGGCGAGCCAGTCGTCGAGCTGGTCGTGGGTCCGGCTACCCCAGCGTCGGATCTCGGCCCGCTGCCACAGCTTGGCGCCGGTCACGAAGGTGACGCACCACGTGGCCCCGATCAGCTTGGTGTCCACTGGTCCGGCGAGCCGGTTCTTGATGGCTCGGGAGGCGACGTCGGTGCCCAGAACGACGGGCCGCATCGGTTACCCGAGCCCCGTTTGTCGGTCGGTGTGGACGAAGGTGAGGAACTCGTCGAGGTCGTCGTCGGAGGCGAACACGTCGCGGGCCATGTCATCGAGGGACTCAACGGGGTGCACGCCTTGCGTCGGGCCAGCTCCTCGATCGAGACGCCGGGGATGGACGGGGCGCCGGCGTGTCTTCGTCTGCGCTGTCGGGCGACATGATCGCCTCCTCTTGCGCTCGGGACCGAGTCCCGCATCCTTCTCGGTCGAGCAGGTGTTGCGACCCGATGCGGACGATACTCGGACGTGGATGGCACACGGACAACGAAATCGCAGTTCAGGGGGATTTTCGTCAGCGGACTGTGAATCCGTCGGCCCGGTAACGGAATACTCGTCCGATGGATGACATCGACGCGTTGGTGCGACGTCGACTGCGCGACGCTGAGATTGCGTGGCTGACGACTGTGCGCTCCGATCGGACCCCTCATGTCACCCCGGTCTGGTTCATCTTCGACGGCGGAGTCTGGTGGATCGGTTGCCGCGCAGGGTCGGCCAAAGCCCGGAACTGCCGGGTGCACTCGGCCGTCGCGGTGGCCCTCGACGGCGGTCGCGCTCCTGTCGTGGCTGAGGGCGACGCATCCGTCGTGGCCGCGGAGTTCCCTCCTGAGGTCGTCGCGATGTTCGGTGAGAAGTACCGATGGGATGTAGAGGCGGATGACGGCTCAGGTCCTCGCGCTCTCATCAAGGTGACGACCACTCGGTGGCTTTTATGGGGGACGGCTCAGTAGGGCTGCACCGAATACGCGTCGAAGCCTCGATCGACTAATGCCCAGGTACCAGCGGGCGCGCGGTTCCCCTTAGAAGGGTCCCGGAAGGAAAGCGTGAACGAGAGGCTTCAGATTCCTACAGCGTTGCTGCGATGACGTCCGCAGCCGGTGTCACCAGGCATTCCGACGCCGCTCGACCGGTCTGCGCGAGATAGGCGTCCACGAGCTTGTTCCCAGCTGCGTAGCCTGCACCCGTCGGAAGCCCGACCGGCTCACCGCCGAATCTCTTTGCGTGCGCATCCCCGAGCACCCAGGCAGTGAAGTTCTGCATCCCGGTGACATCGAGCCCGGTGAGAACTCGACCGATCGCCTCATCGTCGTCAAGCGCGGCCACCCCGATCCGGGTCCGGCCGTGTTCCTCGCCGTAGAGCTCGCGTGCGAAGGCGTCCGCCAGGCCCTCGGAGACCACGTACTCGCCGACGGTGACCGTGGCCGGGTCCCACACGACGTTGCCGGGTGCGTACCGGACATTGTGGTGCAACTCGTGCACGGCGGTGGCCTCCAGGCGGGCCAGGTTCTCCAGTGACGGCCAGACGTTGAGGTAGATGTAGCCGGGTACCGAACCGTTCGCGTTCATCCCCAAGCTGGTGGTCTGGAAGAACTCGTTAGTCGGGTCGCCCACGACCAGGAGCACCGTCGCGTCGGGAACCTGGACCCCGGGGTTGGCCCGCTCCAGAACCTTGGTCGCCTCTCGCAGGGCGTCTACGGATCTCTGACACTTATGGACACCCGAGTGGATGTCTGTCGGTGTGAGTGATCGGTAGTCACACGGGTGTTTCGGCAGGTCAGGGTGACTTGCTTCTTCTGGTCCGTGCCCCGCGGCGACGCTTCAGCGCGGGTGATCGTCGGCGTTGTGGCTGGTGTAGTGCGGCGAACTCTGCGGTGTCGCCGTCGCTTGGGAGTGGGAGTTGTTTTATCCCGGCACCGGATGACTGGCCTGTGTTGTTGCCGGGTTACCCGTTGACGCTGAGATCCTCGGCGCCGCGTAACCCGCTCGGCAGCTAATGCGCGTTTCGCAGTGTTCACCGCGCCGACGTCATCTCGATTGACCGTAAACATGCACGTGGCGCATGCTGCGCTGTGGTATCCCCCTGGTCGACTAACGAGGTTATCACATGTTGGGCAATTTGCCGATGTTCCTCGGGGTGGGACATCCACGACAGTGAGACCATCGCGGGTCGCGATGTGTTCGATCGCGTTTGCGGCGACGCGACGCGCTGATTGAGCTACTGTGTTGTTGACATCTTTACCCAACCCTCGGGCCTCTAGAGTGGCAAGATCTTCCAGTGCAATGATCGATGCACCGGAGGCTCGGGCGATTACCGTGACATACTGCGCGGCCAGATAAGCTAAATCTCGATTGATGCGTGCCCGTTTCTGCCCACAGGAGAGCATTTCTGCCTGCAGCGCAGACATCTTCCCCTCAAGGCGCTGTCGCGTGGGTATCGAGGCTTGAGGAATAAGCTGTTCAAGGCGAGCGATTTTACGGCGGAGGAACTGTCCTTGTCGCTGAAGTCGAGCTAACTTGACGGAGAGTCCATGGTCATCGAAACGGCGCCCGCGAAAATCGCTGCACATGGCGTTGCTCTGAGTGTCACGAACTACAGTCGCCGCAACGACCATATCCTTAGGTGACCAATCAACCCCGACTGCAGACGCTGCGTCCGCAACGGTCGGTGGCCGAGGCACTGTTTCAGCGAAAGCGAAACGGAATAGTGCCCCGCGCCGATCAAGGGTCACCTCGGGGAGATGCCATCCGGTGATTGACCGATGATGTAAATGTTGAGGAATCGGGATATCGAGTTGAACCCAACGCCAATCGGTCCGAGAATCTGGATGTTGACGTACAGGAAGTTTGATCCGCAGTGTCAGCTCGGTGGCCGTACTGGTAACAAGCGTCGCCAGCTGGGCGTCAACGGCTCCGAGACGGACCCGGCGAGCGACAGATGGAACGGGTTGGAGCGTCGTGATCCGCAAGCCTGCCGGATCGACCCCGGGATGCAAGCGCACCCACCGAGCGATCTGCCTATGCACATTCCTCGCGAACGCACCCCCGAGGCCCGCAGTGCCGTCTGACGCACCACCGGACACCTCTGCTGCAATGGCGGCATCCCGAGAAGCCAAGGTTCGCAACGTTGATATCACCTGTGCCGTCACGATCCGCATCACACGAGATGGAACGTACATATCCTGCGGAAACTGAGGTCGCCATCCGCAACGCTGCCCCACTACCGCTGCAGCCGCAGGCAATCGACGGCCGCCCCCATCCACACCGGAATGTATACGGTCAAAAGTTTCCGGAACCCACAACTCGGAGAGCAGATCGCGTGCGGCGCCCTCCACAATGTCGAGCAGCCAACGCACCCGCTCCGTCAAGTCATCTCGCGACACGACAGCACC
Source organism: Pseudonocardia sp. ICBG1142 (assembly GCF_020496255.1). Lineage (NCBI taxonomy): Bacteria > Bacillati > Actinomycetota > Actinomycetes > Pseudonocardiales > Pseudonocardiaceae > Pseudonocardia > Pseudonocardia sp. ICBG1142. The sequence continues at coordinate 303,244 of NZ_JAHLJC010000032.1, read as the reverse complement.
AGACACTTCACACACTGCTCGTGAAGCTCGAGATGTCGTTGAAGACGTCAATACATTGGATTTCTGCCAACCCGTCACGTCGGAGGTCCCTGCTCCTGCAGGCGTGCCTGCGCGGCATCAAGCAGTCGTTTCTGATTCGTCTTTGACCGCAACTGATAGAACCGACCAGAAAAGGACGCAAGTAACGCCATGAAGTCATCCATCAGCTCTTCAAGCAGCGACTTGTCCGCATGAGCATGAACAGTCTCAACTGCAACTCCGACCTGCGCCAGATACCGCTCAATTATAGGCGACACCAAACCGAGCCAGTCGGTCACGCCACACTACGCGAACTACCGTGAACCGCCCAGCAGCGGCGTCATCAAGTAGCCGAGTCAACCCCTTCCGATTTTCTCGCAAACCGGACGCGCGATCACGATACACTCGGAATACTGTCCCCCTGGACGTCTCCCGCAACACCGATTCCTGGTTCGCCAACGACGACTCCTGACCCGTCGAACCAGAAACACGGCAATACAACGCCTCAACCCGCTCCGCCGCTTCCGGCTGAATCGGTTCGCGCCCAAGGAAGACATCAAGATCAGCACGATCAAACAAACGCTGACCAGAGGCTGAAACTCGACACGGCAGCCGACCCTCTCGGGCAGCCTTCCGAACACCCACCACCGACATGCCCATGTACTCGGCAGCTCGCGCTATACGCATCTAAAGCAGTATGAGCTAGTACCGGATACTTTGTCAACAGTCGATGAGCCTCGCCGATCCGCTCCCAGGCCCGTGCTTCCTCCAGCCGTCGAAGCCCTTCCAGGGAAAGGTCGATATCGCGGTCAAGGGGGAAGCCGGAGCCCATCGTGTGCATGTGAACCAGATCGGGCTTCCCGGGGAAATAGCTGTACATCCCGGCCGCCGGTTCCAGCGCCCTACGCAGCAGCTCGGCTCTGTCCGGCTCGGCCGCCTGCAGGATCTCCCGCATCGCCGGCCCGGTGTTCAGCACAGTGAAAGTCATGGGCCCGACCCTGCTGTCTCCAGTGGGTGGAGGTGCAAATGAGATCACCAGCAGACCGGACGTATGGGGGAGGAACCTCTTTTCGGCACAGCTCACGGGCGATACGCGGCCGCGGGTGGGGTACTGGCTGCCTCGCAGGTCAGAGCCGGTCTGGCAGCTCTCTGTAGAACCGCCACCCGCTTGCGCGCGTGGCACGTACGCGACTCGGTCGCCTACCGTTGACCTGTGGAAGAGGTGGCTGCCCGTCTCGGTGTTCGTGAGGTCGACCTGACGGACTGGCGGTGGCTGCTGGGAGCGCTGCACGCCCGCTTCGACACTCGTTCGTTCGGCGACGGGGCAGCGTTCATCGATGCGGTTGCGCAGGCCGCCGGTGCGGACGATGACCATCTCAATGTGGACCTGCGTGTCGGACACGTCCGAATCGCGCTGCGCACGACCGACGTGGGTGGGGTCACCCAGCAGGACGTCCTCCTGGCCGAGTCGATCAGTTTCCTCGCTCGTGACCGGTGTCTGGTAGCGCGCCCACAGCGTGTGCAGGTGGTGGAGTTGGCTTTGGACACTCCCGTCGCCGACTCGGTGCGACCGTTCTGGGCCGCGGTTCTTTCCAGGCGCGACGGGGGAGGTGACGTTGTCGATCCCGCCCAGGAGTTCCCGTCGTTGTGGTTCCAGGCAACGGACTCGACTGCCCGCGATCGGCAGCGCTTCCATCTCGACGTCACCGTCCCTCCGGAGGTCGCCGAGGAGCGGATCGCTGCGGCGATGGCGGCGGGTGGACGCATTGTCGACGACGGTCGTTCTCCGGCCTTCGTCGTGCTCGCAGATCCCGACGACAACGCTGTCTGCATCTGTACCGAAATGGGCCGAGAGTGAGCCTTCCCGATGGAGCTCCCGTCGCCGACGTTCATTGCCCATCGAGCTCGGCGAGCTGAGCGGCAGCGCCCTCGACAGCCCATGGACGCTCGTTCTCGTCGACCAGGCGCAGCGTCGGGGTCGGGTCATCGAAGATCTCCAGGATCGAGCTGAGTACCTCGTCGACGATCAACTCGGGGTGCCGTGGTCTCGGTCGAGAACGTGCCGAGGGGACCCTCGATGACCGCGATCCAGCGAGTCGGTTCGATCGGGAAGACCTCGATGTCGTACGCGGTTACGAGATAAGAGCTTGCCTGGCCACGGTCGCGATGAACAAGCACGGCTCCGCCCGGACTCGACACCGCTTGGAAACCCGAGGTGCACCGCTTCCAGTGACGACGCCCGTCTCGGGCACCGGCGCCGTCGTCGAGCGCTCCGGCAGCCAAGGGCCGGTCGTGAGGGGGCATGTTCTCCTGCTGTCCGGCAGGCTGGCGCCGTGATCGACCTCAGCCCGTGGCCCGGTCTCAGCGTGACTGCACCACTCGGTGGTGGCCATCGGAACGATGTCTACGAGGTGCGCGGTCGGGACCGCCTGGTCGCGCGGCGCACCAGGCGAACAGCGCCGGCCCTGGACTGGGAACTCGATCTACGGGAGTTCCTGGAACACCACGGGTTCGTCGTGCCGCACACCGTCCCCACAGCGGACGGCCGACGCTCGGCGGGCGGCGTGATAGTGCAAACCTGGCTGCACGGGCGGGAGCCCCTGGACGGTGACTGGGCCCTTGTCGCTTCCGAGCTGGAGCGGCTGCACCGACTGACTGCGGGGTGGGCGAACCAGCGCCCCGGCTTCCGGTCGACCCGGGAACTCCAGCTAGAGTCACGCGGAGGAGACGTCGACCTTGAGGCCATGCCCGATCACGCCGTCCACCTCTGCCGGCAGGCCTGGGTAGCACTCTCGGCCGGCCCGGACTGCGTCATCCACGGGGACCCCGGCCCCGGCAACGTCCGGATGACTGGCGGCCGTGTCGGCTTCCTCGACTGGGACGAATCGCGGGTCGATCACCCCGACCTCGACCTGGCCGAGATCCCCGGAGGGCCACTGCGAGGTCACCGTGCCGCCATCGCGAGCAACGCGATCGACGCGTGGGAGGCTGCCTGCGGATGGGCCAGTGAACCCGCCTACGCCCGCCGACGCCTCGATCGACTTCGTCAGAAGCTCAGCTAGACCTCCTGGATCCGTCGCGATCCGACGAATCCGGGACAGAAGCGACGCGACGAGGGCCGGAATCGATCGTCAGCGACCCCGATCACGCTGACGGACATTCCCAGCCCGAACCGGGCTCGACGTTCTGTTGCCATCACCTCGCTGCGATCCGCGGGTTTGGCGGGGGTTGCCAACTTCTCGAGGCTGGACGGCGACCACTACCGCGAAGCCTGCCGCGCCGCCGACTCGATCCGGCTGACGTACTGCTCCCACCACACACGGTCCCCGGGAGGCAGCGACGACGAACCTTCCTGATGCCCGGTCGCGCCGTCGAAGCCCTCACGGATGACGTCCGCCTGGCCCGCATGACGGTTGGTCTCCGCGATCATCCGGATGAGGATGTGGTGGAGCGTCACGGTTGCCAGGTCCTCGGGCCAGTGAAGGACACGCCCCGTGTCGTCCAGCGACAGCTCGGTGACGACGTCGTTCGAGTGCGCACAGACGCGGCGGTAGCGCTCGACCAGGTCTGCCCGGTCCTCGTCCGCCCGGGCCCACATGTCCTCGTTCTCCCACGGGGCGAAGGTGTCGAGGTAGGCGAGGTCCCTGGTCGGGCGGTCGAAGGTCTGGGCGAAGTAGGTCAGCTCGCAGCTGGTCAGGTGCTTCACCAGACCGAGAAGATTGGTGCCGGTGTCGGTCGCCGGCCGGCGAGCGGTGTACTCGTCGAGCCCGTCGACCTTCCACACGACGGCATTGCGCGCCTCGTCGAGGTAGCGGACCAGATCGTCCTTCGGGCTGCTCATGCTCGGGATGCTGACAGGGGCCACCGACAGCTTGGCCCGCTGTGCCTCGACCCGGCCGGTTCCGGCCACAGGGTCTCTACCCTCGGACCGTGACCGACGGATTCCGCATCATCTGCGAGATCGAGCCGCCGACCAGGCCCGACCTGACGCACGCCCGCCACCAGATCGGCGTCCTGACTCCGGTGTCGGATGCGTTCCTGATCCCCGACAACCACATCGGACGGGCCACGGTGTCCAGCATCGCGGTGGCCAACGAGGTCCGGGCGATGGGCGGGGCCAGCATCGCCTGCGTGAACTCCCGTGACCGCAACCTGTTGGGCTTCCGCCGGGATCTCCTGACCGCCGCCGCCTACGGCGTGGACCAGTTCCTGTTCGTCCAGGGGGACAAGCCGTCGGTCGGAGATCGCACCGGCGAGCTGACCGTGCGGACCATGATCGAGGAAGCGCGTGCGGCGACCGGTCAGGATGCGTTCGCGGGGGTCGCGCCCTTCCGCCTCGGCGTGACGGCCGGCCACCGTCGTCGGATGGCGGCCTGGAAGCAGACGGCCGACTTCGTGTTCGTCCAGGTCGGCTACTCGGTGGAGGCGTTCCTGCGGTGGCGCGAGGCCAACCCGACGGACCTGCCCGTCTACGCCGGTGTGATGGTCCTCGCGAGCGCCGGAATGGCGACCAGGCTGCGGGCGTCGATCCCGGACATCGACATTCCCGACGAGCTCGTCCACCGGGTCTCGGACGAGCCGGCCGCGGGGGTCGACGCGGCGTGTGAGCAGATCCGGGCCCTGCGCGACACGGGAGCCTTCGCCGGGGTGCATCTCGTCCCGGTCAGCCGGTTCCGTGAGGTGGCCGCCCGCCTGGAGCGCGAGCGACGGTGACCGGCCGAGCGTGACGAAGCCCCGTGAGTCGGGCTGTTCCTCGCGCACGGTCTGGCCGTCCAGGAACGGCTGCTGGCCGAGCGTGCTGCCGACCGGGCCGGACCAGTTCCCCGGCTGGACCGCGGACACCCGAAGCGGCGGGTCGTGTAGATCCGCACACCACACGGGGTGCTGCTCGGGGATCGTCAGGCTGAGTCCGTCGTTGGTCAGGTGGTAGATCGCCGCGGCGGCCGCCCGGCCTGCGGCGTCGCCACGCGGTGGCTGCGCCACGCCGGCCCCGGTCACCACGACGAGCGTGTCCCGAGCGCCCCGGCCGCGATCCACGCCGGGGGACCGGTCGGTGCCTGCTGTCGCGATACTCCGGGGATGGACGAGCTGGATGCGACGGCCCGACGTCCCCGACGCGCGGTTTCCCGGCCGGCGTCGTCGCGTTGTTCGACCGGAGGTACGAGTGGGACGTCGAGGTCGACGACGGCACAGGACCTCGTGCCCTCTTCGAGGTGACCATCACCCGGTGGCTGTACCGGGGACCGCCCGGTAGCAGTACGTCGCAGCGTCGCTCGGATGTGAGCTCCGGAGCGGCCCGGCTTGTACGTGACCGCGTCGGCGATGTCCTGCTCCGGTCGGCGACGCCGGCCCAGGACGGACAGGTCGGTGTCACCCCGGCGGTCCGGTAGGCCGGTCGGGCTCGGGCGCCGGGACACAGAAGCGTCGGCAGGGCCCGGCTGCCCGCTCAGCGGGACGAGACGACGAGCCGGTAGCCCACGTCGAGGTGCTCCAGCCCGTCGAGGTCGGTGTGGCGTTCCTGCCACCGTCCCGTGTCGAGGTCGTCGGCGAGTCGGGCCATCGCGGGCCCGACGACGTCGAGGGGGAGGCCGGCAAGTCCCGAGGCCGCTGCGCGGACTGCAGGGTCGAGGTACGCGCGCGGACGCTTCCAGTGCGCGGCGAGCAGACCGTCGACGCAGTCGGCGGGCACCGGGACGGGAACGATCTCGATCGTGGTGCCGTGCCGCCGGAGAAGCCGGGTGACCGTGTCCAGGCAGGCCAGGTGCCGTTCCCGGTGACCGATCTCGGGGAGGTACTCCGCCACCAGCCAGAAGGTGCGTGCGAACAGCACCGGGTCCCAGGTCAGGACGACCTGCCGCCGCGCGATGCGGACGAGCTCGGCGACGCCTGCCGCCGGGTCCCGCCAGTGGTGGGTGGTGAGTACCGCCAGCGCCGCGTCGGCCGCGTCGTCCCGGAGGGGCAGGGCCTCGGCCGCCGCGAGCACCGCGGGCGCGGCGCCGGCGGGTCGCTGGGCGAGCATCGTGGCGGACGGGTCGATCGCCAGCACGGTGCCGGGTTGCTCGTAGGAACCGGCGCCCGCACCGACGTCGACGACACGACCGCACCCACGCAACGCCTCCCGGATACGGCGGTCGATGTGCGGGTCGGTGCGACGCTGCAGGGAGTAGCCGGTCCCGAGATTGGCGTAGGGGTCCGTGCTCATCGCCGACCGCCTCCCGTGTGATCGGGTCCAGCATCGCGCTGACGGCGTCGACGGGGAAGGGGCGCGTCATCCGGTCGCCGCCGTGCATGGTCGTGCCCAGGACGTTCGCGATGTCGCCAGTGTGGATCCGGCACTCGGCGGTCCGCGTCGTCGCGAGGGTTCGGGAGGGCGACGCCGGCAGGCAACCGGACCCGCGTCGACCGATGAGTTCCGCCGCCCCCGCCGGTCGACCATCTGAGCCACGTCCACCGAGGAGCCCCCATGTCCCGCACCCGGGTGCACAACCTGTTCGTCTCCCTCGACGGCTACGCCGCCGGCCACCACGTGAGCCTCGACGCCCCGATCGGCGACGCCGGGGCGCTCTTCGCCGGCTTCGACGGGCGGTTCATCCACGGGATCGGCGGTGTGGACGCCCCCGTCACCCTGGACCGCGCCCTGACCAGCACGTGGGCCCAGGGGATCGGCGCCGAGATCATGGGGCGGCGCAAGTTCGGCCCGCAGACCGGCCCCTGGACCGACGACGGCTGGCAGGGCTGGTGGGACGACGAGCCCCCGTTCCACGCCCCGGTGTTCGTGATGACCCACCATCCGCGGCCGTCGATCGAGTTCGTGAACGGCACGAGCTTCCACTTCGTCGACGGGTCGGCGCAGGAGGTGCTGACGGTCGCGCGTGCGGCCGCGGGCGAGCTGGACGTCCGGCTCGGCGGGGGACCCTCGACGATCCGGCAGTTCCTCGACGCCGACCTGGTCGACGTCATGCACGTGGTGATCCTGCCGATCGTCCTCGGCCGTGGGGTGTCCCCGTGGGAGGGGCTGATCGGTGTCGAGGACCGGTTCACCGTCGAGTCGGTCGCCTCGCCGAGCGGGCGCATCCACCAGTTCTGGAACCGGAAGGGCTGACACCCATGGGCCTGGTCACCTACTCCATGAGCATGTCCCTCGACGGCTTCGTCGAGGACCCCATGGGCAGCATCGCCTTCGGCGACCCCGACGAGGAGGTGCACCGCCTGTCCAACGACCAGACCCGCGCGACGTCGGTGTTCCTGTTCGGCCGTGGGCTCTACGAGATCATGGAGGACTTCTGGACCGCCCCCGAGCGGGCCGACGGGCATCCGGTGGAGGCGGAGTTCGCCCAGCTCTACACCGCCATCCCGCGGGTCGTGTTCTCCGACTCGCTGACCTCGGTCGCGCCCGGGTGCCGCCTCGTCCGCCGAGCCGGCGCGCTGGACGAGGTGTCCCGGCTGAAGGCGGAGAGCGACGGCGAGCTGGCCGTCGGCGGGCCGGGGCTGGCGGCGTCGTTGCTGGACCTGATCGACGAGTTCCGCCCGCGGGTGGTGCCGGTCGTCCTCGGCGGCGGGAAGCCGTTCCTCCCGCCCGGTGCGGACCTGCGGCTGCGGTTGGTCGAGCAACGCGTGTTCGACGGCGGGACCGTGCACCTGCGCTACGAGCGCGTCCGCTGACCCCGGTCGGCGCGCGACCCCGGGCGTGGTCGCCGGGCGGCCGGACGCCGTCGCGCGGATCCGGCTCGTGGCGATCGCCGACCGGATGCCCTGATCCGGACGCCGGAGATCCGCACTCGGACCTGTCGTCGACAGATACGCGACGCCACGTCGGTTGTCTGTAGTGTTTCCGCGGCGGATGGACGACGGAGGGCGCGACGATGCGGATCCCGGTGCACGGCACGACCCTGGCCTGCGACGAGTACGGCAGCGGCGCGCCACTCGTGCTCGTGCACGGGACAGGGGCGCAGGCGTCGTCCTGGGGCGGGACGGTGCACGACCTCGCCGCGGGCGGCCACCGGGTCCTCGCCTACGACCGTCGCGGTTACGGCCGCTCGACCCACCCGCCGGTGCGCGACTACCGCGTCCACGTCGCCGACCTGGCCGCGGTGATCGAGCACGTCGGCGCGCCCGTGCACGTGCTCGGCTGGAGCTCCGGTGGCAACACCGCGCTCGCCTGTGCCGTGGAGCGGCCCGAGCTGTTCCGGTCGCTGGTGGTCGCCGAGGCGCCATGGCACGGGCTGCGCGGGGCGACGCCGTCGCTGCTCGCGGCGCTCGCCCGCGCGAAGGTCGACCAGGCCCGCGGACGTCGACCGGAGGCGGCGGCGGCCTTCTTCCGCTGGGCGGCGGGCTGGGCCGACGGCGGCAACGGCTTCGACCCGCTCCCGCCCGAGGCGAAGGGGGAGCTGTACGCGAACGCGCCGAGCGTCCTCGCCGAGCTGGGCGTCCACCCCTACGGGCTGATGATGGAGCACGTCCCGACCGCACGGCTCGCCCGGATCCCGGTCCCGGTGACCTGGTTGCTCGGCGGGCGGAGCATCGGGTGGTACGCCGCCCTGCACCGGCGCGTCGCCGCGGTCGTCCCCGGACTGCAGACCGAGATCGTCGACGGCGCCGGGCACCTTCTGCACATCGAGCAGCCGGAGGCGTTCGCGAAGGCGGTGCTCGCGGGGGTGGCCCGCGGGGCGTGATCGTCAGGCGTCGCCGTGGGGCCCCGGACTCATCGGTCGCGCAGCGCGTCGTCCAGTGCGGTCGTCAGCGCGGCGACCCGGCTGCGACCGGGAGCCGCGCGCGGGTAGCGGCGCAGGACGTCGACCAGCTCCGGGGTGGCGCGCCGCCGGGCCCGGTCGAGCTGCGCATCCCCGCTGCGGGGAGCGTCGCCGTCGGCCAGCTCGACGGCGTGGGCGGCGTGCGCGGCCGCCCGCAGGATGTGGCCGACCTGGGTGGCCTTCGCCAGTGGGTGCAGGTAGGCGGACGCGGCGGCGTCGGCGGCGGCCAGCGCGGCGTGCCTGCCGGCCGGGGTGCGGGCGTCCTTCGCCGCCCGCGCCGCGTCGACGGCGGTCACCCGCTGCAGCCGGGACCGCTCGGCGCCGTCGACGAAGGCCCGTGCCGCGTCGAGCGCCGCGCGGGGGCGGGTGTCGTCCGGGGCGTCGAACAGGGGCAGGACCTCGGCGGCGCACTCCGCGGCGAACCGGGTCACGACCCGCAGGTCGGCCATGGTGAGGGCGACGTCCCCCGGTCCGATCCGTGCCACCCCGGCACCTTCCCGCAGCGGGCGCGTCTGCGCCAGGACTGCCTGCGCACCCGGCGGCGGCCCGTCGCCGGCGCGTGCCCGTTCAGACCGGCCGGTACCGGTAACGCCCCAGGTACACGCAGTACCCGACGATCCCGACGACCAGCAGGACGAGCACCACCCAGACCGGCCCGACCGGCAGCCGCGGCGGGTCGCTGCGGGTGGCGTACACCGCCGCCACCGGGACGGCGGCGAGCAGCAGCAGCGTCCCGCCGAAGGTCCGTCCCATGTCCTCGGCGAGCATGTGGCGCAGCCTCCCGACCCGCTGTGGCGCCGTCCAGTAGTCGCGGTGCGGCACCGACACCCGCGCCAGCGACCCCGTCGTGACCAGGCGGTAGAGCCCCGCCCCGATCCCGGCGACGAGCAGCCCGAACAGCGTGCCGAGCGCCAGGAACCCGGCGCGGGTGCCGAACGCGGTCGGCACGCCCGCGGGGTCGAAGTGCAGCGGCACCCCGTCCTCCGGCAGCTCCCCGGCCGCCCACACCAGGGCGAACGCGTAGAACACCGAGCCGACGAGGAGCGGGAACCAGGGTCGCACCGCTCGGATCATTCCGGGTCGTCGGCCGGTGCGCGCGCCGTGGCGGGGGCGAGCCGGTCGAGCATCGCGGTCAGGGTGCGCCGGGCGCGGTCGACGGGAGCGCCGTGCAGCGCGACCTCGGTGCTGAGCCCCGAGGTCAGGGCGAGCAGCGCGTGCGCGTCGGTGTCCGGATCGGCCGATCCGGCGTCGGCGACGACCCGGACGGCGAGAGCGCGGATCTCGTCGTCGCCGTCGGTGAGGATCGCCCGCGCCCGCTCGTCGACCTCGCGGGTGGCGAAGGCGGCGTGGATGCGCAGCGCGTCGCGGGTCCGCGGGTGCTCGCCGAGCAGCTCGTCGAGGATCGTCGCGAGGACGGTCCGTTCCCCGCCGCCCACGGCCCGGGCCCTGGCCTCGATCCGTTCCTCCATCTGCCGGTGCGACCGGTCCAGGGCGTGCAGCAGCAGCGCGTCCTTGCTGGCGAAGTAGTGCTGCACGCGGCCCATCGAGATGCCCGCCTCGGCTGCGACCGAGCGCAGCGAGACCGCCTCGGTGCCCGACCGCGCGACGAGCGCGAGCACGGCGTCGGCGATCTCGGAGCGTCGGGCGTCGTGGTCGACGGAACGGGGCACGACGCCATCGTAGCAATGCGGTCGCATTGACAAGACCTGGTGGGGCTGTTGCAATGCGAGTGCATTGCTACAGGGGAGGGCATGTGAGGACAGCACAGAACATCGCCGGGATCCTCGGGGTGCTCCTCGGAGCGATCCCGTTGCTGCAGTACCTGATCACCGGCGGGATCGGCCTGTGGACGGTCCTGCTCGGCGACGCACCGGCGCTGCCGTGGGCCTACCCGGCGGTCGTGCTCGTGGTCACCGGGGTCGTGGTCGTCGCGCTGGACCGGCGGGAGAGAGCGGGCTGAGCGCGTCAGTCCTGCAGCGGCGAGCCGTAGCGCAGCAGGTTGTTGTCCGGGTCGTGGTGCGCGCCCTCGCGCAGCCCGTAGGGGGTGTCGACCGGGGCCACCTCGCGGCCGCCGGCCACGGCCGACCAGCGGGCGTGCAGTGCGTCGGCGTCGTCGACGTGCAGGTAGGCGCAGCCCGCGGTGCGGGCCGGGTCGTGGTCGGGCAGCACCGAGACGTGCAGCTCCACACCGCCGAGGGCGGCGAAGCCGTAGCCGTCGTCGTAGCGCTCGACGGTGAACCCGAGCGCCCGGTAGTGGTCCAGCCACCGGTCGAGATCGGTGGTGGCGAAGACCGGGGCGACCGAGCGCAGCGTGGACACCGAGGCAGTCTGCCCGCATGCTCGGCGCCGTGACCAGTCGCCACGACGAGCTGAACCGGGCACTCGTGCACGGGATGCGTCCGGTCGTCGTCGAGCTCGCCGAGCCCGACCCGGCCTGGCCCGCGGCCTTCGACGCGGCGGCGGCCCGCCTGCGCGCGACGCTGGGGGAGCGTGCGCACCGCATCGAGCACATCGGCTCCACCTCGGTGCCCGGGCTCGCGGCGAAGCCCGTGATCGACATCGTCGTGGCGCTCGACGACCCCGACGACGAGCCGGCCTACCTGCCCGACCTGCTCGCCGACGGCTACGACCTGCGGGTGCGCGAGCCCGGGCACCGCTGCCTGCGCGGCGCCGTCGGGGACCTGCCCGTGAACCTGCACTGCTACCCGCGGGGCAGCCCGGAGATCACCCGCTACCTGGTGTTCCGCGACCGGCTCCGCGCCCACGACGACGAGCGGGCGCGCTACGAGGCGCACAAGCGCGGGCTCGCCGGTCGAGAGTGGGCCGACATGAACCTCTACGCCGACGCCAAGGGCCCGGTCGTCGAGGAGATCATCGGCCGGGCCGGTGGCCCGCCCCGGCCCTGACCCGGTCGGCTCAGCCGCCGGGGCGCTCCGCCCGCTCGGCGAGCATCCGCTCGGTCGCGGCCCGGACCTCGTCGACGCCGATCTCCTCGACGCCGTCGGCGGTCACCGTGATCAGGTTCGGGAAGATCGCGCGGGTGAGGTCGGGCCCCGCGGTGGCGGTGTCGTCGTCGGCGGCGTCCCACAGCGCGTTGACCGCGAGCGCGATCGCGCCGGCCCGGTCGACGCCCGGGTCGTGCCGCTTCTTCAGCGACGCCTCGGCGAACTGCGAGCCGGACCCGATGCCGACGTAGCCGGACCGGGCGCGCTTGACGCTGCCGGTCGGGTCGTAGGTGACGATGCGGGCCGGGTCGGGGTCGGTCGGGTCGTAGCCGACGAACAGCGGCAGCGCGACGAAGCCCTGCATCGCCGCGCCCAGGTTCTCCCGCACGATGCTCGACAGCCTGCGGATCTTGCCGTCCTGGCTGATCGGGGCGCCCTCGATCTTCTCGTACTGCTCCACCTCGGCCGCGAACATCGTCAGCATCTGCAACGCGTGACCGACCGACCCGGCGAACCCGGCGGCGGAGGTGTCGTCGATGCCGGCGACCTTCACCAGGTCCTTCTGCGCGATCAGGTTGCCGGAGGTCGCTCGCCGGTCGCCGGCCAGCAGCACCCCGTCGGCCCAGGTCAGCGCGATGATCGTGGTGCCGTGCGGGACGTCCATGTCGGCGGGGACCCGCTGGGCGGGGTCACGCGGGAGACGCGAGGGCAGCAGCTCGGGGGCGTGCGCACGCAGCTGCTCGAGGAACGAGGGTCCGGTCATGAGGGGGAGCGGGCTCCTTCGCACTGCGGGACGGGGTCGGGGTCCGATCCTTCCTGTCCGCGCCGCCCCGGCCCACCCGCGGTGCAGTGGCACACTCGCGACGGTGAGCGCACGGAGCCGGGCCGAGTCCTTCTGCACACGCCACGGGCTGCGGGTCCCGGTCCTGGAGGCCCCGATGGCCGGGGCCTGCCCGCCGGAGCTGGCGGCCGCGGTGGCCGCGGCGGGCGGTATGGGTGCGGCGGGCGTCGTCAACGACACCCCGGAGGCGATCGCCGACTGGGCCGCCCGCTTCCGCGTCCTCGCCGGGACCGCTCCGTTCCAGCTCAACCTGTGGATCCCCGACCCGCCCACCGACGACGACGTGGGCCTCCAGACCGCCTATCTCGACTCCCTGGGCGGTGCGCCGGCTCCGCCCGGCGGCCCCGGACCGGCGTTCTCCGACCAGCTCGCCGCCGTCCTGGCGGCCCGGCCGGCCGTCGTCTCGACGATCATGGGGCTGCTCACGGCCGAGCAGGTCGCCGCGGTGCACGGTGCGGGCTGCGCCTGGTTCGCGACGGTCACGACCCGCGCCGAGGCCCTCGCGGCGGAGCGGGCGGGGGCCGACGCCGTCGTCGCGCAGGGGATGGAGGCGGGCGGGCACCGTGGCACCACCGATCCCGCCGACGCCGAGGCGGTCTCGGTCGGGCTGCTCGCGCTCGTCCCGTGGGTGGCCGACGCCGTCGATGTCCCGGTGGTCGCCGCCGGGGCGATCGGCGACGGCCGGGCCCTGGCCGCCGCGCTCACCCTCGGCGCGAGCGCGGTGCAGGTGGGGACGGCACTGCTGCGCAGTCCCGAGGCCGGGATCGACGACGGCTGGTCCGCCCGGCTCGACGGCCTGGACCCCACCGGTACGACGACCACCCGCGCCTACACCGGCCGGCTGGCCCGCGGCATCGCCACCGACTTCGTCCGGGCCTGGACCGTGCCGGGCGCCCCGGCGCCGGCGCCCTACCCCCACCAGCGACGCCTGGTGGCCCGCTACCGCGCGGGTGAGCCCGGCGCGGTCGACCGGGTGAACCACTGGGCGGGCCAGGCCGCCGGACGCGCGACGACCGACCCCGCGTCCGAGGTGGTCGCCCGGCTGTGGCGCGAGGCGGACCCGCTGCTGCCGTGAGCCCGGCTCAGTCGCGGAAGGGGTCGACCATGTCGTCGAACTCGCCCTTCTTGGCGCCGTCGACGAACGCGGAGATCTCGGCCGGGGTGTAGACGAGGACCGGGCCCTCGGGGTCGCGGGCGTTGCGGACGGCGACCTGGCCGTCGTCGAGGACGGCGAACTCCACGTTCTGCCCCTCGGCGGCCCCGCCGGCCGGGCGACGCCACGTCACCGGGCCGAGATCTGCTGCGCGCGTGCCGTTCGAGTGGGACATGGGGGACCTCCGGATGTGTCCGCGGCGTCCGTTTGACTGCGGAGAGTGTCGAAAGACTGTGGAAGGGATCTTGCATCCGCAAGTGTGATCCGTGACGATGGAACAACTGACACGCTGAGGGGGCCAGAGAAATGCGCCGGTCGACGCACGGATCTGCCGTCGTGTGGGCGTCGTCGTGACCGCCGGACGGACGAACGACGCCGGCTGCCCCGATGTCCTGACGCTGACGTCGGTTCTCGACGGTCGTGCACACAAGGTGACCGACGCAGAACTCTGTGCGCCGCACTCGGTGCGGACCGGCCGCTACGCGGCGCTGTGCGGCCACCTGGTGTCCCCGGCCCCGCTGATCGACGTCGCCGGGGTGCCGTGCGGCCGCTGCGGACAGCTCGACCCGACGCCCCCGGCGGACGAGGCACCGCGGCGGCGCCCCGCCCGCCGGCGCGGCTGGGGTCTGCGCCGGTTGCTGCCGGCCTGAGCCTGCGGCGCCGGCGCGGGAGTCGTCAGCGGGCGAGCCGCTCGGGGTCGGTCTGCTCGTGGCGGCGCAGCGGTCCCCGGCTGCGCCGCTCCAGGTAGCGGCGGCCCGAACGGATCAGCTTGGTCAGGGTGTTGGGGCCGCGGCGGCGCTCGACGGCGTCGCCGATCTTGCCCAGGAGCCAGGCCAGCAGCGGTGCACCGACCGCCAGCAGCAGCCACACGCGCAGGTGCCGGGAGAGCAGGGCCCACATATCCGGACCGTCCTTTCACTGGAGGGGCGACGGAGGCGCCGTCGCGAACGCGCCGACAGTAGTGCGGCCCGCCCGGGTCCGCCCGCTGCACGGTGACGGCCCGTGACCGACCCGCCACAGGATCGTTGTACGACGCGAGGGTGGGTCCGGCTGCCCCCGGCCGGGCGCCCGCTTCTGCGAGGAGGTACGCCCGTGTTCGCTCCGGGTTCCAGCGGCGTGGTCGTCGCCGTCGCGTTGGTCGTCGTGGTCGCCGTGCTGGTCAGCCCGGCGGGACGCCGCGCCGCGGTGGCCGCGCTCGGTTCGGTCGGGCGCTGGCCGGCGTTGATCCGCGCCGAGATGCGTGGTGACGCGCCGCTGGCCGACGGGCGTGCCGACTCCGTCGACACCGTCGACTCCCTCGGCACCGTGGACGACCGGCACGACGACACCACGCCCGAGATGCCGGCGGTGCGTGCCGAACCGCTGCCGGTGACGTCGACGTTCCCGCAGGTGAGACTCCCGGGGCGGTGATCACCGCCCGTTGTGGGGGACAGGACTGACGCCGGACCCCCGGACGCGGTAAATTTTCTTTTACCAGCGGGAACCCCCGGCTCTCCCTCGGCGTTGCACACGTGTGAGGGCCTGCCAGAGGTGGGCCCCGCACACGTCCGTCGAGGAGGATCCAGGTGCGCTCCACGAGCAACCCGGCGTTCCGCAACCTGCCCACACAGCAGCAGGGCGGCTACGCCACGTTCGACCGCTCGGGTGGCGGCATGATGGGCGGGGGCGCCGCCATGGCCGGCTCCCAGCCGTCCTACGTCGACCCGACCCAGGCCACGCAGGAGACGGGTCGCCCGATCACGGTCGACGACGTCGTCCAGAAGACCGCGATCAGCGCGGGTCTCGCGCTGGTCGCCGGCATCCTGACCGTGATGTCGGGGCTCTACATCCTGGCCCTGCCGGCGTTCCTCGTCGGCCTGGTCGTCTCGCTGATCGTCATCTTCAAGCAGAAGCCCAGCGCCCCGCTGACACTGATCTACTCCGGCGCGATGGGGGTCGCCCTCGGCGGCATCACCGGGATGATGCAGCAGAGCCCGGCCCTGCAGGGGATCGGCATCCAGGCCGTCATCGGCACCGCCGGTGTCTTCTTCGGCATGCTGGTCGTCTACAAGACCGGTGCCGTCCGGGTCACGCCGCGCTTCACCAAGTGGATGATGGGCGCCCTGATCGGCGTCGTCGTCCTCATGCTGGCCAACCTGGTCGCGAGCTTCTTCATGGAGGGCGGCTTCGGCCTCCGTGACGGCGGCCCGCTGGCCATCCTGTTCAGCATCGTCGTGATCGGTGTGGCGGCGTTCAGCCTGCTGATGGACTTCGACGCCGCGGACAACGCGGTCAAGGCCGGTGTCCCGGCGAAGTACTCCTGGTACCTCGCCTTCGGCCTCATGACCACGATCGTCTGGCTCTACATCGAGATCCTGCGCCTGCTGAGCTACCTGCGCCAGGACTGACCGGTCACCCACGACCCGGCCCGTGAGGGCCGGGTGCGGCCGGAATCGCCCCCTCCGGTCGCGCGCGCCGCGGACACCTCCGGTGTCCGCGGCGTCGTCGTGTCGGGGGTGGTCGGGCGGAGCCGGGAGCCGTAGCGTCGGTGCCGTGCCCGGGAACGACCCGGTCGTCACCGGGATCACCGTCTTCCTGGCCATCGCCTTCGGCCCCGTGGTGCTGGTGGGACTGCTGGTGCATCTGTCCCGGCTGGCGCGCCGGGCCGCCGCGCGGCGAGGCCGTCCGACGCCGCGCCCGATCGGGCCGCCACTGGAACGGCTCGTCGCCGACCTGCGCCGGCTCGACCGGCTGCGCCGCGGGCCCCGGCAGGCCACCCGGGTCCGGCGGCTGGCGCTGCTGGCCGCGTACGACGACGTGCTGCTCGACGTCTGCCGGGCCGTCGGCGTCGAGGACCCGCCGCTGCGCGCCCACGTCGAGGCGGGTGGCACCCAGGGCGCGCTCGACGCCGACCGGGAGTTCGCCCGGTTGCGGACCGAGGCCGCGATCGAGATCACGGGTGTGCGCATCGACCCGCCCGGCCACGCGGCCTGACCTCGTCGCGCGGACGGGCCGGCCCGCGCGGGTCGGGCCGGCCCGTCCTGAGGACGCCGTGGGATCAGGCGAGGTTCTCGATCACCAGCGCCATGCCCTGGCCGCCGCCGACGCACATCGTCTCCAGCCCGTAGCGGCCGCCGGTGCTGCGCAGACCGTTCATCAGGGTCGTGGTGATCCGGGCGCCGGTCATGCCGAACGGGTGGCCCAGCGCGATCGCGCCGCCGTGCACGTTCAGCTTCGCCTCGTCGATGCCGAGGTCGCGCGCACTGGGCAGGACCTGGGCGGCGAACGCCTCGTTGATCTCGACGAGGTCGATGTCGTCGATCGTGAGTCCCGCGCGCCGCAGTGCCTGCTGCGACGCCTCGACCGGGCCGTAGCCCATGATCTCCGGCGAGAGCCCGGTGACGCCGGTGGACACGACCCGTGCGAGCGGGGTGACCCCGAGCTGCTCGGCCTTGGTGTCGGACATGATCACCAGGGCGGCGGCGCCGTCGTTGAGCGGACAGGCGTTGCCCGCGGTGATCCGCCCGTCCGGACGGAAGACCGGCTTGAGCTGCGAGATCTTGTCGTAGGTGGTGCCCGGACGCGGGCCGTCGTCGGTGTCGACGACCGTGCCGTCGGGCAGCGTCACCGGGGTGATCTCACGGGCGAAGAATCCGTCGGCGATGGCCTGCTCGGCGCGGTTCTGCGACTGCACCGCGAAGCGGTCCATGTCCTCGCGGGACACGTCCTTGTACCGGGCCAGGTTCTCCGCCGTCTGCCCCATCGCGATGTAGGCGTCGGGCAGCAGGTTCTGGTCGCGGGGGTCGGTCCAGGTCTCGGCGCCCTTCTCCGCGGTCTCGGCGGTACGGGCCTCCGCGTCGGCGAACAGCGGGTTGTGCGTGTCCGGCCAGGAGTCCGACGTGCCGCGGGAGAAGCGCGAGACGGTCTCGACGCCGGCGGAGACGAAGACGTCGCCCTCGCCCGCCTTGATCGCGTGCAGCGCCATCCGGGTCGTCTGCAGCGACGACGAGCAGTACCGGGTGATGGTGGTGCCGGGCAGCGAGTCGTAGCCGAGCTGGATCGCGACGATCCGGGCCAGGTTGTTGCCCTGCTCGCCGCCGGGCAGGCCGCAGCCGAGCATCAGGTCGTCGATCTCGGCCGGGTCCAGCTGCGGGACCTGGCCGAGGGCGGCGCGGATCATCTGCACGGTCAGGTCGTCCGGGCGCATCCCGGCGAGGGAGCCCTTGTTGGCGCGGCCGATCGGGGACCGGGCCGCGGCGACGATCACGGCTTCGGGCATGGGACGTCCTCCTCCATCGCAGGTACCACTCCCATCGACCCTACTTGCCGGTAACCGATGATCGGGAGACGGCGTGACGAAACCGTCAGGGGTGCGCGGCATGCTCTCGTCCATGACGACGTGGGGAGACTTCCGGCGGGCCGAGCCCGCGTTCGCCGAGCTGTCCGAGCGGATCCTGCGGCGGGGGATCGCGCTCGTGATCGCGACGCTGCGGGCCGACGGGTCACCGCGCGTCTCCGGGATCGAGGTGGTGCTGGACGACGCGGCCGGTGACACCGAGCTCTCCTTCGGATCGATGCCGGGCGCCCGGAAGGGCTCCGACCTGCGGCGGGACCCGCGGTTCGCGCTGCACGCCGCGCCTGCCGACCAGTCTGGCGGGGATCTCGGCGACGGTGACCTGAAGGTGTCGGGCCGGGCGGTGCTGCAGGGCCCGCTCTCCGGGCCGGTCACCGGCGACGCGTTCCGCGTCGACCTGACCGAGGTCGTCTGGACCGGGCTGAACGACGCGCGGAACCGTCTCGTGGTCCGGTGGTGGACCCCGGCAGGCGGGATGCACGAGGTCTCGCGCGAGTGAACGGTGCGAGGATGCATGCATGCGTTACGTCGAGCACGTCGTCGACCTGGTCGGGAACACGCCCCTCGTCCGGCTGGGAGCGACGGCGGAGGGCATCGCCCCGCCGGTCCTGGCCAAGGTCGAGTACCTGAACCCCGGTGGATCGGTGAAGGACCGCATCGCCCTGCGGATGGTCGAGGCCGCCGAGGCCTCCGGTGAGCTGCGTCCCGGCGGCACGATCGTCGAGCCGACCTCGGGCAACACCGGCGTGGGGCTGGCGATGGTCGCCCAGCGCAAGGGCTACCACTGCGTGTTCGTGTGCCCGGACAAGGTCGGGGAGGACAAGCGCAACGTCCTCAAGGCCTACGGCGCCGAGGTCGTGGTGTGCCCGACGGCTGTCGAGCCGGACCACCCGGACTCCTACTACCAGACCTCCGACCGCCTGGTCCGCGAGATCGAGGGCGCCTGGAAGCCCAACCAGTACGCGAACCCGGCCAACCCGGAGTCGCACTACCACTCGACGGGCCCGGAGATCTGGGAGCAGACCGAGGGCCGGATCACGCACTTCGTGGCGGGGATCGGCACCGGCGGCACCATCTCGGGCATCGGGCGGTACCTCAAGGAGAAGTCGAACGGCGCCGTGCGGATCATCGGTGCCGACCCGGAGGGCTCGGTCTACTCCGGCGGGACCGGCCGTCCCTACCTGGTCGAGGGCGTCGGCGAGGACTTCTGGCCGACCACCTACGACCGCGACGTCTGCGACGAGATCGTCGCCGTCTCCGACGGCGACTCCTTCGAGATGACCCGCCGTCTCGCCCGCGAGGAGGCGCTGCTCGTCGGCGGTTCCTGCGGGATGGCGACCGTCGCCGCGCTGCGGGTGGCCGCGACGCTGCCCGCGGACGCGGTGGTCGTCGTGCTGCTGCCCGACGGCGGCCGCGGCTACCTCGGCAAGGTCTTCAACGACCGCTGGATGGCCAGCTACGGCTTCCTCCCCCCGTCGCAGGGCACGACCATCGGCGACGTGCTGCGGCGCAAGGACGGCGCACTGCCCTCGCTGGTGCACGCCCACCCCAATGAGACCGTCGCCGACGCCGCGCTCTACCTGCGCGAGTTCGGCGTCTCCCAGATGCCGGTGGTCAAGGCGGAGCCGCCGGTCATGGCGGCCGAGGTCGCCGGCTCGGTCAGCGAACGCGACCTGCTCGACGCGCTGTTCACCGGGCGGGCCAAGCTCTCGGACCGGCTCGAGGACCACATGTCCCCGCCGCTGCCGACCCTCGGCGCCGGCGAGTCGGTGCAGGACGCGATGGAGGCCTTCGCCAAGGCCGACGCCGCGCTGGTCCTGGAGGACGGCAAGCCAGCGGGCGTCGTCACCCGTTCCGACGTGATTGCCTTCCTCGGCGGCAACGCCTGATCCGGCCCGCACGGGCGCCGGGAGTAGCCTCGGCGCCCATGCAGGGCTTCTCCACGCGCGCGATCCACGCCGGCCAGGTCCCGGACCCGACGACCGGCGCAGTGACGACGTCGATCCACACCAGCTCGACCTACGCCCAGGACGGCGTCGGCGGGACCCGCGGGGGGTACGAGTACTCCCGCAGCGCCAACCCGACCAGGACCGTGCTGCAGGACCAGCTCGCCGCCCTGGAGGGCGGCCGGCACGCGCACGCGTTCGGCTCCGGGATGGGGGCGACGGACACGCTGCTGCGGATCCTGCTGGGGCCCGGTGACCACCTGGTCATCCCGCACGACGCCTACGGCGGCACCTTCCGCCTGGTCGACAAGGTGCTGTCCGGGTTCGGTGTCGAGCACACCCCGGTCGACCTCGCCGACCACGACGCCCTGCGCGCGGCGTTGCGCCCCACGACGAAGGTCGTGTGGTGCGAGACCCCGACCAACCCGCTGCTCGGCATCGCCGACATCGCGGCGCTGGCCGGGGTGGCGCACGAGGTGGGCGCGCGGCTCGTCGTCGACAACACCTTCGCCTCGCCCTACCTGCAGACGCCGCTGGCGCTGGGCGCCGACGTCGTCGTGCACTCCACGACCAAGTACGTCGGCGGCCACTCCGACGTCGTCGGCGGCGCGCTGGTCACCGACGACGACGCGCTGTCCGAGCAGATCGCGTTCGTCCAGAACTCCACCGGCTCGGTGCCCGGCCCGTTCGACGCCTGGCTGACCCTGCGCGGCGCGAAGACCCTCGCGGTGCGCATGGAGCGCCACTGCGACAACGCCGAGCGCGTCGCGGAGATGCTCTCCGCGCACCCCGCGGTGGCCTCGGTGCTCTACCCGGGCCTGCCCGAGCACCCCGGCCACGAGGTCGCGGCCAAGCAGATGCGTCGGTTCGGCGGGATGGTGTCGTTCCTCGCTGCGGGCGGGCGCGACGCGGCGCTGCGGATCTGCGCGGGCACCCGGCTGTTCACCCTCGCCGAGTCGCTCGGCGGGGTCGAGTCGCTGATCGAGCACCCGGGCGAGATGACCCACGCCTCGACCGCGGGCTCGATGCTCGAGGTGCCGGACTCGCTGGTCCGGCTCTCGGTCGGCATCGAGGACGCCGACGACCTGCTCGACGACCTGCGGTCCGCGCTCGACGCGGTCCGGTAGCGCCGCACGGGCTCAGCTGCGCGACTGCTCCGGCGACGGCGCGGGGGGCTGGACCACCGGCGGAGGCGGAACGACCAGGTCACCCGGGTCCACGCAGCCACCGACCAGCGACCACGTGCCGTCGCCGCGGGCCTCGTAGCGGCCCGGGTCGGCGCAGCCCGCGTCGTGCACGGTCGCCACCGCGAGCGCCGCCAGTCCGGCGGCCAGCAGCAGCGGTGCCGTCGTGCGCAGACGCGTCATTCCCGAGTCCCTCCCGACACCGGGCGCGCAGGGGACGTCACGCCCGGTGAGACACCGGCGAGGTTACCCGGGGCGGTGCGAGACTGCCGGTATGGCCGCCCCCGTCATCCCCCCGGTCACCGCCGACGACGTGCTCTCCGCCCGCGAACTGCTGTCCGGCGTCGTGCGCACCACGCCCGTCGCCGGTGCCCGTGCCCTGTCCGACCTGACCGGCTCCCGGGTCGGTCTGAAGTGCGAGAACCTGCAGCGCACCGGGTCGTTCAAGATCCGCGGCGCCTACACGCGCATCGCCCGCCTCTCCGACGACGAGCGCGCGGGCGGTGTCGTCGCGGCGTCGGCAGGCAACCACGCCCAGGGCGTCGCGCTCGCCGCGCGGCTGCTGGGCGTGCGCGCCACCGTGTACATGCCCGAGCGGGCGGCGCTGCCCAAGGTCGACGCGACCCGCGGCTACGGCGCCGAGGTCGTGCTCACCGGCCGCACCGTCGACGAGGCCGTCACGGCCGCCACCGAGGCCGCCGAGCGGTCGGGCGCGGTGTTCGTGCACCCCTTCGACCACCCCGACATCATCGCCGGGCAGGGCACCGTCGGCTGCGAGATCCTCGACCAGGTCCCCGACGCCGGCACGGTGCTGATCTCCGCGGGCGGTGGTGGGCTGCTCGGTGGGACCGCCGCGGTCCTGCGCGCCGCGCGGCCGGACATCCGGATCGTCGGGGTGCAGGCCGCGGGTGCCGCGGCCTGGCCGTCGTCGCTCGCGGCGGGGGCTCCGATGCCGGTCGGCGGGATGCGCACGATGGCCGACGGGATCGCCGTCGGCCGCCCGGGTGACGTCACGTTCGCCCAGGTCAGTGCCCTGATAGACGAGATGGTCACGGTGTCGGAGGACGCGTTGTCCGCGGCGCTGCTGCACTGTCTGGAACGGGCGAAGATGCTCGTCGAGCCTGCCGGGGCCGCGTCCGTCGCCGCGCTGATGGAGCACCCCGACCGGTGGCCGGGGCCGGTCGTGTGCGTGCTGTCCGGCGGCAACGTCGACCCGCTCGTGCTGCTGCAGGTCATCCGGCACGGCCTGGTCGCCTCGTCCCGCTACCTCACCCTGCACCTGCGGATGCCCGACCGGCCCGGCGCGCTCGCCGAGCTGCTGGCCCGGGTCGGGCGGCTCGGGGCCAACGTCACCGACGTCGCGCACTCGCGGATCAGGGGTGCGCTCGCGGTCGGGGAGGTCGACGTCGAGCTCAGCGTGGAGACGCGTGGGCCCGAGCACCGCGACGCCATCGTCGCCGACCTGCGCGAGGCAGGGCACGCGGTCGCCACGCCGTGACCCGCCCGGACACGCGAACGGGCCCGGCCGACCGGCCGGGCCCGTTCCGCGGGTGGGTGTGGATCAGCCGGTGAAGGCCTCCACCGACACCAGCGTCACCTTCATGGTCCCGCCGTCGGGCAGCTGGTACTCGCGGGTGTCACCCGGCTTCGCACCGAGCAGCGCCGCGCCGAGCGGGGAGTGCGGCGAGATGACCTGCAGGTCGCCGTGGCTGCCCTCCTCGCGGGAGCCGAGCAGGACCCGCTCGGCCTCGTCGTCGTCCTCGTAGCGGATCTCGAGCACGGTGCCGGGGGAGGCCTCGTCGGAGCTGGACGGCGCGGTGCCGACCTGGGCGGTGCGCAGCAGCTCCTGCAGCTGACGGATCCGGGCCTCCTGCTGGCCCTGCTCCTCGCGGGCGGCGTGGTAGCCGCCGTTCTCCTTCAGGTCACCCTCCTCGCGGCGGGCGTTGATCTCCGCGGCGATGACGGGCCGGTTCTCGATCAACCCGTCCAGCTCGGCCTTCAGCCGGTCGTAGGCGTCCTGGGTCAGCCAGGTGGCCTGGGTGTCCGTCACCGTCATCAACTCCTCCAGGAAAGCAGGACGTGTCGCCGCCGGGACGCCTGGCGCCCGGCGGGCACACGGGGGTGGCGGCTCCGAGCAGCACGCCCCGAGTAAGGAAAAACACGACCCGCCTGCGGGTCGTGTGGGGCTCACCTTACCACGGAGCGTGCCGCTCGTCGCAGCCTTTCGGTGAACGGGTGCGGGTCCCGGATAGTTCCCGCGGGAGGAGTATTCGCAGGTAGTGGGGTCGACGACGGCAGGGCCGCCGTACCGTCCCCACCGGCGGCAACCGCCCGTCGCAGACGGGTCCACCGGCGGGAACAGATGGCGCCGGCGACGGCGTTGCGGATTCCGGTGCCCGTGCTCGGCGCGGTTCCTGTCGGTCCTCTCTGCCAGGATCGTCCCTGAGCACGCCTCGCCGCCCGCCGCCGGCAGACCACCGGCGCGGGACCCGAGTCCGGTGACCGTGGAGGAACCCGCCCCGATGGCTACGCAGTACACCCCGTCCGCCCCGCGCCCGGTCCAGCTGCCGGCGCCCGGCGAGCGTCCCCGGCTGATGACGGTGCACGCCCACCCCGATGACGAGTCCTCGAAGGGCGCGGCGACCACCGCCCGGTACGTCGACGAGGGGCACGAGGTCATGGTCGTGACCTGCACCGGTGGCGAGCGGGGCAGCATCCTGAACCCCGCGATGGAACGGCCGGACGTCCTGGAGAACATGACCGCGGTCCGCAGGGACGAGATGGCCCGTGCCGCCGAGATCCTCGGCGTGCAGCACGTCTGGCTCGGCTTCGTCGACTCCGGCCTGCCCGAGGGCGACCCGAAGCCCCCGCTGCCCGAGGGCTGCTTCGCCCTGGGTGACGTCGAGGAGCAGACCGCGGCACTGGTGAAGGTCATCCGCGAGTTCCGCCCGCACGTCCTCGTCACCTACGACGAGAACGGCGGCTACCCGCACCCGGACCACATCCGCACCCACGTGATCTCGATGGCCGCGTGGGAGGCCGCCGGCGACCCGGCGCGTTTCCCGGAGGCGGGCGCCCCGTGGCAGCCGCTGAAGCTCTACTACGGCCACGGCTTCTCCAAGGCCCGGCTGGAGGCCTTCCACAACGCGATCGTCGAGTCCGGCCAGGAGTCGCCGTACGCGGAGTGGCTGGAGAACTGGACCAGCGACCGGCCCGACCCCGGCACCCGGGTGACCACCAGGGTCCCGTGCTCGGACTGGTTCGGCCGGCGGGACGACGCGCTGCGCGCGCACGCCACCCAGATCGACCCGAACAGCAGGTTCTTCTTCACCCCGCTCGAGGTGCAGGCCCGGGTCTGGCCCACCGAGGACTACGAGCTGGTCCACTCCCTGGTCGACACCGAGATCCCGGAGGACGACCTGTTCGCCGGCATCCCCGTCGAGGTCGGCGGGGAGCGCCGCCGCGCCGGCTGAGGGCGCGGGCCCCGCGGGTAGCCTGGCCACCGGACCGTCCCGCAGCTCCGGGACGGTGCCGGTGACCCGGGAACCGGAGTACGGAGGCGCGTGGCGGTGCAGGTCGAGAACGTGACGGCTGTGGTGAACCAGGTCGTGATGGGCCTGCTCGTCCCGATGCAGGACCGTCCCCCGCCCCCCGGGCAGCTGCCGGAGTTCGGCAACGCGGCGCCGGCCGGGCTGGCGATCGTGCTGCTCCTGCTGCTCGCGACGGTCTTCCTCATCCGCAACATGAGCAAGCGCATCACCCGCCTCCCGGAGTCCTTCGACGGCGAGGGGACCGCCGAGGGCGGATCCGACCCGGCCGCGACCGACCGGGGCGAGCCCGGACCGGCCCGCTCCTGAGTCGCCGACCCGCGGGAGCGCGGGTCAGCGCAGCAGGACCAGCCAGATCGCGACGTGGTGGCACGCCCAGGCCAGGACCGTCGCGGCGTGGAAGAACTCGTGGTAACCGAACGTCGCGGGCCACGGGTCGGGCCGTCGTAGCGCGTACATGACCGCGCCGACGGTGTAGAGCGCCCCGCCGGCGAGCAGCAGGACGAGTGCGGCGACCCCGCCTCCGGCCAGCAGCCCGGGCAGCACGAACACCGCGACCCACCCGAGCGCGATGTAGATCGGCACCCCCACCCAGGCCGGCGCGGTCGGCCAGGCGAGCTTGAGTGCGACCCCGGCGAGTGCCCCGCCCCAGACGACGGCGAGCACCCAGGTGGCGGTCGCCGCGGGGAGCGCCAGCACCGAGACCGGCGTGTAGGTGCCCGCGATGAACAGGAAGATCATCGAGTGGTCGAGGCGCTTCATCAGCCGTCGCCGGGCCGGGTCGGCCCAGGTGTGCCGGTGGTACAGCGCGCTGATCCCGAACAGGCCGAACGTGGTCAGCGTGTAGACGGCCGTGGCCACGGCCGCGGAGGTCCCGACGAGTGCCCCCGCGACGCTGATCAGTGCGGCGCACGCGAAGACGGAACCGACGAGGCTCCACAGGTGCAGCCAGCCCCGCATACGGGGCTTGAGCGGGACGGACGGGGCGATGCTCACGCGCCCCGACGTTACGGGCCGAGACGGCGGGGGTCCCGTCCGGCGGACGAACGCCACACGCGGGACTAGGCTCCGTGTACGTGGCCCTCCGAGACCTGCTCTACACGGTGTACGAGCGCAGGATCCTGCGTCAGATCGCCGGGGCCGAGCGGCCCAGGCACGTCGCGCTCATTCTCGACGGCAACCGCCGCTGGGCGCGGGAGGCCGGCCTGGTCGACCCCGCGGAGGGGCACCGCGCCGGCGCGGCCAAGATCGCGGAGATGCTCGGCTGGTGCTCCGAGGCCGGCGTCGAGGTCGTCACGGTGTTCCTGCTGTCCACCGACAACCTGGACACCCGCTCCCCGGAGGAGCTCAAGGACCTCCTGGAGATCATCGCCGGGGTCGTCGACGACCTTTCCGGCCCGGACACGCCGTGGCGGCTGCGGGTGGTCG
The DNA here is from genome assembly GCF_020496255.1 of Pseudonocardia sp. ICBG1142. Classification (NCBI taxonomy): domain Bacteria; kingdom Bacillati; phylum Actinomycetota; class Actinomycetes; order Pseudonocardiales; family Pseudonocardiaceae; genus Pseudonocardia; species Pseudonocardia sp. ICBG1142. The sequence continues at coordinate 277,098 of NZ_JAHLJC010000032.1, read as the reverse complement.
GCGCGATGGAGCTGCTGCCGAGCAGCCTGGCCGACCGGCTGACCGCGGCGGTCGCCCGTACCAGCGACCGCGGGGGCATCCAGCTGAACGTCGCCGTCGGCTACGGCGGCCGGCAGGAGATCGCGGACGCCGTCCGCAAGATGCTGCTGACCCAGGCGGAGGCGGGACGGACGATCGAGGAGCTCGCGGAGTCGCTCGACGTCGACCACATCGCGGAGCACCTCTACACCTCCGGTCAGCCCGACCCGGACCTCGTCATCCGGACCAGCGGTGAGCAACGTCTGTCGGGGTTCCTGCTGTGGCAGTCGGCCCATTCGGAGTTCTGGTTCTGCGAGGCCTACTGGCCCGAGTTCCGCCGCGTCGACTTCCTGCGCGCCCTGCGCGACTTCGGCGCGCGACACCGACGTTTCGGCGGATGAACTCGGATCGACCGTGCTCACCCGCGAACGCGAGCGGGCTCAGCGCACCGCCCTGCTCCGGCTCGGCTTGTTCCACCTGTCGGGCGTGTCCGGTGTCCGGCGTGCGGCGTGCGTGGCCCGGTGTCCGGCACGTCCGGCACCGTCGTGCGCTCGGGAGCGTGTCGGGAGGAGGACGGCCGCCGCATGTACGGAGCGTGATCACGCCACTGGTGAATCGGATCGGTATCGGTGGCCTCGACACGACGGAGTGAACACGGCCGCGCGGACGCGGTGAACGGTGACCCGGCGGAATTCCGGTCACTCCGGCGGGTGTCCGGGGGTGACACACGAGAATGCCTCGGAGCAGAAGCTCCGGGGCATTCTCAGATCTGCGAGGAGATCAGCCGATCGAGTCGCCGGCGCCGGCCTCCTGGCCGCAGTTGTCGGACTGGTCGGTGACCGAGTCGCCGGACTTCGCCTTGGCGTCGCCCAGGATGCCCAGGGCACCGGTGAGGCCGTTGAGGGCGGAGGCGTCCTCGACCGGGACCTGCACGCCCAGCACGTTGACCGGGATGTTGTTGTTGCAGGCCTGGATCGGCACGTTGAGGTTGTTGCCGTTCAGGCCGGCGATGAGGCCCTTGGCGTCCTTGTCGATGACGTTCTCGGCACCGTGGTGGCCGCCCTTGTGGCCGTGGTCGCCGTCCTTGTCGCCGGCGAAGGCGAGCGGGGACAGGGCGAGCAGGGACGCGGCGGAGGCCGCAACCACGATTCCAGCCTTCTTCAGCACAGTTTTCTCCTGTTGAGTCTCGAGTCCGCCCGAAGCCGGTCTCACGCGTGCCGGCACGCTGACGAGGGGGAGCCCGTACCGACTGCCTGAAAAGCTACCGGTGTTATTCCGACGAAACAAATCTCGTGACCCTATCGAGGTACACTTTCACTGACGGTTCCGATACTCCCCAAATAGGTTGTTCTGGCCCCGCGCGTCTGAGCCGTCGCCGTCCGCGGATTGTGCACCCTGCGTGGCCGGATACGTCCGAACGGACGCGTTACCGGCCGCCCTCGCGGTCGTTCGGTTCCGGGCCGCCTACGCTCCGGGGGTGGACCTGCTGCACGCGACGGCGGAGCTCGCGTCGCGGCTGGACCGGCTGCGGCCGGGGGTGCTGGACGGGCCGCCGCCGTACCCGTCGATCGCCCGGCGGGTGGCCGCGGAGCCGCTCCAGGACCCGGCGGCCCTGGTCGTCACGGCCGGACGGCTGCGTGCGGAGGTCGCGGCCGCGGAACTCCCGGCCGGCCGTCGCCGGTACCTCGAGGCGCTGCTGGTCGCGCTGCGGTGCCGGGCCCGGCTGCTCGCCGGCGACGACGTCGGCTACCTCGAGCAGGTCCGCGACCTGTTCGGGGTGGTCCCGCGCCGCAGCGAGCCGGACGAGCTGTACGAGGCGCACCGCAGGCTGGCAGCGGTGCTGCCCGGGCGCGGACCGCTGGCCGCCCGGATGCGGGACCACCGGGCCGCCGACGTCGTCCCCGCCGACCGGCTGGCCGACGCGGTCGCCGCCGTCGTCGCGGAGCTGCGCGGCCGCACCCGCGACACGCTGGGGCTCCCGGCCGGCGAGCACGCCGACGTCGGCCTCGTCGGCGCGCGTCCCTGGACGGCGTTCACCCGCTACCGCGGCGGGCTGCACAGCCGGGTCTCGGTCGCGACGACCGGCCGGGTGCGCGCCGGGTCGCTGCTGCCGTTGCTCGCCCACGAGGTCTACCCCGGCCACCACCTGCAGTACTGCCGGGCCGAGATCGCGTCGGCGCGGCACCCGGAGCTGGCGCTGCGACTGGTCCACAGCCCGCAGGGGCTCGTCGCGGAGGGTGCGGCGGAGGCCGCCGTCGACGTGGTGCCCGGCCCCGGCTGGGGCCCGGTCGCCGAACGTGTCCTCGCGGGCGTCGGCGTGCACCTCGACGGCCCGGCCGCCGAGCGGATCGAACGGGAGCTGGACCTGCTCGGCCGGGTCCGGCTCGACGCCGCACTCATGCGCCACGTCGACGGCGCCGGCCCCGCCGCGGTGCTCGCCCACCTGGCCCGATGGTTGCTGGTCGACGACGACCGGGCGCGGCGGATGCTCGACTTCCTCGACCATCCCCAGTGGCGCACCTACCCGGTCACCTACGCCGAGGGCGGCCCGCTCGTGCGCGCCCGGCTCGCCGCGGCCCCGGACGGTCCGGCCGCTGCGCTGGCGGCCCTGCTCGACACCCCGGTCCTGCCGTCGGATCTGGTCACCGACGGTGGCAGCGGACGCGGTCCGGATCGAGTCGGACCACCCCCGGCAGCGGTCGGATTGCTCCGTACGCCGGTCCCTGACTGAGCCGAACGGCTCGCAGCCGAACGAGGTGTCTCTACCCGACTCGACGCCGGACGGTACTGATCACACGATGAACGGCACGTTACGACTGTTCCATCAGGGGTCAACGTCGCGATCCGACGGAGCGTTGCTATTGACCGCACGAGGGTGACCACTAGTAGCGTCCATGTCGACGGGCTGTACCCGATGCGGCCCGTTCGGGAGGCCCTGGAGTGGTGTCACACGCACCCGAGAGGGCCGGCACCCGGCCCTCGCGGGCGTGCCGGCCGGAGGACCGCCATGGTCCCTCCGCGTCGTCGCGGCCCGCACCAGGGCCGGCCGGCCCGACGCAGAGCAGGTGCGGTGCCGCGCCTGCGAGGGAGCACCCGTGACCGATCGTCGTCCCGCCCTCACCGACCCGACCCCCGCACCGCAGGGGTCCGTCGGGGACGCACCGGCAGGTACCACCCGCTGCTACGTGCTCGACACGTCCGTGCTGCTGTCCGACCCGTGGTCGCTGCAGCGCTTCGACGAGCACCAGGTCGTCCTGCCGCTCGTCGTCATCAGTGAGCTGGAGGCCAAGCGTCACCACCCCGAACTGGGCTGGTTCGCCCGGACCGCGCTGCGCCAGCTCGACGAGCTGCGCGTCAGGTACGGCCGTCTCGACGCACCCGTGCCGATCGGGGAGTCCGGCGGCACGTTGCACGTCGAGCTGAACCACTCCGACCCCACGGTCCTGCCGGCCGGGTTCCGCACCGACTCCAACGACTCGCGGATCCTGGCCTGTGCGCTGAACCTGAAGGCGGACCCGTCCGTGCCGCCGGACGTCACGCTGGTCACCAAGGACATGCCGTTGCGGGTCAAGGCCGCCGCGGTCGGTCTGGACGCCGACGAGTACCACGGCCAGGACGTGCTGTTCTCGGGCTGGACCGGCATGACCGACCTGGAGGTGACCGCCGAGGACGTCGACGCGCTGTTCCGCGACGGCGTCATCGACCACGACGAGGCCCGCGACCTGCCCTGCAACACGGGGTTGCGGCTGATCGGGGCGTCGAACGCGCTCGGGCGGGTCACCGCGGACAAGCGGGTCAAGCTGGTGCGCGGGGACCGGGAGGCGTTCGGGCTGCACGGCCGTTCCGCCGAGCAGCGGATCGCGCTGGACCTGCTGCTGGACAACGAGGTCGGGATCGTGTCCCTCGGCGGACGCGCCGGGACGGGCAAGTCGGCGCTCGCGTTGTGCGCGGGCCTGGAGGCGGTGCTGGAGCGACGGCAGCACCGCAAGATCGTGGTCTTCCGGCCGCTCTACGCCGTCGGCGGACAGGATCTCGGCTACCTCCCGGGCAGCGAGGTCGAGAAGATGCAGCCCTGGGCGCAGGCCGTCTTCGACACCCTGGGGGCGATGGTCAGCCAGGACGTGATCGACGAGGTCATCGCCCGCGGCCTGCTCGAGGTCCTGCCGCTGACCCACATCCGCGGTCGGTCGCTGCACGACACGTTCGTGATCGTCGACGAGGCACAGTCGCTGGAGCGCAACGTGCTGCTCACGGTGCTGTCCCGGCTCGGGACGGCGTCGCGCGTCGTGCTCACCCACGACGTCGCGCAGCGCGACAACCTGCGCGTCGGACGGCACGACGGCGTCAACGCCGTCATCGAGAAGCTGAAGGGCCACCCGCTGTTCGCGCACGTCACGCTGACCCGCAGCGAGCGCTCGCCGATCGCGGCGCTGGTCACCGAGATGCTGGAGGGACCCAACTCCTGACGACGGCACACGGCCCCCGTCGGCAGTCGCCGACGGGGGCCGTGGTGTGTCTCAGTCGAACAGGTCCGGGTCGGTACGCACGACCTCGTCCCACAGCGGCTGGTAGGAGAACCAGCCGGCGTAGGGCGTGCCGGTCTGCTCGGCGGTGAACCGCGCGTTGGCGTGGTCGACGAGTGTCGGCGTCCCCGCGGCCTCGGCCAGCAGCTGCGCCTGGCAGTTGCGCTCGGTCGAGATGAACCACCAGGCGGCCTCCGCGACCGTCTCGCCGACGGAGAAGATCCCGTGGTTCTGGTGGAAGACCATCCGCCGGCCGGTCAGACCGCGGGCCAGGGCCCGGCCCGCCTCCGGGTCGAGCACGACCGCGCCGGCACCCTCGTGGACGACGCCGTGGTTCTCGTAGAGGGCGCAGGCGTCCTGGGTGATGGGGTCCAGCGGCCGGCCCAGCGACGACCACGCCTTGCCGTACACCGAGTGGGCGTGCGCGGCCGCGACCACGTGCGGGTGCGCCTCGTGGACGGCCGAGTGGATGATGAACCCGGCCTGGTTCACCGGGCGGTTCCCGTGCCGGACCGTGCCGTGGTGGTCGACCATGATCAGGTCCGAGACCCGGATGTGCCGGAAGCTCATGCCGAACGGGTTGACCCAGAACATGTCCGGGTCCTCCGGGTCGCGCACGGTGATGTGCCCGGCGACGCCCTCGCCGAAGCCGAAGCGGCCGAAGATCCGGAACGCCCCCGCGAGCTGCTGCTTGCGGTGCAGGCGCTCCTCGGCGGAGGTGGCGAACGTCGGTGGGACCGGCAGACCGCCGGTACCGCCGCCGCCGAGGGCGGCGGTACCGGAGCTGCTGGTGGTGGTGTCCTGCGTGGGGGCGGCCATGACCCGACCGTGCGCCGGATCACGCGCCGGGTCAAGGGGTGGCTCAGAGGCCGTGCGGGGTGCCCTCGGTGAACCCGGCGGTGGTCTGCACCCCGACGACGGAGCGCTCGTGCAGCTCGTCGACCGAGCGGGCGCCGGCGTAGGTGCACGCGGAGCGGACGCCCGAGCAGATCTCGTCGAGCACGTCCTCCACACCGGGGCGGTCCGGGTCCAGCCGCTGACGCGAGGACGAGATGCCCTCCTCGAACAGCGCCTTGCGGGCCCGGTCGAACGCGTTGTCGCCCCGGGTGCGTGCGCTGACCGCGCGCTTGGACGCCATCCCGAACGACTCCTTGTACGCGCGGCCGTGCTCGTCGCGCAGCAGGTCTCCGGGGGACTCGTAGGTGCCCGCCAGCCAGGAGCCGATCATCACCGACGCCGCGCCGGCGGCCAGGGCGAGTGCCACGTCGCGCGGGTGGCGCACCCCGCCGTCGGCCCAGATCACGGCGCCGCGCTCGCGGGCCGCGGCGGCGCACTCGGCGACCGCGGAGAACTGCGGGCGCCCGACGCCGGTCATCATCCGGGTCGTGCACATCGCGCCGGGGCCGACGCCGACCTTGACGATGTCGGCGCCCGCCTCGACCAGGTCGGCGACACCCTCGGCGGTGACCACGTTGCCGGCGGCGACCGGGACCGTGGCCCCGGCCTCGTCGACCACACGGCGGACCGCGCCGAGCGCGTCGGCCATCTTCTCCTGGTGGCCGTGCGCGGTGTTGACGACGAGCACGTCCACCCCGGCGTCGAGCAGGGCCTTCGCCTTCACCGCGACGTCGCCGTTGATGCCGATCGCGGCCGCGGTGCGCAGCCGGCCGGCGCCGTCGAGTGCGGGGGAGTAGATCCCGGCGCGGATCGCGCCGAGCGGGGTGAGCAGGCCGGCGAGGCGGCCGTCGCCGTCGAGGCCGAGCGCGACGGCCTTGCGGCGGGCGTCGAGCTGCTCGAACACCTCGCGCGGCTCGGTGCCCAGCGGCAGCGCCAGCGGGTCCGGGTCGAGGACGTCGGCGAGGCGGGTGAAGCGGTCCACCCCGGCGCAGTGCGCCTCGGACACGGTGCCGACCGGGCGGCCGCCGTCGTCGACGACCACGACGGCGTCGTGGGCCCGCTTGGGCAGCAGGTTCAGCGCGTCGGCGACCGCGTCGGAGGTGCGCAGCACCAACGGGGTGTCCCACACCGGGTGCCGGGACTTGATCCAGGACACGATCTCGGCGACGGCATCGGTCGCCACGTCCTGCGGGAGCACGGTCAGCGCGCCGCGCCGGGCGAGCGTCTCGGCCATCCGGCGTCCGGCGACGGCGGTCATGTTCGCCGCCACCACGGGCACCGTGGCCCCGGAACGGTCCGGGGCGGTGAGGTCCACGTCGAAGCGGGACGTCACGGTGGAACGGCGTGGGACGAGGAAGACGTCGTCGTAGGTCAGGTCGTGCTCGGGCCGGCGGTCGTCGAGGAAGCGCACGATATCGGGATGCTACGCCCCGGGGCGTTGTCACGCGTCCGTCATGTGAGGGGAACCGCCGGGCAACCCCGTGTGCCTACCGTCGGGTACATGCCGGTGCCGTCGCCGAACCCTCGTGTGCGTGCCGCAGACGTGCGCCGGCTCCGTGACCTCCTGCGCATCGCGGTGGCCGGGGGCGGGCGCCCCGGGGGCCTGCTGCCCGGCGAGGACGAGCTGATGGTGCGCCACGCCGTGCCGCGCGCCGTCGTCCGGGCCGCCCTGGGTCTGCTGGGCGAGGAGGGGCTGCTGCGGCCGGGGCCGACCGGGTACCGGATCGTCGCCCGCCCGCACTACCCCGGACGGGCCGCCGTCACGGGCACGGGCACCCGCCTCCCGCGCTGGCTGGAGCGCACCGGGATCGCCGCGCCCGACGTGCTCGCCGAGTGGCTCGGTGTGCCGGTCGGGGCGCCGTGCCTGCGCACCGAGTGCGTCTCGGCGACGGCCGGCGGCGGCGCGGTGCTGGAGACCCACTACGTGACGACCACGGCCGCGGCGCGGCTGCTCGCGGTGCCCGGGACCGGCCCTTTCGACCTGCAGCTGACCGAGGCAGGACTGCACCCGGTGTGGGCGGACACCCGCTCCGGCCCGGTGCCCGCCGACCCGGACTCCGCGGCGCTGCTCGGCGTCGCCGCCGGTGCCCCGCTGCTCGGCGCCGAACGCACCCTGACCGGCGGCGACGGTCGGGTCCTCGCCGTCAGTGTGCTGCGTGCCGACCCGACCGGGACGGTGACCGCGGCCCGCGACGGCGCCGGGTCGGCTCAGTCGGACAGCAGCGCCCGCACCGCGTCGAGGGAGTCGGCCTCGGCCGGGGTCTTGTCCGGCCGGTAGCGCAGCACCCGGGCGAAGCGCAGCGCCACACCGCCCGGGTAGCGGGTGCTGCGCTGCGCGCCGTCGAGCGCGATCTCCACGACCAGCTCCGGGCGCAGGTGCACCACCCCCGGCTCCCGGGACGTCTCGTAGTCGGGGAAGGTCGCGGTCTGCCAGGCCAGCAGCTCGTCGGTCATGCCCTTGAACGTCTTGCCGACCATCACCGGCTCCCCGCCGTCCGGGTCGCGGGCGCCGAGATGGATGTTCGACAGCGACCCGGTGCGCCGCCCGTAGCCCCACTCGGCGCCCAGCACCACCAGGTCCAGGGTGTGCACCGGCTTCACCTTCTGCCAGGCCTTGCCCCGCCGACCGGCCGCGTACGGCGCGGCCAGGTCCTTCACGACGACGCCCTCGTGCCCCGCCGTCAGCGCCTCCTCGAGGACCGCGGCCGCCTGCTCCGGCGACGGCCGCCGGACCCCCGGCATCCGCAGCGCGGCGTGCACGTCGGCGGCCAGCAGCCCGGCGAGCGCGTCGAGCCGCACCTCGGTGGGCTCGTCGACGAGGTCGCGGCCGTCGAGGTGGAGCAGGTCGAAGAAGAACGGCGACAGCATCACCTCGCCGCCGGACTCCTCGGTCCCGAACCGGCTCATCGTGTCCTGGAACGGGCGGGGGCGGCCGTCGTCGTCGAGGGCGAGGGTCTCGCCGTCGAGCACCGCGGTGTCACACGGCAGGCCACGGACCAGATCCACCATCTCGGGCACGCGGGCGGTGATCTCGCGCAGCGTCCGGGTCCACACCCGCACCTCGTCGCCGTGGCGGTGCACCTGGATGCGGGCGCCGTCCAGCTTGTGCTCGACGGTCACGTCGGCGCCGAGCCCGGCCAGCGCGGCGTCGAGCGAGTCACCGGGGGAGGCGAGCATCGGCCGGACGGGCCTGCCCACCTCCAGCGCCACCCCGGCGAGTGCATCCTCGCCGCCGGTCAGCGCGGTCGCCGCCGTCTCGGGGAGCCGTCCGGACAGCATGAACGCCCGCCGCACCGACGCCGCCGACACCTCGGCCGCGGCGGCGACGGCGTCGACCATCAGCCCCTCCAGCGCGCCCTGGCGCAGCTCGCCGGTGAGCAGGCGGTGCAGGAACCGCTGCTCCTCGGCGGTGGCGGCGCCGTACAGCTCGGTGAGCAGCTCACGGCGCCGGGTCGCCGAGCCCGCCCCCGCGGTGCCGGCCAGCTCGTCGAGGAGGGCGTCGACCCGCTCCACCGTCAGCGACGGCTCCGCCGCGGCCGGCACGTCGACGCCCGACAGGGTCCGCCAGCCGGTGCCGATCCGGCCCTGCCGGGGCACCCCGGACAGCCAGGCGACGACCGGCACGACCTCGGCCGGCGCGGCGGCGCGCAGCAGCCCCGCGAGCGCGGCGGTCTTCTCCTTGCGCGCGCGGGTCGCCCCGACCGCGGCCGAGGTGGTGACGACGTCGGTGAACAGCACCGGGCCAGTGAAGCAGCGACCCCCGACAGCCCGCGCGTCGTCGGGTCAGGCGGTGCGCACGACCTGCGGTGCCGGGGTGGGACGCGGGCCGCCCGCGGGCGGCAGGATCGCGCGGCGCCACAGCTCGGCGACCGGGACGACCCCGCGGCAGGTGCCGTCCGGTGCGACGACGACCAGGTCGTCGTAGCCGCGGGCCGGGTCGCCGGCCAGACCGATCTCCATCGCGCGGTGCAGCGGGGTCCGCTCGTCGACGGTCCGCGGCGGGTCCGCCAGCTCGGCCGCCGGCTTCTCGGCCCACAGCGCGTGGCCGAACCTGCCTGCCAATTGGAGCAGGACGCGGCTGCGGTCGAGGTAGCCGACCGGCCGGTGCGCCCGGTCGACCAGGACGATCCCGGCCGACTCGGGGCGGGCGCGCAGCACCTCGCGGGCGGTGTCGCCGACGGCGTCGTCGGGCAGGGTCACGGCCGGGACGGCGAGCCCGCGCACGGGGGGACCGGCCGGCCGGGGTGTCGCGGGGTGCTCGGGGACCGACGGCGTGACCCCGGGCGGTGCGGCCACGGGCGGTGTGGACCCTGGCGTGAACGGCTGCGGCACCGCGCTCAGCAGGCCGAGGAGCTCCGCACGGGTCGCCGGGTCGGCCTCGGGGACGGCGCGCGCCCCGCCCAGCAGCGGGCCCTGGGCGAGGGCGACGCCGGTCACGAACAACCCGACCAGCCGGCCCGCGTCGTGGACCCCGGTCGCGGCGACCGGTGCCCCGGCCGTGCGGGACACCTCGAGCACCGCGCGGACGGCCGCCCCCGTGCCCGCGTCGAGCACCCCGCCGCAGAGGTCGGGCTCCAGCTTCACCACGTCCGGCCGGACGGCGGCCACCACCTCGGGCCCGAATGCGCGCCCGGCCCCGTCGAGCCCGATCCGGAATCCCCACCGCCGCAGTTCGGCCAGTGCCGGGACGAGGTGCTCGGCCGGCGCCGCGGCGGCGATCGGCGGCCCCACCTCCAGCAGCGGGGCCACCGGGTCGGTGGCGTCGCCGAGCATCCCGCGCAGCCGCTCCCGCGCGTGCAGGACGGTGTCCGCGGCGACGTCGACCTGGATCGGGACCGTGCCGCCGTGCGCGCGGGCCGACGCGACCGCCGAGACCGCGGTACCCGCGTCGAGCTCGGCGATCCGGCGGGCGTCCCAGCCGCGGTCGCGGGCCACGACGGCCACCGCGTCGTGCTGCTGGCGCGGCACCACCTCGACCCCGGCGACGCGACCGGTGCGCAGATCGTGCACGGGGACGTACGCGAAGCGCTGGTCGGCCATGATGCGGTCCGTTCGAGTGAAAGTGATCGACTGGCGCTCACACAGTGTCACGTCGATGTGGACCGAACGGGGACCGGAGATGAACAGCGGGTGGACTGACCCGGCTGCGCCCGGCCGGTGACCGGGCGCAGCCGGGTCAGGAGCGCTTCTCGCCGCGGGTCATCGCCAGCACGTCCAGGGCGCGGTCCAGCTCGGCCTCGGTGAGCGTCCCGTTCGCCACGTGCCCGCGCTCGATCACGACCTCGCGGATGGTCCGTCGCTCCTTCAGCGCCTGCTTCGCGATGGCCGCCGCCTCCTCGTAGCCGATCTTCGAGTTCAGCGGGGTGACGATCGACGGCGAGGACTCGGCGTACTCGCGGGTGCGCTCGAGGTCGGCCTCCATCCCGTCGACGACCTTGTCGGCGAGCAGCCGCGCCACGTTCGCGATCAGTCGCGCGGACTCCAGCACGTTGCGCGCCATCACCGGCATCATCACGTTCAGCTCCAGGTTGCCCTGGCTGCCGGAGAAGCCGACGCACGCGTCGTTGCCCATGACCTGGGCGCAGACCATCATCGTGGCCTCGCAGATCACCGGGTTGACCTTGCCCGGCATGATCGAGCTGCCCGGCTGCAGGTCCGGCAGGTGGATCTCGGCCAGCCCGGTCCGCGGTCCGGACGACAGCCAGCGCAGGTCGTTGGCGATCTTGTAGAGCGACACGGCGACGGTGCGCAGCGCGCCGGAGGCCTCGACCAGGCCGTCACGCGAGCCCTGGGCCTCGATGTGGTCGGCGGCCTCGGCGAGCTGCTCCAGACCGGTGGTCTCGCGCAGCTTCGCGACGACGGCGGCGCCGAACCCGTCCGGCGCGTTCAGCCCGGTGCCGACCGCGGTCCCGCCGATCGGCAGGACGGCGAGGCGGGGCAGCGCGTCGCGGACGCGGTCCGCGCCGTAGCCGGCCTGGCTGGCCCAGCCACCCGCCTCCTGGCCGAGGGTGATCGGGACGGCGTCCATCAGGTGGGTGCGGCCGGCCTTCACGACCTCCGACCAGTCCGCGGCGCGGCGGCGCAGCGCGGCCTCGAGGTGCTCCAGCGCCGGGACGACCTCGGTCGCCAGCGCCTCGGTGGCGGCGAGGTGGATGGTCGTCGGGAAGACGTCGTTCGACGACTGCGAGGCGTTGACGTGGTCGTTCGGGTGCACGTCCGTGCCGGCGCGGGCGGCCAGCGAGGCGATCACCTCGTTGGCGTTCATGTTCGACGACGTGCCGGAGCCCGTCTGGAAGACGTCGACCGGGAAGTGGTCGTCGTGCCCGCCCGCGGCCACCTCGTCGGCGGCCGCGGCGATCGCGCGGGCCCGGTCGTCGTCCAGTACGCCCAGCTCGCCGTTCACCCGGGCCGCGGCCGCCTTGACCAGGCCGAGCGCGCGGATCTGGGCGCGCTCCAGGCCGCGGCCGGAGATCGGGAAGTTCTCCACCGCGCGCTGGGTCTGGGCCCGCCACAGCGCGTCGGCGGGGACCCGGACCTCGCCCATGGTGTCGTGCTCGATGCGGAAGTCCTCGCTCATGGGCGAAGGTCTACTCCTCCGCGACCCGTCCCGCAGTGTTAAGTGAGCCTAACCTCACGGCAGCGGCGGGGCCTCGCCCTCGACGCCGTCGAAGTCGACGGAGGAGAACTCGCGCAGCTTGGTGAGGCGGTGGTAGCCGTCGATCAGCCGCACCGTGCCGGACTTGGACCGCATCACGATCGACTGGGTGGTCGCGCCGCCGCCCCGGTAGTGGACGCCGCGCAGCAGCGGGCCGTCGGTGATGCCGGTGGCGCAGAAGAAGACGTTCTCGCCGCGCACGAGCTCGGCGGTGGTCAGGACCTTGTCGAGGTCGTGGCCCGCGGCGAGGGCCTTCTCCCGCTCGGCGTCGTCGGTGGGCCAGAGGCGGCCCTGGATCTCGCCGCCCATGCACTTGAGCGCGGCCGCGGTGATGATCCCCTCCGGGGTGCCGCCGACGCCGTAGAGCATGTCCACGCCCGAGTTGGGACGTGCCGCGGCGATGGCACCGGCGACGTCGCCGTCGGAGATGAAGGAGATCCGGGCGCCGGCCTCGCGGATCTCGGCGACGATCTGCTCGTGTCGCGGGCGGTCGAGCACGCAGACCGTCACGTCGGCGACGTCGGTCTCCTTGGCCCGCGCGACCCGGCGGATGTTCTCCGCGACCGGCGCGGTGATGTCGATGACGTCGGCCGAGTCCGGGCCGACCGCGATCTTCTCCATGTAGAACACCGCGGACGGGTCGAACATCGCGTCGCGCTCGGCGACGGCGAGCACCGCGAGCGCGTTCGGCATGCCCTTGGCCATCAGCGTGGTGCCGTCGATGGGGTCGACGGCGACGTCGCAGAACGGGCCCTCGCCGTTCCCGACCTCCTCGCCGTTGAACAGCATCGGGGCCTCGTCCTTCTCGCCCTCGCCGATGACGACGACACCGCGCATCGACACCGACGAGATGAGCTGGCGCATGGCGTCGACGGCGGCGCCGTCGCCACCGTTCTTGTCGCCCTTGCCGACCCAGCGCCCCGCGGCCATGGCGGCGGCCTCGGTGACCCGGACCAGCTCCATCGCCAGGTTGCGGTCGGGCGCCTCACGACGGCGGGGGGCGGCGGGGCTGGCGGACTGGCTCACGGATACGTCTCCATTCACGGGCGGCGTGCTCGTCGGCGACGTCCCCTCGCCCGGGTGGTGACCGGCGTACGGGGAGGCGCCCGGCGATCCTCGCACGTGGGGCGCCGGGGGAGCAGTGATGAGCGACCGACGCCATGCCTGGGACGATGGACACGTGAGCGCCCGACCTGACCCGGGAACGCCGTCCTCGGAGCGCCCGGAGGCCTCGGAGCCCGGCGGGTCCCCGGCGGCCCCGAACCCGGCGGCCCCTGACCCGGCGGCCCCTGACCCGGCCGCGCCTGTTTCCCCAGCCGCGGACCCGGCTGCGGCTGCGGACTCGGACCCGGCTCCCGCTGCGGCCCGGGCTCCGGCCGCCGCGCCCGCGGGTGCGGCCCGGGCCGGACGGCCGCAGCCGCCGCCGGTGACCCGCCGGATCCCGGAGGCCGGCCCGCAGGCGATGCACAAGCCCGGCCGCGGCGACGCGTCGGTGCGCGACCTGATCTGGGCCTGTCTGATCCTCGTCCCGGTCGCCCTGCTGATCTTCTCGGTCGGCGGGTCGTGCTCGTTCTCGCCCGGCGGCCCGGCCGAGGACGCCGCGTCGGCGCCCAGCGTCGACGCCCCGGCCCGGATCGCCGAGTACGCCCGCGGCTCGACCTTCCCGCTGCGGCTGCCGGACGTGCCGTTCCGGGCCAACTCCACCGATCGTGGCCCGGTCGAGGGCGGCGGCACCGCCGTGCGCATCGGCTTCGTCACCCCCGACGCGGACTTCCTGAGCCTGGTCCAGACCGACGGGTCGGTCGAGGGCGTCCTCGCCACCGAGTCCGGCTCCGCGGGCCGCGGCGACGGCCCCCCGACGATGCGCGGCACCGTGCAGGCGGGCGGCCTGACCTGGGAGGTCTACGGCGCCGAGGGCGGCGAGCCCTTCCGGGTCGCGACGCTGCCCGGCCGTCCCGAGGTCCGCGTCCTGGTGACCGGCTCGGCGTCGGAGGACCAGTTCCGAACCCTCGCCGATGCCCTCACCACCGCCCGAGTCTTCCCACCCGGTTCCTGACCCCGGTCCCACACGGAGTCCGACGTCCCACACGGGATCCGATCCCGTGTGGGACGCCGGAACCCCTGTGGGACGTGGTTGTCCACATTGCGGGGAGTTATCCACAGGGTTCGGTTCGGGGGCGTCGGCCGGGGTGTTGCGGGGCAGGGTCGGGGCATGGACCTTCTGCCCGGTACGACGCCCGTGCGGCGCTCTGAGCTGCTCGCCGCGAGGATGAGCGAGGCCGAGATCCGCCACGCCGTCGGCTCGGGGGCGATCGTGCGGGTCTGCCGTGGGATGTACCGCGGTGCCGTGCCGCCGGGGCCGCCGGGCCCGCCGGGGCCGCGGGGGACACCGGGGCCGTCGGGGGCACCGGGGCCGCCGGGTTCGCTGGGGCCGCGGGGGGATCCCGGTCGGCACTGGGAGGAGCTCGTCGCCGGGCACGAGCGCGCCGTGCGCGGGGTGGTGCGTCGGCTCGAGTCGCCCGCGGTCGTCAGCCACGTCTCCGCCGCGGTCGTGCACGGCACCGAGATCTGGGACGTGCCGCTGGACCGCGTCCACGTCACGCGGTCGGCGCCGACCGGGGCTCGCCGGGGACACGACCTCGTCCTCCACACGGTGCCCCTCGATCCCGCGGAGACGCTGTGGGTGCGCGGGATCCTGGTGACCGCGCCCGCCCGCACCGTCGCCGACGTGGCCAGGACGGTGCCGTTCGGTCAGGCGGTCGTCGTCGCGGACGGTCTGGCCCGGCGGTACGGGCTCCGGACCGCGGAGCTCCTGACCGCGGCGCGCCCGGAGCGTCGTCGCCGGGGGACGGCGGCCGCGGTGCGCGTCGCGCGGTTCGCCGACGGGCGCGCCGCGAGCCCCGGCGAGTCACGGAGCCGCGTGCTGTTCCACGCGGCCGGGCTCCCGGCCCCCGACCTGCAGCGCGAGGTCCGGGACGCCGGCGGCCGGTGGTGCGCGACCGTCGACTTCTGGTGGGACGGCAGCCCGCCCGTCGTCGGGGAGTTCGACGGCGAGGTGAAGTACGGGCGTCTGCTCCCGCCGGGGAGGACGGCGGGTCAGGTGATCACCGAGGAGAAGATCCGCGAGGACCGGCTCCGTGACCTGGGCCTGCACGTCGTCCGGTGGACCTGGCGCGACCTGGACGCCCCCGCTGCCCTCCTGACCCGCCTCCGCACGAGGCTGCCGCCCCGGTGACCTCCCACACCGGATGCGGCGTCCCACACGGGTTCGGAATCCGTGTGGGACGCCGCATCCCGTGTCGGAAGCTCAGGCGTCGTCGGGGTCGGCGTCGGCGTCGGCGAGCTTTTCCTCGATGCGGGTGCGGGCGCCGGCGAGCTGGGCGTCGCAGCGCTTGGCCAGGGCCTCGCCGCGCTCCCACAGCGCGACGGACTCGTCCAGGCCGAGGCCGCCGACCTCCAGCGCGCGCACGACCTCCATGAGCTCGTCGCGGGCCTGCTCGTAGCCCAGGGTCTCCACTGCCGGTCGGTCGCTCATCGGGTCTCCGGGTCGGGGGTGGTGGTCACGGCGCCGTCGGCGACCCGGATCCGCAGGCCGGTGCCGGCGGGCGCGTCGGCGACCGACCGCAGGAGCGGGGGCACGTCGTCGGTGCGGTCGGCGAGCTGCACGATCGCGTAGCCGCGCGCCAGGGTCGCGGTCGGGCCGAGCGCGGCGAGTCGGGCGCCCAGGTGCTCCAGCTCCGACGACGCCCGGTCCAGCCGGCGCAGCACCGCGCGGTGGGCGGCGGCGCGGGCGTCGGCGATCTCGGCCTCCCGGGCGGTGACCATGCGCAGCGGGTCGGCGAGCACCGGCCGCCGTCGCAGGTCGTCGAGGCGGTGCTGCTCGCGGTCGACCCAGCCGTGCAGGGCTCGGCGGGCCCGGTCGCGCAGCCCGGAGATCCGCGCGGTCTCCTCGGCGAGGTCGGGGACCAGGCTGCGTCCGGCCTCGGTCGGGGTGGAGCAGCGCACGTCGGCGACGTGGTCGACCAGCGGGGTGTCCGGCTCGTGCCCGATGGCCGACACGACCGGGGTCCGGCAGGCGGCGACGGCGCGGCACAGCGTCTCGTCGGAGAAGGGCAGCAGGTCCTCGACGCTGCCGCCGCCGCGGGCGAGCACGATGACCTCGACGTCCGGGTCGCGGTCGAGCGCCCGCAGCGCGCCGACGACCTGCTCCACGGCCAGCCCGCCCTGTACGGCGACGTTCTCGATCCGGAACCGCACCGCGGGCCAGCGCGCGGTCGCGTTGCGGACCACGTCGTGCTCGGCCGCGGAGTCGCGCCCGGTGACCAGGCCGATGGTGTGCGGGAGCAGTGGCGGGCGCCGCTTGAGGGACGGGTCGAACAGTCCCTCGGCGGCGAGCAGCCTGCGCAGCCGCTCGATGCGGGCCAGCAGCTCGCCGAGACCGACCGCGCGGATCCGGTCGACGCGCAGCGACAGCGTGCCGCGGCCCAGGTAGAACGACGGCTTGCCGTGCACGATCACCCGGCTGCCCTCGGTCACGGCGGCGCCGGCGTCGCGCACCAGCGACGACGGCGCCGTCAGCTGCAGGGAGATGTCGGCGGCCGGGTCACGCAGGGTCAGGAACGCGGTCCCGGAGCGGGCGTTGACCTGGGCGAGCTGGCCCTCGACCCACACCGCGCCGAGCCGGTCGACCCACTCGGCGATCTTGCGGGCGACCGTGCGGACCGGCCACGGGTCCTCCTCGGAGGTCGTGGCGCTCAACGGTTCTCGGACACCGTCGCGATCCGGTTCGTCAGCATCGTGACGTACGGCGGCCGGTTCTCGTGTGCGGTCTCCCAGGCGAGGAGGTCCGCGAGGTCGTCGAGGCTCAGCGTGCGGAGCTTGCCGCGCAGCTGGGGCACGGTCATCGTCGGGTACTCGGGCAGCACGGCCGGCACGGTCGCGCTCGCCTCGGCCCGGTTCGACGCCGCCGCCGGCCGGGACGACGGGGACCGGTCGATCGGGATGCCGGTGCGGGCGGGCCGCAGCGACGACACGGTGCCGTTGCGGCCGGCCGGGGCGGCGGGCGGCAGCGGCGGGGCGATCGGCTCCGGGTCGGGCAGCGAGAGGTCGGCGCCGTCGGCCAGGTCGTCGTCGAAGGTCGCCCAGCTGGGGACGTCGTCGGCGGGACGCAGGGTGCCCAGCGCGCGGTCACCCTTGATCGCCAGCTCGGTGATCCGCTGCTGGACCCGCATGGACACCTGCAACGCCTGGCTGACCGCGGTCACCGGCAGCTCGACGGCGTGCCGCGGCAGCTCTCGGGCCTGCTCGACGGCGGTCACGACGAGGCCGGCGGCGATCCGCACGGGGAACGGCAGCGGAGACATGCACGCCATTGTCCCCTGATCCGCGGTCGCCTGTCGCGCCGGGCGCCCGGTCGGGCCGGTCACGTGCGGCTGCCCGTTCCCGGGGTGGTCCGTACCCTGGGGGCATGTCCGGTTCTGCCAAGCAGGTCCTGCTCGCCAAGCCCCGCGGCTACTGCGCGGGCGTCGACCGTGCCGTCGAGGCGGTGGAGCAGGCACTCGACCAGTACGGCGCCCCCGTGTACGTCCGCAAGGAGATCGTGCACAACAAGCACGTGGTGGAGACGCTGCGCGAGCGCGGCGCGATCTTCGTCGACGAGGCGTCGGAGGTCCCGGAGGGTGCGCACGTCGTGTTCTCCGCGCACGGCGTCTCGCCCGCGGTCCGCGCCGAGGCCTCGGGCCGGAACCTGCAGACCATCGACGCGACCTGCCCGCTGGTGACCAAGGTCCACCAGGAGGCGAAGCGGTTCGCCCGCGAGGACTACGACATCCTGCTCGTCGGGCACGCCGGGCACGAGGAGGTCGAGGGGACCTCCGGTGAGGCGCCCCAGCACATCCAGCTCGTCGAGTCCGCCGCCGACGTCGACTCCGTGACCGTCCGCGACCCGGAGAAGGTCGTGTGGCTCTCGCAGACCACGCTCAGCGTCGACGAGACGATGGACACCGTGCGCGCGCTGCGCGAGCGGTTCCCGAAGCTGCAGAACCCCCCGTCGGACGACATCTGCTACGCCACGCAGAACCGTCAGGTGGCGGTGAAGACGATGGCGCCGCGCTGCGACCTCGTGCTGGTCGTCGGGTCGCGGAACTCGTCGAACTCGGTGCGTCTGGTCGAGGTCGCCCTCGGCGCCGGGGCCGGTGCCTCGTACCTGATCGACTACGCCCGTGAGATCGACGAGTCGTGGCTCGACGGCGTCACGACGGTCGGGATCACCAGCGGCGCGTCGGTGCCGGAGATCCTGGTGCAGGGCGTCGTCGAGTACCTGGCCGAGCGCGGCTTCGGCTCGGTCGAGGAGGTCGACACCGCCGAGGAGACGCTGACCTTCTCGCTGCCCCGTGAGCTGCGCCCGCCGCGTGGCCGGTCGCTGGGCCTGACCCCGGTGAACTGAGCCCGTCACGCACGACGCAGGCCCCGGACCGACTCGGTCCGGGGCCTGCGTCGTACAGGGGGTGGGGCGGTCAGCCCGCCGCGCGGTCCGCCTGGACCTGCTTCGCCGACACGACCTGCACCTGGTCACCGATCTGCAGGGTGTCGAACCAGAGCTTCGCGTTCTCCGGCGCGAGCCGGACGCAGCCCGCCGACGGGGTGTCGGTGCGGCCCTCGTGGAAGGCGATGCCGCCGTCCTGGAAGAACACCGCCCACGGCATCGGGGCGGGCTCGCCGTTGGTCATCGTGTACTCGCCACTCTTGTGGAGCTGCTCCTTGCGGTACACCCGCAGGGAGTGGCCGATCGGGGTCTCCTTGCCCGGGCCGCCGATGGCGACCGGGACGGGCCCGTGGGTGATCTTCCCGTCGGTGAACAGCCAGGAGCGCTGCGAGTCGAGGTCGACACAGGCGCGGGCCGTGACGGTGCACGGGGTGCCCGCGACGAGCGGCTGGTCCCGGAAGGCCTGGGCGGCCGGGGTCCCGGCGATCGCGGTGCCGACGCCGATCAGCGCGACGGCCGCGGTGACCAGCGCGACGACGATCGCGGGTCGCGTCCTGCGGGGGCTGCGGGTGGTCGACATGGCTCTCCAGTGGTTCCGGCGTGCGTCGGGGGGAGCGGCGGGGTCACGCCGTGCCCCCGATGGGGAAGACGTTCGGGAGGGCAGTGGGTTGCTCCCATTGTCCGGTCCGTCGTCACTCGGGCGGTCTGCGGGGTACGTTCCGGCCGTCCACCTGGGCGGATGCATGCGGGGCGCCGGTTCCGTCGTCAGCGGGTGTCGCGGCGTGTCCGGCCGGTCGCCCCGCGCGTCGACCCGCGGGTGGGCTCGGAGCGGGACGGATCGACACGGGGGGACTCCGCGCGGGAGGAGCCGGAGCGTGCGGACCCGGTGGAGCGTGCCGCCGAGCCGGTGCGCGAGATCCCGGTGGATCGCGCTGCGGAGCCGGTGCGCGAGACCCCGGTGCCGGTGGAACCGGCGCGCGCGGTGGACCCGGTGCGGGCCGCGTCGCGTCGGGCGGAGCCGGTCGGGGTCGACCCGGTGGCCGACCCGGTGCGGGCGGTGCCGGACGTGCGGGACCGGGCCGCGGTCGCCGTGCCGGGCGTACCCGCACCGCGCGGCGCCCGGGTCCGCCCGCCGGGCCCGTCCGGGTCGTACCCGCCCGGGTCGCGGCCCAGGCGCTGCCGCAGCCGGCCGACCGCGTCGTCCGGGCTGAGCCGCTGGCGCAGCACCCGCAGGCCGGCGACGAGCAGCACGACCAGCGTGGTCACCGCCATCGCCGGGAACGCGTTGATGAGCGGTGCGCCCGCCATGAGCAGGCTCTGCGCCGCGCCGCCACCGGACGGCGCGCCGATGAGCACCGCGACCAGCGGGACGACGACGGCGAGCAGCAGCGGCGGCTGCACGGCCGGCAGGAACAGGCTGCGCCGGCGGACCCAGGACACCGCGAGCACGCAACCGAGCAGGTAGCAGACCTCGAACACCCGGCCGACGGTGCCGATCCGCAGCAGGTCCACCAGGACCCCGAGAGCTGTGGTGCCGACGGCCAGGCCGGTCGCCGCCAGCGGCGGGATCCCGAGGACCGGGGGGAGCAGGGACCGCTCGCGCACCGGCCAGCCACCGCGCGCGGGGGCGGACCCCCGGCCGGGCCGGCGGGCCGAACTCGATCGGGCCGTGGTCACCCGGTCAGCCTAACCCCTCCCGCCACGGTGTCCCGGCCGCCTCGTCGTGTTCCGTGTCGCCGTCGCCGAACGTGCCCGGATGTGCGCCGTCGGGTCGGCCACCGCCGGATCGGGTGCCGTCCGTCCGGTTGTGGTCGGGCCGCCCGAGGTCCTCCAGGGACACCAGCGAGTCCCCGGCGGAGGCGACCAGCTCGGGTGCGGAGACACCGCGCGGGGTCCGGTCGACCGTCGCGGGGGTCTCCAGCTCGGTGTCGGACACCTGCAGCTCGGTGAACTTCCGGGCGCTCACCAGGACCCGGGCCTCCAGCGAGGAGACGGTCCGGTTGTAGCTGTCCACGACCGCGTCGAGGCTGCGGCCGAGCTTCGCGACGTGGGTGCCCATCGTCGCGAGGCGCCCGTGCAGCTCGCGCCCGAGCCGGTGCACCTGGGCGGCGTTGCGGGCCAGCGCCTCCTGCTTCCAGCCGTAGGCGACGGTGCGCAGCAGCGCGACGAGGGTGGTCGGCGTCGAGAGCACGACGTTGCGGCCGAAGGCGTACTCCAGCAGCCCCGGGTCCGAGCGGAGTGCGGCCTCCAGGAACGGATCGCCGGGCACGAACAGCACCACGAACTCCGGTGTCGGCTCGAACGACTCCCAGTAGGCCTTGGCGGAGAGCTGGTCCACGTGGGTGCGCAGCTGCCGGGCGTGCGCGGCGAGCCGCTCGGTGTGCACGTCCGGGTCGGAGGCCTCGACCGCCTGCAGGTAGGCCGCGAACGGCACCTTCGCGTCGACGACGACCTGCTTGCCGCCCGCGAGCCGGACCAGCATGTCCGGGCGGACCCCGCCGTCCTCCCCGGCGGCGGACACCTGGGTGGAGAAGTCGCAGTGCTCGAGCATCCCGGCCATCTCGGCGACCCGCTGCAGCTGCATCTCACCCCAGCGGCCCCGCACCTGCGGCGCCCGCAGCGCGTTGACCAGCGCTTTCGTCTCGGTGCCGAGCCTGTCCGAGCTCGCCGCCATCGCCCTGACCTGCTCGCGGAGCCCGGCATAGGCGGACTCGCGTTCCTTCTCCACCGTCCGCAGCTGCCCCTCGACCCGGCCCAGCGCCGCCGAGACCGGGTCGAGCAGCTGTTCGACGGCCTTCGCGCGGGCCGCCTGGTCGCCGTCGGCCCTGGCCGCGAGCGCGGCGGTCGCCTCCTTGATCCGGCTCTCCGCCAGCGCCACGAACGCCTCGTTGTTGCGGGCCAGCGCGTCCTGCGACAGCGCGGCGAAGGAGTCCTTCAGCTCGGCCTCACGGCGCGTCGTCGCGGCCTCGGCCTGCGCCCGGGCCTCCCGCTCGGCGCGCAGCGCGGCGGTGGCCCCGGCGGCCTCGGACTCGGCGCGCCGGGCCCGGTTCGTCGCGTCGTCGAGCGACTCGTGCAGCTCCTCGACCCGCTCGAGCAGCGCGGTGCGCTCGGCGCGCAGGCCTGCTGCGTCCGCCCGGGTGGTGGCGGCGGTGTTCGCGGCGGCGCGGGCCGCCTCGGCCGCCTCGGCACGGAACCGGGCGGCGGCCACCGACCAGACCACGGCGGCGGCAACCGCCGCACCGAGCATCGATCCGAGGAGCAGGCTGAGGACGTCCACCCCCGCAGCGTGCACCGCACCCCCGACAGTTCCGCGTCGCCGCAGGTCGGCGGCGTGTCCGGAGTCCGGTGTGGCGCACCGGATCGCAGGGGGAGGCCTGCGGCCGGGCGGGTTGCCCCGGCGAGACGGATGCCACGCGGGGCGAACCGGTTCGCTATGCACACGTCTTCTCCGGTGTCGGACCTTCGGGGGCCGACGGTCCGGGCCGGGGGGCCCGGGCGCCGCGAGAGTGAGAGAGGTACCTGTGATGACCACCCGACTCGCCCGCACCATCGGCCGTACGGCCGCCACGACCACCGCCGCCCTGGCCGTCGCCGCCGCGGCCGTGCTCGTCCCGGCCGGGGTCGCCTCGGCCGCACCCGCGACGCCGGCGGGGGACCCGGCGCCCAGCGCCTGCCGACCGGCGAACCAGCAGGCGACCATCCACCCGGCGCCGGCGAGCGCCGGGCACCGTCACTACTCGGTCGTGCTCAGCGCGGCCCCGGGCACCGCGCCGTGCCTGCTGTCCGGATCGCCGTCGGACCTGGTGTTCAGCCTGAACGGCTCGCCGCGCGCCTCCGAGGTCGCGGTGCCCTACGGCGACCAGACCCGCGCCGTCGAGTTCGGGCCGGGGGAGCCCGTGCAGTTCGACGTGCAGATCCGCAACTCCGCCGGGCCCGCCCCGGCGAACGAGCTGGAGTTCTCGCTGCACGGTCCCGGCGGTGACATCCCGGGCAGCTTCCTGGCCCGGGGACCGATCGGCGTCGACGCCGGGATCCAGGTCGGACCGGTCACCGAGGGCTGACCCGGGGCACCGGTGCCGGGGCACCCGGCGACCGCGGTGCGCGATCCGCGGTCGCCGGGGACGGTCTCAGACCGCCTCGTGCTCCAGCAGCCACCGCTTCACGGCCAGGCCGTAGCGGAACCCGCCCAGGGTCCCGTCGCTGCGCAGCACCCGGTGACACGGGACGAACAGCGCCGCCGCGTTGGACGCGCAGGCGCCGGCCGCGGCACGCACCGCCGCGGGGCGGCCGGTCTTCTCGGCGTAGCCGGTGTAGGTGACCGGCGCCCCCGCGGGCACGGTCCGCAGCACGTCCCACGCCAGCTCCCGGTAGGGGCCGGACCGCTGGCGGACGGGCACGTCGGCGATCACCGACAGCTCGCCGTCGTGGTAACGGTCGACCGCCTCGCCGACCGCGCCGAGGTCGCCCTCGACCACGGTCGTCGGGGCCAGTGAGCGGTGCACCAGGGCGAGCAGCTCGTCGACCGAGGCGGTCCAGCCGGAGGCGAGGACGTGGCCGTCGTCGTCGACGACCGCGGTGAACGGCCCGGCCGGGGTGTCCCGTGTGGACCACGTTGCTGTGCTCATGCGCTCCTCCGAGCGGTGGTGGTGGCGGACGTCGCGGCCCGCCAGAGATGGGTGGCGGCGTAGGACCGCCAGGGGGCCCAGGCGCGGGCGCGCGCGGTGAGCGCGGCCCCGTCGCCGGGCAGTCCGAGCGCCTCGGCGCCGCGGCGCACCGCGAGGTCGGAGGCGAGCAGCTCGTCGGGGTCGCCCAGGACCCGCATGGCCAGGTAGCCGGCGCTCCAGGGTCCGATCCCGGGCAGCGCGCACAGCTCGGCGCGCAGGTCGTCCGGGTCGCGCCCGGGGTCGAGGGCGAGCGTGCCGTCGGCGAGCGCGGCACACAGCCCGCGCAGCGACGACGCCCGTCGGGCCGGGCCCGCGAGGTCGGCGTCGACGAGGGTTCCCGGCTCGGGGAACAGCAGGTGCGGTCCGCCGTCGTCGCACAGCTCCGCGGGCAGCGGCGTCCCGTAGGTGGCCGCGAGACGGGCCGCGGCGGTGCGGGCGGCGGTGACCGACACCTGCTGGCCCAGCACCGTGCGGACCGCCGTCTCGGCCGGGTCGACGGTGCCCGCCAGCCGGATCCCGGGCGTCGCGGCGACCAGGGGGGCGAGTGCGTCGTCGGCTCCCAGCACGGCGTCGACGGCGAGCGGGTCGGCGTCGAGGTCGAGCAATCGGCGCAGCCGGTACACCGCGGGGCCGACGTCCCGCGGGTCGGACGCCCGCAGCGTCGCCACCACGGCCCCGGGCCGCGCGGTCAGGTCCAGCACGACGGCGGCCGGTCCGTGCGGGAGCCGCAGCGTGCGGCGGTAGGTGCCGCCGTCGACGGTCTCGACACCGTCGACCGCGCGGGCCGCGAGGTGGTCGAGCAGACCGTGCGGGTCGAACGGGGACCGGTAGGGCAGCCGCAGCACGAGCGCCCCGGGCGGGCCGGGTTCGCGGTTGCGCGTGCGGCGGGCGGCCTCGGCGCGCAGCTGGGAGGGCGGGACGCCGTAGACGGCTCGGACGGTGTCGTTGAACTGCCGGACGCTGCCGAACCCGGCGGCGAACGCGACGTCGGCCAGCCCGAGCGGGGTGGTCTCGACCAGGATGCGGGCGGTGTGCGCGCGCTGCGCGCGGGTCAGGGCCAGCGGCCCGGCACCCACCTCGGAGGTGAGGATCCGGCCGAGCTGGCGGGGCGAGTAGCCCAGCCGCGACGCGAGCCCGGGGACCCCGTCGCGCTCGACGACGCCGTCGGCGATCAGGCGCATGGCCCGCCCCGCGGCGTCGGCACGCAGGTTCCACTCCGGCGAGCCGGGGACGGCGTCGGGCAGGCACCGCCGGCAGGCCCGGTAACCCGCGGTCTGCGCGGCGGCCGCGGTCCGCAGGAACTCGACGTTGCGCGAGCGCGGGGGCGGTACCGGGCAGGACGGACGGCAGTAGATGCCGGTGGTGCGCACGGCCGTGACGAACTGGCCGTCGAACCGCGCGTCCTTGGCGGCGACGGCGCGGTAGCAGGAGTCGTGGTCGAGCAGCACGGTGCCGACGATGCCACTGGGCGGCCGTCGCCACTGGCGGGAATCGGTCACCGGTGTCCGGGGCCGGTCCAGGGCAGGCGCACGACGTCCCCTCGGTCCCGGTCGTCGGAGCTCGGCCCGGACGGGTGTGGTGCTCGGCCGTCCGGGTGGTGGCAGCCGTTCGACGATGTCCGTGTGTCACCTGTGCGCCGTACGGCGGAGCGTGCCTTACTCCCAACGGAGCTGTATCGACGACCGACGGTGCTCATCCGTGCCGGGTGTCGGCACGAGAGCGCTGCCCACGGTGCGCCCGTCCCGCAGCGGGTACGGGATCATGGTCACCGGCACGGACGAACTGGAGGCGATCATCGCGACCGAGGCCGTCGGGTCCGGCCCCGGGCCCCGCCGCGTCGGTCGGGCGATCGGGGCCCGCACCCGCATCGTCGGGTGGGTCGTGCTGCTGGGGCTGGCCTCGCTGGGCGTCGTCACGCTGCTGACCTGGATGCTGCTGATCGACGAGACCGACCGTCGGATCGACGGGGCGCTGAACTCCGAGATCGCCGAGTTCGCTCGCGTCACCGAGACCGGCATCAACCCGACGACCGGCCGGCCGTACTCCTCGGTCGACGAGATCCTGCGGTCGGTGATCGCCGCGAACGTCGCGCGGCCGAACGAGAAGTTCCTCGGCTACCTCGACGGGCGCTTCCGCTGGGAGTCCCGGCGGACCAGCCCGCGGGTGCTGCTGCGCGAGGACCCGGCGTTCACCGCGCTGGTCGCCGACGTCCGTCGTCCCACCCGCGGGTCCTACGAGAGCTCGGCGGGCGAGGTGCGCTGGTCGGCGTTGCCGGTCGGGCTCGCCGGCGACCCGCAGCGCGGCGTCATCGTGATCGGCTACTTCACCGACCGCGAGCACGACTTCGCCCACGAGGCCGCGCGGTTGATGGGGCTGGTCGGGTTCGGTACGGCGCTGCTGTCCGCGGTCGGGGCGTGGCTGGTGGCCGGGCGCATCCTGCGCCCGCTGCGCGACGTCGCCGCGACCGCGAACACCATCACCGGGCGGGACCTGTCGCGCCGGGTGCCGCAGCGCGCGCAGGCCCGCGACGAGATCGCCGAGCTGGCCATCACGCTGAACGCGATGCTCGACCGGGTGCAGAGCGGGATGGAGTCCCAGCGGCGGTTCGTCGACGACGCCGGCCACGAGCTGCGCACCCCGATCACCATCGTGCGGGGGCACCTCGGGGTGCTCGACCCGCACGACCCCGACGACGTCGTCGAGACCGTCGCCCTGGTCGACGACGAGCTGGAGCGGATGAACCGGCTGGTGTCGGAGATGCTCGCGCTGACCCGGGCCGAACAGCCGTCGCTGCTCCGGACCGAGCTCGTCGACGTCGGCGCACTGACCCGGGAGCTGTTCGAGAAGCTGACCGGCCTCGCCGACCGGGACTGGCGGCTGGAGGCGGTGGCCGCGGTGTGGTGCCGGATGGACCCGCAGCGGATCACCCAGGCCGTCGTCGCGCTGGCCGACAACGCGACCCGCTTCACCGGCGACGGCGACCGGATCGCGCTCGGCTCGGAGGCGGTCGACGGGCGGGTGCGGATCTGGGTGGCCGACACCGGACCGGGCGTCGCGCCGGAGGACCGGCAGCGGGTGTTCCGACGCTTCGCGCGCGGCGACGACGCACCCCGCTCCGACGGCGCCGGGCTCGGGCTGTCCATCGTCGAGGCCATCGCGACGACGCACGGCGGTCGCGTGCTGCTCGAGAGCACGCCCGGGCACGGGGCGACCTTCACGCTGGACCTGCCGAGGAGCGAGACGTGACCAGCCGGATCCTGGTGGCCGAGGACGAGCCGCGCATCGCGTCCTTCGTGAAGAAGGGCCTGGTAGGAGCCGGGTTCGAGGTCACGGTCGTCGCCGACGGGGCCGGCGTGCACGACCACGCCGTGTCCGGGGGGTTCGACCTGCTGGTGCTCGACATCGGGCTGCCCGGGATGGACGGCTTCGAGGTCCTGCGACGACTGCGGGCGGCCGGCAGCAGCCTCCCGGTGATCATCCTGACCGCGCGCGACAGCGTGCACGACACCGTCGCCGGGCTGACCGGCGGCGCCGACGACTACATGGCCAAACCGTTCCGGTTCGAGGAGCTGGTGGCCCGGATCCGGCTGCGGCTGGAGCGCGCCCGCCCGGTCCCGGACCCGGATCTGCTGACCTTCCACGGACTCGAGCTCGACCCCCGCACCCGGCACGTGAGCGTGCACGGCCGCACCGTCGAGCTGTCCACGCGCGAGTGCGCGCTGGCCGAGACGTTCCTGCGCCACCCGGGCCAGGTGCTGTCCCGCGACCAGCTGCTCCGGCTGGTCTGGGGGCCCGCCGAGTCGGGGGCCTCGTCCAACGTCGTCGACGTCTACGTGCGCTACCTGCGTCGTAAGCTCGGCGCCGGTTGGATCGCGACGGTGCGCGGCGCGGGCTACCGGCTCGAACCGGGCTGAGGAGTCCCGACTACCCTGGTCGTCCGTGTCCCTCACCCTCGGCATCGTCGGCCTGCCCAACGTCGGCAAGTCGACCCTGTTCAACGCGCTGACCCGCAACGACGTGCTCGCCGCGAACTACCCGTTCGCGACGATCGAGCCCAACGTCGGCGTCGTCCCGCTCCCCGACGAGCGCCTGGGGAAGCTGGCCGAGATCTTCTCGTCGGAGAAGATCATCCCGGCGACGGTGTCGTTCGTCGACATCGCCGGCATCGTCAAGGGCGCGTCCGAGGGCGCGGGCCTGGGCAACAAGTTCCTCGCGAACATCCGCGAGTCCGACGCGATCTGCCAGGTCGTCCGCGTCTTCGACGACCCGGACGTGGTGCACGTCGACGGCCGCATCGACGCCGCGAGCGACATCGAGACGATCGCGACCGAGCTGGTCCTGGCCGACCTCCAGACGCTGGAGAAGGCGGTGCCGCGGCTGGAGAAGGAGGCCCGCACGCAGAAGGACCGCAAGCCGGTCCTCGACGCCGCGAACGCCGCCGTCGCGATCCTCAACGAGGGCAGGACGCTGTTCCAGGCCGAGGCCGACACCGAGCTGCTGCGCGAGCTGACGCTGCTCACGACGAAGCCGTTCCTCTACGTCTTCAACGCCGACGAGGCCGTCCTCACCGACGACGCCCGGCGCAAGGAGCTCACCGAGCTGGTCGCCCCCGCCCGGGCCGTGTTCCTCGACGCCAAGGTCGAGGCCGAGCTGCTGGAGCTCGACGACGAGTCCGCCGCCGAGCTGCTGGAGTCGATCGGGCAGGACGAGCCGGGACTGGCCCAGCTGGCCCGCGCCGGGTTCGCCACCCTCGGGCTGCAGACCTACCTGACCGCCGGGCCCAAGGAGTCGCGGGCCTGGACGATCCCGCAGGGCGCCACCGCGCCGCAGGCGGCCGGGGTCATCCACACCGACTTCGAGCGGGGCTTCATCAAGGCCGAGATCGTCTCCTTCGACGACCTGGTCGCCGCGGGGTCGATGAACGCCGCGAAGGCCGCGGGGAAGGTGCGGATGGAGGGGAAGGACTACGTCATGCACGACGGCGACGTGGTCGAGTTCCGCTTCAACGTCTGACCCGGCCCGCCGTCGCCACCGCACTGCGCCCGTGACCCCGCTGCATCCCGACCTCGCCCGAGCCGTACACGCGCGATGGCCCGACCGCGCACCCGCCTGGATCGAGGCGCTCCCCGTCGAGCTGGCCGAGGTCTGCGCCGCACTCTCGGTCACACCGACCGGCACGACGTTCGCCGCCGGGTCGGCCCACGTGGTGGAGGCGACGACCAGCGCCGGTGCTCGGGTGGTCCTGCGGTCGAGCCCCGACCCGGACGCCGTTCACCAGGCCGCGGTGCTGGAGCAGCTCTCGCGTGCTGGTCTGGCGCCTGCGGTCCATCTCCTGCGGAACACGCCCACGAGCACGTGGACCGCACTGGACGCGGTCGAGCCCGGGGCATCGTTCGCCGAGCGGGAGCCGCGGCCGCGCGACCTCGAGGGCGCAGCCACGATGCTGCGCACCCTCGCCGACGAGGACGGCGTGCCCTCGGCGCCGAGCATCGTCCCGTGGCTCCGGGCACGGCTCACCGATCCGGCCGCCGACGTGGTTCTCGACCAGCTCGCCACCGACATGCCGGCCGGACTGTGCCACGCCGACCTCTCACCGCCCCACGTCCTCCACGGCCGCGGTCGGCTGTGGTTCATCGGCCCGCGCGGGATGAACGGCGAGGCCGCCTACGACGTCGCCGTGCTCGCTCTGAAACTCAGCTACGACGACCTGGAGACGGCTCACCTCCTCGGTCGGAGTATCGCCCGATCGGCCGGTGTCGACGCCGATCGCGCGGCCGCCTGGGTGACGGTGGCCGACGCAGCGGCCGTCTGATCATCGCCGCTCGACCGCATCGCAACACTCTGCTACGTGCTCATGCCCACCGTCAGCTGAGAGGCTGAGGCATCCAGCCGGCGAGAGCAGGGGAGCCTCGGCACGATGAGCACACGCCAGCTCAAGATCGGCCTGCGCGTCTCCGATCTCGCCCGATCCACCGAGCTGTACCGCGCAGCAGGCTTCCGCGAGATCCCCAACCACGAACAACCGAACCTGCGGTACCTGACGTTCGGGCACACCTGGCTGATCCTCAGCGACCTCCACGCTCACGGGTTCCACTCACGGGAGAGCGCCCTGGCTGCGCAACAGGGGCCTCGTGGCGCCGGTGTCGTCATCGCGATTCCTACGACCGTCCTCGACGAGATGTACCGGCTGTGGACCTCTCACGGCCTGCCGATCACGCTCGAACGAGAGGACACCGGCTGGGCGAGGATCTTCTACGGGGCCGACCCGGACGGTTACGAAGTCATGTTCGAGCAGTTCCATGACCAGCGAACAGCCTGACCACCTGCGTCCCCGCTCATCAGAAGGGGTGACGATCCGGCGCCCACACTGACCGTCGTCGCGCCA
Source organism: Pseudonocardia sp. ICBG1142 (assembly GCF_020496255.1). Taxonomy (NCBI): domain Bacteria; kingdom Bacillati; phylum Actinomycetota; class Actinomycetes; order Pseudonocardiales; family Pseudonocardiaceae; genus Pseudonocardia; species Pseudonocardia sp. ICBG1142. The sequence continues at coordinate 247,472 of NZ_JAHLJC010000032.1, read as the reverse complement.
GCCACGACACTGTGCGCGAGGCCTCGGCGAGCGGGGCCGGTGTGACCGGCTGGGGGAACGACGATGGGCATGGGCCGCTTCGCCGTGGCAGCCGTCGTCGCCGCCGTGTTCGCCACCAGTGCGTGCGCCGCGGCGTCCGGGGCCGAGCCGAGCACCGTCCCGGAACCCGCGGTCGCTCCGGTGTCCGCCCGGTTCGCACCCGCCACCGGTGTTCTGCTCCGCGTCGGTCCGGCGGCGTCCGTGCCGGGCGCGGCGGTGGACGGCGCGATCACCGCGGCCCGCCGGGCGATGGACCGGGCTGCGGCGGCCGAGGCGCGGGAGGCCGAGCGGAGCAGGGCGACGACCTCCGGTGCCGACTGCGCGGAGCGGGCGATGGCGGCCGGCCGGTTCGACCCGTCGTGCTCCGCCTACCAGGGGTACCTCGACCCGGGTACGTCCGCGGGTCGGGCGCCGACCAGCGGCGAGACCCAGATGCAGTACCTGTGCGAGCGGGGCCTGGTGCCCCGGAGCGACTGCTGACCTGCTCTGACCGCCCCGTCGCGACACGGGCGGCGCCGGCCGCCCGCGGCTACGCTGGCGGAGCGTGAACCTCCTCCAGCGCATGGCCCGGGTCGTCAACACCGTCGTCGCGCCCCTCGCGCGCTCGGGCAGGCTCGGTCCGTTGACGGAGATCAGCTACCACGGACGCCGATCCGGCACGGAGTTCCGGCTCCCCGTGGCCTTCCAGCCCGCCGGCGACGGCGGCGTCATCCGTGTCGAGCTGCCGGACCGGAAGAACTGGTGGCGCAACTTCACCGGCGAGGGCGCACCGCTGCGGGTCCGGGTCGACGGCGAGGAACGGCCGGGCCACGGTGTGGCGGTGCGGGACGGACGACAGGTCCGGGTGGACGTCCGGTTCGACGGGGCCCGGTAGCGACCGATCTTCCGACAGGTTGTCTCATATCGCGACGTCGGAGTGTGTCGTACGCCACTACCGGCCGGGTCGGCCGTGACGATCACCCGGGATCCGGGTCCGTGACGGTTCCGCGCCCGTCTCCGGTGAGGCGGCCCGACCGACACGGGGGAACCACATGGCCGAGCAGGTCCACAGGCTGATCTACCGCAGCCACAGCACCGTGCCCAGCGACCGCCGCGACGAGGTCCTCGCCGAGATCTTCGACGTGGCCCGCTCGAAGAACAAGAAGGCCGGCGTGACCGGTGCGCTGCTGATCTCGGACAACTGGTTCGTCCAGACCCTGGAGGGCGACGAGGCAGTGGTCACCGGGCTGTTCGAGAAGATCGAGGCAGACGACCGGCACACCGACGTGTCGGTCCTCGAGTCGACGACGGTGGACTCCCGGGTGTTCTCCCGCTGGTCGATGGCCCGGATCTCCGCGATCGGGCGCTCGGACATCCCGCTGCACGACGTCGACGGCCGCATCCGGCCCGCGGCGCCGGACCAGCCCGGGCGGGAGCAGCAGGATCTGCTCACCCGGATGCGGAACACCATCGGCGCGGACACGGTCTGACGTCGCTCACTGCAGCGGGATGTCGACACCCCGCTCGGAGTCGGGGCGCGGGCCGTGGATCCGCCGCTCCGCCTCGGTGATCGGGACGTCGTTGATGCTGGCCTCCCGCCGCCGCATGAGCCCCAGCTCGTCGAACTCCCACAGCTCGTTGCCGTAGCTGCGCCACCACTGGCCGTCGGCGTCGCGGGACTCGTACTGGAACCGGACGGCGATGCGGTTGTCGTCGAACGCCCACAGGCTCTTGCGCAGCGCGTAGTCCTGCTCGCGCTGCCACTTCGCGGTCAGCAGCTCGACGATCTCCTGCCGGCCGGTGGCGAAGGTGTCGCGGTTGCGCCACACCGAGTCCGGTGTGTACGCGCCCGCGACCCGCTCCGGGTCACGGGTGTTCCAGGCGTCCTCGGCGGCCTGCACCTTCTGTCGCGCGGTCTCCGACGTGAACGGCGGGTAGGGCGGACGGCCTTCGGCCACGGCTGCCTCCTCGATGGGTCGAGAACCATCGTTCTCGATGCGTTCCGGTAACGTAGGGAACGACCGTTCTCGATGTCAAGGAGGTCATCGGTGCCTGCGGCCATCACCGAGGAACAGGCCCGTCTCGACCGGGACGGCCTGCTGGAGGCGGCGGAGCTGCTGTTCTACGAGCGCGGCATCCGGGCCGTCGGGATGGACCAGGTCAGGTCGGCGTCGGGGCTCCCGCTCAAGCGGATCTACCGGGACTTCGCCACCAAGGAGGACCTCGTCGTCGCGGTGCTCCGCCGGCGCGACGAGCGGTGGCGCGCCGACCTGGCGGCGTACGTGACCCGGGTCGAGGACCCGCGGCAGCGGCTCCTCGCCGCCTTCGACTGGCTGGGGGAGTGGTTCGCCCGGCCGGGGTTCCGCGGCTGCGCCTGGATCAACGCCTACGGCGAGCTCGGCAGTACCTCGGTGCCGGTGCTGCGTGAGGTGCGCAGGCACAAGGAGCTGTTCCACCGGGAACTCGGGGAGTGGGCGTCGGCGGCCGGGGTGGACCCCGTCGAGCCGGTCTGCCTGCTCGCGGAGGGGGCGATGGTGACCGCGGCGATCGGCGGTAGCCCGGAGCCGGCGCGGCAGGCGCGGGCGGCGGTGGCGGCACTGCTGCTCTGACCGACGGTCACTGCGACCAGGCCGCCGTCATCACCGTGGACAGCGGCTCCAGCTCCGCGACCAGCTCGTCGAGCTCCGCGTCGGACAGGACCGCGTACGGCGGTGCGGCGAGCTCGTCGGTCAGCGCCTCCACGCGTGCCTTGACCTCCCGGCCCGGGTCGGTGAGCCACCCGTCGTCGTCGATCAGGCCGCGTCGCCGCAGCCCGGCCATGACCTCGGCCAGCCGGGCCGCCGGCAGGTGGTGCACGCGCCCGAACGTCTCCGGCGGGTGGATGCCCATGTCCAGCGCGGACAGCAGATGGGCCTCGGTGCCCCCGACCCGCTCGGCGAGCAGGGCGGTCACGTGCCCGTCGCCGCGGTGCTCGCGCAGCGTCGTCGCGGACTGCCACAACCGGGTCAGCGGGTCGGCGGGGACCTCCAGGGCGCGCATCCCGGCGTACATCACCCGGCCCTCGACGGGCGCGCCCGTCGAGGCGGTGGTGAGCAGGTCGGCGGCGCGGGCCACGCCGGGGGAGTCGGACACCTCGGCGCCGAGGATCCGGCGCAGCGCCGCGACGCTTCCCCGTCGCCACGCGGCGAAGGACTCCTCCGGCGGGGCCGTCGCCCAGGCGCTCGGGATGTGCCGGGCGGCCTCGCCGTCGGCGAAGCTGTAGAACGCCGCGTGCACGACCTCGGCCGGGACCCGGCCCAGCGGCGCGGCGCGGCTCGCGAAGTAGCCGTCCCAGTAGGTGCGGTGGCCGAGTGCGGCCAGCTCCTCGTTCGGCTCGTCGGCGAGGTAGGTGGCCAGGCAGATCGGCTCGAGCAGCTCGAACATGCGGCGGGCGGTGTGTGCAGCGGACATGACCGGTACGACCCGGCGGGCGTCGGGAACTGAGCGGTCACCCGGGCCCGGGTGGTGAGCACCGGCCGCCGCTCGATCCCGGTGTGCCGACGGCGAGGGTCCAGCCGTCGACGTCGCAGCGGCCGCCGGTGCGGTCGCCCGCGGCGACGACGGTCCCGTCGGCCCGCAGCCCGAGCGTGTGCGCCGATCCGGCGGCGACGGCCACCACGTCCCGCCAGGTCCCGACGGCGCACTGCCCGAGGTCGTCGTCCCCGGCGGCGACGACCGTCCCGTCCGCGAGCAGTCCCACCGTGTGACCGCTGCCCGCGGACACGGCGGTGACGTCGTGCCACCCCGCGACGTCGCCGCCGCCTCGACCGGTCGATACGACCGTGCCGTCGGCGCGCAGCCCCACGGTGTGCAGGTATCCGGCGGACACCGCGACCAGGTCGTGCCATCGGTCGACCGCGCACTGGCCGTACCGGTCGTTGCCGGTCGCGACCGCGGTGCCGTCGTCACACACGCCGACGGAGTGCCAGTCGCCGCAGCTCAGGGCTCGGATCCCGCGCCACCCGGCCGCCGCGCACGCGCCCTCGGCGGCGCGGCCGGCGGCGAGCACGGTGCCCTCGGCGCACAGCCCCAGCGTGCGACGCCAGCCCGCGGCGACCGCGACGACCCCACGCCAGCCGCCGACGGCGCACTCGCCGTCGTTGTCGCGGCCGGTGGCCAGGACCGTGCCGTCGGCGCGCAGCCCGACGGTGTGGGAGCGGCCGGTGTTGCGGGCGGTGTGGACGTTCCCCACCGCGACGGCGACGACACCGGTCCAGCCGTCGACGGCGCACTCACCCGCGCGGCCGTCCCCGACCGCGACGACGGTCCCGTCGGCCCGCAGCCCGGCCGAGTGCCGTCGGCCCGCGGCGAGGACCGCCCTGCCCGCGTCGCTGCCCGGCCGCCCGTCGGCCCGGCCCCACCGGGCGTGCACGGCGTCGCCCTCGACGGTCACGCACGCCCCGAGTCCGCGCAGCACCGCGACCGCCGCGCCGTTGTCCGCGATGGTCTCCGCGACGACCGGTCCGTGGGCGCGTTCCACGAGCATCCGCAGCACGGTGGCACCGACGCCGCGGCCCCGCCACGGCCGGGCCAGCCAGATCCCGGCCTCCTCCCCGCCGTCGACCGGTTCCAGCCGCGCCGCCCCGGCCACCTCCCCGTCGACGACGACCGCCCAGGTCCGTTCGACCGGCCTCGGCGCCGCGACCGACCGCTCCCGGTGGAACGCGACGAACGCCGCGCGCCGCCGCACCGTCCACCCCGGCGGACCGGGCGCCGGCGGCATCACCTCGAGCGGGTCCGCCCCGGCGGCCGCCGTGTCGCACAACGCCGCCAGCAGGGGCTCGTCGAGGCGCCGCAGTCCGATGTGCACCCGCCCAGAATCGCGGTCGTCCGTCCCGCGCGACACCGGGTTTCCGGCCCACGACGGCCGGGCGCCGCCGGTCCCCGCCGACAACGACCCTGGCTCCGGGGGCGACGTCGTCCCCCGGACAACCCGTCCGGGTGTGGATCCACCCCGACAGCGTTACTCCGGACGGACCACGTCGTTGACCATCCTGAGGGAGCCGGCCGCCCCGCGACAGTCTGGTGCGAAGCGCTGTCCAGTCCCGTTCCGGGCCGCCGTTCGGCGATCGATACACACCCCGCACCCGTTCCCCGCGCGACGAACGGTCGAGTCCCGTCCCGCCGTCCGGCCCATTCCTGCAGGTGGATGCGGGTATCTCGAGGTGTCCGCCCGGTCCGGGCGGCGACTCCGGGAGCTAGAGACGCTCGTTCGCCCTCCTCGTTGCGCATCTGTGATTCATGCCACTTCCAGGACGCTTTCCGTAACGATCGGCGAGCTGCCGATTCTGTACGGAGAGTAGCTAAACGACACCTGGCGGATAGCACTGTGTGTAGCTGGTCGGCGACGAGCGGTCGGTTCGGGTGCAGCGAAACGGACATAACGCCGCCCGAACGAGGGGGTGCTCTCGCTTGAGGGATCAGGCTCCGTACGTTCTGCGGCACCGGCCAGTGACGGAGTGTCAGTAGGACGGCCGGATCACATCGCCACAGAAGGAGTGCCATGAACGCCCCCGAGACGACTCCCGCCCGTCGCAACGCCCGGCGGATCGCCGCCGCCGGCGCCCTGTCCGTCCCGCTGGTCCTGGGCTCGGCCGGCATGGCCTTCGCCGGTGACTACGGCGACGGCGGCAAGCACCACGACAAGGGTCGCGACTGCGCGCCGTCCTCGGCGTACCAGAAGGGCGGTTTGCTCGGCCTCGACGCCGCGGTCGACCCGCAGCTGAACGTCGGCGGCATCCTGAACCAGGGTGCGGTCTCCCAGCAGACCACCAAGCTCGACCGGTCCAACTCCGGCATCGTGCAGAGCGGCTGCGGCGCGGGCGACGCCGTGCAGGTCGACGACCTGGTCGGGCTGGGTCTGGACGTCAGCCCGTCGGCCAACATCGGCGGCATCCTGAACTCCGGCCCGGTGCAGCAGTCGACCACCACCGTCGACGACTCCAACAGCGGGATCCTGCAGTCCGGCGGCAAGCACGGCGGTGGCGGGCACGCCTCGCAGCGCGGCGGCCTGATCGACATCGCGGCCACCGTCAACCCGTCGATCAACATCGGCGGCCTGCTGTCCGGCGGCCCGGTGTCGCAGTCGACCACCACGGTCGACCAGGGCAACTCCGGCATCGTGCAGGGCTGAGCGCCGCGGGACACCCGTGAGGCGCGTACCGCCCGGGCCGCTTGACCCGGCCCGGGCGGTACGGCCGACCGGTTCCTCCGAGCGGAGCTCAGAAGTCCCGGCGGACCAGCATCCGCCACGCCCACCCGGCGGCGACCTCGGGTGGGGGCAGCGGATCGCGTTCCAGCCAGCTCGCCGCGACGCCGAGCAGCGTCCAGGTCAGGCCGGCGGCGAACACGTCCAGCGGCATGCCGAACGCGTCCTTGGAGACGCCGAGCCCCACCGTCGTGTCGGCGACGACCGACTGCATCCGCCGGCGCATCCCGGCCGCCGCGTCCGGCGCCGCGGCACCGCCGAGCGCCTGCCGGTACAACGGCGCGTGCTCCGCGAGGTGGTGGAACCAGCGCAGCAGCGCCGCCGGCGGCTCGGGCCCGATGTCGTCGATCGACAGGTCCGACAGGTCCGCCCCGGCGTCCGCCGCCCGGTTGGCGAGCGCGTCGGCCAGCAACATCTCCTTGTCGGTGTAGTGCTGGTAGAAGCTGCTGCGGTTCACCGACGCGTGCTCCGCGACGTCCGCGATCGTGATCGACTCGAGGGAGCGCTCCCTGGCCAGCGCGAGCAGCGCGTCCTGGAGACGCCGTCGCGTGCGCACCGCCCGGGGATCCACGCTCACCATTCTGCCGAACGGGTGACACCCGGTTGCGGCGACCCGGCATCGCGTCGCCCGCCGGGCGGGATCAGGGACATCCGGCCGCGGTCCAGGCTGCGGAGCAGTCCGTGCCGGCGGAGGCGGGCCCGGCGACCACGGTCCCGAACAGGGCGATCACGAGGACGGCCCCGGCCAGCAGCAGGCGGGGCCCGGCGGGACGGGTACGGCGGTGCGGCGCGGTCATGCCGGTCCTCTCGCCGGACGGCGGGTCGATGTTGCGCCGTGCGGACCAGGCTCATCAGGATCGACGATCGCCGGACGGGCGGCGGGAGCGCTCCGGGGCGCTGCTAGGTTCGGCGCCTCCGTCCGTCCGGGAGGCCATGCGTGATCACCGTCCGGGAGCTGGGCCCCGACGACTGGGAGACCTGGCGCGACCTGCGCCTCGCCGCCCTGGCCGAGGCCCCCGACGCGTTCCACAGCCGGCTCACCGACTGGCTCGGCGCGGGCGAGCAGGAATGGCGCGACCGGCTGGCCGCGCCCGGTCGGTACCTGGTGGTCGAGGTCGGCGGCCGACCCGCCGGGCAGGTCGTGGCCGTCCCGCCGGACGACGACGGGGTCGCCGACCTCATCGCCCTGTGGGTCGCCCCGCACGCGCGCGGGGGCGATGCCGCGACCGCGCTCGTCGACGCGGTCCTCGACCGCACCGCCGTGTGGGGCGCGCGGACGCTGGCGCTGCACGTGGTGGTCGGCAACGACCGCGCCGCGGCGTTCTACCGGCGGCTCGGGTTCGTCGACCGGGGCGTCGTCGAGCGCCCCGACGGCATCAGCGAGACCCGGATGGACCGGCCCGTCGGCCGTCCGGTCTCGCGGTGCTGACCGTCCGGCCCGCGGCGCCCGCCGACGACCCCGAGCTGACCCGGATCGATGCCCTGACCTGGACGGCCGAGGTCAGCCCCGCCCCGCCGCGGCCCGAACCGTTCCTCGACCGGACCCCGGTCGGGGACGTGCTCGTCGCCGACGACGACGGCGCCGTGGTCGGGTACGTGATCGTCGGGCCCGCGCCGCCCGCCGTCCCGGCGCACGACCACGTCCACTACATCGGGGGTCTGGCGGTGCACCCCGGTCACGCCGGTCGCGGCGTCGGCCGCGCGCTGGTGGACGCCGCGGTGGCCCGGGCCCGTGGCACCGGCGGCCGCAAGGTCACGCTACGGGTCCTCGGTCCGAACACCCGGGCCCGGGAGCTGTACCGCCGCTGCGGCTTCGTCGAGGAGGGCGTGCTGCGCGCCGAGTTCGTGGTCGACGGGGTCGCCGTCGACGACGTCCTGATGGCCCGGCACCTCGGCCTGCCGGACCGCTGAGCTGCGGCGACGCGGAACTGTCGGGGGTCGCTCGTAGCGTCGGAGCCATGACCACCGCCCCGCCGTCGCCCCCGGCCTCGCCACCCGTCCCGTCGCGGGTGGTGGCCGCGCTGCGCGCCTCCTGGAGCCGCGACACCTGCGACGTCGCGGACGTCGGCGCCTGGACGCCGGACCGTCCGTCGCGGGGCCAGTGCGGGGCGACCGCACTGGTCCTGCACGACCTGTTCGGCGGTGACCTGCTGCTCGCCGAGGTGTGGCACGCCGACGGCACGCTGCAGGGCTACCACTGGTGGAACCGGCTGCCCGGCGGCGCCGAGGTGGACCTGACCCGGGACCAGTTCGGCCCGGGCGAGACGGTCCACCCGCCCCGGGTGGTCGTGCGGCCGACAGGCCCGCCGCGCCGTTGCCGCGCGCAGTACGAGCTGCTGCGCCGTCGGGTCCTCGACCGGCTGGACGGCCCGGGGTGAGCGGCCCGGGCTCAGCGGCGGCCGCGGCGCACGGCGTCGGCGAGCGTGCCCAACAGCTCGTCGGTGGTGGGCCAGGACATGCAGGCGTCGGTCACCGAGCGGCCGCGGACCATGTCCGGGCCCAGCTCCTGGCGTCCCGCCTCCAGGAAGCTCTCCATCATCAGCCCGGTCACCGCGCGCTCGCCGCCCGCGATCCGCTCGGCCAGCTCGGTGACGACGCCGGCCTGCCGCACGTGGTCCTTGCCGCTGTTGCCGTGGCTGGCGTCGACGACGATCCGCTCCGGCAGGCCCGCCGCGCGCAGGGCGTCGGCGGTCGCGGTGACGTCGGAGGCCGAGTAGTTCGGGGTGGCACCGCCGCGGAGGATGACGTGGGTGTCCGGGTTGCCGATGGTGGTGACCAGGCCGGCGAGCCCGTCGGCGTTGACCCCCATGAACACGTGCGACGCCGCGGCCGCCCGCATTCCGTCGATCGCCGCGCGGATGTCGCCGTCGGTGGCGTTCTTGATCCCGACCGGCATCGACAGGCCGCTGACCAGCTGGCGGTGCACCTGGCTCTCCGCGGTGCGGGCACCGATCGAGCCCCAGGTGACCACGTCGGCGATGTACTGCGGGGTGATCGGGTCGAGGAACTCGCAGCCGACCGGCAGCCCGAGCGCGGAGATGTCGAGCAGCAGCGTGCGCGCGGTCCGGAGCCCGCGGTTCACGTCGAAGGTGCCGTCCAGGCCCGGGTCGTTGATCAGGCCCTTCCAGCCGACGGTCGTGCGCGGCTTCTCGAAGTAGGTCCGCATGACCACGCACAGCTCGCCGGACAGCTCCTCGGCACGGGCGGCGAGGCGGTGGGCGTAGTCCAGGGCGGCCTCGGGGTCGTGCACCGAGCACGGCCCGACGACGACGAGCAGCCGGTCGTCGTCGCCGTCGAGGATGTCGGTGACCGCGGCGCGGCCACGGGTGACGGTCTCGGCGACCCGGGGATCGCAGGGCAGGTCGTGGCGCAGCAGCGCGGGCGAGATCAGCGGGCTGATCCGCTCGATGCGGCGGTCGTCGGTCGGGGCGACCTGCAGGGGGGTGGTGCTCGCACTCATCGGAGACGGTGGTCCTTACCCGGCGGACCGCCCCGGATCACCTCGACCGAGCCGGTCTGGAATGCCGGCTCGAGGGGATGGAGGTCAGCGCGCTACGGCACCTGCCAGCCCATCCCGGGCCGGCCGGCGAAACCAGTAGTACGCGTTCAGCACGCCCAGACCGTACCCCACGCGCGGGACCGGCGTGGTACGACCGGCACATGCGGATCGCCCTGGCCCAGATCGTGTCCACCCCGGATCCCGAGGAGAACCTCGCGGAGGTGGAGCGCAACACCCGCGCCGCCGCCGACGCCGGCGCGCAGCTGGTGCTGTTCCCCGAGGCCACCATGTGTTGTTTCGGGGTCCGGCTCGGCCCGGTGGCGCAGCCGCTGGACGGACCGTGGGCGACCCGGGTCCGGGAGCTCGCCGCGGCGGCCGGGACCACCGTCGTCGCGGGGATGTTCACCCCGTCCGGGGACGGCCGGGTCCGCAACACGCTGCTGGCCACCGGCGGCGGTGTCGACACCCACTACGACAAGATCCACATGTTCGACGCGTTCGGCTTCGCCGAGTCCGACACCGTCGAGCCCGGGAACGATCCGGTCGTGGTCGGGGTGGGCGGGGACGATCCGGTCACGGTCGGCCTGTCCACCTGCTACGACGTGCGTTTCCCCGGGCTGTACCAGCGCCTCGCCGACGACGGCGCCACCGTGCTGCTGGTCCCCGCCTCCTGGGGCACGGGCCCGGGCAAGCGTGAGCAGTGGGAGCTGCTCGTGCGCGCCCGTGCGGTGGACACCGGCTCGTTCGTCGTGGCGTGCGACCAGGCCGATCCGACCACGGTCGGCCGCGAGCACGGCAAGGCCCCGACCGGGATCGGGTACAGCCTGGTCGCCGGCCCGCGCGGCGAGGTCGTCGACGCGCTCGGTGCCGAGCCCGGGCTGCTTGTGGTCGACGTGGACCCGGCGGAGGCCGCGACCGTCCGCGAGCAGATCCCGGTGTTGGCCAACCGGCGGTTCTGAGCCGCGCGCGGCCGCGTCCGGTGGCTCGGCGGTCGGGCGCCGCGTCGGGGCGCTGCGCCGGCGGGCATCGCGGTGGGGGAGCGGCGCGTGGCCCGGCCCGGCCGTGGGCGGTTCAGCCGCCGGCGGTGCTGAGACGGTCGGAGATCTGCGCGGCGAGGTCGACGTCCTTCGCGGTCAGTCCGCCCTCGGAGTGCGTCGACAGCCGGAAGGTCAGCGTGGCGTAGCGGATGTCGATGTCGGGGTGGTGGTCGGCGGCCTCGGCGTCCTCGGCGACCCGGTCCACCACCGCGATCGCGGACTCGAAGTCGGGCAGGGTGGCGGTGCGGACGATCGAGTCGCCGTCGCGGTCCCAACCGGGCAGCTTCTGCAGGGCGTCGGCGATCTCGGCGTCGGTCAGCGTCGGGGTGGGCATCGGCCCATCGTGGCGCAGACGGTGCACCCCGTCGCGATGGAGGGTGTCCGGATCGTCCCGGAGCGCTCAGCCGTCGCGGCGGGTCAGGGCGAACACCACGACCCCCGCCCCGGCGACGGCGAAGCCGGCCGCCCGCGCCGTGGTCGCCCACAGCGCCGACGGGTCGGCGGGCACCGCGAGGATCCCGGCCAGGACCTCGTGCCAGTGTCCGGACGGCAGGACCGGCGCGACCGGCTCCCACAGCACGGTCGCCAGCGGAGCGACGGTCAGCGCGGCCAGACCGGTCGCGACGACCCCGGCGGGCCGCCGGACCAGCGCCGACATCGCCAGCAGGAGCATCCCGAGCCCGCACAGCTGCGCCGCGGCCCAGCCGGTGAGCACCACCGCGCGGAGCAGGGTGTCGCCCACCCCGAACGGGCCCGCGCCCAGGGCGAGCCCGCCGCAGACCAGGGCGGACACGACCGTCGTCGTCGCGGCGAGCAGCGAGGTCACCGCGACCGCGGCGGCCTTGAGCCCGAGCAGTCGTCCCGGGCCGACGGGAGAGAGCCGCAAGGCGTCGAGGGTGCCGCGGGCCCGCTCCGCGGCGAACGCGTCGGCCGCCACGAGCACGACGGGCATCCCGAGCGCGAACGCCGCGGGCTCGGACAGCGCGACCGTCAGGGTCCCGAGCGCGAAGGACAGCCGGCCGTCGTCGGTGGCCAGCGCGATCGTCGCCAGCAGTGGGACGAGCGCCGCCGACGCGAGGACGACCGCGGTGCGCGGACGGAGCAGGGCGAGTTCCAGCTCCGAGCGGAGCAGCCGGCCGAAGGGGGCCGCGGTGGGGCGGCGCGCCGGGCGACCGGTCCTCGGCCCGGAGCGCGGGCGGGGGGAGCCGGCGGACCGCGGCCGTACCGGTGCCTGCGAGTAGGCCGCCCCGTGGGGGATGACCGCCCGGGCCCCGGTCGTCGCCGGGGAGCCGCCGGTCCGGTCGCGCGGCGCGGGAGCGACCGCCGGGTCGCCCGGGACGGCGCCGGGGGAGCCGTGGGGTGCGGCGGCCCAGTCGTCGCCGGGGCGGGGGTCCGGGGCGCCCCAGGTGTGCTCGGGACGCACGATCGCGCTCACCGCCCCGCCCCGTACCCGGCGCCCGTCGGGGCCGGTTCCTCGGTGAGCCGGGCGAAGAACTCCTCCAGCCGGGCCGCGGGCCGCGTCACCCCGTGCACGGCGACGCCCGCGTGCACCAGCGTCGCGACGACGTCCGGCGTGGCGGGCCCGGCCGGCACGAACACCCGGTCCCGGGTTCCCTGCTCGGCGTCGATGCCCCGGGCCAGCAGGGCCGTGACGGCGCGCTCGCCGTCCGGCGTCGTCACCACCAGCGCCGACGGGCCCGAGTCGACGAGCTCGTCGAGCGGGCCCGCGCACAGCAGCCGCCCGGCCCGGAGCACCGCGACGTGGCTGCAGGTCGCCTCGATCTCCCCGAGCAGGTGCGAGTTGACGATCACCGTCGCGCCCGCGGCGTTCATCTCCGCGATCAGCCGGCGCACCTCCCGGGTGCCGGCCGGGTCGAGCCCGTCGGTCGGCTCGTCGAGGACGACGAGGCGCCGCCGGGTCAGCAGCGGCACGGCCAGCCCGAGGCGGCGGCGCATCCCGGAGGAGTACTCGCCGGCGCGGCGGTCGGCCGCCTCGGCGAGCCCGACCCGGCGCAGCACGGCGTCGACGGCGGCCGGGATCCGCGCCGAGTCCAGCAGAGGCTCGGCGGCCGCGGCCCGCAGCAGGTTCTGCCGACCGGTGCGGTGCGGGTGCAGCGCGGGCGCGTCGACCAGGGCGCCGACGTGCGGCAACACCTCCGACGCGCGGTGCGGCAGCCGCCGTCCGAGCAGCTCGACCTCGCCGTCGCTGGGGGCGAGGAGCCCGAGCAGCATCCGCATCAGCGTCGTCTTGCCCGCGCCGTTGGGGCCGAGTAGCCCGAGGACCGCGCCCATCGGCACATCCAGGTCCACCCCGTCGACCGCGCGCACCGCGCCGAAACCGCGGGACAGGCCGATCGCGCGCACCGCCGGTGGGCGCGGCGCCGGGGGCGGCTCGGGAGGGTCGAGGGGAGCGGACGTCGGGTACACGGCACCCAGCGTGACCGTGCGGCGGCGCGAGCGGGCCGTTTTCGCCGAGTTCGGCCACTCCGGCCGGGTGCGGGGCCGGCGATCGGCCGCCCCGGGCGGCTGCGGGACCGGCTGCGAGGATCGACGGCGTGCCGGTGTTGAGCCTGGACCATCACGTGGACGGACCGCCCCGACTCGTCGCGGGGGTGCTGCGCGAGTCGGCCCCGTCGGCCCGCGCGGTGGCGCGGGTGGGAGCCCGGTTCACCGCGCCGTCGGCGTTGCTCGTGGCCGGGGACGAGGTCCGGGTCGCGCTGCCCGGCGGGTTCCTCGCCTGCCGGACACGGATCACCCGCGCCGGCGCCGGTGGGGTGTGGTCGGAGCTGGCGGCGGGGCCTGCGGCGGTGCTGCGGCACTCGACCCGGGTCGTGGCCGCCGCCGGGGGTGGCAGCCATGTCCGCGACGAGCTCACCTGGCAGCCGCTCCTCGGTGTGCTCGGCCGGATCTCCGACCCGGTGCTGCGCCGGTTCGGTGCGCGCCTGCTCCGGGCCCGCCGCGAGGTGCTCGCCGAGCGGGTCGCGGAGCTGGGCCGGGCCGGGGTGGTCGTCGGGGCGGCGATCGTCCGGGACGGCAGGCTGCTCGTCGCCCAGCGTTCCTACCCGGCCGAACTGGCCGGCCGCTGGGAGCTGCCCGGCGGCGGCGTCGAGGACGGCGAGAGCGGGCCCCGGGCCCTGGTCCGGGAGTGCGCCGAGGAGCTGGGTGCGCGGGTGGTGGTCGGGGAGCGGCTGGGCACCGACCTGCCGCTCGGGCGACGTGTGCTGCAGATCCACACCGCCCGGCTGGAACCCGGCTCCCCGGAGCCGGAGGCCCGCGAGCACCGGGCGCTGCGCTGGGTGGGGCGCCGCGAGGTGGCGGCCCTGGGCTGGCTCGACGCCGACCGGGCCGTCGTCGCCGAGCTGGTGGAGCTGCTGCGGACCTGACGCGCGGTCCCCGGTGCCGGAACGACGATCACCGACGGATCCGGTGGAACCGATCCGGGTCGGGCGTCGTCCAAGCCACATGAACCGGAACGCCGCCGCGCCCCTCCCGTCCGTCATCCCGACCGCTGCGCACGGGTCGGCCCGCCGCTCCCGGACCGCGCGGGGCACCGACCCGCTCGCCCGACTGTTCGCCGCGCAGGACGGCCTGGTCACCCGGGCCCAGGCGCTCGCCCACGGCCTGTCCACCGACCAGGTCGACCGCAGGCTGGCCGCCCGGCGCTGGATCCCCGTGCACCCCCGCGTCTACCGGCACGCCGCCCACCGGCCGAGCGAGCGGTCCCGGGTCCGGGCCGCCGTGCTCTGGGCGGGGGGGGGGGGGGGGGGAGGAGGACGCCGTGCTGACCGGGGCCGCCGCGGCCTGGTGGTGGGGGCTGCTGCCCGGCGCTCCCGCGGTCGTCACGGTGACCGTGCCGCGCCGGCGGGCGCCGCGCTCGCGTGCGGGGGTCCTCGTCCGGCGCCGCGACCTGGACCCGCTCGACGTCACCACCCACGACGGGGTGGTCGTCGCCCGGCCGGCGGCCGCGGTGCTGGACGGTGCGGCCGATCCGGCGGTGCCCGGGGACGCGCTGCTCGACCACGTCCTCTCCACGGGCTCGGTCGGCGTGGCCGAGCTGCTCGAGGCGCATGCGCGCAACCTCGGGGCGCACGGGTCGGGTGTGGTCGGCCGGATGCTGGCCGGGGCGTCGCGCCGGATCGCCGTCCGTGCCCGGCACGGGCTGCGGGCGTTGCTCGCCGCCCGGGGGGTGCGGGCCTGGCGCACCGACGTCACCGTGGCCGGGGTCCTGCTCGACCTCGCGTTCCCCGCAGCCCGGCTGGCCGTCGAGGTGCACGACCCGGTCGACGCCGGAACGGGCGCCGACGGCTGCGGCTCCGCGTGGCGCCGGGCCGTGCTGCGCCGGCACGGGTGGCGGACACTCGTCGTCGAACCGGCGGAACTCCGGTGCCCCGAGGACCTCCTGGCGCGCCTCCACGAGGCCGTCACCGGGCATCCGGCCGGCCCCGGCGGTTCCGCGGGGCGGGCCGCGGGGTGAACGACCGGCGAACCCCACCACACACGGGGGCGTCGGGCCGCTCGGACGACTGTGATTCCGGCCATGTCGGGTCCGGGTGCCGGACGCGTCGTCACGGCCCACGGGGTGATCACGAAGGCCGGTCCGGGGTCCGGGCACACGAAGGACCGGACCTGTCGGACCACGTCGACCGACCTTCCGCCGCATTACCTGAACGGCGGTGCACACGCAACCCGGACCGCGACGTCGTCGCAGGTCAGCGGGTCATACGTCCGTTCAGTAGATACGCGCGATCTTGATCGCGCGCGCGAGTGCCTTGCCGCTCAGATCGTCGGCACCCGCCTTGCGCAACCGCAGCGCGACGACCGGACAGCTCTTGCACCGCTTCGGCTTGGACCGGCAGCACTTCTTCTTGACCTTGCCCATGATGAGGTCAGGCTAACCTGCGCCCGGGGCGTGGTGAAGGACTTGCAGCGGATACCGTTGAGGTGTGACCATCCCTCGTTCCGCCTCGGCCCTCGATGCCCGTTCCTCGATCGAGAGCGACGCCGTCCCCGATCGGGCCGGCCGACCCGAGCTGCGCAACGTCGCGATCGTCGCGCACGTCGACCACGGCAAGACCACGCTCGTGGACGCGATGCTCCGCCAGTCCGGCGCCTTCGCCGAGCGCGCCGAGCTCGTCGACCGGGTCATGGACTCCAACGACCTGGAGCGCGAGAAGGGCATCACCATTCTCGCCAAGCACACGGCGGTGAACTGGCACGGCACGACGATCAACGTCGTCGACACCCCCGGCCACGCCGACTTCGGCGGTGAGGTCGAGCGCGGCCTGTCCATGGTCGACGGCGTGGTGCTGCTCGTCGACGCCTCCGAGGGGCCGCTGCCGCAGACCCGGTTCGTGCTCCGCAAGACCCTGACCGCCGGGCTGCCCGTCATGCTCGTGGTCAACAAGACCGACCGTGGCGACGCCCGGATCGCCGAGGTCGTCGACGAGTCCCTCGAGCTGCTGCTGGAGCTGGCCGACGAGCTGGAGCTCGACGAGTCGGTCACCTCGCACCTGCTCGACCTCCCGGTCGTCTACGCCTCCGGCCGCGCGGGCAAGGCCTCCCGGATCCGGCCCGCCGACGGCGAGCTCCCGGACTCCGACGACCTCCAGCCGCTCATCGAGACCCTGCTCGACGTCGTCCCGCCGCCCGCCGACGACGTCGACGCCCCGCTGCAGGCCCACGTCACCAACCTCGACGCGTCCAGCTTCCTGGGCCGCATCGCGCTCTGCCGCGTCCGCGCCGGTGTGCTGCGCCGAGGGCAGCAGGTCGCGTGGTGCCGCGAGGACGGCACCACGCCGCGCGTCAAGATCACCGAGCTGCTGCGCACCGAGGCGCTGACCCGCGTCCCCGCCGACGAGGCGCGCGCCGGTGACCTGGTCGCCGTTGCGGGCATCGCCGACGTCACCATCGGCGACACCCTCGCCGACCCGGAGAACCCGGTCGCCCTGCCGCGCATCCACGTCGACGAGCCCGCCATCTCGATGACGATCGGCACCAACACCTCGCCGCTGGCCGGCCGGGACCCGCACCCGGGCAAGAAGCTGACCGCCCGCCTGGTGAAGGGCCGGCTCGACGCCGAGCTGGTCGGCAACGTGTCCATCCGCGTCCTGCCGACCGAGCGCCCCGACGCCTGGGAGGTCCAGGGTCGTGGCGAGCTCGCGCTGGCGATCCTGGTCGAGACCATGCGTCGCGAGGGCTTCGAGCTGACCGTCGGCCGCCCGCAGGTGGTCACCAAGACCATCGACGGCAAGCTCCACGAGCCGTTCGAACAGCTGTCGGTCGACGTGCCCGAGGACAGCCTCGGCGCCGTCACCCAGCTGCTCGCCGCCCGCAAGGGCGAGATGGGCGACATGGTGCACGGCGACGGCCGGGTCCGGATGGAGTTCCGCGTCCCGTCCCGCGGCCTGATCGGCTTCCGCACCGAGTTCCTGACGATCACCCGCGGCGCGGGCATCGCCAGCCACGTCTTCGACGGCTACGGCCCCTGGGTCGGCGAGATCCGCACCCGGAACAAGGGGTCGCTGATCTCGGACCGTTCCGGGCCCGTCACCCCGTACGCGATCGACCAGCTCGCCGACCGCGGCACGCTGTTCGTCGGCCCGACCACCCTGGTCTACGGCGGCATGGTCGTCGGCGAGTACACCCGCAACGAGGACCTCGAGGTCAACATCACGCGGGAGAAGAAGCTGACCAACATCCGCTCGTCGACCTCCGACGTGCTGGTCAAGCTGATCCCGCCGACGATCCTGAGCCTCGAGCAGTCGCTGGAGTTCTGCGCGACGGACGAGTGCGTCGAGATCACCCCGGAGAACGTCCGGATCCGCAAGATCGAGCTGGACCCGAACCTGCGGGCCCGCGCCCGGTCCCGTGCGAAGGCCGCGGCCAACGCCACGAAGTGACCCGCACGGCTCGTGCGCTGCGGTGTTGCGTATCGGTGAGCAGAGCAAAGCCTCGCCGACACCCGGTACCGCTGCGTATCGGTGAGCAGAGCGCAGGCGCCCGCCGGACCCCGTCCGGCGGGCGCCTCCGCGGCGGTGGGGATACTGCGGACGTGAGAGCACGTCGACGCTTCCGGGCGCTCCCGGCGCTCCTGCTGGTCGCCCTGCTGGCGCTGACGGGCTGCGCGGCGGACCCGCAGCCGGCACCCCCGCCGGAGACGAACCGCCCGACCGAGCCGGTCACCGCACCCCCCCGGGTGGTGGTCGGTGTCGACGACCTGGGGCCCGGGTTCAACCCGCACCTGCGGTCGGACCAGTCGCCGGTCACCACGGCGATCGCGTCGATGACCCTGCCGTCGGTGTTCCGGCCCGACGACCGGGGTGTGCCGCAGCTCGACACGACCGTCGCCACGTCCGCGACGGTCACGTCGCAGAGCCCGTTCACCGTCAGCTACGAGCTCAACCGCGATGCCGGGTGGTCCACCGGCGCCCCGATCGCCGCCGAGGACTTCGTCTACCTCTGGCAGCAGATGCGCAGCCAGCCCAACACGATCGGCGCCGCGGGCTACCGCGAGATCACCGACGTGCGCTCGCGCGCCGCGGGCAAGGCCGTCGACGTGGTGTTCCGCGAGCCCTATCCGCACTGGCGGGAGCTGTTCGGCGATCTGCTCCCCGCGCACCTGCTCAAGGACGCGCCGGGTGGCTGGACGGCCCCGTTCGCGGGCGGCGTGCCCGCCTCGGGCGGTCCGTTCCGGCTGATGCAGGTCGACCGTCTCCGCGGCGAGGTCCTGCTCGCCCGCAACGACCCGTACTGGGCGACCGCCGCGGTCGTCGACGAGATCATCCTGCGTCGCACCCCGGCGAACACCCTGCCGACGGCGCTGGAGAGCCAGGGCGTCGACCTCGCCCTGCCCGACGCCCGGCCGGAGATCACCCAGGCTCTCGATGTCCTGGCCCGGGGTCCGAAGCCCCCGACGGTGCAGCGCGGGCCGCGACCGGCCGTCGAACAGCTGGAGTTCCGCACCGCCGACGGCCCGCTGGCCGATCCCCGGGTCCGCGAGGGCATCGCGGCGCTGCTGGACCGCGACGCGATCCGGGAGCGCGTCAACCCCGACGCCGTGGCCGTGAACGCCTTCGGCGCCGCCCCGTCGGACCCCGGCTACGTGGCGACCGCGCCGGCCGGTGCACCCGGCAGTCCCGACGCTGCAGCGGCTGCGGCCGCGTTCACCGAGGCGGGATACGTCCGTGGTCAGGACGGCCGGTGGACCCTCGGCGGGCGCCCGCTCAGCGTGGTCATCGGTGCCGGGGCCGAGCGGACCGAGGACGTGAACGTCGCCCGCGTCGTGGCCGAGCAGCTCAAGGCCGGCGGGATCGGCGCCACGATCGTCGCCCCGCCGGCACCGGACCTGCTGACCGACCCGAGCGTCGCTCCGACGACGCCGACCCCCACCAGCACGCCCGCCCCGGGCGCGGGCCCGGTCGGCGGTGGCGCCGCGCCGGTCACCACACCTCCGCCCGCGACGACCACCGTTCCGACGACGTCCGGTGCCCCGGGGTCCGGTGCTCCGGTCGCGGTCGACGTGCTCGTCGCACCCCGGGCCGCCTACGGCGCGATCGGGCCGCGACTGGACTCCGACTACGGCTGCCCCCCGGACGCGGTGTCCGGCGAGCTGCCGGGCGTGGCCTGCTTCCCCGCGCTGCAGCCGTTGCTCGACGAGCTGTTGGTCGCCGACAGCCCGGACCCGGCCGTCGTCGCCGAGGCCGAGCGGGTGCTGTGGCGTCAGCTGCCCGCGCTGCCGCTCTACCAGGCGCAGGGTCTGGTCATCAGCAACCCGCAGACCGACGCGGCCACCCGGGTCACCCCCGGCCCGATCGCGACCGGTCCGATGTCGAGTGCCCGGACCTGGGCCGAGCCGGAGGGCTCGGGCGAGCGCCCGACCGGCGAGGACGACCCGAACTGACACCGTCGGATGCGCCCGTTCGGGCGCACTCCGCTGCTGCATGGTGACGCCGAGTGGTACGTAAGTACCAACTATGTTTCGGCGTGCATCGAGGGCTGTGCGACGCAACGCTCCGTTGTTACTGTCCGGTTCGGCTGCGAGCCCGTCACGTCGTTCAAATGGTCACCGTTTCGCCACGATCGGCGTCGGACCTCGCTGCTGGAGGGCCGCGATTCCTAGCGTGCCTTCCTGACGGGCCCCGGCACACATCCGGTGGTCCGTCGCGTCCCGGACGGGTGCGACAACGGCGTGCACCCACGACATCTCGAGAGGCACGGCAGATGAGGGGAAGAAGGGCGGCCGCTTCGGCCATCGCCCTGACCGCGGTCGTGGGGCTGGTCCTCACGGGTTGCAGCCAGCAGAGCAACACGGGAGGCAGCGGCAACACCGCCGCCGGGTTCGAGGAGACCCCTGACCAGCCGGAGGTGCCCGGCAAGCCGGGCGGCACGTTCCGGCTGGCGATCACCGAGCCGACCGCGATCGACCCGTACAACACCCAGGAGTCCGAGGGCACCCTCGTGAACCGGGCGCTGTTCACGGGCCTGATCCGGGTCAAGCCGAACGGTGACGTCTACGACGGCGTGGCCTCGAAGTGGACGCCGAACCAGAACTGCACGCAGTGGGTGTTCGACCTCAAGCCGGACCAGAAGTTCTCCAACGGCGAGGCGCTGAACTCCACCTCGTTCAAGCGGGGCTGGGAGCGCACCGCGGCGAAGGCCTCGGCGTCGGAGGTCTCGTACCACCTGGACGAGGTGCAGGGGTACGACCAGATGCAGGCCGGGACCGCCAATGCGCTGTCCGGCGTGGACGCGACCAACCCGAACCAGCTCAAGGTGACGCTGTCCAAGCCCGACTGCGAGTTCGAGCTGCGGACCTACCACCCGGCGCTGAGCCCGGTCCCCTCGACCGCGGGCGCGGCGGACAACAAGACCTACAACGACCTGCCGATCGGCAACGGCCCGTTCAAGATGGACGGCCCCTGGCAGCACGACCGCGGCATCCGGCTGGTCCGCAACGACACCTACACCGCGGGGACCAAGGCGAACCTCGACGCCGTCGAGATCACCATCGTCCCGTCCGGTGAGGGCGGCGGCGTCACCGCCGAGTACAACGGTTTCCAGAACGGCCAGTTCGACTGGGCGCGCATGCCCACCCCCGTCCTGAACCAGGCCAAGTCGACCTACGAGCCCCAGGGCAAGTGGCTGAACAAGAAGACCAACGGCAACAACTACCTGCTGGTCTCGGTCACCACCAAGCCGCTGAACAGCGCGGATGCCCGCAAGGCCGTCTCGATGGCGATCGACCGCAACGCGATCGTGCAGGGCGTGCTGCAGAACTCGACCTCGCCGGCCGACGCGCTGATCCCGCCGAACTTCCCGGACGCCTACACCCCCGGTGTCTGCACCGCGTGCACCTACAACCCGGACGAGGCGAAGCGGCTCGTGCAGCAGGCCGGTCTCACCCCCGGCACCGAGGTGAAGCTGCAGTACAACACCGGCGCCGGTCACGAGGAGTGGACCGCGGCGGTCAAGCAGCAGCTCGAGCAGAACCTCGGGTTGAAGGTCACCTACACCGGTGTGCCGTTCCGTGACCTGCTCGACAACGAGCAGCAGCCCGAGGCTTCCGGCCTGTGGCGTGCGGCGTGGAGCGCCGACTACCCGACCCCGGGCAACTATCTGTTCCCGCTGCTCGCCACCCAGTCGATCGGTGCCGCCTCGCCGAGCGAGCCGGCCCAGGGCGACAACCGTGGCCGCTACTCCAACCCGGAGTTCGACAAGCTGCTCGCGCAGGCCGCGCAGACCCAGGACGAGGCCGCCCGCAACGACCTCTACAAGCGGGCCGAGAAGATCGCCATCGGCGACGACCTCGCGCTGATCCCGCTCTGGTTCCGCCAGCAGTCCCGCCTGGTCAACACCGAGAAGTTCGGCAACGTGAACATGGACTTCTCCGAGGACCCGACGTTCGACACGATCACCCTCAAGTGACGTCCCGCTGACGCGGCCCGCGTCCCGGCGACCCCGGGACGCGGGCCGTCGTGCGGCGTTCCCACCACACGAAAGTCCGTGCATCCATGGGCCGATTCATCCTTCGGCGGCTGCTCCAGGGGATCCTGGTCGTCGTCGTCACCGCTTTCCTGATCTTCATCGCGACGTTCTCGCTCGGGGACCCCTTCGCCTCCACCGGGGAGAAGGTCGTCCCGCCGGAGGTCGCCGCGATCAACCGCGCCAAGTTTGGTCTCGACCAGCCGCTGCCGGTCCAGTTCGTGAACTACCTCGGCAACATGGTCACCGGCGACTTCGGCCTCGACTTCGACCAGCGGCGTCCGGTCTCCCAGCTCCTCGCCGAGACCGTCCCCAACACGATCCTGCTCGCCGTCGTCGCGCTGCTGTTCCTCGTCCTGTTCGGGGTGACGGCCGGTGTGATCGCCGCGGTGCGCCGCTACTCGTTCTGGGACGTGTTCGTCACCGTCGTCTCCACCATCGGCATCGGTGTCCCGGTGTTCGTCGTCGCGATCTTCCTGGTCGCGAACGTCTCCGGAGTCGGGCCGTTCCCGCCGGTACCGCGCAGCTTCCTCGAGGAGGTGCCCTGGTACTGGGACGTGATCCTGTCCGCGTTCACCCTCGCGATCATCGAGTCGGCGTTCGTCGCCCGGCTGATGCGGGGGTCGATGTTGGAGGTTCTGCAGGCCGACTACATCCGCACCGCGCGCGCCAAGGGCCTGTCCGAGCGGACGGTCATCGGCAAACACGCCATGCGGACGTCGCTGCTGCCCGTCGTCACCTTCGTCGGGCTCACCCTGGGCACCTACATCGGTGGCGCGATCGTCACCGAGACGGTGTTCCAGTACAACGGCGCCGGGTTCCTGCTGGCCCGCGCGATCACGAACAACAACGCGCCGGTCATCATGGCGGTGGTCGTCTACAGCGTGGTGGCCTACGTGCTGCTCTCCATGCTCGTCGACATCCTCTACGCCTACCTCGACCCGCGCATCCGCCTGAGCTGACTGAGTGAGGCGATCCCTCGCATGAACCCACCACCCACCCCCGGCGCGCCGGCCACCGATCCGGCCGCCGCGCTCGGACTGCCCGGCGGCGACCCCGCCGAGGCCGTCACGCCGGTCCCCGACGGCCGCCGCCGTGGACGGTCCAATGGCCAGTTCGCCGAGATCTGGCGGCGCTACCGCCGCAACAAGCTCGCCATGGCCGGGCTTGTCATCGTCGCGTTCGAGATCGTCATGGCGATCATCTCGCCGTTCTCGACGCCCTACGACCCGTTCGAGCAGAACCTGCTCAACACGCTGCAGCCGCCGTCGTCGGCGCACTTCTTCGGCACCGACGTCCTCGGCCGAGACCTGTACTCCGGGATCATCTACGGCGTCCGGCTGGCGATGATCGTCGGTCTGTCCGTGGTCTTCTTCTCCCTCGTCCTCGGGCTGACGCTCGGTGCGCTCGCCGGGTTCAAGGGCGGCGCGTGGGACGCGGTCATTGCCCGGATCATCGACATCTTCCTTGCGTTCCCACCACTGGTGGGTGCCCTGGTGATCGTCCGCGCGGTCGGCGGTGGGACGCTCCCGGTCGTCATCGCACTCGTCGCGCTGGGCTGGATGACGACCGCCCGGCTGATGCGTGGCCAGGTGCTGGCCCTGCGGGAGGCCGAGTACGTCGAGGCGGCCCGCTCGATCGGGGCGGGCACCCGGCGGATCCTGACCCGGCACATCCTGCCCAACGCCGTGGCACCGGTGCTCGTGTACTCGTTCACCTCGATCGGCGTGGTCGTGGTCGCGATGGCGACCCTGTCCTACCTCGGTGTCGGTGTCCCGCCGGACGTCCCGGAGTGGGGCCGGTTGATCTCGCAGGCCTCCCAGTACCTGTCGGTGCCGGGCAAGAGCTTCCTGTGGATCTTCCCGTCCGCCGCCATCGCGATCACCACGCTGGGCTTCGCGTTCGTGGCCGACGGCCTGCGCGACGCCCTCGACCCCAAGCTGCGCGGGAGGAACTGACCCGTGACCGAGAACCGAAGCGAGCACATGCTCGAGGTGCGCGATCTGCGGGTGCACTTCTCCACCGACGCCGGCGTGGTCAAGGCCGTCGACGGCGTCAGCTGGCACGTCGACCGGGGCGAGACCCTGGCGATCGTCGGTGAGTCCGGCTCCGGGAAGTCGGTGTCGGCGATGAGCCTGATGGGCCTCGTCCCGACCCCGCCCGCGACGTTCCCCAGCGGCGAGGTGCTGCTGGAGGGTCGCTCGCTGCTGACGATGTCGGAGTCCGAGCAGCGCAAGCTGCGCGGCAAGGACATCGCGATGATCTTCCAGGATCCGCTGACCGCGCTGAACCCGGTCTACAAGGTGGGCGACCAGATCGCCGAGATGATCCGGGCCCACGACCGGCAGGCGGGCAAGGTGACCGCCCGCCGTCGCGCCGTCGACCTGCTCGGCGAGGTCGGCATCCCGAACCCGGCCGCGCGGGCGTCGCAGTACCCGCACGAGTTCTCCGGCGGGATGCGCCAGCGCGCGATGATCGCGATGGCGCTCGCGAACGACCCGAAGGTCCTGCTGGCCGACGAGCCGACAACCGCGCTCGACGTCACCGTGCAGGCCCAGATCATGAACCTGCTCGAGAAGCTCCAGGAGCAGCGTGAGACGGCGATCGTCCTGATCACCCACGACCTGGGCCTGGTTGCGGCGCACGCCGACCGGATCATGGTCATGTACGCGGGCAAGGTCGTCGAGACCGGGACCAACGACGAGATCTTCGCCGAGCCGCGGCACGCCTACACCTACGGGCTGCTGTCGTCGCTGGCGCGGATGGACCAGGCCCGGCCGGAGAAGCTGGAGCCGATCCCCGGGCAGCCGCCGAACCTCGCGCACGTCCCGTCGGGCTGCGCGTTCCACCCGCGCTGCCGGTTCGCCACGTCGTCGTGCGCGGAGAAGACCCCGGAGCTGGTCCAGATCTCCGACCGGCCCGGCCACCTCCACGCCTGCCTGCACCCCGACGAGGTGGGCCAGGCCGCCGCCACGCCGCGGGAGCCGGCCGTCCCGGGATCCGAGGCGCGCGTCGCGGAGACGTCGGACGGCGAGCCGATGCTGCGCACCGCGGGGCTGACCAAGTCCTTCCCGATCCGCTCCGGGGTGCTGTTCCAGCGCACGGTCGGCGTGGTGCAGGCCGTCGACGGCATCGACCTGGAGATCCCCGAGGGGCAGACGCTGTCGCTGGTCGGCGAGTCCGGCTGTGGCAAGTCCACCGCGGCCCGGGCGATCCTGCGGCTGCACGAGCCCACCGCGGGCAGCGTGCACGTCAACGGCCGCGACGTAACCGCGCTCGGACAGGGGGAGCTGCGCGCGGCCCGGGAGGACATGCAGATCGTCTTCCAGGACCCGTACGCGTCCCTGAACCCACGCATGACCGTCCGGTCGATCCTGTCGGAGAAGT
The DNA here is from genome assembly GCF_020496255.1 of Pseudonocardia sp. ICBG1142. Taxonomy (NCBI): domain Bacteria; kingdom Bacillati; phylum Actinomycetota; class Actinomycetes; order Pseudonocardiales; family Pseudonocardiaceae; genus Pseudonocardia; species Pseudonocardia sp. ICBG1142. The sequence goes on along the minus strand of NZ_JAHLJC010000032.1, from coordinate 222,304 downwards.
ACGAGCTCCTCGGCGGTGAGCTCACCGACTCCACGATCCCGGAGCTGCTCGAGACCGTGGGGCTCTCGGCCGAGTACGCCGAGCGCTACCCGCACGAGTTCTCCGGTGGGCAGCGCCAGCGTGTCGGCATCGCCCGGGCGATCGCGCTGAACCCGAAGTTCGTGGTGCTCGACGAGCCGGTCTCGGCCCTGGACGTGTCCATCCAGGCCCAGGTGCTCAACCTGCTCGAGCAGCTGCAGCGCGACTTCGGGCTGACCTACCTGTTCATCGCCCACGACCTGTCGGTGGTACGCCACATCTCCGACCGCGTCGCGGTGATGTACCTGGGCAACGTCGTCGAGGTCGCCGACCGCGACGACCTGTTCGACCGGCCGCAGCACCCCTACACCCAGGCGCTGATCTCGGCGGTGCCCGTCCCGGACCCGCAGGTCGAGCGGGTGCGGGAGCGGATCGTGCTGACCGGGGACGTGCCCAACCCGGCCGACCCGCCGTCGGGCTGCCGGTTCCGCACCCGGTGCTGGAAGCACCTGGAGCTGTCCGACACCGACAAGGCGCGCTGCATCGACGAGAAGCCGGTCCTGGAGATCGCGTCCGGGCCGGGGCACCGGGTGGCCTGCCACTTCGCCGAGGAACGCGCGCTGCTGCGGACCTGACCGAGCGGTCCCGCCGGACCAGGGCCCCACGGCCACGACACGCCACCCGGTGCGAAACTGGGTGGCGTGTCGCTGGTTCTGGGGATCGAGACGTCGTGCGACGAGACCGGTGCCGGTCTCGTCCGGGACGGGGTGCTGCTCGGCGAGGGGCTGGCGTCGTCGGCGGACGAGCACGCCCGGTTCGGTGGTGTCGTCCCGGAGGTCGCGGCCCGTGCCCACGTGAGCGCGGTGACCCCGATGGTGCGCGCGGCCGTCGAGGCGGCCGGGGTGTCGCTGTCCGACGTCGACGCCGTCGCCGTCACCGCGGGGCCGGGGCTGTCGCCGGCGCTGCACGTCGGTGTCGCGGCGGCGAAGGCGTACGCGGCGGCCCTGGACGTGCCGCTCTACGGAGTGCACCACCTCGCCGGGCACGCCGCCGTCGACGTCCTGGAGCACGGGTCGCTGCCCGACCGCTGCGTCTGCCTGATCGTCTCCGGCGGGCACACCTCGCTGCTGGCGCTGGGCGACCTGGCCCGCGATCCCGTCGAGCACCTCGGCGACACCGTCGACGACGCCGCGGGGGAGGCCTTCGACAAGGTCGCCCGGCTGCTCGGCCTGCCCTACCCGGGCGGCCCGTCGGTGTCGCGGGCCGCCCTCGACGGGGACCCGGCCGCGATCGCGTTCCCGCGCCCGATGACCGGCCCGCGCGACGCCGCGTTCGGCTTCTCCTTCTCCGGGCTCAAGACCGCCGTGGCCCGGCACGTCGAGGCCGCCCAGGACGCGGGCCGCGCGGTCCCCGTTCCCGACGTCGCCGCATCGTTCCAGATGGCCGTCGTGGACGTCCTGGTCCGCAAGGCGCTGCGGGCGTGTGCCGAACGCGGCGCGGACACCCTGCTCATGGTCGGCGGGGTCGCGGCGAACCGGGTGCTGCGCACCGAGATGGAGCGTGCTTGCGCCGTCGCCGGGATCACCCTGCGGGTACCCGCGCCCCGGCTGTGCACCGACAACGGCGCGATGATCGCGGCCCTGGGCGACCTGCTGGTCCGCGACGGCGTCGCACCCGCAGGGCTGGCCGGAACCGCCGTCCCGACCGTCCCGCTGACCGGCGCGACGATCACGTTCCCCCCGGCGACGGGCGAGGCGGCGGAGTACCCGCTGCCCGTGGTGCCCCACGCCGCGGCGGGGCCGATCATCGACCCGTAGGCTCCCCGGGTGCCTGCTCGTCGCCTCCTGCTCGTCCACGCCCACCCGGACGACGAGACCCTGACCACCGGCGGGACCATCGCCCGCTACACCGCCGACCCCGACTGCGAGGTCACGGTGGTGACCTGCACCCTCGGTGAGGAGGGCGAGGTGATCGGACCGGAGCTGGCCGAGCTCGCCCCGGACCGCGGTGACCAGCTCGGCGGTTACCGCATCCGCGAGCTCGACGCGGCGCTGGCCGCCCTCGGCGGGCCCCGGCACCGCTGGCTCGGGGGCCCCGGGCGCTGGCGCGACTCCGGCATGGTGCTCGCCGGGCACGGCACCCGCGCGGCGCTGCCGCCGCAGCTGCACCCGCGGGCGTTCGCCGCCCCGGAGCCGTTCGGCACCCAGCTCGCGCAGCTGCTGGAGATCATCGACGAGGTCCGCCCGCAGGTGCTGGTCTCCTACGCCTCCGACGGCAGCTACGGCCACCCCGACCACGTCCGCGCGCACGAGCTGGTCGCCGCCGCCGCCGGGGCGCGCCCGGACGTCGTCGCCAAGCTGTACTTCGCGGTCCGGTCGAGCGCGCTGCTCGACGCCGGGCTCGCCGAGCTGCACTCCGCCCTCGGCGGGGACCCGGACCGCACCGGGCTGCGCTGGCCGGAGCCCGACGAGCACCCCGGCCACGACGTCGGCGCCGTCACGACCCGGGTCGACGTCGACGCCCACGACGACGCACGCGTCGCCGCGATGCGGGCACACGCCACCCAGATCGACGTCCGCACCGGCGACGGCTGGGTCGCGTTCGCGATGAGCAACGGCATCGTGCAGCCGCTGCTGGGGGTCGAGGAGTACGTGCTCGCCGGTGCGCCGCCCGGCACGACGGAGTCGGACCTGTTCGAGGGGGTCGACGGATGAGCGACGTGACGAGGCTCCCGCTCGCGCTGGTGCTGCTGGTGATCTCGGTGCTGTTGGTGGCCTTCGAGCTGATGTTCCAGATGCTCTACATCGGGCCGGTCCCGGTCCCGGTGCCGCTGGGCACGCTGATCGTGGTCGTCTCGCTGCCGTGGCTGATCCACACCACGGCCACCGAGATCCTCCCGAGCCCGGCGGGTGCCGCCGCCCCGCTGGTCGTGTGGTTCGCGGCGGTGCTCGTGCTCGGCTTCTTCGGACCGGGCGGGGACCTCCTGCTCCCGGTGAACTGGGAGTCGCTGCTGCTGCTCGTCGCCGGGGCCGTGACCGGTGTCGTGTCGTTCCGCAGGGCGCTCGACCGGCTGGCGGACGGCCGCGACCGTAGGGTCAGCTGATGACGATCTCCGACGACGACCTGGTGCGGGTCCTGCGCCCGTTCGTGCGGGCGACCCGGCCGGTGCTCGACGGGCTGCGCGAGTCCGACCCGTTCGGCCTGCGTGCCCGGGTGACGCCCGGCTCGGACCGCGCGGCGGACACGAGCGACGAGGAACGCTCGTTGGCCGACAAGATCCTCGACGCGCTGGCCTCGGTGAAAGTTCCCGGCACCTCGGCCTGGGCGGCGATGGACGTCCCCGCCCGCAGCGACTGGTGGGTCTACCGGGTCGGCCGGTTCACGACGCTGATCGCCGCGATCCCGGGCCTGGGCGGGGCGCTGGCGCGCACCCTGCCGGTGTCCGACGCCGTCGGCGCGGCGGGGGAGGGGCTGCTGCTCGTCGCGATCGCGGGCGAGCACGGCGTGCGCTCGGAGGACCGGCTCGTCGAGTTGCTGGCGTCGGTGCTGTTCCAGCGCGAACTCGACCTCGCCGCCCGGGAGCTCACCGCGGCCGAGGACGCCGCGGCCGACGCCCGCGCCGAGGAGCTCACCGGTGACCTCGCCGGCGACGGCGGCAAGCGGGCCACGCTCAAGCGCGTGGGCAGCGCCGTCTGGCGCCTCGGACGGGCCCTGTGGGGTGTGGAGGACGAGCTCGACAAGCGCCCGCACGGCCGCTTCTACCACCAGTGGCTCGGGCTGCTGCCGGTCGTCGGCGTCGTCGGGAAGTACCTGGGGGAGTGGTCGGGGCTCAAGCGTGCCGCCAAGCAGGCCCGCGCCTGGCTGCTCGACCGCGGGTTCGCCTGACCTGTTGATCCTCCGGTCAGGCAGGCTCCGGGGGAACCAGGTAGTGGTAGCGGTGGTGGTCGGTCCAGCCGGTGCCGCGGTAGAGGGCGAGCGCGGCGGTGTTGTCGTCGGCGACGTCGAGCATCCCGTGCCGCGCACCGTGCGCCGCGCCCCAGGCCAGAGCCTGTCCGGTGAGCCGGGACGCGAGCCCGCCCCGCCGCGCGGCCGGGACGACCCACAGCCGTGACACGTAGACGTGCTCGTCGACGACGGCGGCGCGCACCGACGCGACCGGCGTCCCGTCGGCGTCGGCGAGCGTGCCGAACCCGACCTCGACGGGGTCCGTGCTCGTCGCTCTGCTCTGCTCACCGGGACGCAGCACCCCGGCAGACGCCCCGGTCAGCACCGCCCACGCGGGCGCGCCGGGCGCGGGTTCCGGCTCGCCCTGCGCGGCCCACCAGTCGGGTCCGGGCGTCGCGGGCCATCGCGGTGCCGGGGCGTCGGACGCGGCGCGGGTGACGAGCACGCTGCAGGTCCCGGGGCCCTCGTCCCGCATCCAGCCCCCCTCGATCACCCGGTTCGACCAGGGCGCGTCCACCGGTGCCTGCACCACCGGGACGATGCCGTGCCGCCCGGCGAACTCCCGCACCCGTTCCAGGGCGCGTTCCACCGGCATCCCCGGGTCCCCGAGCGCGAGCGCGGAGTTCGCCCGCCGGGTCCAGCCGCCCGCCGCGCGCAGCAGCCAGCCGCCCAGCTCCTCGACGACCGGTGCCGGCCAGGCCGTCGCCCGCACGCGTTCCAGCCGGTCCACCGCCGCACGCGACGCCCGCCGGGCCGGGGCGGGCGGCACCTCCCGGACGGCGACGACGGCGTCGCGCCGCACGTGGACCGGCCCCGACCGGGTGTGGACGACGACGGCGTCGGGCCCGTCGGGCTCCAGCTCACCGACCGCGTCGGTCAGTCCGGGGCCCGGCGCGTCCTCCGGCGCGATGCGGTGGCGCAGGGCCACTCGCCGTCCTGCCAGCTCGTCGAGCATGAAGCCGACCACCTCACTCCTGCCCCGCCGGGGGCCGCGGGTTAACCTGCGAGCGTCCCAGTTTGACCGGGCACCCCACCACCACATGATCGCCGGGTGCCCGCTGCTCCGAGTGGAGGACCACCGAAGTGACCTACGTGATCGCCGAACCCTGCGTCGACCTGCTCGACAAGGCGTGTATCGAGGAATGCCCGGTGGACTGCATCTACGAGGGTGGACGGATGCTCTACATCCACCCCGACGAGTGCGTCGACTGCGGTGCGTGCGAGCCGGTCTGCCCGGTCGAGGCCATCTACTACGAGGACGACGTCCCCGACCAGTGGGCCGCCTACACCAAGGCCAATGTGGACTTCTTCGAGGAGCTGGGCTCGCCCGGCGGGGCGTCGAAGCTCGGCAAGGTCGACCGTGACGTGGAGCCGGCCAAGAGCCTGCCCCCGCAGGAACACGACGAGTGAGCAGGCTCGACCTCCCCGACTTCCCGTGGGACTCGCTGACCGGCGCGCGCGAGCGCGCGGCGGCGCACCCCGACGGCATCGTCGACCTGTCGGTCGGCACCCCGGTGGACCCGGTCCCCGGGGTGCTGCGGGAGGCGTTGGCCGGACCGGCCGCCGCAGAGCCCGGCTACCCGACGACGCACGGCCCGGCGTCGCTGCGTGAGGCGGTCGTCGCCTCGTTGCAGCGGCGCTTCGGCGTGCCCGGGGTCGACCCGGCCGCGGTGGTTCCCACGATCGGCTCGAAGGAGCTGGTCGCCTGGTTGCCGACGCTGCTGGGACTCGGCGCGGGCGACACGGTCGTCATCCCGGAGCTCGCGTACCCGACCTACGAGGTCGGGGCCCGGTTGGCGGGGGCCGAGCACGTCCGTTCCGACGGCCTCACCGCCGCCGGTCCGGCACGGGTCCGGCTCGTCTGGCTGAACTCGCCGTCGAACCCGACCGGCCGGGTCCTGCCGGTCGAGCACCTGCGCAAGGTCGTGACCTGGGCCCGGGAGCGGGGCGCGGTCGTCGCCTCCGACGAGTGCTACCTCGGTCTGCCCGGCGACGCCGAGCCGGCGCCGCGCTCGGTGCTGCACCCCGACGTCTGCGACGGCGACACCACCGGCCTGCTGGCGGTCCACTCGCTGTCGAAGGTGTCGAACCTGGCCGGGTACCGCGCCGGGTTCGTCGCCGGGGACCCGGCGCTGGTGTCGGGGCTGCTGGAGGTCCGCAAGCACGCGGGCATGATCGTGCCGCGTCCGGTGCAGGCCGCGCTGGAGGCGGCCGTCTCCGACGACGCGCACGTCGCCGAGCAGGCTGCCCGCTACGACGCCCGTCGCACCCGTCTGCGTGCCGGGCTGGAGAAGGCCGGGCTCACGATCGAGCACTCGCAGGCCGGGCTCTACCTGTGGGCGAGCGCGGACGAGCCGTGCCGCGACACCGTGGACCGGCTCGCCGGTCTGGGGATCCTCGTCGCTCCCGGCGAGTTCTACGGGCCGGCGGGCTCCCGGCACGTCCGGGTGGGGCTGACCGCGCCGGACGAGCGCATCGACGCCGCCGTGGATCGGCTCGGGACCGCCTGAACCCCCGACTGTCGTTGCGATAGGCAAGGACCCGGGAGAGGATCGGCGGATCAGTCACGACGCCGGTGGAGCGATCCGGCAGGCGAAGGAGCCGTCGAATGCAGGCACCGCGTCCCGGCAACCCCGGTGGCGCCGACCCGTCCGCGTCGTCCGGTCCCGGCACGCCCTCCGGGCCGGCCGCGCACCGCGACCCGGGTCCGGGGTCGGGGCGACCGGCCGGGAGGCACTCGGCCGTGCGACCGGCACTGGTCCTGTTCGGGGTGCTCGCCCTCGCGGTGAACCTGCGGGCCGGGCTCGCCGGCTACCCGCCGCTGCTGGAGACCGCCCGCGCCGACCTCGGGATCGGGGCGGGCGCGGCGGGTCTGGTCCAGGCCGGTGCGGTGCTGATGATGTCGGCGGGCTCGTTCGGCGCGGCCGCCGTCGCCACCCGGGTCGGCCGTGAACGGCTGCTGGGTGTCGCCGTGGCGACGATCGGGGTCGGCAGCCTGCTGCGGTCGGTGGCGGCACTGCCGGCCCTGGTCGGCGGCTCGGTGCTGGTCGGGCTCGGCATCGGGGTGTCCGGGGTGCTGCTCACCGGGGTCGTGAAGGAGCACCTGGCCGAGCGGGCCGGCGCGGTGACCGGCGCCTACGTCGTCTCGATGATGATCGGCGCAACGGTCGCCTCCGCCGTCGCGGTGCCCCTGGGCGTCGCGCTGGGCGGATGGTCCTTCTCGCTCGCGGTGTGGGCGGTGCCCGCGGTGCTCGCCGTCGCGGTGTGGGCACCGGTGGCGAGCCGGATCGGTCGTGCCCGTCCGGACACCTCGGACGCGCGGGGAACGTCCGACGACGGCCCGTCGGTCGCCGAGGAGGTCCGGGTCCGCCACGACCCGTTCGCCCGGCGCATCGCCTGCTACCTGGCGGGCTCGTCGACGATCTTCTACGGCTGGCTGACCTGGCTGTCCCCGTTCTACGAGTCCCAGGGCTGGTCACCGCAGGCAGCAGGGCTCCTCCTCGCGGTGTGGAGCATCGCGCAGATCCCGGCGGCCCTGCTGTTCCCGGCCGCGGCCGAGCGACGACGCCGGTGGCGGTTCTGGGCGGCCCTGACCGTCCTCAGCTCCGCCGCGGGGACGCTCGGGGTGCTGCTCGCCCCCGCGCCGGGCTCACCGCTGCCGTGGCTGTGGGCGGTCCTGATCGGCGTCGGGGTCGGCGCGGGGTTCCCGCTGGGGCTGACGGTGATCGCCTGGCGGACGCCGACCCCGGCCCGCAGCGCCGCCGTCAGCGGGTTCGGCCTCGGGATCGGCTACTTCTGCGCCGGGATCGGGCCGCTGGTGATGGGGGTGGTCATCGACGCCGCCGGGTTCCCGCCCGCGATCGGGCTGCTCCTGATCGGTGCCGTGCTGCAGGGCGTCGCGGTGGTCCGGATCGGGGACCGCCCGCGCTGAGCGGTCGGCTCAGAGGGCCTCGGCCTGCTCGGCCAGGTGCTCCCATGCGGCCCACCACTGCTCGCGCAGCGCCTCGGCGCGGGTCCGTTCGCGCTCGACCAGCCGGCCGCCGACGAAGACCTCGTGGGCGTCGGGTCCGGGGCCCAGCTCGTCGAGCAGGGCGCGGATGCGGTGCTCGGCGACGCAGGCGTCCTGGTGGTCTCCCAGGACCTCCTGCAGCCCGGCGGCGGCCTTGAGCATCCGCCGGACCTGGCGGGCGTCCTCGGTGCGGGACCCGTCCTCGTCGCGCATCGCCGGCTCGACGAGCTCACCGGTGTAGCGCAACCGCTTGGTGCGGATCCGCAGGTCGTGCAAGGTCATGTCCGGCGGGTTCGGCCCGGCGCGACGCACCGCCTTCACGAGCTTGCGGGTCTCGGCCCGGACCAGCTCGATCAGCTCGGGGCGGGCGACCTCCGCCGGCGGCTCCGGCAGCGGCGCCGAGACGGCCTCGACCAGCGAGCGACGCAGTGCGGCGTACCGGTCGGAGTCGAGCTCGTCCAGCATCTCGGCGCGGGCACCGACCCGCTCGGCCTCCAGTACCGCGACCAGCCGCTCACCGGCGGCCAGCTCGGCCGGGGGCAGCGTGGACACCTCGCCGCGCAGGCGGTCGATCATCACGTCGAGGTCGCGCACCGGGCCGAGCGCCCGGCCGAGCCGGCCGAGCTCGGCCCGCAGCAGGTCCGCCCAGGTCTGATCGAGCAGGGGGCGGGCGGCCTTGAGCGCCGCCCGCATCCGCCGCACCGAGACCCGCATCTGGTGCAGGTCCTCGATGTCGGACCCGTCGCGCACACCGGGCTCGTGCCGCAGCATCGCGCGCAGCCGCTTGTCCAGCAGCGCACGGACGTGCGCCACCGCCGGGTCCTGCGGCCCCGCGGTCAGCGGCTCACCGAGGTCCGCGGCGCCGTAGAGGTCGTTCCCCGGAGGCTGCGCAGCCCCGTCCGTACCCACCATGTCCCTGCCGTCCTGCTTCTGTGGGTGTTCCGCCGTGAACCGCTGCCGGGCCGTCAGTTGGCGTGCAGCGCGGCGTTGAGGGCGATGCCGTCGCCGGTGCGGGCCAGCACCTCGACCGCGCCGGACACCGAGTTGCGACGCAGCAGCAGCCCGTTGCGGCCGGACAGCTCGCGTGCCGCGGTGGTGCTGCCGTCGGGCAGCGTGACCTTGGTGCCCGCGGTGAGGTAGAGGCCGGCCTCGACCACGCAGTCGTCGCCGAGGGAGATGCCCAGGCCGGCGTTCGCGCCGAGCAGGCAGCGGCGGCCGATCGAGATGACCTCCTTGCCGCCCCCGGACAGCGTCCCCATGATCGAGGCACCGCCGCCGACGTCCGAGCCGTCCCCGACGACGACCCCGGCCGAGATCCGGCCCTCGACCATCGACGCGCCGAGGGTGCCGGCGTTGAAGTTGACGAAGCCCTCGTGCATGACGGTCGTGCCCTCGGCCAGGTGCGCGCCGAGCCGGACGCGGTCGGCGTCACCGATCCGCACGCCGGCGGGGATCACGTAGTCGACCATCCGCGGGAACTTGTCGACGTGGGTGACGGTCACCGGTCCGCGGCCGCGCAACTTCGCCCGGGTGAGCTCGAACCCGGGGACCGGGCACGGGCCGTGGTTGGTCCAGACGACGTTGGCGAGCAGCCCGAACTGGCCCTCGAGGTTCACCTGGTGGGGCTGGACGAGGCGGTGGCTGAGCAGGTGCAGCCGCAGGTAGACGTCGGCGGCGTCGGCCGGTGCGTCGGCGAGCGAGCCGATCTCGGTGCGCACGACCTCGGTGCGGACCCCACGCAGCTTGTCCGTCCCGACGAGGGGCTGCAGCTCGGCACCGTCGTCGGACGCGTCCCCGCCCAGCACCGGAGCCGGGTACCAGACGTCGAGGACGGTGCCGTCGGTCGTGACCGTGGCCAGGCCGGTTCCGGAAGCGCCTTCGCGGCGGTACTCGGTGCTCACGGGCCCCGAACCTACCGTCCCGCCGTCGCCCACGGCACGCCGCGGTGGGTGCGCCGGGACACGTCGGCATGCTCGGCGGCCCGCACCGCGAGCAGCACCGCGGCGGCCTGCAGGTAGCGGAGCACCGCGGCCGGCGCGAACGGCGGCGGTGGTGGGTCCGGGAGCCGCCCGCACGCCCGGCACCGGGCCTGCAGCACCATCCAGTGCTCGACCGTCGGCGGTGGCGGCGCGGTGCGGAACTGCGCGACCCGCACCTCCCACACACTGCGCCGACGCATCGCGTCGCGCAGCGCCCGATCCCGGTGGAACGTCTCCGGCGGGCGCGCGCAGCCGTACCGGTCGCCCCACCACTCACCGGGCAGCGGATCGAGGATCACGTCCAGATGCGACGGGAACCGGCGGCCCGCCCCGTCACGCAGGTCACCCGGCGGGTCCTCCATCGGCGGCACTCGCCGGTTCTCCGCGTCCACGACGACCATCCGCAGCCCCGCGACCGCCAGGATCGCCGCCAGCGTGTCCAGCGCCGGCGCGAGCGACCGGCTCTCGATCCGAGCGATGGTCGACGGCGCCAGCCCCGTCCGCTCCGCGAGCTCCCGCTGTGACAGGTCCGCGCTGCGCCGCACCCGCCGGACGAGCCCGGACAGATCGGGCACGACGACGTCGACCGGCGCCGGCGGCGGCTCCTCGGGCAACCGGTCGCCCTCGATGATGTCCATGCCTCGACCCTGCGCCCACGAGCCCGGGATGCACCGGTGACCTGCGAACCTGTGGACAACTCGCCCGCTTGTGGACAACCGCCCGTCAGCGGTTCCGGCCACGGGCGACGCAGCGCCCGCGGCCCGGGCGGCCGTCCCGGCGGTGGTCGTCCGTGCCTCGCTTTGCTCTGCTCACCGATACGCAGCGGGCGCCCCCGGGGACGCCCCTGGAGGCGGCCGGAGACCGTTCGCAACCCCGGTCGTGCCCGGCGACGGTAGGGGCGTGCGAAGCGCTCGTGGGCCCGTGCTGCGTATCGGTGAGCAGAGCAAAGCGACGACCGAGGAGCCCTCCCCGGCGGCGCGCCGGCGGGCCGGACCGCCGACCCGGCGACGCGCGGGACCGGTCCGGGGCTCCCGGGTGCGGGCGGGTCGCGGGTGAGGGCTGTCCTGGTGGAGGGCTGTCCTGGTGGGTCGGTAGCGTCGGGCCGGTGACGACGACGCTGCCCGCGCTGGACCTCACGTCCGACCCGGTGACCCTGACCGCTGCGATGGTAGACATCGCCAGTGTGTCCGGGGACGAGCGGCGGCTCGCCGACGCGCTCGAGGTCGCGCTGCGGTCCCAGGCGCCGCATCTGGAGGTGCTGCGGTCCGGTGACGCGGTGCTCGCGCGCACGAACCTGGGGCGTCCGCACCGCGTGCTGCTGGCCGGGCACATCGACACGGTGCCGATCGCGGACAACGTGCCGTCGCGCCGTGCCGACGGGATCGTGCACGGCTGCGGCACCTCGGACATGAAGTCCGGCGACGCGGTGTTCGCGCACCTCGCGGCCACGCTGGCCGCGCCGCGCCACGACCTCACGCTGATCTTCTACGACTGCGAGGAGATCGAGGCGGAGCGCAACGGGCTCGGCCGCATCGAGCGCGAGCACCGGGACTGGCTCGACGCCGACCTCGCGATCCTCGGCGAGCCCACCGACGGCGCGCTCGAGGCCGGCTGCCAGGGCACCCTGCGCGTCGAGCTGCGGACCGCGGGGCGGCGCTCGCACTCGGCGCGCTCGTGGCTGGGGGACAACGCGATCCACCGGGCCGCGGAGATCCTGTCGCGGCTGGCGGCCTACCGGCCGCGGTGGGTGGACATCGACGGCTGCGAGTACCGCGAGGGGCTGCAGGCGGTGCGGATCGGCGGCGGGGTCGCGGGCAACGTCGTCCCCGACGAGTGCGTCGTCACGGTGAACTTCCGGTTCGCTCCGGACCGGTCGGCCGAGCAGGCCGTTGCGCACGTCCGGGAGGTGTTCGACGGGTTCCCGCTCGTCGTGACCGACCTCTCGCCGGGTGCGCTGCCGGGCCTGTCCGCACCGGCGGCCGCGGAGTTCGTCGCCGCGACCGGGGCGGTGCCGCGGGCGAAGTACGGCTGGACCGATGTATCGCGCTTCGCCGCGCTAGGCATCCCGGCGGTCAACTACGGGCCCGGCGACCCGAATCTCGCCCACACCCGCGAGGAGCACGTCGCCGAGGACGCGATCACCGCCTGCACCGCGGTGCTGCGCCGCTACCTCGCGGGCGACTCCGCCTGATCGGAGCTTGCCTGATCGGAGCTCGTCTGACCGGAGCTCCTCTCGCGGGAGCCCCTCTGGCCGGAGCCCTCTGGCCGGAGACCGTCTGACCGAAGGCGCCGGACGGCCCGCACCGGGCGACACCGCCGCCGACACTGCTGCGGGCACCCCGTCGGGCCGGCCGACACCGCCCACGACCCCACCGGCGCGGCCCAGTCGTCGCGGCCCGAATACCGTGATCACCATGGCCGACGAGAACGCCGATCCCCGGACGCTGCACGAGAAGCAGCCCGAGAAGCAGCGAGGCCCGGTGGTGCTGCGCGGCGAACGCAGCATCGAGCCGACCACCACCGACCAGCGGCTGCTCGACTCGCGCGGCCCGGCGGACTGGGTGCACACCGACCCGTGGCGGGTGCTGCGCATTCAGGCCGAGTTCGTCGAGGGGTTCGGGATGCTCGCCGAGCTCCCGCGCGCGGCGACCGTGTTCGGCTCGGCCCGCACGAAGGTCGGCTCCCCGGAGTACGAGCTGGGGCGCGAGCTCGGGGCGCGGCTCGCCGGAGCCGGGTTCGCCGTGATCACCGGCGGCGGTCCGGGCGCGATGGAGGCCGCGAACCGCGGCGCCTCCGAGGCGGGTGGGCTCTCGGTCGGGCTCGGCATCGAGCTGCCGTTCGAGCAGGGCCTGAACCCGTGGGTCGACCTCGGGATCAACTTCCGCTACTTCTTCGCCCGCAAGACGATGTTCGTCAAGTACTCGCAGGCGTTCGTCTGTCTGCCCGGCGGGTTCGGCACGCTCGACGAGCTGTTCGAGGCGCTCGTCCTCGTCCAGACCAAGAAGGTCACCAAGTTCCCGGTCGTCCTGCTCGGCAGCGACTACTGGGGCGGTCTCTACGACTGGATCGCCAGTACCGTCCTGGTCGACGGCAAGATCAGCGAGAAGGACCTGGACCTGCTGCACGTCACCGACGACATCGACGACGCCGTCGACGTGGTCAACGAGGCCTACCACGCCTGGGAGGAGACGCACTGATGGCCGGTCCGGAGCCCGGGTTCGCCGTCTGCGTCTACTGCGCCAGCTCCGACGGCGTCGCCCCGCACTACCTCGACCTCGCCCGCGAGGTCGGCCGCGCCGTCGCCGCCCGCGGCTGGACGCTCGTCTCCGGTGGGGGCCGCAAGTCGATGATGGGCGCGGTCGCGGCCGGCGCCCGGGCCGGCGGCGGCCGCACCGTCGGGGTCATCCCGCGGTCCATGGTCGAGCGCGAGTGGGCCGACCACGACAGCGACGAGCTGCTCGTCGTCGAGAGCATGCGTGAGCGCAAGCAGCAGATGGAGGACCGCGCGGACGCGTTCCTCGCGCTGCCCGGCGGCATCGGGACCTGCGAGGAGCTGTTCGAGGTCTGGACGGCCGGGACGCTCGGCCTGCACGGCAAACCGGTCGTGCTGCTCGACCCCGACGGCCACTGGGACGGCCTCGTCGAGTGGGTCGCCGGGCTCGTCGACCGCGGGTTCGCCTCGCGGGCCCCGATCGAGCGGCTGCGGCAGGTCCGCGGTGACGACGCCGCCCCGGCCGACCCCGCGGGGCTGGCCGGCGTGGCGCTCGACGAGTGCGCCCGTCCGCTCGTCTGAGCACGTGACCCTCGCCGCCCGGCTCGCCGCCCGCAAGGACGGCCGTCGCGTCGCCGTCGTCCTGCCCGCCCTGGACGAGGAGGCGACGGTCGGTCCGCTCGTCGCGGGGCTGACCCGGCTGTGCGAGGGCGACCCCCCGCTGGTCGACGACCTCGTCGTCCTCGACTCCGGCAGCACCGACCGCACCGGGGAACGCGCCGCCGCGGCCGGGGCTCGGGTGCTCGGCCGGGAACGGGCGGTGCCCGGTGTCCCGGTGCTGCCGGGCAAGGGCGAGGCGATGTGGCGCGCCGTGGTCGCGCTGGGGAGCGGGCCACGCCCCGCCGACCTGGTCTGCTTCGTCGACGCCGACCTCGTCGACCCGCACCCCGAGCTCGTCGAACGGCTCCTCGCCCCGCTGCTCACCCGGCCCGGGACAGCGCTGGTCAAGGGCTACCACCGGCGGCCGCTGACCGGCCCCGGCGGCTCCGTAGGCCCCGGCGGCAGCGACGACGCGGGCGGGCACGAGGGCGGCCGTGTCACCGAGCTGCTCGCCCGCCCCCTGCTCGCCGCGCTCCGGCCCGGGCTGCGGCACGTCCGCCAGCCCATCGGCGGTGAGTACGCCGCGACCCGGGAGCTGCTCGACCGGCTCCCGTTCGCGACCGGCTACGGCGTCGACATCGGCCTGCTGCTCGACACCGACGCCGACACCGTCGTCGGCGGGACCGCGGCCATCGCACAGGCCGACCTGGGCGTGCGCCGGCACCGCAACCGTCCGCTGCACGAGCTCGGCCGCACCTCCCGGGAGGTCCTCGCCACGGCCCTGTCCCGGTGCGGGGTCGACGACTCCGGTGCAGGCCTGACCGCGTTCCTCCCCGACGACGTCTGCTCCGACGACGCCCGTCCCGGCCACGGCGTGGAGACGGGATGGCGCGCCGAGACCCGTCCGCTGCGCCAGGTGGACCGGCCCCCACCAGGGCGGGTGCGCGACGGAGGGTCCGCCGAGCCGGTGGTCGCGCCCGCCGCCCGCGTGGGGTGGGACCCGTCGTCGGACCGGCGTGATGTGATGGCGGCATGGGGACCGCCCTCGCGTACGTGATCGTCCTGGCCGGCGTCGCCGCGCTGGTCTTCGTGTTGGCGGCCGCGGTCTTCGGCCGTGGGGAGGAGCTCGCCCCGCTCGCCCCGGACGCGACGCCCACCCGGCTGCCCGCCCGCGAGGTGTCCGGCGCCGACGTCCGCGACCTGCGTTTCCAGCAGGTGCTGCGCGGATATCGGATGGCCGAGGTGGACTGGGTACTCGACCGGCTGGCCGGCGAGCTGGACCGGGTCCGGTCCGACCGGCACGAGCTCGCCGACCGGGTGGCCCGGTTGGAGGCGACGATCGCGCGGATGCGCGCCGAGGAGGACCCCGGTGACGGGCAACGACAGCAGTGGTGACCGCGGGACCGCAGGCGGGGTCGGCGACCGGACCCCGGGCGTGCGGCCGGCCGGCGGCGGCCGGGTGGAGCTGACCGTCCCGGTCGACGTCAACGTCCCCGCCGACGTCCTGTGGGAGGTCGTGTCCGACCTCGAGGGCCAGTCGGACTGGATGCTCGGCACCACCGTCGAGATCACCGCGGGAGACGGTCGCTCGGTCGGCACCGAGCTGCGCGCGGTCACCGGGGTCGGGCCGCTCGGCGTCGCCGACACGATGCGGGTCACCGAGTGGACCGAACCGCCTGTGGGGACGACGGGGGAGCGGCGGATCGTCGTGACCCACACCGGCACCGTGATCCGCGGCGACGGCGTGTTCGTCGTCGTCGAGCTCGGCCCGGCCCGGTCGCGGTTCCTGTGGACCGAGCTGCTCGACCTGCCGCTGGGGGCGCTCGGCCGGTTCGGCTGGCCGCTGGTGCGTCCCGCGTTCCGGGCCGGGGTCGCGCACTCGCTGCGGCGGATGGCCGAGGCGACCGAGGACCGCTACCGGGCTGGCCGGTGACCCGATGACGACGCCGGCGATCACGCCCCCCGACGACCGCGGCCGCTGCGACTGGGCGCTCTCGGCCCCCGACTACGTCGCCTACCACGACGACGAGTGGGGCCGGCCCGTCCATGGCACCGCGGCGTGGTTCGAGCGCCTCACCCTCGAGGGTTTCCAGTCCGGCCTGTCCTGGATCGTCGTGCTGCGCAAGCGCCCCGCGTTCCGGGAGGTCTTCGCCGGTTTCGACCCGGAGACCGTCGCCCGCTTCGGCGACGACGACGTGGCCCGCCTGCTCGGCGACGCCCGGATCGTGCGCAACCGGCAGAAGATCGAGGCCACCGTGGCGAACGCACGCGCCGTGCTCGACATGGCCGACGCCGGCGACGACCTCGGCGCGTTCCTCGCGTCCTACGCGCCGGACCCGGCCGCGCGCCCGCGTCCGGCGACGCTGTCCGAGGTCCCCGGGTCCACCCGGGAGTCCACGGCGCTGTCGAAGGCACTGAAGAAGCGCGGCTTCCGGTTCGTCGGCCCCACCACCTGTTACGCGCTCATGCAGGCGACCGGTCTGGTCGACGACCACGTCGCGTACTGCTGGCGGGCCGGGGCCGTCCCGGAGGGCCCGCGGGGTACCGGACCGGGGTCGTCGTAGGGTCGCCGGGCCGTTGCGCTGCGTGAACGCCGCGGGTATCGCTCCCGAGCCGTGATCGCCTCGGTTGCACCTCGACGCCGGTGATGAGGGACAATGTGGTCTCACGGGTCGGCGCGCGCCCCGAGCGCGCACCCGGGGAAACGACAGTTGTGGATGTTGACGGAGGACGGACGAATGGCCGCGATGAAGCCCCGCACCGGCGACGGGCCCATGGAAGTCACCAAGGAGGGCCGGGGCATCGTCATGCGCGTCCCGCTCGAGGGTGGCGGGCGTCTCGTCGTCGAGATGACCCCGGACGAGGCCACCGACCTCAGTGAGGCGCTGAAGTCGACCGTCGGCTGACGGTGGACGACACGGACACGACGCGGCGGGGCCGGGGGACCGGCCCCGCCGTCGGCGTCTCCGGGGGTCCCGGCGACGGGCCTCAGGCCACCGACTCGTAGATCTCCAGCGTCCGACGGGCCATCTCGGCCCAGGCGAACTCGGCGACCGCGCGCTCCCGGCCCCGCTCGCCCATCGTCGCGGCCCGCTGGGGGTCCGCGATCAGCGCGTTGACCCCGTCGGCCAGCGCCGCTTCGAACGCGGCGGTGTCGGCCGGGTCGTAGTGCGCGAGCAGGCCGGTCACGCCGTCGTCGACGACCTCCGGGATCCCGCCGACGTCGGAGGCGACCACCGCCGTGCCGCAGGCCATCGCCTCCAGGTTCACGATGCCCAGCGGCTCGTAGACCGAGGGACACACGAACACCGTCGCCGCCGACAACAGCTGGCGGACCTCGGCGGTGGCGAGCATCCGCTGGATCCACACGACGCCCTCGCGCGAGGCGGACAGCTCCGCCACCGCCCGCTCGGTCTCGGCCGCGATCTCCTTCGTGTCCGGGGCGCCCGCGCACAGCACGACCTGCGCCGACGGGTCGAACCGGTGCGCCGCCGCGACCAGGTGCCCGAGGCCCTTCTGCCGGGTGATCCGCCCGACGAACACCACCAGCGGCCGGTCCGGGTCGACGCCGTGCGCCAGCAGCGCGTCGCGCGCCGGGTCGGGCGCGTAGAACTGCGTGTCGATGCCGTTGTGCACCACGTGCACCAGCTCCGGGTCGATCGCCGGGTAGGCGTTCAGCACGTCGCGGCGCATGCCGTGCGACACCGCGATGACGGCGTCCGCCGCCTCGTAGGCGGTCCGCTCCACCCACGACGACAGCCGGTACCCGCCGCCGAGCTGCTCGGCCTTCCACGGCCGCAGCGGCTCCAGCGAGTGCGCCGTGACCACGTGCGGGCGCCCGTGCAGCAGGCCGCCGATGTGGCCGGCCATGTTGGCGTACCAGGTGTGGGAGTGCAGCACGTCGCAGCGCTCCAGCTCGGCGGCCATCGACAGGTCCACGCCGAGCGTGGTCAGCGCGGCGTTCGCCCCGTCCGGCAGCGGCGGCGCGGAGTGTGCGCGGGCGTCGGCCGGGGCGTCGCTGCCCGGCTCGGCGAAGCAGTGCACGTCGACGTCGACGAGCTCCCGCAGGGCGGGGACGAGATGTCCCACGTGGACTCCGGCACCGCCGTAGACGGCGGGCGGGTATTCACGGGTGAGAAGGCCGACGCGCACGGGCCGGGACGCTACCGGGGCGCCCGGACGCCGCGCGAGGAGTTCGTGCGCCCGATCCGGTCCGGTCGTGTCCGGGGTCGCGCACGGCGCGAGCGGCGCACCCGGCGCGGCCGGACGTATGGCCCCACCACCGAGCGGCCACTAGTGTTCACGCCATGCGACCGACCGCGCCCGGACGTCTTCCCGGCAGGGTTCTCGGCATCGTGCTGGCGGGCGGTGAGGGGAAGCGGCTCTGGCCGCTCACTGCGGACCGCGCCAAACCGGCGGTGCCGTTCGGTGGCAACTACCGGCTCATCGACTTCGTGCTGTCCAACCTCGTGAACTGCGGGATGGACCGGCTGTGCGTGCTGACCCAGTACAAGTCGCACTCGCTGGACCGGCACATCTCGACGACGTGGCGGTTGTCGTCGGTGCTCGACCAGTACATCACCACCGTCCCGGCCCAGCAGCGGCTCGGCCGGCGGTGGTACACCGGCTCGGCGGACGCGATCTTCCAGAGCCTCAACCTGGTCTACGACGACCAGCCCGAGTACATCGCCGTGTTCGGCGCCGACCACGTCTACCGGATGGATCCGGCGCAGATGATCGCCCAGCACGCCGAGTCCGGCGCGGGCGTCACCGTCGCGGGGATCCGGGTGCCGCGGGCCGAGGCGAAGGCCTTCGGCTGCATCGCCTCCGACGAGTCCGGTCGCATCACCGAGTTCCTCGAGAAACCGTCCGACCCGCCGCACGTGCCCGACGACCCGGACGTCACGTTCGCCTCGATGGGCAACTACGTGTTCACCACCGAGGCCCTGCTCGACGCGCTGAAGGCCGACGCGGCGAACGCCGACTCCGACCACGACATGGGCGGGGACATCATCCCGGCGCTGGTCGCCAAGGGTGACGCGCACGTCTACGACTTCGCCGACAACGTCGTGCCCGGTGCCACCGAACGGGACGCCGGCTACTGGCGTGACGTCGGGACCATCGACGCCTACTACGACGCGCACACCGACCTCGTCTCGGTGCACCCGATCTTCAACCTCTACAACCAGCGCTGGCCGATCCGCACCGCGGTGCCCGCACTGCCGCCGGCGAAGTTCGTCGAGGGCGGCATCGCGCAGGACTCGATCGTCGGCGCGGGCACGATCATCTCCGGGGCGATCGTGCGCCGGTCGGTGATCAGCCCGAACGTGTCGGTGTCGGGCGGCGCGGAGGTCTCGGACTCGGTCGTGCTGCCAGGCGCCCGCATCGGCCGGGGCGCGGTGGTGCGGCGGGCGATCCTCGACAAGAACGTCGTCGTCCCCGACGGTGCCCTGATCGGGGTCGACCTGAACCTGGACCGCAGCCGCTACACGGTCTCCAACGGCGGCGTCGTGGTCCTGGGCAAGGGCGTCACCGCCCACTGAGCTACCTGCGGTGTGGATGCCGCGTTCGCTCCGCTCACCTGCGGTGTGGATGCCGCGTTCGCTCCGCTCACCTGCGGTGTGGATGCCGCGTTCGCTCCGCTCACCTGCGGTGTGGATGCCGCGTTCGCTCCGCTCACCTGCGGTGTGGATGCCGCGTTCGCTCCGCTCACCTGCGGTGTGGATGCCGCGTTCGCTCCGCTCACCTGCGGTGTGGATGCCGCGTTCGCTCCGCTCACCTGCGGTGTGGATGCCGCGTTCGCTCCGCTCACCTGCGGTGTGGATGCCGCGTTCGCTCCGCTCACCTGCGGTGTCGATGCCGCGTTCGCTCCGCTCACCTGCGGACCGCGCAGAGCATCCCGTCCGCGACCGGCAGCAGCGCCGACAGCAGGCGCTCGTCGTCGCGGACCAGGGCGGCGGTCTCGCGCAGCGCGGCCGTGCCCGGACCGTGCTCGGCGCCGGGCTCGGCGACCCGGCCGCCGTCGAGCACCCCCTCCAGCACGAGCACCCCGCCGGGGCGCAGCAGCCGGATCGCCTCGGCCAGGTAGCCGGGGTACTCGGCCGGGACGGCGTCGGCGACGACGAGGTCGTAGCCGCCGTCGGTCAGCCGCGGCAGCACCTCCAGCGCCATCCCGTTGATCAGCCGGGCCCGCCCCGGCCCGTACCCGGCGGCGAGGAAGGTCCGCCGGGCCGAGCGCTGCAGCTCCGGGTCGACGTCGATGGTGGTCAGCGTCCCGTCACCGGCCATGCCGCGCAGCAGGTACAGCCCGCTCACCCCGGCCCCGGTCCCGATCTCCACCACGGCCCGCGCGGAGATCGTCGCGGCCAGCACCGACAGTGCCGCCCCGCCCGCCGCGGAGATGGGGTGCGCGCCCGCCGCCGTGCCCAGTGCGCGGGCCTCGCCGCACGCGTCGTCCTCGGCGAGGTAGCCATCGGCGTACGCGGCCGCCCCCGCGGGTGTGCTCATGGAACAAGATTATCGCCGGACGATTTCACAGACTTCTCTCAGACGGGTTTCACATCCTCCTCATGGGTGGCAGGCAGGCTGTGCTGCAACGAACGAAGCCTCGCGGCCGATCGACTCCACGACACGGTCGCGACTCACGGAGGTGCCCCGCCCCGATGTCCGCCCCTCGCGCAACCGACGACGCCCCGTTCCGGGACGCCGCCGCCGGTACCCGCCCCGGTGAGGGTGCCGACTGGACCCCGCCCACCTGGGACGAGGTCGTCCGGGAGCACGCCGACCGCGTCTACCGCCTCGCCTACCGCCTGTCCGGCAACCAGCACGACGCCGAGGACCTCACCCAGGAGACGTTCATCCGGGTGTTCCGGTCCCTGGCGTCCTACAAGCCGGGCACCTTCGAGGGCTGGCTGCACCGCATCACCACGAACCTGTTCCTCGACATGGTCCGCCGCCGCGCCCGGCTGCGGATGGAGGGCCTGCCCGAGGACACCGACCGCCTGCCGGGCGGTGGCCCCGAGCCCGAGACCGTCTTCGCGATCAACCACCTCGACCCGCACCTGCAGGCCGCACTGGACGAGCTGCCCCCGGACTTCCGGGTCGCCGTCGTCCTGTGCGACGTCGAGGGCCTGTCCTACGAGGAGATCGGCGCGACCCTCGGGGTGAAGCTCGGCACCGTCCGCAGCCGTATCCACCGGGGCCGGACCGCGCTGCGGGCGTCGCTGGAGCGGCACCGTGCGGCGGCTGCGGAGGAGCAGCCGGTGGCATCCGACCGTGGTCCGGTGGCAGAGTTGGTGCCGTGACCGAGCGACGGCGTTTCCAGGTCGTCCCCCCGGACTGGGGGGAGACGCATCTGACGCTCGAGGCGGTCGTCGCCTTCGTGGACGACGAGTTGGCCGCCGGTCCGCACGACCGTGCCGCCCGCCACCTCGAGCGCTGCCCCGACTGCGCGGTGGAGGTCGCCGAGCAGCGGCGGGCCCGCACCGCGCTGCGAGCGGCCGACGCCCCCACGCTCCCGCCGTCGCTGATGTCGGCGCTGCGCGCCATCCCGCAGGACCCCGAGCTGCCCCCGCCGCCGGCGGGCCTGTCGCTCACCCCGGACGGCCAGCTCGTGTCCGTGCTGCGCCCGGCACCGGTCGAGGGCGACCACGGCCGTCGCGCCAGCCGGTCGCGACGCGTACGCCTCGGCACCGGAGCCGCCGTGTCCGGGCTGGCGCTCGGCGCACTCGCGCTCGGTCTGCCCCCCACCACGACCGGCACCCCGACCGCGCCGACCGTGCCCGGCCCGGGTGCCGCGGCCGTCGCCCGGTTCGCGGCCACCCCGGTGCCCGCCTCGTCGCGGCGGACGGCCGTCCCGGCGGTCAGCACGACGACGGGCTCGACCGGCGCGTCGCTGTCGCCGACGACCTCGGCCACCCCGACCGGCGACGCCGGCATCTCCCCGACGCCCTGACCCGTCACCGATACACCGACTTCACCGCGCGCCGAGCAGGCTGTACGGGTGTACTGGGTGGACGCCGTGCCGGCTGATCGATCGTCGGGAGCAGTCTCCCCGGGCTCCGGGGTGACCCGGTGAGCGACGACCGCGGCGCACGCCCGGACGGCGCGGCCGACCCGGACGCGCCCGGCTCCGCCCCGCCGCGACTGCGCCCCCGCCCGCTGGACCGTCCCGCGACCGACCCCGGCGAACGGGCGGCGTTCGGCCGCCCGGACGGCGTCGACAGCTCGTTCGCGCCGCCGTCGTCGCACCTCGGGGCGAACGGGTCGCTGCCGAGCGCGCCCCCGCCGACCGCCGCCGTCGCCCGCGCGTTCGGCCGGCCGGACCGCACACCCGACGGCGAGCCCGCCGGCGGCCTGCAACGCCCGCCCGGTGCGTCGGGCGACGCGCTGCGCGGAGGTGAGCAGAGCGCCGAGCAGGACCCGTTCTGGCCCGGCGGCTCGGCCGGCGACCCGTGGCGCGACCCGGGCACGCCGGTCGTCGCCGCCCCGCCCCCCGGCGACGGCGACGACCCCGCGGAGGCCCCCCGGCCCGACGGCCCCCGCCTCAGCGTCCGCGAGGTCCTGTTCGACAGGCGGGTGCAGCCGCGCGCGCTGGCGCTGCTCGGTGTCCTGGCGCTGCTCGTCGGCGCGGCGGGCGGACTGGTCGGGTACTGGTCCGCGACCGCGGCGGGTGCCCTGACCAGCCCCGGAGCGGTGCTGAGCGCGACCGAGCCGGCCCGTGAACGACCGCCCGGCTCGGTGTCGGAGGTCGCCTCGCGGGTGCTGCCCGCGGTCGTCTCGCTGGAGGTGACCGTCGGCAACCAGGCGGGCAACGGCTCCGGCGTCGTGATCGACCCCGCGGGCTACGTACTCACCAACGACCACGTCGTCGCGCCCGCCACCGGGCCGGGCCAGGGCACCATCGAGGCCCTGTTCTCCGACGGGTCCCGGGTCCCGGCCACCGTGGTCGGGGCGGACCCGATGACCGACCTCGCGGTGGTGAAGGTGCCCGTCGCGAACCCGACGGTCGCCGCGATCGGCCGCTCCGGCGAGCTCGCCGTCGGCGACGCGGTGATCGCGATCGGGTCGCCGTTCGGCCTGGCCGGCACGGTGACGACCGGGATCGTGTCGGCCGTCGATCGCCCGGTGCGGCTCGACCCGGAGGGCAGCGCGGGCGACGCGGTGATCGACGCGGTGCAGACCGACGCCGCGATCAACCCCGGCAACTCCGGCGGCCCGCTGGTGGACGCGACCGGCGCCGTCGTCGGCATCAACACGGCGATCCGCAGCGCGGACAGCGCCCAGTCCGGCGGGCAGGGCGGCTCGATCGGCCTCGGCTTCGCCATCCCGATCGACGACGCCCGCGCCATCGCCGAGGAGCTCATCCGCACCGGCCGCGTCGCGCACGCCGACCTCGGTGTCAACTCCCGCTCGGTCACCGACGGCGCCACCGACGGCGCCCAGGTGCAGAACGTCGTCGCCGGGGGACCGGCGGCCGCGGCCGGGATCGCCGACGGCGACGTCGTCGTCGATGTCGCCGGGCGCCCCATCGCCAGTGCCGACGAGCTCGTCGTCGCCGTCCGCGAACACTCGCCCGGCGAGCAGGTCCCGGTCCGACTCATCCGTCAGGGACGACCGCTCACCGTGACCGTGACGCTCGGGCAGCGCTAGAACCCGTACGCTGGCGTCGTGTTCGAGAACATCGGCATGGCGGAGATCCTCGTCCTGGTCGTGGCGGGGCTCTTCATCCTGGGCCCGGAACGGCTGCCCGAGGCGGCGGCCTGGGTCGGTCGCGCGGTCCGCCAGGTCAAGGAGTTCGCGACCGGCGCCCAGAACCACCTGAAGAAGGAACTGGGCCCGGAGTTCGACCAGATCCAGCAGCCGCTCAACGACCTGCGCAGCCTGCGCTCGCTCAACCCGCGGACCGCGATCACCCGGAGCCTGTTCTCCGACGACGCCGCCACCCCGCCGGTCAAGCCCAACGGGTTCGCCCCGGGCCCGGGTGCCGGTGCCGCCGGGGCCGCAGCCCTGGGCGGAGCAGCGGCGAGCACCCCGGCCCCGGTCCGTCCGCCGCAGCCACCGCTGGCCGCCGACGAGCGCCCCCCGGTGGACCCGGACGCGACCTGACCCCGGCCCCCTACGACGACGGCGCCGCACCCCGGCCGGGGTGCGGCGCCGTCGTCGTGGACGGGGTCGGTTCAGCCCAGCAACGGCGGCCGGCGCAGGTGGTGCGTGGTCGCGCGCTGGTAGGCGTGCGCGGCGGCCAGCACCGTGGCGTCGGCGTGCCGCGGTCCGACGACCTGCAGACCCACCGGCAGACCGGCGGAGGTGAAGCCGCACGGCACCGAGGTCGCGGGCTGCTGGGTCATGTTGAACGGGTAGGTGAACGGCGTCCACGACGTCCAGCGCGGGTCGTGCCAGCCCTCGGGGACCTCCCGGCCGCCCTCGAACGCGGTGATCGGGAGGGTCGGGGTGAGCAGCAGGTCGTACTCGGAGTGGAAGGCGCCCATCAGCGTCCCCAGCTCGTTGCGCACGGCCATCGCGCCCAGGTAGTCCAGCGCCGAGACCCGGGCCCCCTGCTCGGCGATCTCCACCAGCGCCGGGTCCATGGCCTTCCTGGCCTCGGCGCCGATGGGCTCCAGGGACTTTGCGGCGGCGGCGAACCAGAGCGTGTGGAACGGCTCGATCGGGTCGGCGAAACCGGGGTCGGCGTTCTCGACGGTCGCACCGAGCTCACGGGCGAACACCGCGACCGCCTCGGCGACGAGCGCCGCCACCTCCGGGTCGACGTCGACGAACCCGAGAGTGGGGGAGAACGCGATCCGCAGACCCGCCGCGCCGCCGGCGAGCCGCTCGACGGCCGACTCACGGGGCACGTCGAACACCCACGGGTCCCGCGTGTCGGGCTGGGCGACGACGTCGTACAGCAGCGCGGCGTCCTCGACGGTGCGGGTCATCGGACCGACGTGGGCCAGCGTCCCGAACGCCGAGCCCGGGTAGTGCGCGATGCGGCCGTAGGTGGGCTTGTGCGCGACGGTCCCGGTGAACGCGGCCGGGATGCGGACCGAGCCACCCGCGTCGGTGCCCAGCGACAGCGGTCCCATCCCCAGACCGACGGCCGACGCCGAGCCGCCGGACGAGCCGCCGGCCGTCCTCGTCGGGTCCCACGGGTTGGTGGTGACGCCGGTCAGCGGCGAGTCGGTCACGCCCTTCCACGCCAGCTCCGGCGTGGTGTTCTTCCCGATCAGCACCGCTCCCGCGGCGCGGACCCTGGCCACCGGCGGGCCGTCGACCTCGAACGGCCCGTCCGGTGACGTCGTCGTCGAGCCGCGGCGGGTGGGCCAGCCGATCGTCAGGAGCATGTCCTTGATCGAGGTGGGGACGCCGTCGAGCGGCCCGACCGGCTCCCCGGCCTGCCAGCGCGCCTCGGAGTCCTTGGCCTGCGACAGTGCCGAGTCGGGGTCGACCAGGCAGAACGCGTTCACCGCGCCGTCGTGCGCCTCGATCCGCTCCAGCGCGTCCCGGGTGGCCTGCACCGGCGAGATCTCGCCGCTCCGGTAGCCCGCCAGCAGCTCGGTCGCGCTGAGGTCTGCAGTCGTCACAGCAGTCACACCTTTCCTGCGGATGAGCTCACGTACCCGCGCTCGGGGTCCACCACGTTGCGCAGCTCCCGGCCGTCCCGGAAGCGTGCGAGGTTGTCGGCGAACAGCTCGACGAGCATGTCCTTCCAGCCGACGACGTCGCCGGACATGTGCGGGGAGAGCAGCACGTGCTCCATCGCCCACAGCGGCGAGGTCGCGGGCAGCGGCTCGACCTCGAACACGTCCAGCGCCGCGCCGGCGAGCCGCCCGGTCGCGAGCGCGTCGGTCAGGTCGTCCTGCACGACGAGCGCGCCCCGGCCCACGTTGACGACCCTGGCCCGCTCGGGCAGCAGGGCGATCGTGCCGGAGTGCAGCATCCCGCGGGTCGCGTCGGTCAGCGGGGCGGCGAGCACCAGGTGGTCGGTGTCGGGCAGCAGGCCGGGCAGCTCGTCGAAGGCGTGCACACCGTCCGCGGCGCGCCGGCCGACCAGCCGCACCCGCATCCCGACCGCACCCAGCAGGTCGGCGACGGCGCGCCCGATCGGACCGCTCCCGACGACCGTCGCGACCTTCCCGGCGACGGTCTCGGTCTCGCGGTGGCGCCAGGTCCGCTCCCGCTGCAGCGCGAGCGAGCGGGCGGTGTCCTTGGCGAACGCGATCACCGCGCCGAGCACGAACTCGGCGATCGGCCGGTCGAACACCCCGCGGGAGTTCGTCAGCGTCGCGCCCGAGGCGAGCAGGGCGGGGAACGCGACCCGGTCGACGCCGGCGCTGGCGGTGTGGACCCAGCGCAGCGCGGAGGTGTCGGTGGCGTCCCAGACGTCCTTGACGGCGTCGGAGGTGAAGTCCCACGTGAGCAGCACGTCGCTGCCGGGCAGTACGGCGGCGAGCCCGTCGGCGTCGGCGGCGAAGCGGAGACGTGCGTCACCGGCGTGGCGCTCGAGGCCGGGCGGGGTCTCCCCGCCGTGCAGCACGGCGACGGTGATCGGGTCCTGACCAGCGGAAACCGGCAACGGGAGATCCTGTCGGTAGGGAGGTCGGGCGGCGTTGACACGCTAGGAAGCGCACCTACGATTGTCAACAATCCGCGTATCGGACAGGGGGATCGGATGACGAAGCTGATCAGGATCGAGCTCGCGAAGCGGGGCGTCGCCTGCACCGCGGCACTGCTGGAGACCGAGGCGCCCCGCACCGCTGCGGCGGTCTGGGAGGCGCTGGCCGACGGCCCGCAGGGCGGCGACGCACAGCACGCCAAGTACGCCCGCAACGAGGTCTACACGATCGTCCCGCGGTTCGGCCCGCGGATCGGGCAGGAGAACCCGACGGTCACCCCCATCCCGGGCGACGTCTGCTACTTCGACTTCCACGGCGGGATGCTCGACAGCGCGTTCAAGGACGACCAGGGCATCGACGCCGCCGAGGGCGGGATCGACCTCGCGATCTTCTACGGGCGCAACAACCTGCTGCTCAACGGCGACGTCGGCTGGGTGCCGGGCAACGTCTTCGCCACCATCGTCGACGGTCTCGACGCGATGGCGACCGCCTGTCACGACGTGTGGCGCGCGGGCAGTGTGGGGGAGCGGCTCGTCTACTCGCGGGCGTCCTGACCCTTGCGGTCACCCCGGTCTCTGTAGGATTGTCGACAACATGAGCACGGTCGGATTCCTCTACCCGGGCTACTCGGCCGAGGACGACTACCCGCGCGCCGAGAAGCTGCTGGCCGACGGCAGCCGGCTCGCCCTCGTCCACACCGAGATGGCCACCGACGCCCACCGCGAGGACGCGTTGCTCGCCATCGGCGGCGACGAGGTCCTCGCCGAGGGGGCACGCCGGGTCGCCGCGGAGGCGGGCCCGCTGGACGCGGTCGTCTGGGCCTGCACCTCGGGGTCGTTCATCTTCGGCCCCGACGGTGCCGCCCGGCAGGTCGCGGCGCTGGAACGGGTGTCGGGGGTGCCGACGTCGAGCACGTCGTTCGCCTTCGTCGACGCCTGCCGACGGCTCGGGATCGGCTCGGTGGCGGTCGGGGCGACCTACCCGCCCGACGTCGCCGGCGCCTTCGTGCACTTCCTGACCCACCACGACATCTCCGTGCACACGCTGTCCGCCCGCGACATCATCACCGCCGCCGAGGTCGGGACGCTGCCGCCGGAGACGGTGCTGGAGTTCGCCGCCGCGGTGGCCTCGGACGCACCCGGCGCCGACGCGGTGCTGCTACCCGACACCGCCCTGCACACCGTGGACGTGCTCGACGCGCTGGAGGCGCGGGTGGGCAGGCCGGTGCTGACCGCGAACCAGGTGAGCATCTGGCAGGGCCTGCGCCTGGCCGGGGCCGACATCGACCGTCCCGGCCTGGGGACACTGTTCCGGAGGGGGTGAGTCGTGGGCCTGGACGTCTCGGATCTCGAGCCGGTGAGCCGGCGCTCCACCGCAGAGATCGTCGCCGACCGGATCCGTGCCGCGATCATGCGCGGCACGTTCGCGCCGGGCACCCAGCTCGGCGAGGTGGACCTCGCGAACCGGCTCGGGGTGAGCCGCGGCCCGCTGCGGGAGGCGATGCAGCGGCTGGTCGCCGAGGGACTGCTGCGCAGTGAACGCCATCGCGGCCTGTTCGTGCGCGAGCTCGGTCCCGACGACGTCCGCGACGTCTACCTGGCGCGCACCGCCGTCGAGCGGGCCGCGGCGCTGAAGGTACTGGAGGGTGACCGGGCCGCCGCCGTCGTCGCGCTGGAGATCCCGCTCGGGGTGATGGCCGCCGCAGCCGAGGCGGGTGACGCCGTCGCGCTCGCCGACGCCGACCACGACTTCCACGCCGCCCTCGTCGCCGCCTCGGGGAGCCCGCGGCTGCGCCGGATGACCGAGGGGCTCCTCGTCGAGACCCGGATGTGTCTCGCCGCGTTCCAGCAGACCGCCCCGCCCGCCCGCGCGCTGCTCGCCGAGCACGAACTGCTGCGCGACGCCCTGCGCGACGGCCGCACCGAGCTGCTGCTCGACCGGCTGGCCGCGCACATGGACGACGCCGTCAGCCGGATCCTCGCCGCGATGCCCGGCGCGGCCTGAGTGCACCTGTGAACCGCGCCGCCGGACACCCCGGGGACTAGTTCGCATACGTAACATGTCGGGACGTGGTGGGCGTCCTCGAGGGTTTCCTGGTCATCGGCGTCGTCGTGACCGTCGGGTACGTCCTCGGCCGCGGCCGGCTGCTCGGTGACCAGGGCTCGAAGGTCCTCGCCCGCACCGCCTTCTTCGTCGCGACGCCCGCGCTGCTGTTCACCACGCTCGGCCACTCCGACGTCGGTGCCGTACTGTCCTCGGGGCTGGTCGTCACCGCGGTCACCAGCACCGCGGCCTGCCTGCTCTTCGTCCCGCTCGCGCTGCTCCGTCGGCGCCCGGCCGGCGAGGTCGTCGTCGGGTCGATGGCGTCCGGCTACGTCAACGCGGGCAACCTCGGCATCCCGATCGCGACCTACGTGCTCGGCGACTCCGCCGCCGTCGCCCCCGTGCTGCTGTTCCAGCTCGCGATCCTGACCCCGCTGTTCACGACCCTGATGGACGTCCTGCCCGGCGACGGCCGCGGCGAGCGGCCCGGGTGGGTCCGGGTCGCCTTCGCCCCGCTGCGCAACCCGATCGCGATCGCCACCGCCGCCGGGTTGACCGTCTCCGCGACGGGCGTCGTCCTGCCGGAGCCGGTGACCGCCCCGATCGAGCTGCTCGCCGACCTCGCGGTGCCCGCCATGCTGCTCGCGTTCGGCATCTCCCTGCACGGCGCCCGCCGCCCCGGGACGGGGGAGACCGCGGTCTCGGTGTGGATCGCCGTCGCGATCAAGAACGTGGCGCACCCGGTGATCGCCTGGGCCTTCGCCGCGGGGGTGCTCGGCCTGACCGGCCCGGCGCTGCTCGCCGCGGTGGTGCTGGCCGCGCTGCCCACCGCGCAGAACGTCTTCGGCTACGCCGTGCGGTACGACCGCGCCGTCCCGCTGGCCCGCGACGTGGCGCTGGCCTCGACGGTCGTCGCCGTCCCGGTGCTGCTGGTGATCGCCGCCCTGCTGGCCTGAACAGGGCTTTCCTCTTTGCTGCGTCCGGGATGAGGGGTCCTTCGCTCGTCCCTTTGCTCTGCTCACCGATACGCAGCACCGGGTCCGCG
This sequence comes from Pseudonocardia sp. ICBG1142, assembly GCF_020496255.1. Lineage (NCBI taxonomy): Bacteria > Bacillati > Actinomycetota > Actinomycetes > Pseudonocardiales > Pseudonocardiaceae > Pseudonocardia > Pseudonocardia sp. ICBG1142. The sequence goes on along the minus strand of NZ_JAHLJC010000032.1, from coordinate 192,840 downwards.
CCGGCGCCGGGTGGCGTCACGGCGGGCCGGCCACCCGTGTCGCGCGTGCGCCGAGATGCAGCCCAGCGGGCGGTGGAGATCGACAACTCCCGCTGAGCTGCATCTCGACGCCGCCGCCGACGGCTGTCCGCCCGCGACGCGGGCTCGCCCGCGACCGCAGCGCCGGGTCGCCCCGGGTGCCTGATGCGTATCGGTGAGCAGAGCAAAGGCGGGCCCGGACGACCCTTGCCCGGACCCACCCACCCGTGTTTCCCTAGGATTGTCGACAACTCGACAACCTGAGACGCACCACCCTCGACGCACCAGGAGCTGCGAACCCATGGCACAGCTGTCCCCGCTGCTCAAGCAGGCCACCCCGGTCCAGGCCGCCCGCGGTGAGGGCGTCTACCTGTACGACACCGATGGGCGCCGCCACCTCGACTTCACCGCCGGCATCGGCGTCACCTCCACCGGGCACTGCCACCCGAGGGTCGTCGCGGCGGCGCAGGAGCAGGTGGCCACGCTGATCCACGGGCAGTACACGACCGTGATGCACCAGCCACTGCTGGCGCTGGTCGAGCGGATGGGCGAGGTGCTCCCCGAGGGCATCGACTCGGTGTTCTTCACCAACTCCGGTTCCGAGGCCGTCGAGGCGTCGGTGCGGCTGGCCCGCCAGGCCACCGGCCGGCAGCTGATCGTCGCGTTCGACGGCGGCTTCCACGGCCGCACCATGGGTGCCGCGGCGCTCACCACCTCCGGGGCGAAGATCCGGGCCGGGATCGGCCCGATGATGGGTGGGGTCGCGTTCGCGCCCTTCCCCTACGCCTACCGCTACGGCTGGTCCGAGGAGCAGGCCGTCGCGTTCGCCCTGTCCGAGCTCGACCGCCAGCTGGCGAGCACCGCGCCGGCGTCCGACGTCGCCGCGTTCATCGTCGAGCCGGTGCTCGGCGAGGGCGGCTACGTCCCGACCCCGCCCGCGTTCCTCCAGGGGCTGCGCGAGCGCGCCGACCGGCACGGCATCCTGCTGATCGCCGACGAGGTGCAGACCGGCTACGGCCGCACCGGGAAGTTCTGGGGGCACCAGCACGCCGAGGGCCTCGTCCCGGACATCATCGTCACGGCCAAGGGGCTCGCGTCCGGCTTCCCGCTCTCGGCCATCGCCGCGCCCAAGGCCCTGATGGAGAAGGCGTGGCCCGGCTCGCAGGGCGGCACCTACGGCGGCAACGCCGTCGCCTGCGCCGCCGCGCTCGCGACCCTCGAGGTCGTGCAGGGCGAGGGGCTGGTCGAGAACGCCCGGGTGCAGGGCGAGAAGCTCCTCGCCGGGGTCCGGGACGCCGCGCAGGGGATCGCCGCCATCGGCGACGTCCGCGGCCGCGGACTCATGATCGGGATCGAGTTCGTCGACGCCGACGGCAAGCCCGACGGCGCCACCGCCGCGACGGTGCACGCCGCGGCCGCCGCGCAGGGTCTGCTGCTGCTGACCTGCGGTGTGTACGGCAACGTCGTACGGATGATCCCGGCGCTGGTCGTGACCTCCGAGCAGGTTGACGAGGGCCTCGCGCTCTGGACCAAGGCGCTGAACGACGCGCTGTCCTGAGACCCGCCCCGGGGGACGGACGAGGCCCCGCACACCGGTCGGGTGTGCGGGGCCTCGTGGTGTCGGGGTGTGCGGTTCAGCGCCCGACGGGGGAGATGTTCAGGCTCATCCCGGCCAGGCCGCGGGCCTTCACGGTCAGCTTCTCCGCGATCGCGTCGAGGGCCTGCGCCGCCGCCGACTCCGGCTTCCCGAGCACGATCGGGGTGCCGGCGTCGCCGCCCTCGCGCAGCGCGACGTCGAGCGGGATCTGACCCAGCAGCGGCACCGTGGTGCCGACCGTGCGGCTCAGCGAGTCCGCGACGGTCTGCCCGCCGCCCGAGCCGAAGATCTCGTTGCGCGAGTCGTCGGGCATCTCCATCCAGGACATGTTCTCCACGACCCCGGCCAGGCGCTGGCGGGTCTGGGTGGAGATCGACCCGGCCCGCTCGGCGACCTCGGCGGCGGCCTGCTGCGGGGTGGTGACGACCAGCAGCTCGGCGTTCGGCACGAGCTGGGCGGTCGAGATGGCGACGTCGCCGGTGCCCGGGGGCAGGTCGAGCAGCAGCACGTCCAGGTCGCCCCAGAACACGTCGGCCAGGAACTGCTGCAGCGCGCGGTGCAGCATCGGACCGCGCCAGACGACGGGGGTGTTGCCGTCGGTGAACATGCCGATCGAGATGACCTTCACGCCGTGCGACTGCGGCGGCATGATCATGTTCTCGATCTTGGTGGGCCGGTCCGCGGCGCCGATCATGCGCGGGACCGAGTGGCCGTAGATGTCGGCGTCGACCACACCGACCTTCAGCCCGCGCCGTGCCATGGCCGCGGCCAGGTTGACGGTGACCGAGGACTTGCCGACGCCGCCCTTGCCGGACGCCACGCAGAACACGCGGGTCAGCGAGCCGGGCTGGGCGAAGGGGATCACGGGCTCGTCGGCGTCGCCGCGCAGCGAACGACGCAGCTGGGTGCGCTGCTCGTCGCTCATGACGTCGAGCTCGACCTCGACCCGCTCGACGCCGGGGACCTTCGAGACGGCCTCGGTGACGCGGGAGGTGATCGTCTCCCGCATCGGGCAGCCCGCGACGGTCAGGTAGACCCCGACGTGGGCGAGGCCGTCGGCGGAGACGTCGACGCTCTTGACCATCCCCAGCTCGGTGATCGGCTTGTGGATCTCCGGGTCCTCGACGGTGCCGAGGGCGGCGCGCACGGCCTCGACGACGGTGCTGGTGCTGCTGGTGACGGACATGAGCTCCTACGACCTCTTTCCTCTCGCGTCACCCCATGCTACGTGGGCTGTTCCGGGGTCTCCGGGTCACCGGCGGTGTCACGCGGCACCTCCGCGCTGACGGGGCGGTCCGGGTGTCTCTAGCATCCTTGCGATGGACGACACGACCGGCACCCCGACGCGCGAGCACCCGGTGCGCCGGCGCGTGGTCCCGACCCCGGCCGAGCTCGCGTCGTGGCGCAGCTTCCTGCGCGCGCACGCCGGCATCACCCGACGGCTCGAGGCCGAGCTGGAGAGCGAGCAGGAGCTCTCCCTGGCCGCCTACGACGTGCTCGTCCAGCTGTCCGAGGCCCCCGACCGCCGGCTGCGGATGACCGAGCTGGCCGACGCCGTGCTGCTCTCGCGTTCCGGGGTGACCCGGCTCGTCGACCGCCTGGAGCGGGTCAGGCTCGTCGCCAGGGCCAAGGTCGCCGACGACGGCCGCGGGGTCACCGCCCGGCTCACCGACACCGGCTACGAGCGCCTGCGCACCGCCGCGGTCACCCACCTGCGCGGAGTCCGCGCGCACTTCGTGGAGCGGCTCGACGCCGATGACCTCGCCGCGCTCGAGCGCATCATGGGCCGCCTGATCCCCTGAGCGCTCAGCGTTCCTTCTTGCGCATCTTCTTCCGGGCACCCGGCTCGACCGGGGGCTCCTCGCCGCGGCTGCGGGCCACGGCGTCGTCGAGCCGGTCACCCAGCTTCTCCAGCTCACCGCGCAGGTAGTCCCGGCTCGCGGTCTCCCCGACGGCCAGGCGCAGCGCCGCCAGCTCCCGGGCGAGGAACTCGGTGTCGGCCTTCGTCCGCTCGGCACGCCTGCGGTCCTCGTCCAGCGCGATCCGGTCCCGGTCGTCCTGCCGGTTCTGGGCCAGCAGGATCAGCGGTGCGGCGTACGCGGCCTGGGTGGAGAACGCCAGGTTGAGCAGGATGAACGGGTACGGGTCCCACCGGCCCGCCCAGGCGAACCCGTTCAGCGCGATCCACACGGTGACGATCACCGTCTGGATGGCGAGGAAGCGGCCCGTCCCGAGGAACCGGGCAATCCGCTCGGAGAACCGGGCGAAGCCGTCCGGGTCCACCTCGAACCGCCGGCGCCCGACGCGCGGCTGGTCCAGCCGCCGACCGATCCCCGGCTCAGCCACCGTGCACCTCCCCGTCGCGCGAGCGGCCGACTGTGCCGTTGCCGCCGTTCGCGGTAGCGGCCAGCGGGCCGCCGTGCACCTCGCCCGGGGCGAGGTCGCGGTCGCGCCAGCCCTGCGGCAGCAGGTGGTCCAGCACGTCGTCGACGGTGACCGCGCCCAGCAGGTGGTCCTCGGCGTCGACGACCGGGCCCGCCACCAGGTTGTAGCTGGCGAAATAGCGAGTCACCTCGCCGAGCCCCGCCTCGGGGCCCAGCTGCGGCAGGTCGGCGTCGACCATGCCCGCGACCAGCTCGAACGGCGCCGCCCGCAGCAGCTGCTGGGCGTGCACGCAGCCCAGGTAGCGCCCGGTCGGGGTCGCCGTCGGCGGGCGGACGACGAACACCATCGACGCCAGGGCCGGCGGCACCTCCGGGTTGCGCACCCGGGCGAGCGCCTCCGCGACGGTCACGTCCGGCGCCAGGGTGATCGGCTCCGGGGTCATCAGGCCGCCCGCGGTGTCTCACTCGTAGCGCATCAGGCGGCGCACGGGTTCGGACTCGTCGGGCTCCATGAGCTCCAGCAGCCGCCCGGCCTCGTCGTCGTCGAGCTCGCCGAGCAGGTCCGCCGCGTCGTCCGGGCTCATCGCCTCCAGGACGTCGGCGGCGCGGTCGTCGTCGAGGTAGCCGAGCAGCTCGCGCTGGTCGGACTCGGACAGCTCCTCGAACACGTCGGCGAGCCGCTCGTCGTCCAGGGCGTCGACGACGTGCCGCTGCCGGTCGTCGGGCAGCCGCGACAGCGCCGCGGCGACGTCGGCCGGGCGCATCGAGTCGAACACCGCGAGCAGCCGGTCCGCACCCTGCGCGGCGGCGACGTCCAACCCGGACACGGCCTCCCAGCCGTACACCTCGACCCGCGGCCTGCGCGCCAGCCGGGTCCGCCGGAACCGCAGCGCCACCTTGGTGATCACCCAGTCCCGGGTCCGGCTCGGTTCGATCGCGACGTCGACCACCGAGCCCTCGGCCCCGTTCTCGCGCACCGTCGCGGGGGAGTTCAGCAGCTGGCCGAGCACCCGGGTCTCGTTGGGGCGCTGGTCGAACGAGCGCAGGCTCACCGAGCCGCTGGCCAGCGTCACCGCGGTCGGGGCGATGTCGGCGACCCGCAGCATCGGCACGAAGATGCTGCGGCGCGCGGACAGGTCCACGACCAGGCCCAGCACCCGCGGCGGATGGCTGTCCACGCGCAGCGACACCACGACGTCGCGGACCTTGCCGATCCGCTCACCGTCCGGGCCGTAGACGGCCAGGCCGGCCATCCGCGCGACGAACACCCGTACCGAGGCCATGGCGCCGAGACTAGGACCCCCGGCGGTCCCGCGGCCGCCCCGGCCGTGTGACTAGGCTCGCCCGCCGTGAACGACCCGCAGCACGATCCCGGCCGGGACCCCGAACCCCTCCGCTACGACATCGTCGACGTGTTCACCGACCGTCCGTACGCCGGCAATCCGCTGGCCGTCGTCCACGGCGCCGAGGCGCTGTCCACGGCCCGGATGCAGGCCATCGCGCGGGAGTTCAACCTGTCGGAGACGACGTTCCCGCTGGCCCCGACCGGCGACGCCGAGGGCGGCGCGGACTACCGGGTGCGGATCTTCACCCCGCTCGCCGAGCTCCCCTTCGCCGGGCACCCCAGTGTCGGCACCGCCTGGGTGCTGGCCCGCGACGGCGTCATCGGCGAGGGCGACCGCGTGCAGGAGTGCGGCGCCGGTCTGCTGCCGGTGCGGGTCGACGGGACCGGCGCCCGGGTGTGGGGCGGCACGCCGTCGGTCGGTGCCGAGCTGGACGCCGTCCGCCTCGCCGCCGCGCTCGGCCTCGGCCCCGACGACGTCGACGGCGCCGCCGTGCCGGGGGTGGCCGGTGCCGGGACCGACTTCGCGATCCTGCTCGTCGTCGCCGGTGCGGTCGCCCGCGCGGTGCCCGACCCCGCGGCGCTGGCCGCCGCGGTCGCCGGCAGCGGCGCGACCGGGGTGCTCGTCGCCGCCGTCGACGCCACCGCCGAGCGGGTCCACGCCCGCATGTTCGGCATCGGTATCGGGGTGCCCGAGGACCCGGCGACGGGTTCGGCCGCCGTCGCGCTCGGGATCTTCCTCGCCGACCGCGGTCTGGTCACCGACGACGGCGAGCACTCCTTCGTCGTGACGCAGGGTGTGGAGATGGGCCGTCCGTCCACGCTCTACGCCGGCGTCCGCACCGAGGGCGGACGGGCCGTCGGCAGCTGGGTCGGCGGGACCGTCGTCGCGGTGGCCAGGGGCTCCCTGACCCCACCTCCCGAACAGGGGTGACCGACGGGTAACCCCATCTGACCACCGGCGGGTGAGAAACCAATCACCTGCACGGGGCGCCGCGGCCGTCGTCGTGCCAGCATCAGTCCCCAGCCCGAGCGCCCGGGTCGTGACGACGTCGTCGCCGCGACGCGGGCGAGGACGAACTCGACGAGGAGCCCGCCTGTGAGCACCACCCTCCGCGCCCGCCGGTCCTGCCTGGCCGTGCCCGGATCGAGCCAGAAGTTCATCGACAAGGCGCGCACGCTGAACTCCGACCAGGTCTTCCTCGACCTGGAGGACGCCTGTGCCCCGCTGGCCAAGCCCGGTGCGCGGAAGACGATCGTGGAGGCCCTCAACGAGGGCGGCTGGGGCGAGAAGATCCGCGTCGTCCGGGTCAACGACTGGACCACCGAGTGGACCTACCGCGACGTGATCGAGGTCGTCGAGGGCGCCGGCGCGAACCTCGACGCGATCATGCTGCCGAAGGTGCAGACCCCCCAGCAGGTCGTCGCGCTGGACCTGCTGCTCACCCAGATCGAGAAGACGAACGGTCTCGAGGTCGGGAAGATCGGCATCGAGGCGCAGATCGAGAACGCGCTGGGCCTGACGAACGTCAATGCGATCGCCACCGCGTCCCCGCGCGTCGAGACGATCATCTTCGGCCCGGCCGACTTCATGGCCTCGATCAACATGAAGTCCCTGGTCGTCGGCGAGCAGCCCCCCGGTTACGACGTGGGCGACGCCTACCACCACATCCTCATGTCGATCCTGATGGCGGCCCGCGCGCACGACAAGCAGGCCATCGACGGGCCGTACCTGCAGATCAAGGACGTGGACGGATTCCGCCGGGTCGCCGGCCGCTCGGCCGCGCTGGGCTTCGACGGCAAGTGGGTGCTGCACCCCGGCCAGATCGACGCCGCCAACGAGACCTTCTCCCCGGCGCAGAGCGACTACGACCACGCCGAGAACATCCTCGACGCCTACGAGTACTTCACCTCCGAGGCCGGCGGCAAGCGCGGCGCGGCGATGATCGGCGACGAGATGATCGACGAGGCCAGCCGCAAGATGGCACTGGTCATCTCGGGCAAGGGGCGCGCGGCGGGCATGACCCGCACCGACAAGTGGACCCCGCCGGAGTCCTGAGGCCCGGCCCCGCCGACCGACGACGCTCACCGAGGAGTAACCAGCATGGCCCGGCTCGCCCAGACCGCCGGTCTGACCGACATCCAGACCGAGATCCTGTCCACCGTCCGCTCCTTCGTGGACAAGGAGATCATCCCGCACGCGACCGCCCTGGAGCACGCGGACACCTACCCGCAGGACATCGTCGACGGGATGAAGGAGATGGGGCTGTTCGGCCTCATGATCCCGGAGGAGTACGGCGGTCTCGGCGAGTCGCTGCTCACCTACGCCCTGGTGGTCGAGGAGATCGCCCGCGGCTGGATGAGCGTCTCCGGCGTGATCAACACCCACTTCATCGTTGCGTACATGCTCCGCCAGCACGGCACGCAGGCGCAGAAGGAGAAGTACCTGCCGAAGATGGCCACGGGGGAGACCCGCGGCTCGTTCTCCATGTCCGAGCCGGACCTGGGCTCCGACGTGGCGGCGATCAAGACCAAGGCCGTGCAGGACGGCGACGAGTACGTCATCGACGGCGCCAAGATGTGGCTGACCAACGGTGGCACGTCGAACCTGACCGCGGTGCTGGTGAGGACCGACGAGGGCGCCGAGCGCCCGCACCAGAACCTCACCACCTTCCTCGTCGAGAAGCCCACCGGCTACGGCGAGGTCGCCCCCGGCCTGGTCGTCCCCGGCAAGATCGACAAGATGGGCTACAAGGGGGTCGACACCACCGAGCTGGTGTTCAAGGGCCACCGGATCTCCGGTGACCAGATCCTCGGCGGGGAGCGCGGCAAGGGCTTCGCGCACATGATGGACGGCGTCGAGGTCGGCCGGGTGAACGTCGCCGCTCGCGCCTGCGGCATCGCGATCCGGGCCTTCGAGCTCGGTGTCGAGTACGCCCAGCAGCGCTCCACCTTCGGCAAGCCGATCGTCCAGCACCAGGCCATCGCGTTCAAGATCGCCGAGATGGCGACCAAGGTCGAGGCCGCGCACTTGATGATGGTCAACGCCGCACGTCTGAAGGACCGCGGCGAGCGCAACGACGTCGAGGCCGGCATGGCCAAGATGCTCGCCTCGGAGTACTGCAAGGAGGTCACCGAGGAGGCGTTCCGCATCCACGGCGGCTACGGCTACTCCAAGGAGTACGAGATCGAGCGCCTCATGCGCGAGGCGCCGTTCCTGCTCATCGGCGAGGGCACCTCGGAGATCCAGAAGACGATCATCTCCCGGGGGCTGCTGCGCGACTACAAGCTGCGCTGACCGCACCCGCGTCCACGGCCCCGTACCCCGTCCCGGGGGTGCGGGGCCGTGTCGTCCGGTCGGTGGGGTGTGACCTGCGGCTCCGCGACTAGTCTTCGGGGCACGTCGCGGTCCGGTCGAACGTTGCACCGACGACGAGACAGGACATCTTCCACGAGGAGCACGCCATGACCAATCCCTTCGGCGGCCAGACTCGTCCGGCTCCGGGCCTGCCGCAGCTGCCCACTCCGCCGACCGGGTGGCCGGTGGGTTCCTACGCCACCTACGAGGAGGCGCAGCGGGCCGTCGACCACCTCGCCGACTCCGACTTCCCGGTCGCCGACGTGACGATCGTCGGCGTCGACCTGATGCTCGTCGAGCGGGTCATCGCCCGCCTGACCTGGGGCCGGGTACTCGCCTCCGGCGCGGCGCAGGGTGCCTGGCTGGGTCTGTTCGTCGGGCTCCTGCTGTTCATGTTCTCCCCGGACGGCAACTTCCTGCCCATCCTCGTCGGCCTGGTGTCCGGCGCGGTGTTCTTCATGGCCTTCGCCGCGGTCAGCTACAGCGCGAGCAAGGGTCGCCGGGACTTCCAGTCCGCCAGCCAGATGGTGGCGGGCCGCTACGACGTGCTGTGCGAGCCGCGCAACGCGGAGCGGGCCCGCGAGATGCTGGCCAAGCTGGCGATGGGCAGCCCCGGCGGGGGTTTCTGACCGGCTCCGGCGTCCGCACGACCCCACGGCCGTCGTCACCCGACCGGGTGGCGGCGGCCGTCCTGCGTCGGCGGTCGGACATCTGTTCCCACAGGCCGCATCGCCTCCTATAGTTCGCGCGTCGGACATATCGGAGGGGCGCGATGACACAGGTGTCAGGCGGACCGGCGGAGCGCGAGCTCCCGCCGGCGGCGGTGGACGACGAGGTGCTCCTCGCCGAACAGCGGGCGTGGACCCCGTGGAAGAGCGCGGTGTGGGTGGGGATCGCCCTGCTGGGCGGTCTGGCGTGGGTGATGCTCGCGCTGGTCCGCGGGGAGACGGTCAACGCGATCTGGTTCGTGTTCGCCGCGGTGAGCACCTACGCGATCGCGTACCGGTTCTACTCCCGCTACATCGAGAACAAGCTGCTGCGCCCGGACGACCGGCGCGCCACCCCGGCCGAGTACAAGGAGAACGGACAGGACTTCCTGCCGACCGACCGGCGGGTCCTCTACGGCCACCACTTCGCCGCGATCGCCGGTGCCGGTCCGCTGGTCGGCCCGGTCCTGGCCGCGCAGATGGGGTACCTGCCCGGCACGATCTGGATCATCGTCGGGGTCATCGTCGCCGGTGCGGTCCAGGACTACCTGGTGCTGTTCTTCTCGATGCGCCGCGGCGGGCGCTCGCTGGGCCAGATGGCCCGCGAGGAGCTCGGCCGGGTCGGCGGCATCGCCGCGCTGATCGCGACCCTCGCCATCATGATCATCCTGATCGCGGTGCTCACCCTGGTCGTCGTCAACGCCCTCGGCGAGAGCCCCTGGGGTGTCTTCTCGGTCGCGCTGACCATCCCGATCGCCCTGTTCATGGGCGTCTACCTGCGCTTCCTGCGACCGGGGAAGGTCTCCGAGGTCTCCTGGATCGGCTTCGCGCTGCTGATCGGCGCGATCGTCGCCGGCGGCTGGGTCGCCGAGACCGGCTGGGGCCAGGCACTGTTCACCCTGGACCGCACCACCATCGCCTGGGGCGTGATCATCTACGGCTTCGTGGCCGCGGTGCTCCCGGTCTGGCTGCTGCTCGCGCCGCGCGACTACCTGTCGACGTTCATGAAGATCGGCACGATCGTGCTGCTCGCCGTGGCGATCATCGTCGTCCGCCCGGAGCTGGCCGCGCCCGCGTTCAGCGAGTTCGCCGGCCGCGACGACGGCCCGGTCGTCGCCGGGTCGCTGTTCCCGTTCCTGTTCGTGACGATCGCCTGCGGCGCGCTGTCGGGCTTCCACGCCCTGATCTCCTCGGGGACCAGCCCGAAGCTGATCGAGAAGGAGCGCCAGACCCGCCTGATCGGCTACGGCGGCATGCTCATGGAGTCCTTCGTGGCGATCATGGCGCTGGTCGCGGCGCTGTCGATCGACCGCGGGCTCTACTTCGCGATGAACTCGCCCGCGTCGCTGACGCTCGGGACGGTCGAGGGCGCTGCCGCGTTCGTGAACCAGCTCGGGCTGATGGGTGTCAACATCACCCCCGACCAGCTCGCGACGACCGCGGCCCTGGTCGGCGAGGAGTCCGTCGTCTCGCGCACCGGTGGCGCCCCGACCCTCGCGGTCGGCCTGGCGAACATCATGGCGCAGTTCATCGGCGGGCCGGCGATGATGAGCTTCTGGTACCACTTCGCGATCATGTTCGAGGCGCTGTTCATCCTCACGGCCGTCGACGCGGGCACCCGGGTGGCGCGCTTCATGCTGCAGGACGCCATCGGCACCGTGGTCCCGCGGTTCGCCGACACCTCGTGGAAGCCGGCCGCCTGGATCTGCACCGCGCTGATGGTCGGTGGCTGGGGCGCGATCCTGGTGATGGGGGTGACCGACCCGCTCGGCGGGATCAACACGCTCTTCCCGCTGTTCGGCATCGCGAACCAGCTGCTGGCGGCGATCGCGCTCGCGGTCTGTCTGGCCATCGCGGCCCGGCGCGGACACGTGCGCTACCTGTGGATCATCGTCGTGCCGCTGGCGTTCGCCGCCGTCGTGACGGTCACGGCGTCGATGTACAAGATCTTCTCCGCTAACCCCAAGATCGGGTACTGGGCGCAGCACTTCGCGTTCCGGGAGGCCATCGCGTCCGGGCAGACGAGCTTCGGCACCGCGGGCACCCCGCAGGCGATGGCGGCGGTCGTCCGCAACACCTTCGTGCAGGGCACGCTGTCGATCCTGTTCGTGACGCTCGCGCTCGTCGTGATCGTCGCCGCGGTCCTGGCCGCCTGGAGGTCGATCGCGATGGGCGGCCGCCCGGACAACGAGGACGACCCGGTGCCCTCGCGGCTCTACGCCCCGGCCGGGATCATCGCGACCCCGGCGGAGAAGGAGCTGGAGAAGGAGTGGACCGAGGCGGTCGGGACCCCGGCCCGGTCGGGGCACTGACCGTGGCGGCCAGGACGCTCACCCGGCTGCGGGCGCTGCACGACTGGTGGCGTGGGGTGATCGGGGCGGACCTGTACGACCGCTACCTCGACCACCACCGTCGCAGCGGGCACGACCACCCGCCGATGACCGAGCGGGAGTACTGGCGGGCCCGCACCGCGTACCAGGAGAGCAACCCACAGGGTCGCTGCTGCTGAGGTGGCGCCGTTCCGGCCGGTCCCGTTGCGCCGCACGGGTGGCCGGGCATCCACGTTCGGCCCAGTGCGCCCTCCCGGGTGGGTGTCACACTCCACCGGGGAGGGCGCGTCGGGTTCCGGACTCGGGTCGGTGCGGGCAGGATCAGGCCCCGTGAGCGGCGAGGCGTGGCAGGAGAGCGACCAGATCCGCCCGGCCACGGTGCACCGTGCCTACGGGCGAGGCGCCGCGGGCTACGACGCCTTCGTCGCGACCCTGCCCGGCTACCGCACCCACCTGCGGGTGTCGGCGTCGCGGATGGGGCTGGGCGACGGCCACGGTCTGCGGCTGCTCGACGTCGGCTGCGGTACCGGGGTGTCCACCGAGGCGCTGTTGACCAGCGTCGGGGGTGCCGAGGTGGTCGCGGTCGACGCGTCCGCGGAGATGCTCGCCGTCGCCCGGCGGAAGAACTGGTCGCCCCGGGTGACGTTCGTGCACTCCCGGCTGGAGACCCTCGCCGAGGCCGGTGTCGAGGGCCCGTTCGACGGGATCCTCGCGTCCTTCCTGGTGTCCAACCTGCCCGACGCCGAACACGGCCTGCGCCGACTGCTGAGTCTGCTCGCCCCCGGCGCCCCGCTGGCGGTGCACGACTACGCCGTCAGCGGCCGGAGCCGGATGCGGTGGACCGCGGCGAACTGGGCCTGGATGCTCCCGATGGCCTCGCTGCGCTGGGGGGCGGCGGATCTCGCGCGCTACCGGGCCCGGCGGATCGCGACGGCCGGTGGGCCCGAGCAGATGGTGCACCGGATGGAGCGCGCCGGGTTCGACGACGTGCGCGTCCAGACCGTCGGCGGGGTCCAGCAGCACCTCGTGCACACGTTCCTGGGGCGGCGTCCCGACGAGCCCGACGTGGTGGGGGAGCGGCAGGAACGCCGCGCCCGCGGTTCGGCCATCGCCGCGGCCGGGTGGCGGCCGCGGCGGGACGAGCCCGTCCCCGCCCACCGGGACACGACCGGGCCCGTCGACGAGGGCGGCCCCGAGGACCCCGGCTACGCCGAGACGCTCCCGGACCAGGTGCTCGACGGCGACGACGTCGAGCTGGGCGAGGGGGACGCCGCCGTGGTCCCCGTGTCTCCTCCTGGTGCGCCCGCCGGCCCCGCGGGGCGCACCGGCGACGCCGACCGGGACGACACCGGCGACGGGCCGGACGACCACGACCGGGGTGGGTCGGGCGCCCCCGACGACCCCACCCCCGACGAGGACCCGGACACCCGTCCGCGTGGGCACGGCGTCGCCCGGGCGCTGCGGTACGGCCTGCCGGGCTCCCGGCCCGACTCCTCCGGCCCCGGCGCGCGACCCGGCCCCGGCCCCGTCGCAGGACCCGGCCCCGGCGATGCGGGACCCGGCCCCGCTGCCGCAGGGCCCGACTCCGCAGGGCCCGACTCCGCAGGATTCGACTCCGCGGACCCTGGCGCGGCCGGATCAGACCCCGCTGCCGCGGGATCCGGCCCTGGAGAGCCCGACCCCGGCGCCACGGGCCCCCGGCGCCCCGCACCCGGTCCTCGTCCGCGCCGCCCGGTCGGACTCCGCCGCCCCGGCCCCCCGCGGCCGCGCCCCGGCGAGGCGCCCCCGCCCGCCGAGGACGACGAGCCGCCGACCCCGCCGACGGGTACCCGCCGGGTCTGACCGGCGGGCTCCCCGGTCCAGGGCCGGCCCGGCCCACGGCCGGCCCGGTCTACAGCCAGCCGTTGCGGCGGAAGTTGCGGTACAGCAGCCCGCACAGCGTCGCGATGACGAGCAGGACCATCGGGTAGCCGAAGTCCCAGTGCAGCTCGGGCATCGAGTCGAAGTTCATGCCGTAGACACCGGCGATCATCGTCGGCACCGAGATCAGGCCCGCGTAGGCGGTGATCTTCCGCATGTCGTTGTTCTGTCGCATGCTGATCTTCGCGAGGACCGCGTCGACCAGGGTGGTCAGCAGCTCGTTGAAGCCCGCCACCTGCTCGGCGACGCCACCGAGGTGGTCGTCGACGTCGCGGAAGTAGGACCGCACGTCGTGCGGGACCAGGGCACTGTAGCCCTCGGCGAGCTTGCGCATCGGCCCGACCAGCGGCATCACGGCGCGGCGCAGGTCGAGGATCTCGCGCTTCATGACGTAGATCTGCTCGGGGTTCATCGTCGAGCGGGGGGAGAACACCTCGGCCTCGACGGCGTCGATGTCGTCCTCGATCTGCCGGCAGACCTCGATGTAGGAGTCCACGACGTGGTCGGCGATCGCGTGCAGCACCGCGGCCGGGCCGAGGGACAGCTGCTCGGGGTCGTCCTCCAGGCGTCGTCGCACCTCGCGCAGGCCGGTGTGGCGGCCGTGCCGGACGGTCACGACGAAGTCGCGCCCGAGGAACGCCATGACCTCGCCGGTCTCGACGATCTCGTTCGACGTCGTCGGGTCGGCGTGCCCGACGTAGCGGACGGTCTTGAGCACCATGAACAGTGTGTCGTCGTAGCGCTCGAGCTTGGGGCGGTTGTGCGCGTGCACCGCGTCCTCGACGGCGAGCTCGTGCAGCCCGTAGGTCTCGGCGATGCCGGAGATCTGCTCCTCGTCGGGCTCGTGCAGCCCGATCCAGACGAAGCCCTCGCCGCGCTCGCGCACCTCGGCGATGGCCTCGTCGTGGGTCCAGCGGCCGGGGAGCCGGTGGCCGTCGAGGTAGACGCCGCAGTCGACGACGTAGGCGGACAGGGGGACACGCAGCCGGCCGGGCGGGCTCGCGGCGGCCCGCGCCGCCGCGCGCTCGGCGCGCCGGGACGGGCGGATGGTGGGGCGCAGCTGGGAGAGCGAGGGCATCACGAGGACCACCTCCGGGCGTGCCGGTGCGGCTCGGGGGACGAGCGGCACCGGATGACGGTGCGACCGCGCAGGGCGGCCGCCGGGCCGGAACTCGCCTCCCGCCGGGATCAGCCCCGGACGTACCTCGGGGCCGTGCGCAGCGGGAGGCGGCACCTACTGCTCGCCGGTGTCTGGGACGCGGACACCGCACTCACCTCCCTGCTGTTCGGCGGACCGTCCTGTGTCTCGTCCGTACGCCGGCCGACGTCACCGTGATGTGACATCCCCGACCGCGCACGTGTGAGCCGGACCGCCCTTCCTCGCGCGGGCCACCGGATAGATTACTCCCGCAACGAATCGACGGCGTGATGGGAGCGTGAACGGTGCAGTTCGGGCGCTACTACGAGGAGTTCGAGGTCGGTGCCGTCTACAAGCACTGGCCCGGCAAGACGGTCACCGAGTACGACGACCACTTGTTCTGCCTCCTCACCATGAACCACCACCCGCTGCACATGGATGCGCACTACGCGGAGGAGACGACCGACTTCGGCAAGAACGTCGTGGTCGGCAACTACATCTACTCGCTGCTGCTGGGCATGTCGGTGCCGGACGTGTCGGGCAAGGCGATCGCGAACCTCGAGGTCGAGTCGCTCAAGCACACGAAGCCGACCTTCCACGGCGACACGATCTACGGCGAGACCGAGGTCCTCGACAAGACCCCGTCGAAGTCCAAGGACGACCGCGGCGTGGTGTACGTCGAGACCCGCGGCTACAAGCAGGACGGCACCGTCGTCTGCACCTTCCGCCGCAAGGTGATGGTGCCGAAGCGGTCCTACGGCGACAGCCGCGGCGGCGAGCAGCCCGGCCGTCCCACGCCGCAGGTCTGACCCGGCGGCCGCACCCCGGCGCACCGGCCCCCGACTCCCACCGGAGCGGGGGCCGTCGTGTGTCACCCACACGCATACCGCCGGGGCGGTCGGGCACCCGCTGTGGTGGTCAGGTCCGGGGCAGACAGTCCCAGCCGTCGAGCGTCTCGGTGAGGCCCTCGACGACGGACAGCGCCGCGTAGCCCGCCCGGTCGACGAACCGGGCGTCGGTGGCGTCGTCGCCGGCCCGCGGCGCACCCGCGTCCGCCGCGAGGGCGCAGACGTAGTCGGCGATCCGGTACGGGCCTCGGAACACCACCCCGGCGAGCCGGCCGGGGACCACCGTCAGACCGGTCTCCTCGGCGAGCTCGCGGACCACCGCGTCGTGCTCGCTCTCGCCGGCCTCGACCCGCCCACCGGGGACCGACCACAGCCCCCGACCAGGCTCGTTGGCCCGGCGGACGAGCAGCAATCGTCCGTCCGGGTCGAACACGATTCCACCCACGCAGGCGACGTGTCGGCTACTGTCGGTCATCCGAAACGACGGTACGCTGCTCGGGTGCCGGTACCGGGGCCAGCCGGCCCTCCGGTACCAATGACATGTCTGTGTGTCCGACACACCGAGAAACGGGTGGGCAGGGAACGTGAAGAAGATCCTGATCCTGGTTGCGGTGGCGCTGGGGATCTTCCTGGTGATCACCAATCCCAATGGTGCAGCCGGTTCGGTCACCAACGTCGGCAACATCCTCTACGACGCCGCGCAGTCCGTCTCGGTGTTCGTCACCAACCTGATCTGAGCCCGTGCTCGCGCCCCGGGAGATCGACGAGTACCTGCTCCCCACGGAGCGGCGCGTCATCCGTGTGCGCCAGCACTGGGCGGTGATGGTCAAGCACATCTGGCAGACCGCGCTGTTCATCATCGTGGTCGTCGGGATCGAGCAGCTGCTCGACCGCCCCGGGACCGACCCGGTCCTGGACGTCGTCGTCGACAACCTGGCGTTCTACCTGGTCGTCGTCGCGGTCCTGCGCTACACGGCGCTGTCGATCCTCTGGTGGATCGAGCGGATCGTGATCACCGACAAGCGGGTGATGATCGCCCAGGGGATCATCGTGCACAACGTCGGCATGATGCCCCTGGGCAAGGTCACCGACCTCACGTTCCAGCGTTCGCTGTCCGGGCGCATGCTCGGCTACGGGACCATGGTCGTCGAGTCCGCGGGGCAGATCCAGGCGCTCAACCGCATCGACTACATGCCGCGGCCCGAGGAGATCTACGAGGCGCTCTCCGAGCTGGTCTTCGGGGAGAAGGGCAAGACCCGCGCGACGGGCATGCTCGCCAAACCACGCTGGCGGCGCTGACCCCGCCGCCACCCCTCCGGGGCGCCGCACCGGCGCCGCCGGACAGCCGTCCCGACGCGGGGTCGCGCACCGTGCGCGGCCCCGCGTCGTCGTGCGCGCGCCCGTGCTCCGGAGCGCGGCCCGGAGCACGGGGCCCTTGACGTATGCCGGCGGCGGCTTATCGTTCACCGAACGAATCAATCGTTCGGTGAACGAGAAGAGGTGTGTGCGTGCCGGTGACAGTGACCCGCCGGGCCGCCCTGCGTGGCGGCCTGGCAGGGCTGGGCCTGGCCGGGCTCGGCGCCGCCGGGCTCACCGGCTGCGGCGGCGCACCCGCGTCGACGGCGATCCCGGAGGCGGGACCGGCCGGACCGGCCCGTCGCGGCGGGCGCATGGTCGTCGCCCGGCCGCCCGCGTCCGGGGCCGAGACACTGGACCCCGCGAGCGCGCTGTCGGCCTACGAGTACCTCGGCGCGCTCTACGACCGCCTCGTCGTGCTCGACGACACCGGCGCCGCCGTCCCGGGGCTCGCCGAGTCCTGGGAGTCGAGCCCGGACGCGCGGACCTGGCGGTTCCGGCTGCGCCGCGGCGTCACCTTCCACCACGGTCGCGAGCTCACCGCCGCCGACGCCGTCCACACACTGCGGCGCATCCTGGATCCCGCGACGTCGTCGCCGATGGCCGGGGTGTTCGCCGGGCTCCTGGAGCCGGCGGGGCTGTCGGCCCCGGACCCGTACACGTTGCAGGTCGCGCTGGCCAAGCCCGCGGCCGAGCTCCCGTCGCTGCTGTCGGGCTACCAGTGCGGGGTGCTGCCGGCGTCGGGGGAGATCGGGGTCGGCACCGGCCCGTTCGCGCTCGGGGGGTTCACCCCGGCCGGGCGGGGCAGTGTCACCGCCCACGACGACCACTGGGCAGGCCGCCCGCGGCTCGACGAGATCGCGTTCGCCTCCGTCGCCGACGCTCAGGCCCGCACCAACGCGCTGCTCGCCGGGCAGGTGCACCTGCTCATGCAGACGAACCTCGACACCGCGACCGCCCGGGTGGTGGCGTCCTCGCCGCGCACGACGGTGGCGCGTTCGCGCAACGCCCAGTGGTACACGGTCCCGATGCTCGCGACGGCAGCGCCGTTCACCGACCCCATGGTCCGCGACGCCGTCCGGCTGGCCTACGACCCGCAGGCCGTGCTGGACACCGCCGCGCGCGACGCGGGCGTCGTCGGCGGGGACAACCCGGTCCCGCCCGGACAGCGGGACTGGGTCTCGACGCTGCGCCCGCGCGACCCCGACCGGGCCCGGTCGCTGCTGCGCCGCGCCGGTGCCGACGGCCTGGAGCTCGACGTCTACACCTCGGCCTACGACCCGCTGTTCACCCCGGTCGCGGTCGCGTTCGCCGACTCCCTCGCCGACGCCGGGATCCGCGCCCGGCTGGTCACCGCACCGGCCGACTCGTACTACACCCAGGTGTGGATGACCCGCCCGCTGTGCGTGTCGTACTGGTTCACCGGCCGCCCGATCGACCAGCTACTCAACCAGATCTTCCGGTCCGGGTCGTCCTACAACGAGTCCGCCTGGGCCGACCCCCGGTTCGACGCGATGCTCGACGCCGCCAGGGCCGAGACCGACGCGGCCCGCCGTCGCACGCTCTACCAGGATGCCCAGCGCTACGTCGCCGTCCACGGCTCCGCGCTCACCCCGATGTTCGCCGACCGCCTGGTCGGCATGTCCCGCGACGTCCGCGGCTACCGCGAGCACGGGTTCGAGTTCGACTACCGCGGGCTGGGGTTCGCATGACCGGCTACGTGCTGCGCCGGCTCGGCGTCTCGGTGCTGACCCTGCTGCTGGCCTCGGTGCTGGTCTTCGTCGCGCTCCAGGCGCTGCCCGGGGACCTCGCCACCCAGCTGCTCGGCCGCGACGCGACGCCCGACGCGGTCGCGGCGCTGCGCGAGCAGCTCGGCCTCGACCGGCCCGCCTGGGAGCGCTACCTCGGCTGGCTGGGTGCCGCGCTCACCGGCGACCTCGGGACGTCGCTGGTCAGCGGGGACCCGGTCACGGCCGACCTGGCGGTGCACCTGCGCAACACCCTGCTCGTCGCCGGGCCCGCGGTGCTCGTCGGCATCCCGCTCGCGGTGGGGCTCGGCGTCGTCGCGGGGCTGTACCGCGACCGCGGCCCGGACCTGGTGATCTCCACCGTCTGCCTGGTCGGGATGAGCGTGCCGGAGTTCGTCGTCGCGACCGTGCTGGTCCTGCTGTTCGCGATCACGGTCCCGCTCGCGCCCGCCGTCGTGCTGGACGGGCCGACCGCACCCGTCGCCGACCTGGCCGGGGCGATCTGGCTGCCCGCGATCGCGCTCACCACGGTCATGGCCGCCTACATCGTGCGGATGGCCAGGGCCGGGGTGATCGACACGATGGGCTCGGAGTTCGTCACGACCGCGACGCTCAAGGGCGTCGGGCGCGGCCGGATCGTCCTCGCCCACGTGCTGCCCTCGGCGCTGCTGCCGACGCTCAACGTCATCGCCGTGAACCTGGCCTGGCTGATCGGAGGAGCCGTCGTGGTCGAGGCGGTGTTCAACTACCCCGGCGTCGGGACGCTGATGCTGCGCGCGGTGCAGAACCGCGACGTCCCGACCCTGCAGGCGGTCGCGGTGCTCGGCGCGGTCGTCTACGTCGTGGTCAACCTGGCCGCCGACCTCGCGGCGATGGCCCTGGACCCGCGGCTGCGGAGCACCCGGTGAGCCGGGCGCCGCTGCTCGTCGGGGCCGCACTGGTCGGGCTACACCTGCTGCTCGCGCTGGCCGCGCCGCTGCTGACGCAGTACTCCCCGGTCGTGAGCGACCCGGTGTCCGCGCTGCAGGACCCGTCCTGGGCGCACTGGGCGGGCACCGACGCCTACGGCCGCGACGTGCTGGCCCGGGTCCTGTACGGCGGCCGGTACGCGCTCGCGGTGTCGGTCGCCGCGACCGTCGCTGCGGTCGGGCTCGGGACCCTGCTCGGCTGCCTGGTCGCCCTGCGCGGCGGGTGGCTCGACGACGCCGTCATGCGCGTCCTGGACGCGGTGCTGGCCGTCCCGCCGGTGCTGGCGCTGCTCGTGGTCGTGTCGGTCCTCGGCGCCGGCCCGGCGGTCGTCGTGCTCGCGGTGACGGTGACCTACGCCCCGGCGGTGGTCCGAGTCGTTCGCGCCGCCGCGATGTCGGTGGTCCGGCTCGACTTCGTCGCCGCGGCCCGGATGCGCGGCGAACGCACCGGGTCGGTGCTGGTCCGCGAGGTCCTGCCGAACGTCGTCGGTGTCGTGGCCGTCGAGTTCGCGCTGCGCGCGTCCTGGGTGGTCCTGCTGATCAGCTCGCTGTCGTTCCTCGGGTTCGGGGCCGCGCCCCCGACGCCGGACTGGGGGCTCATGGTGGCCGAGAACCGTACGGCCGTCACCGTCGTGCCGTGGAGCGTGCTCGCCCCGATCCTGGCCCTGGCCACGCTGGTCATCGGGCTGAACCTGGCCGCGGACGGCCTGGCGAACCGGTGGGGCGTCGACCGGATGACGGCGGGGGCCCGCCGATGAGCGCCCCGGTCGTCGAGGTCGACGGTCTCGGGATCGCCTACCGCGCAGGCCGGGCCGACGTGCCCGTGGTGCGCGGGGTGTCCTTCGCCGTCGAGCCGGGGTGCACCCTCGGCCTGGTCGGGGAGTCGGGCAGCGGCAAGTCGACCGTCGCCGCGGCGCTGCTCGGCCACCTGCGCCGCGGGTCGCGGATCACCGCGGGCACCGTCGCGCTGCACGGCGAGGACGTGTTCGCCGCCGGCCCGCGACGGGTGCGCGCGCTGCGCCGCGGGACCGTCGCGATGGTCGCGCAGAACTCCGGGGCGGTGCTGACACCGTCGATGCGGATCGGCGTCCAGCTCGCCGAGGCACTGCCCGAGGGGACCGGCGACCGGGACGCCCGGGCCGCGGAGCTGCTCGACCGCGTCCGGCTCGACCCCGGGCTCGCGCCGCGGTACCCGCACCAGCTCTCCGGCGGGCAGCAGCAGCGGGTCTCGATCGCCATGGCCGTCGCGGCCCGGCCGGACCTGCTCGTGCTCGACGAGCCGACCACCGGGCTGGACGTGCTCACGCAGGAGGAGGTGCTGCGGCTGCTGGCCGAGCTCGCCGAGGCCGACGGGCTCGCGAGCGTGCTGGTCAGCCACGACCTCGGCGTCGTGCGGCGGATGGCCGACGAGGTGCTGGTCCTGCGCGAGGGCGAGCCCGTCGAGCAGCGCCCGGCCCCGGAGCTGTTCGGCGACCCGCGCACCGCCTACACCCGGCGGCTGCTCGCCTCGGTGCCGCGACTGACCGACACCGGACTCGCCGAGGTCGGTGAGAACGGCATCCGCACCGTGCGCGACCGGGCCGCCGACGCACCGGCGGGCGACCGCCCGGTCGTGGTGGAGGTCGACGGCGCCCGGATCGCCTACGGCGGCACCGTCGCGGTGGAGGACGTGTCGTTCACCGTGCGCCGCGGCGAGGTACTGGCGATCGTCGGGGAGTCGGGGAGCGGCAAGTCCACCCTGGCCCGGGCGCTCGCCGGCCTCGTCGTCCCGGCCGGGGGGACGCTGCGGCTGTGCACCCCGGACGGCGACCCCGACGGTGACCTGTCCCGGCCCGCCGGACGGCGACCGGTCGAGGTCCGCCGGGCCCTGCAGATGGCCTTCCAGAGCGCCGACACCGCGCTGAACCCGCGGCGCACCGTCGGCTCGTCGCTGGCCCGCCCGGTCCGGCTGTTCGGCACGGCGACCGGGCGGTCGGGGGTCGCCCGCCGGGTCGCGGAGCTGATCGCCGACGTGCGGCTCGATCCGTCGTTCGGCGGGCGGCTCCCGGCGCAGCTCTCGGGCGGGCAGCGCCAGCGGGTCGGGATCGCCCGCGCGCTGGCCGGGGACCCGGCCGTCGTCGTCGCGGACGAGGTGACCACTGCGCTCGACGTGTCGGTGCAGGCCTCGGTCCTGGCTCTGCTCGACGACCTGCGCCGCGAGCGCGACCTCGCGGTGCTGCTGATCAGCCACGACCTCGCCGTGGTGCGCGGCCTCGCCGACCGGGTGCTGGTGCTGCGGCACGGCCGGGTCGTCGAGCACGGGCCGACCGCCGAGGTCTTCGCCGACCCGCGGCACCCCTACACCCGCGAGCTGCTCACCGCCGCCCGCTACACCGATCTCGGCAGTCCGGAGGAGACCCCAGCACCATGAGGTACCGCGATGCGTTCCCCCGCCGTACCGAGACCGTCGACGCCTGGATCCCCACCCGCGACGGCACCCGGCTGCACGCCCGCATCCAGCTCCCGGTCGACGCCCTCGCCGACCCGGTGCCCGCGCTGCTGGAGTACCTGCCCTACCGCAAGGACGACTGGACCGCGCCCCGCGACGCCGCCCGCCACCCCTGGTACGCCGGGCACGGCTACGCCTCGGTGCGCGTCGACGTCCGGGGGACCGGTGACTCCGAGGGCCTGCTGCTCGACGAGTACACCCCGGCCGAGCTGGCCGACGGCGTCGACGTCGTCGAGTGGCTGGCCGCCCAGCCCTGGTGCACCGGCCGGGTCGGGATGTTCGGGATCTCCTGGGGCGGGTTCAACGCCCTGCAGGTCGCCGCGCTCGCCCCCGACGCGCTGCAGGCGGTCGTCACCGTCTGCTCCACCGACGACCGCTACGACAACGACGTGCACTACACCGGTGGCGCCGTGCTCGGCATCGACATGGCGGGGTGGTCGGGCACCATGCTGGCGTTCACCGCCCGGCCGCCGGACCCGGCCGTCGTCGGGGAGCGGTGGCTGCCGATGTGGCGCGAGCGCCTGGAGGCGGCCGAACCGTTCCTGCACCACTGGCTGGCCCACCCCGAGCGCGACGACTACTGGCGGCACGGCTCGGTCTGCGAGGACCCCTCCGCGATCCGGGCCGCGGTGCTCGCCGTCGGCGGCTGGAACGACCCGTACCGCGACACCGTGCTCCGCCTGCTGTCCACACTGGATGCCCCCGTGAAGGGGATCGTCGGGCCGTGGGCGCACCGCTACCCCGACATCGAGCTCCCGCCCGGCCCCGCGATCGGGTTCCTGCAGGAGACACTGCGATGGTGGGACCGCTGGCTCAAGGACGAGCCCACCGGGGTCGAGGACGACCCGCCGCTGCGGGCCTGGATCCAGGAACCGGTCCGGCCCGCCACCACCTACCCGGAGCGGCCGGGGCGGTGGGTCGGCACGGCGGCCGTCGGGGAGGCCACCCGTGAGCTGGTGCTGGGCAGCGGGACCGAGCCGGTCGTCGTCGCCGCACCGGACCACACCGGGATCGACGCCGGGCGCTACTTTCCGTTCGGTAACCCCACCGACCTGCCGCCCGACCAGCGCGCCGAGGACGGACGCTCGGTCTGCTTCGACCTCGGCCCGCTGCCCGGGCGCATCGAGATCCTCGGCAGGCCGGTGGTGCGGCTGCGCCTGGACGCCGACCGGCCCGCGGCCGCCGTCGTCGTGCGGCTGTGCACCGTGGACGACGACGGCGCGTCCACACTGGTCACCCGGGGCGTGCTGAACCTGACCCGCCGCCACGGCCGCGACCGCACCGTGCCGTGGACCCCCGGTGTCCCGGAGACGGTCGAGGTACCCCTGATGGCGACCGGCTCCGCGGTCCCCGCCGGCGGGCGGCTGCGGGTCGCGGTCTCGCAGGCGTACTGGCCGTGGGTGTGGCCGCACCCCGACCCGGTACGCCTGACGGTCGTGCCCGCACAGAGCTTGCTGACCCTGCCGCTGAGCTCCGGCACCGACCTCCCGGCGACGACGTTCGGGCCGCCCGAGCAGGCGCCGCCGCTGCCGGTGACGACCACCCCGCCGCCGGACCGTCCCGAACGCGAGGTCCTCCACGACGTCGGCGCCGGTACCTGGGAGCTGCGCGTCGACCCCCGCTACGGCGGCTCGCGCACCTTCCCCGACGGGCTGTCCTACGCCGAGGACACCCGCGAGACCTACCGGATCACCGACGGCGACCCGCTCTCGGCGCGCGCCGAGTCGGCCTGGACGATCGCGATCGGCCGCGGCGACTGGCGGACCGACATCGAGACCCGCTCGGTGCTCACGGCGACCGCCACCGACTTCGTCGCCGAGAGCTCGTTGGTCGCCCGGTCCGGCGACGAGGTCGTCGCCGAGCGGCACTGGCACCGCAGGATCCCGCGGCGGGGCGCATGACCGCCCGGCCCGCGCCGCGGCGCCGTCAGCCCACCGAGGTCCGGCGCGCGATGGTGCTCGAGGCGGTCCCGGCGCTGGTCGCCGAGCGCGGGGTGCGCGGCACCGGGATCCGCGACATCGCCGCCGCGGCCGGGGTGTCGGTCGGGACACTGACCTACCACTTCTCCGGCGTCCGGGAGATCCTCGCCGCGGCACTCGCCGCGCAGCTCGCCGCCTACTACGACCCGCTGCGGGAACGGGCCGCGACGTTGGCCCCGCGCGACGGCCTGGACCTGCTGCTCGCCGCGTCGCTCGACGAGGAGACGCGGCCGCACTGGCGGCTGTGGCTGGAGTGCTGGCAGGACGGCGTGTGGGACGACGAACGGTCCCAGCACGAGCGCTACACCGGCTGGCACGCCGTCCTGCGGGACCTGGTGGTCGCCGGGGTCGCAGACGGTTCGCTGCGCTGCGCGGACCCCGACGGCACCGCGGCGCGGCTCGTCGCGCTGGTCGACGGGCTGGCCCTGCAGCGGCTGCGCGGGGTGCCCCCGATGTCGTCGGAGCGGGCCGTCGCGCACGTCCGGACCGCGCTGGCCGACTGGACCGGGTCGCCCCGCCCGACGGGGGAGTAGGCACCGCGTCCCGGGGCGGGCCGGCGGTGTGCCGGGCTAGTGTCGGCGGCGTGTCCGTCATCGACCTGCACGCCCACTCCACCGCGTCCGACGGCACCGACTCCCCGGCCGGGCTGGTCCGGGCGGCCGGCGCCGCGGGGCTCGACGTCGTCGCGATCACCGACCACGACACCACCGGTGGGTGGGCCGAGGCGGGCGCCGCACTGCCGGCAGGGCTCTCGCTGGTGCGCGGCGCGGAGTTCTCCTGCCTGAGCCCGACCGGCCGTACGGGCGAGCCGCGCTGCTCGGTGCACCTGCTGGGCTACCTGTTCGACCCCGAGCACGCCGCGATCGTCGCGGAGCAGGAGCGGCTGCGGGCCGAGCGCGTGCAGCGCCTGGAGACGATGATCGGGCGGATGGCCGCCGACGGGTACCCGGTCGACGTCGAGACCGTGTTCGCGCACCTGCCCGAGGGCGGCAGCGCGGGCCGGCCGCACCTGGCCCGCGCGCTCGTCGCGGCCGGCGTCGTCGGGTCGGTCGACGAGGCCTTCGCCGAGCTGCTGCACAACGACAGCCCCTACTACGTGCCGCGTGCCGACACCCGGGTCGAGACGGCCGTCGAGATGATCGTCGCCGCCGGCGGGGTCGCGGTGTTCGCGCACCCGCTGGCCCGCACGCGCGGTGTGGTCGTGGAGCCGTCGGTGCTCGTCGACCTGATCGGCTGGGGGCTGGGCGGGATCGAGGTCGACCACCCGAACCACGCCCCGGTCGACCGCGAGCTGCTGCGCGGGATCGTCGCCGAGCACGGCCTGCTCGCGACCGGCTCCAGCGACTACCACGGCACCAACAAGACGACCCCGCTCGCGCAGGAGACGACCGACCCGGAGGTCTACGCGGCCCTGACCGAACGGGCCACCGGCGTCCCCGTGCTGCACGGCTGATCCGGGCGCACCGCGTGACGGTGGGGCGCCGGGAGTGAGCGACGGTCGGTGACCGTCCGGGAGTACCGTGGCGCGCATGGCCCGGACCACCGCTCCCGCCACCGGGGCCCCGGACGGTCAGCTCGGCCTGGACCTGCTCGACCCCGGCTTCGGTGCGACCGCACTGCACCGGGTCACCCCGGCCCGGCTCGACACCTGGGACGCCTGCCCGCGCCGCTACCGGATGCTGCACGTCGACCGCCCGGCCCCGTCGCGGGGCGGCGGGTTCGCCCACACCACGCTCGGTGCGGTGGTGCACCTGGCGCTGCGCTCGCTGGCGGCCCTCCCCGTCGAGCGGCGCACCCCGGAGCAGGCCGCGGCACTGGTGGACCGGCACTGGACCGGCGAGGGGTTCGCCGACGACGCCCAGGCCGCCCGGTACCGCGAGCGTGCCCGGGACTGGCTGGCCGCCGTCGTCGACGGCCCGGTCGGGCGGGACGAGCCGCTCGCGGTCGAAAGGTGGGTACGGGCCCCCGCCGGGCCGCTGCTGGTCGAGGGCCGGGTCGACCGGATCGACGAGCGCGACGGCGAGGCCGTCGTCGTCGACTTCAAGACCGGGCGCCGGGTGCCGACCGCGGCCGACGCCGCCGCGTCCCGCCAGCTCGCGCTCTACGCCGTCGCCACCGCCTCGGTGTTCCGCCGCCCCTGCCGCACCGTCGAGCTGCACCACGTGCCGACCGGAACCGTCGCCGTGCACACCCACGACGAGGCCTCCCTCGACCGGCACGTCGCCGCGGCCGCAGGGTCCGCCGACGCCGCCGCCGGGGCGACGACCGTGCTGGCCGACGGCGGCGACGCCGACACGCTCTTCCCGGTCCGCACCGGTGCGCACTGCGGGACCTGCGCGGTCCGCCGCCACTGCGCCCCCGGCCGCGCCGCCGTGCCGGAGCCGCGACCGTGGGACCTGCTCGCCCCGTGACCGCCGACCCGCAGTTCCCCGGCCCCCCGCGGCACGGCCGACCCCCGATCCCGCCACGCCCGCCGGGCGCGCCCGCCCCGTACCGGGCCGGGCCGTCGCACGGGCGCCCGCACCCCGGCCCCGACGGCTACGGCCCCCGCCCGCCGGTCCCGCCGTCCGGCCCGCCCCGCAGGCGCGGTGACGTCGGGTCCCCGGCCGGTCCACGCCCCACCGAGGCCCTGCCCGTGTCCCGCCGCGCGCCGCGCCGCGGTCTGTCCTCCGGTCCCGCCGAGCCGCCCCGCGACGACGAGCACCCCGCCGCCCGCGCGCCCGGCCGGCGGGCCGACCGCCGCCGCGCCGAGGAGAACGCACGTCGGGCACGGCGCCGTGCCCCCGGACCCGATGTCGACGGGGCAGGCGCCCGGCTGCTGCGGGGCCTGGCCGGGGTGCTCGCCGGCGGACTCGTGGTGCTCGCGCTCGGGCTGGTCGTCGTGGAGTGGGTGGCCGGGAGCAGCGGGGTCCCCGGCCCTGGCACCGGTGCGATCGTCGCGCACGCGGGGGCGGCGGCCGTCGCCGTCGTGGGCCAGGTCGTCGCGGACCGGCGGCGCGACCGCACCGGCCTGCTCGCCGCGCTCGGGGTGATCGTGACGGCGTCGCTGGTGCTCGGGCTCGGCTGGTTCCTGTAGCGGCTCAGGCGCGTTCGGAGTCCCGGGCGCGCTGCATGCCGCGGGCCAGCCGTCGTCGGAGCGCGGGGACCCGGTTCACCAGGCGCAGCCCGGTCCGCTGTGCGGCCGTCGCCAGCGTCCGGGAGACCGGTCCGCGGTCGGAGTCGTCGTGCATCTGCTGCAGCGACTCGCGCACCGCGACGGCGGAGTAGCGGCGCATCTCCGCCTCGTAACCGCCGACGGCGGTGCGCAGGTCCAGGTCGCCGTGGTGCACCCGGACCAGACGTTCTCCGAGCTCACGGGCGTCGCGCAGGGCGGTGTTGGCGCCGGCACCGCGACCGGGGGTCATGGTGTGCGCGGCGTCGCCGAGCAGCGTGACCGGGCCGGGCTCCCAGTGGGGCAGCGGGTCGGAGGTGCGGATGTCGATCCACAACGCCGACGCCGGGTCCGAGCGGCCGAGGAGCGCGCGCCAGCGCGGATCCCAGTCCGTGGTGACCCGTTGCGCCAGGGTTAGCAGAGCGGAGCCGTCCGCGGACACCGGCCGCCCGCCCGGCAGCGCGGTGTGGGAGACGGTGACGCCCCAGGAGACGAAGTCGCCCGTCGGATCCCCGGCCAGGCCGGGCCAGCCGCGTAGCGCCGCGGCGCGGTCCGGGTCGATCCCGGGGCGCGGGACGCGGTCGTCGTCCCAGGGCATCCGCATGACGTGGCTGATCCCCATCGTCCCGGTGCGGTCGAACACCAGGGCCATGCCGTCGGCGCTCGGCAGCAGCGCGGTCGTGGTGGCGTCGAGCGGGGCGCGGCCACCGATCGCCACGAGCCCGGTGGAGGTGAGGCCCGCACCGGGCAGGAACCGCCCGCGGACCCGGGAGTGCGCGCCGTCGGCGCCGACGAGCAGGTCACCGGTGACCGTGTCCCCGTCGCCGGTGTGCGCGACGACCGTGCCGTCGTCGTCCACCTCGTGGCCGACGTACGGGCTGCCCCAGCGCACGGTGTCCTCGATGCCGGTCAGCAGCACCCGGCGCAGCGTGCTGCGGCTGACGTTGAACTCCTCGGCCCCGCCGCCGGGCAGCTCGGCGAAGGGCAGCGACAGCAGCTCGCGGTACTGCTCGGTGCACATCAGCAGCCGGTCGTACGGCGCGGCCGTACTCGCCTCGAACACCGCGTACAGCTCCGCTGGCAGACAGGCCCGCAGGGCGCGGGCGCCGTCGGGGGAGATGCCGACCCGGTAGCCGCGCAGCCCGGCGGGCCCCGGGTCGACGTCGCGCTCCAGGACGACGACCTCGGCTCCGGCCCGGTGCAGCAGCTGTGCCAGGCACAGGCCGCCGGTGCCGGCACCGGCGACGATCACTCGGACGGACATGGTGGACCTCCGTGTCGGAGCAGGGCGGATCGCGGCCGGTCGCGGATGCGACGGCCGTGCGTGCGGTGTGGTCGGAGGCGCCGGGCGCCCGGTCAGGGGCGGTCGGGCGAGGCGAGGCCGCTGTGCGAGGTCAGGCGGAGCAGCTCCTCGCGGTTCCAGGTGAGGCGGCCGCCGCGGACGTCGTCGACGAGTGCGGCGACCCAGGAGGTCTCGGCCTCCAGCATCGCGATGGTGTAGTCGAGCTCGACGAGCAGGACCCGCGGCAGCAGGCCCGCCACCGCCTCGTGGCTGGCCCGGGCTCCGGCCAGCCGTCGTCGCAGGGTGTCGAGGCGGCTCTCCACCGCCGCGGCGGCGTCGGCCGGGGTGAGCTGGGGCAGGTGCGCGAGGCCGACGACGAACTCGGGGAACTCCGGCCGCGGTACGGCCAGCATCTCCCGGGTCCACTCCTCGGCTGTCTCGCGGCCCGCGTCGGTGACGGTGTACAGGGTGCGCTCCGGGCGGGCGGTCTCCCGCTCGGTGGCGTGCTCGACGATCAGGCCGTCGCGTGCGAGACGGTCGATCGTCTTGTAGAGCTGTGACCGCTGCCCGACGTTGACCACGTCGTCCTTGCCCCGCTCCCGGATGAGCTGCTGCATCCGGTAGGGGTGCATGGGCTCCTCGGTGAGCAGGGACAGCACGGCGAGGGCGAGGCCGGACCGCTGGGTCATGGTGTCGACGATACTAGTGTCGAAGACACTATGGCAAGGATGGGACTCAGCCGGCGGGCCCCAGCACGACGAGCTCGCTGCCGCGCAGCTCGACCAGCAGGGCGCCCTGGGCGGCGAGCAGCACCGGTCCGGCCACCGGGCCGCGGTCCACCGGCAGGGTCCGGGCGACGACGCCGGTGGCCGGGTCGACGTCGGCGATCCCGCCGGGGACGGGCACGAGCAGCCGGTCGCCGTAGCGGGTGCCGGGGCCGAGGGTGCCGGGCAGGCTCCAGCGCGGCTGGAGGCTGCGGGTGTCCAGCGCGACGGTCGCCCCGCCGGTCCACCAGTAGCGGTTCCGGTCGTCGGCGGTCGTGCGGGCGACGCCGTCGGCCGGGGCGGCGACCGTCGCACCCGCCTCGACCGGGAACTCCCCGATGCCGCGCCCGCCTCCGTCGTAGAGAGCCAGGCGGGGGACGCCCGGCAGCAGGACGGCGACGCGCTCGGACGACGCGGCGATCACCTGCGCACCGTCGGTCCCGATGACCGACGACGAGTCGAACGCGGGCCGGTCGCCCTCGGTGCGGCTGGGACGCAGCACCGTCAACCGTTCGGAGGGCTCGCCGGGACAGCGCTCCAGGATCACGGCGCGGTCCTCGGCGGCGGCGAAGGACCCGAACGTGCATCCCGACCGCGGCTGCGAGCCGGGCTCCTCCAGCGCGCGCACCGTGCCGTACTCGGCGGTGCGGACCAGGTCGGAGCGGAAGGTCTCGACGTAGTCCTGGCCGGTCGCGAGCACCGGGTCCTGGCCGATCAACCGGGTGCCGGGCCGGGCGTCGAGGGTTCTGGCCGGGCCACGGGCGCCGGAGTCGGGCTGGAGCGTGGAGAGCTCCGAGCAGTACTCGTCGTTGCGGTAGAGCGCGAGCACGCGACCGTCGGCGAACCCGGTGGTGCACAGCGGGAGGTCGCGTTCGTAGCTCCAGCGCTCGGCGCCGGTGCGCGCGTCGCGCCCGGAGACCCGCGACCCCTCGGCGACGACGACGCCGTCCCCGACCGCCAGCGGCACCGGGGTGTCCGGGCTGGCCGCCCGCCACAGCTCGGTGAACCCGGCCGGGACCGGGCCGACCGGTGGTGGCGGGGCGGGGGCGGTCGCGGCCGTCACCGACTCGGTGTGCGCGGCCGGGCTCTGCACCGCGTAGAGCACCGCGACCTCGGCCAGCAGCAGCACGAGCACCGCGGCGACCAGTCGGTCGCCGCGGTGTCGTCGTTCGGCGGGGATGCCCGGGAGCGGGAGCCGGTCCCGCAGGGGGCGGCCGCGCAGCACGCGTGGTGTCAGCTGGCGGCCGCGTCGGCCCCGTCGGCGGACTCGCCGCCACCGGGTCCGCGCCGCGACCCGCCGCGACGGCGACGACGGCGCGGCGTGGCCGCCCCGCCCTCGGCCGACGCGCCGGCGTCCGGCCCGTTCTGCGGGGCGCCCTCGGCGGAGCCCGCGGCGGCGGCACCCTCGGCGGTGGTCGAGGCGCCCGCCTCGACCGCGACGCCGCCCCGGGTCCGGGAACGGGAGCGGTTGCGCCGCGGACGGCGACCGCCCTCGTCGCCGTCGCCGTTGCGGCCGGCCTCGCGGCTGCCACCGTCACGGCCACCACCGTCGCGACCGCCACCGTCGCGACGGCTGCCGCGCGGCTTGCGGGCGCCCTGGTGGTCGCCGTCGGAGTCGATGTACTCGGCGTCGAGCCCGGCACGGGTGCGCGCGGACAGCGGGAGCCGCCCGGACGCCGTCGTCGGGATGTCGAGGTCGGTGAACAGGTGGTCCGAGGTCGAGTAGGTCTCGACCGGCTCGTCGATGCCCAGCGACAGGTCGTCGGAGATCATCTTCCAGCGCGGGGTCTCGTCCCAGTCCACCAGCGTGACCGCGACGCCCTCGCGTCCGGCGCGGCCGGTGCGGCCGATCCGGTGCACGTAGGTCTTGGCGTCCTCGGGGCACTGGTAGTTGATGACGTGCGTGACGCCGGTGACGTCGATGCCGCGGGCCGCGACGTCGGTCGCGACCAGCACGTCGACCTTCTCCGCGCGGAACGCGCGCAGTGCCTGCTCGCGAGCGCCCTGGCCGAGGTCACCGTGCACCGCCGCGGCGGCGAAGCCGCGCTCGGCGAGGTCGTCGGCGACGCGCTGGGCGGTCCGCTTGGTCCGGGTGAAGATCATGGTGAGACCGCGGTCCTTGGCCTGCAGGGCCCGGGTGACCAGCTCGACCTTGTCCATCGCGTGCGCGCGGTAAACCAGCTGCTTGGTCCGCTCGTGGATGGAGCCCTGGTCGGCCTCCTCCGCGCGGATGTGCGTCGGGCGGGTCAGGAACGCCCGCGAGAGCTGCACGATCGGGCCCGGCATGGTCGCCGAGAACAGCATCGTGTGCCGCTCCTCGGGGAGCATGCGCAGGATCCGCTCGACGTCGGGCAGGAAGCCCAGGTCGAGCATCTCGTCGGCCTCGTCCAGGACGAGTGCCTTGACCCGGCCGAGGACCAGGTGGCGCTGCTCGGCGAGGTCGAGCAGCCGGCCCGGGGTGCCGACGATGACGTCGACGCCCTTGCGCAGGGCCTCCAGCTGCGGCTCGTAGGCCCGGCCGCCGTAGATGGCGACGACGCGCACGCCCAGGTTCTTGCCCGCGGCGGCGATATCCCGGGCGACCTGCACGCACAGCTCGCGGGTCGGGACGACGACGAGCGCCTGCGGGACGTCCTTGGTGCGGTCGGCGGCCTCGCCCTCGGCGGTGGCGGCGGGGCGCTCACCGGGCGGGGTGATCCGCTGCAGCAGCGGGACGCCGAAGCCCAGCGTCTTGCCGGTGCCGGTGCGGGCCTGGCCGATGACGTCCTCGCCGGCGAGTGCCAGCGGGAGGGTGAGCTCCTGGATCGCGAACGTGCGCACGATGTCGTTCTCCGCGAGCGCGGAGACGATCTCGGGCCGGACGCCGAGCTCGGCGAAGGTCGGGGGGAGCTTCTCGCCGCCGGGGTTGGTCACGCCGAGCGGGGTCTCGCTGGGGGTGATGCCGGTGGGCAGGAAGCCCGGGTCGGCCTCGGGGGTGTCGGTGCTGTCGCTTCGGGACAGTGTGATCGCCTCTCTCCGCGCACAGGAGCCGTGGCGTGGCTCGTCGACCGGCCCCGGGCCGTCGGGACGGTCCGGGCGGGAGAGCAGCCGAGGCGCTGCGCGCACCAGTACGGGTGCGGGTCCCGGTGAGACGTGCTCGGCCGGGTCGGCCGCTCGTCCCGTTACCCGGTCCCCGCGCGGTGGGCGCGTCCCCGTGGAGTCCCATGAGCCCGAAATCCGGTGACGCGCTGACCGCATGGTACCCGCCGCGGCGCCCGAACACGACGGCGCGGCCGTCGCCGGGTGGGGTGAGATGCCTCGCGCCGTGGTCGCGACGGCCGTCGCGGGCCGCCCGGCCGGCCGGTAGGGCCCGGTTAGGGTGGCGTCCATGACCACTGGAGGCGACGCGCCGACGGCCGCGACCGTGGAGCTGCTCGGCGTGCTGGCCTACGGCGAGCTGTCGGCGTTCGACCGGCTCGCCGAGGACGCCCGGGCCGCGCCGACGCTGGCCGGCCGCGCGCAGCTGTCGACGATGGCCGCCGCCGAGATCGGCCACTTCCGCCTCATCGAGGACCACCTGGGCCGCAGCGGGATCGCCGTCGCGGACGCGATGGCGCCGTTCGTCGCGCTGATCGACAGCTACCACGCCTCGACCGCCCCGCGGAGCTGGCTGGAATCGCTGGTCAAGGCCTATCTCGGCGACGGTCTCGGCGCCGACTTCTACCGCGAGGTCGCGGGCTGGGTGGATCCCGGCACCGGTGACCTGGTGCAGCGGGTGCTCGCCGACACCGGGCACTCCGCCTTCGCCGAGCGCGAGGTGCAGGCCGCCTGCACCGCCAACCCGGCGCAGCGCGACCGGCTGGCCCTGTGGGGCAGGCGGCTGCTCGGCGAGGCCGTCACCCACGCCCAGCGGGTCGTCGCCGAGCGCGACGAGCTGGCCGAGTTCATCGTGCTCGGCTCGGGAGAGAAGGGCGGCGTGGCCGGACTCATCCGGACGGTGCAGACCGCGCACGGCCGCCGGATGGGCAGGCTCGGACTCTCCTGAGTCCCGGCCCGGTGGTCGGGGTCGCGGCTCGCCGATGCTCCGGCCCGATCTCGACTAGCCTGGCGCGGGCAAGGTGATCAGAAGTGACGGATCGGGAGGACCACCGGTGAAGGTCAAGATCGGCATCGCGGAGACCCCGCGGGAGCTCGTGGTGTCCAGCGACCGCACGCCGGACGAGGTGGCCCAGCTCGTGAGCGGGGCGATGAAGTCCGACGACGGGCTGCTGGACCTCACCGACGACGAGGGCCGTCGCTACGTCGTCCCGGTCGCGCGCATCTCGTACGTGGAGATCGGCCCGTCCGAGGAGCGCCGGGTCGGGTTCGGCCTCAGCGGCTGAGCGCACCCACGGTCGTCCGGGCCCGGTACCCGTCCGCGGGGCCGGGCCCGACGCGTGTCCGGGGGAGGGGGCCGGTCAGTCGGTCTCCGGCGGGGGCGGCCCGTCCAGCGCGAACGGCGGCCTGCCGGTGCCGGTGATCCGGAACCGGTCCCAGACGTCCGGCTCGGACAGCGTGCCGACGGCCGTGTGCCCTGGCGTCCGGACCTCTGCGGTGCCGCCGCGGCTGCCCAGCAGTGCGGTGAGCCGGGGGTGCGCGGCGACCCGGCCCGCCCAGTGCAGCCTGCCGTCGAAGGGCTCGTGCCGGGCGTCGAGGAGCACCTCGACCTCGACCGTCTCCTCGCCCAGCACCAGGGTGGCGGGGCCGCGGTAGCCCTCGTCGTGATCGTGGTCGTGGTCGGCGCTCACCGGTCCTGCACCGACCCCTCGTGCACCTGTGGCTCGGGGACCAGCCGCAGGATGTCGGCGGTCGCGGTGGGGGAGTCGAGCCCGGCGACGCCGGCGATCCCGCCCCAGATCAGCGCGGACAGGTAGTTGGTGAGCGCGTCACGGCTCATCGTCCGGCGCTCCAGCCACCACTCGCCCGCGGTCTGGACCATCCCGATGATCCCGTGCGCCCACGCCTCGGCGCCGCCGGAGTCGCGGCCCTGGGCGCGCAGCCGCTCCCCGAACAGCGTGGTCAGCAGGGCGCCGATCTGGCCGCGCACGTCCTGCGCGATCTCGGCGCCCGGCACCGGCTCGGCCGGGTTCGCGACGACGAACCGGTACAGCTGGGGCTCCTCCTCGATCATCCCGAGGTAGGCGTCGATGACGGCGGCGACGTGCTCGATCGGCTCGGCGTCGATCGCCAGCACCGGGTAGATCCGCTGCATCAGCATGTCCGCGGCGTGCTCACTGACGGCGCGCTGCAGGTCGGCGCGGTCGGCGAAGTGCCGGTAGAGCACCGGCTTGGTGATGCCGGCCGCGCCGGCGATCTGGGCGACCGAGACCCCGGCACCGTGTTCGCGGATCGCGTCGACGGCGGCGGCGACCATCTCGGTCCGCCGTTCCTCCCGTCGGCGGCTGCGCGCATCGGGCTTGACATCCCTCGGCTCCTGGGGCACGTTACCAGTGGTAACTGTTACTGGCGGTAACAGCAAGGGTTCCGGGTGTGGAACCCGCCACCGCAGGCCCCTCGTCAGGAAGGCGCGACCGATGAGCGCTCCCGCCCGGACCGGAAGCAAGGCCCACCTCGCGGACCGCGAGGACACCGCTCGGCGGCTGCTGAAGAGCTCGGTGACGACCTCCTACGACCCCTCGATCGACATCGACTGGGACGCCCCGCTGGTCGAGGGTCGGTACGGCATCGTCCCCGAGCGCGTGTCGCTCTACGGCACGCCGCTGTGGGACGGCCTCACCGAGGAGCAGCGGATCACGCTGTCGGTGCACGAGTTCTGCAGCGTCGCCCGGATCGGGCTGTGGTTCGAGATGATCCTCATGCAGATGCTGCTGCGCTACGCCTACGACCGCGACCCCCGTCGCGCGCACATCCAGTACGCGCTGGTCGAGATCGCCGACGAGTGCCGGCACTCGATGATGTTCGCCAAGGCAACCGAGCGCTACGGCGTGCCGGACTACACCCCCCGCCGGCTCACCCATGAGCAGGGCCGGCTGATGAAGACCATCGGCACCGGCCCGGCGATGTTCGCCGGCACCCTGTTCGTCGAGGAGATCCTCGACCAGCTCCAGCGCGAGGGGATGCGGGACGAGCGTGTCCAGCCGCTGTCCCGGATGATCAACAAGATCCACGTGACCGAGGAGGCCCGGCACGTCCGCTACGCCCGGGAGGAGCTCCAGCGGATCATGCCGAGGACCAATCGCGCGGAACGTGTCTGGGCCCGCTACCTCACCGCGCGGATCGCGTTCGTCGTCGCCCGCAACCTCATCCATCCCGAGGTCTACCGCAGCGTCGGGATCGCCCCGGCGGTCGGGCGGAAGGCGGCGCTGGCCAACCCGCACCACCACGAGATGCTGCGCTGGTCCTCGCGCAAGCTCGTGCCGTTCCTGCGCGAGCAGGGGATCGTCGGCGGCCCGACGGAGACCCTGTGGAAGCGCGCCCACCTGATCTGAGGAGGCATCCCGCGATGAGCACACGGATCGTCACCCGCGACGGGACCGGCCTGTTCGCCAGGGTCTCGGGTCCGGAGTCGGCACCGGTCACGGTGCTGCTCGCCCACGGCTGGACGCTCGACGAGCGTTGCTGGGCCCCGGTCGCCGACGCCCTCGCCGTCGGCGCGCCCGGTGCCGGCCCCGCCCCGCGGGTGATCCGCTACGACCACCGCGCGCACGGCCGCTCCGACGACACCCCCGACGAGCTCAAGACCCTCGACGTCCTCGCCGACGACATGGCCGAGGTGATCACCCGGCTCGCCCCGAGCGGCCCGCTGGTCATCGCGGGGCACTCGATGGGCGGGATGACGGCGATGGCGCTGGCCCAGCGCCACCCCGACCTCGTCGCGTCCCGGGTCGCCGGCGTCGCCCTCGTCGCGACCGCGAGCGGCGGCCTCGGTGCGGCGGCGACGCTGGGGATGACCGGGCTGCCGGCGAAGCTCTTCCTGGCCGGCAAGGACAAGGTGACCGTCAGTCCGCTGTGGACGGAGCGCCGGTCGCTGTCGACCCACCCGACCCTGCTGCGGGCCGGTCTGCAGCCGCTGCTGCTCGGCACCCGGCCGGACCGGCTCGCCGTCCGCGCGACCTGCGAGGCGATCGCCGACTGCCGTCCGACGACGATCTCCGGCTTCACCCCGACCCTCACCACCCACGAGCGCGACGAGGCGCTGGCGGCGTTCTCCTCGCTGCCGGTGGAGATCCTGGTGGGGACCCGGGACCGGCTCACGCCGCCGCGGTTCGCCCGACGGATCCACCGCAGCCTGCCGCGCGCCGAGCTGACCGTGTTCCCCGGTGCCGGACACATGCTCCCGGTCGAGCGGGTCGGCGGGGTCACCGGCCGGATCGCCGCGCTGGTGCGCCGGGCCACGGCGGAGCAGGTGGCCTGAGCCGCCCGCCCCGTCGTCGGCGGTGGGGCGTCAGATCTGGTCGAGGCCCTGCTTCGGGAACCCGGCGATGCCGCGCCACGCCAGCGACGCCATGAGCGCCACCGCCTCGTCGCGCGGGACCCGCTGGTCGGAGTCCAGCCAGAACTGGGCGCCGACCTGGCTCAGCCCGACGAGCCCGACGGCGAGCAGCCGCGCGCGGTCCTGGTCCAGCCCGGCGTCGGCGGTGACCGCGCCGGCGACCGCGTCGATGCAGCGGTCCAGCGCGCTCTCCACCAGCGCCGCGGCCTCCGGGTCCCCCCGCAGGTCGGACTCGAACACCAGGCGGTAGGCCTTGCCCTCGCCGGCGACGAAGTCGAAGTACGCCGCGACGGCGGCCTGCACCCGCTCCTTGTTGTGCTCGGTCCGCTCGATCGCGTTGGAGACCCGCTCGACGAGCTCCTCGGCGTAGGTCGTGAGCAGCGCCTGGTACAGCTCCAGCTTCCCGGGGAAGTGCTGGTACAGCACGGGCTTGGAGACACCCGCCCGCTCGGCGATGTCGTCCATCGCGGCGGCGTGGTAGCCCTGGTCGGCGAACACGTCGCGGGCGGCCAGCAGCAGCTGGGCGCGACGCGCGCCGCGGGACAGTCGTGCGCCCCGTGGCGTGGCGGTTCCGGTCATGGGCCCCCTACCTCTCACCGTCGTGGGATAACCCTACTAGCAGGTAACCGCGTTGACGAACGATCCGTGAACGGGTGTCGCCGCAGAAGGGTGACAACCTCTCACGATCGGCGGTGCGGTCCCCGTGCGGCGAGCCCGAGCGCACCCAGGACCGGCACGGCGGCCACCACGACCGCGGGTGTCCCCAGCACGGCGAGGACCACGCCGGCGACGGCGAGCACCACGGCCGCACGGACGTACGAGCGGGCCCGGGCCCGCGCCCGGCGGGCGATCAGCAGGGCGGCGGCCACCTCGGCGGGACCGCCACGGGCGCAGATCCTCTCCGACCCGTGCGCGGGCGCGACGACCGGGTCCGGGCGCGTGTCCGGGGCGTCGTCCGGGTGCTCGGTGGACCCCGACCCCGACCCCGACCCCGACCCGGTCCCGGTGCTGTCGGCGGTGGGCCGGCCGTCGGCGGTGGGCCAGGGGACCAGCTCCACCGCCAGGTCGGCGGCGGCCAGCGCGGCCTCGTCGGTGGTCGGGTCGCCCGCCACCGCGACCGTGCGGCCCCGCACCCGCAGCCCGGCGACGGCCGCGGCCCGTGCCGCCGGGTCCAGCCCCGGGCGGACGGCGTCGGGGTCGGCCGGGTCGAGACCGGTCGCCGCGGCGAGGGCGCGGGCGGCGCCGTCGTCGTCGGGGGTGAGCAGGACCGGCGTGACCCCGGCCGCCACCAGCTCCGACATCTCCGGGCGGGCCTCGGGGGGCGGCGCCCGGGGCAGCGCGAGCACGGCGCGGGCGCACCCGTCCCAGGCGACGACCAGGACCGCCCGGCCCTCGGCGACCGCCCGCTCCCGCTCCACCGACAACGGCGGTGGCACCCGGATCCCGTGCTCGGCCAGCCAGTCCGGGCTGCCGAGCAGCACCGCGTGCGCGACGACGGTCGCGGTCGTGCCGCCGCCGTCCGGGCCGGGGTCCCGCAGCTCGGCCACCAGGCCGGACACCCCGAGGCCGGGCTGCTCGTCGGCCTCGGCGACGTCGGGCACCGGGCCGTCGACGGCCGCGGCCAGCGCCCGCGCCGCGGTGCGCAGGTCCGACCCGGGCCGCGCACCCGCGGCGACCGACGCGGCCAGCCGCAGCACCAGCGCCGGATCCTCGCCGCGGCCCGCGTGCACGGTGACCGTCCCGGGGGCGGTGCCGGTCAGCACGTCCGGCCCGGCCAGCGCGACGGTGTCCACCCGGCCCGCGAGCCCCGGTCCGCCGGCGGACCCGGTCCAGCCCACCGGATCGCGACGGCCGGGCCACGGCACCGGCAGCCGCACCGCGTCGCCGCCCGCCCGGTCCGCGGCCCGCAGCGCCGCCGGCAGCGCGGCCAGCAGCGGCAGCGGGCAGGCCCCGACCAGGACCGCGATCCCGGCCGGGACCGCGGCGGGCCACGGGGTGCCGGTGCCCGCCGCGAACGCGGTCACCGCGACCGCGATCAGCGCCGCGGGCGGGGTGAGCAGGGCGCTCCACCGGTCGGCGACGGCGCGCAGGCCCGCGCGGACCTCGTCGGCGTCCGCCCGGGTGTCCCCGCCGTGCGGGCCGGGTGGGCGCCCGGTGCGCTGCACCGCCGCCGCGACGACGGTCAGCACCGCGGCGACCCCGGGCAGCAGGACGGGCCCGGCGAGCGGGTCGGTCGGGACCGGGACCGGACCCGCGGGCGAGACCGCCGCGACGGCCTGCACCGCCGCCGACCACCCCAGCGCGGCGAGCACGGCCGCCGCGACGCCGGTCTCGGCGGTCACCGTGCCCTCCCACAGGCCGCGGGCGGCGACGCGCAGGCCAGGGCCCCCCGTCGTCGCGACGACGGCGAGGGCGACCAGCAGGGCCACCGCCGCGCAGTGCGGGGCCCACGTCGCGCCGGCCAGGGCGGGACCGGCGAGCGGCAGCAGCAGGGCGAGCAGGGCCGCCACCGCCCGCGCGGCGTCCCGCAGGACCGGACGCAACCGCCGTCAGCTCCCCGGCGCGGTCGGGAGCGTGAACTCGCACGACCGCAGCACACCGCCGGAGCGGTAGTCGAGGAACAGCCGGTAGCTGCCCGGAGCGGGGACCGACACCGCGAACGCCACCCCGGGCCCGGAGCGGTCGGCGGCGGCCGCGCCGGTGATCTCGGGGCGGACGGGGAACCGGGCCAGGTCGCCCTGGCGGACCGCGGTCATCCGGCCGAACGCGCCGCCGTCGACGGGCTCGAGGTCGGTGACCGGGGTGCCGTCGCGCCCGACGGTCGCGAACAGCCGGGACTCCCCGCCGGGGACCAGGGCGCCGTCGAGGCGGACCTGCTGGTCGCTGCCCCCGCAGAGCCCCGCCCGGTTCTCGGCCGGGAAGGTGAAGGCGCCGTAGGTGCCGGGGACGTGCAGGTCGGCCCCGAGGTCGAGGTGTGGGCCGCCGGTCGGGGTGAACCCGGCGTAGAGCCGCCAGACGCCCTGGCCGGGGAACCGCACGGGTGCCCGCCACACGCCGTCGGGGCCCTGGGTGGCCCGCAGCCGCTGGTAGCCGGCGACGTCGCGGCGCAGCACGGCGACGTCCATGACCCCCGAGCCGTCGGAGGGGGTGTCGAACCGGGTCACCGGGGCGCCGTCGGAGCCGGTCACGGTGAAGGCGACCTCGGTCGGCTCGCGCCACGGGTAGACGATCCCGACCGGGGTCAGGGTGTAGCCGGCCGCGGTGGTGAGCACACCCCCCGCGCCGGTCGTCGCGTCCCCGGTGGCCAGACCGGCGGCGAGGACACCGCCGTCGCCGCGCACGTCACCGGGGTCGGCGTCGCCCGGTGCACCGGCGGTCGGGGTCTCCGGAGCGCCGCCCACCCCGCTGCCCACCGCACTGCTGCCCACCGCGCCGCCCGCCGTCCAGGCCGCGGTGAACACCAGCACCGACGCGGCGCCGAACCCGGCGAGCCGGGCCGCGGCCGATCCGCCGATCCGCCCCATGCCCACCTCCTCCGTCGCGTCGTCCACGGGGTACAACGTCCGGGGGGCCGTCACGTTGCGCTCCGTGGAGCGCCGGACGCGGACGGTGATCACAGCGAGACGGGCGTCACCCGGCACGGCGAGTGACGTGCGCGACACGTTATGCTGGTCGAATGGTCGCCGCCCCGTCGATGTCCGTTCACCCGCCCGTCACCGTGCCCGCCCCGGTGCCGACGCCGGGTGTCGAGACGTCCCCGGGTGCCTCGGCGGAACGCCCGCCGTGGCCGGGCCGCGCGGTCACCTCCGGCGGGGTCACCCTGCACGTGCGCGAGACCCCCGGCTCCGCCGACGCCGACGCCGTCTACGTCCACGGCCTCGCCGGGTCGGCCACGAACTGGACCGACCTCGCCGGGCTCCTCGCGCCGCGGGCCACCGGCCTGTCGGTCGACCTGCCCGGGTTCGGGCTGTCCGAGCCGACCGCCGTCGCCGACTTCGGGCCGGACGGCATGGCGGACGCGCTCCTGTGCTGGCTGGCCGGGCGCGACCGCCCGGTGCACCTGGTCGGCAGCTCCCTCGGCGGCGTGATCGCGACGACGGTGGCGGCCCGCCGTCCCGAACTCGTCCGCAGCCTCACCCTGGTCTCGCCCGCGGTGCCGGACCGGCGCCCCGACCCGCGACGGCTGTCGGACCCGCGGATGGCGCTGGCCATGGTGCCGCTGCTCGGGCGCGGCGCGCGCCGTGCGCTGGCGCAGGAGCCGCTGCGTGCCAGGGCCGAGCGGATCGTGAAGGTCTGCTTCGCCGACCCGCAGCGCGGCTCCACCCGCCGGCTCGAGGAGCTGATCTCCGAGCACGAGCACCGCGCGACGCTGCCCTGGGCCGGCGCGGCGACCGACGGCGCCACCCGCGGCCTCCTCGGGCTGTGGGCCGGGCGCGAGATCTGGCGCCGGATGGCCCGGGTGCGGGTGCCGTCGCTGGTGGTGTGGGGGGAGCAGGACCGCATCGTGTCCCCGCGGCTGGCCGCGCGGACGGCCGCCACGCTGCCCGGGGCGCGGCTGCTGGTGCTGCCCCGCGCCGGGCACGTCGCGCAGATCGAGCGGCCCGCGGCGGTGGCCGACGCCGTCGCCGCGCTGTGGGACGCGGTGCCGGTCGGAGCGGGTGCGGGAAGATGACGCGCACGTGGCGCGTTGAGACGCCCTGAGACCCGCACGCAACCCGCGAGGAGTGGACGAGATGGCGCTACCGCCACTGGTGGAGCCGGCAGCCGAGCTCACCAAGGAGGAGGTGGAGCGGTACAGCCGCCACCTCATCATTCCCGACGTCGGGATGGACGGGCAGAAGCGCCTGAAGAACGCGAAGGTGCTGGTCGTCGGGGCGGGCGGCCTCGGCTCGCCCGCCCTGCTGTACCTGGCCGCCGCCGGTGTCGGGACCCTCGGCATCGTCGAGTTCGACGTCGTCGACGAGTCGAACCTGCAGCGTCAGGTCATCCACGGGCAGTCCGACGTGGGCCGCCCGAAGGCCGAGTCGGCCCGCGACTCGATCCGCGAGGTCAACCCCTTCGTCGACGTCCGCCTGCACAACGAGCGCCTCACCAGCGAGAACGTGCTGGACGTCTTCCGGGACTACGACCTGATCCTGGACGGCACCGACAACTTCGCCACCCGGTACCTGGTCAACGACGCCGCGGTACTGCTCGGCAAGCCCTACGTCTGGGGCTCGATCTTCCGTTTCGAGGGCCAGGCCTCGGTCTTCTGGGAGGACGCCCCGAACGGGCAGGGCCTGAACTACCGCGACCTCTACCCCGAGCCGCCGCCGCCCGGGATGGTCCCGTCCTGCGCCGAGGGCGGCGTGCTGGGCGTGCTCTGCGCCTCGATCGGCTCGATCATGGTCAACGAGGCGATCAAGCTGCTCACCGGCATCGGTGAGCCGCTGCTCGGCCGCCTGGTGATCTACGACGCGCTGGAGACCACCTGGCGTCAGGTGAAGATCCGCAAGGACCCGGAGACGCCGAAGATCACCGAGCTGATCGACTACGACGCGTTCTGCGGCACCGTGACGCAGGAGGCCCAGGACGCGGCCGCCGGCAGCACGATCACCGTCGGCGAGCTCAAGCAGATGATCGACGCGGGCAAGGACTTCCAGCTCATCGACGTCCGCGAGCCGCACGAGTACGAGATCGTGCGGATCCCGGGCTCGGTCCTGATCCCGAAGGACCGGATCCTGTCCGGCGCCGCGCTCTCGGAGATCGCCCAGGACAAGCCGGTCGTGCTGCACTGCAAGTCCGGCGGCCGGTCCGCCGAGGCCCTCGCCGCGCTGCACAAGGCCGGGTTCCGCGACGCCGTCCACGTCGGCGGCGGGGTGCTGTCCTGGGTCAAGCAGATCGACCCGTCGCAGCCCACCTACTGACCACGGTCCGACCCGCTCCGCACTACACCGACGGCCGCCGTCACCGGTACACCCGGGACGGCGGCCGTCGCGGTTCCCGATGTGGCACAGGGTGACCGCTCATCGATCGCACGCGACCGTCCGAGTGAACATGGCCCGTTCGACCCTGCTGTTCGCCCGTTGGGCGAAACATTCCCGCCGATCGCCGCGACATGGGGATGCACGCGATCGCCAGGATCGGGAGGACGCTCGGTGGACCACTCGTTGCGCACATGCGCCCTACAGGGGTGCGACGCACCGTTGGAGCCCACCGGAGACGTGTCCGGAGACCGCCCACAGCGGCGCTACTGCTCGGCCGCCCACCGGCTGGCGGCCCGCCAGGCCCGCCGGGCCGCGGCGCAGGCGGCGGGGGACCAGCAGCTCGCCGAGACGCTGCCGTGGCTGCGCGAGCCCGAGGCCGTCGAGGTCGACGAGCCCGCGGTGCCCGCCCAGCGGACGGCGACCCGGCTCGTCGCGGCGCGCCCGGCCGCGTCGTCGGGCCCGGACCGCCCCGGACCGTTGCGGGTCCCGCGCAGCCCGCTGCGGCACCGGCGCACGCTGGCCCTGATCGGCGCGACGGCCGTGCTCCTCGGCGGATACGCGCTGGCGACCTCGCCGTCGGTGACCGGGACCCCGGCGCCGCAGGACCGCACCGCCGACCAGTGGGCCGGGCAGGCCCGGATCGCGCTGGCGGCCCTCGACGACAAGCTCGGGACCCTCAACGCGAGCGAACGGACCTGGCAGGCGTCCGCGCACGAGACGGAGCGCACCCCGGTCGCGGTCGCCAAGCTGCAGCAGCAGCGCGACACCCTGCTCCAGCAGCGTGCCGCCCTGCAGTCCCAGCTGCAGGTCTACAGCTCCCGGCAGGACGCCGTGGACGCGCTGGCCGCCGCCGAGCAGCAGCTCGCCGAGATGGACCGGATCGTCGCCGCCCTGCCGCCCGCCACCCGTCGGACCCCCGACCAGATGGCCGCGGCCGCGTCGCTCGAGGAGCAGCGCGACCTGCGTGCCCGCAACCGCGACGCCTGTGCGGAGCGGCTGGCCGCCATCGACGACGGCATCGACCGGGCCCGCACCGCCCCCCTGCCCGGTGACGGCGACGAGACCGAGAAGGTCTCCGACGACGTGCTGGCCCTCGCCCGCGGCGAGGACCCCGCGCCCCCGGAGCCGTCCGGCGTGCGCCGCAACCCCGAGGTCCTGGCCGGTGGCCGGGAGACCGGCGGGGACCGCGAGCGCGCCGACGTCGGTACCGCCGGGCCGCCCGACCCGCGGGGCCCTTTGGACGAGACCCGGCCGCGCGCCGAGGGGCCGGAGGGTGCCTCGGCCCGTGGCCCGGGCAGCGCAGCCGGCCGGGACGCGGGGCCGGGGGAGAAGCTGGGCGGTGCCGTGTCCCGTGCCGCCGACGGCGTCGCCAACCTGGCCGGCGGCGCGCCGAGCCCCGGGGAGGGCGCTGGTT
Organism: Pseudonocardia sp. ICBG1142; assembly: GCF_020496255.1. Taxonomy (NCBI): domain Bacteria; kingdom Bacillati; phylum Actinomycetota; class Actinomycetes; order Pseudonocardiales; family Pseudonocardiaceae; genus Pseudonocardia; species Pseudonocardia sp. ICBG1142. The sequence continues at coordinate 148,611 of NZ_JAHLJC010000032.1, read as the reverse complement.
CGGGCGCTGGTTCCGGTGCCGGTTCCGACGCGGGGAAGAAGGCGAACCGGGCCGAGGTCGCACCGGCGTCGTCCGACGGGCCGGTGAAGAAGCTCGGCGACGGCGTCGGCGCCGCCGCACGGGGTGTCGGGGACGCCGCCGAGTCGGTGGGCAAGGGCGTCGACGACGTCGCGAGCGGGCTGACCGGGAAGAATCCCGGCGGCCCCGGGGCCGGCGCCCGCTCCGGCGGCGACTCCGCTTCCGGCTCCTCCGACGATGCCCCCCGCCCGTCCACCCCCGCTCCGCGGGAGGAGCCCGCCGCGCCCGCGGCCGCCTCGCCGGAGACCACCCTGCGCGCGCCCAGCGCGCCCGTGCTCAGCGCGCCCTCGTCGGTCGCGCCGTCGGAGGGGGTCGGCACGGAGCGGTCCGGCTCGGGGGCGCAGGGGGCCGGCGGCTCCGGCGGCTCCGGCGGCATCGTCACCGCCGTGGCCGGGCCCTACGTCGAGTCCGCCCTGGGACCGGAGGCGGCCGCGCCGGTGCTGGCGGAGGCCGACCGGCAGGCGGCCGAGCAGATGGCCGAGCGCACCGGGTCCTCCGGTTCGCGCTCCGGCGGCGGCTCGGAGGGGTCCGGCTCCAGCCAGTCCTCGCGCAGCTCCTCGGGCAGCTCGTCTGGCAGCTCCTCGGACGGTTCCGGCTCGCGGTCGTCCGCCTCGCAGTCCTCCGATCGGGGTTCCGACCAGGGGTCCTCGGGCTCGCGGTCGTCCCGGTCGTCGGACTCGGGCTCGTCGGGGTCGCGGTCGTCGGACTCCGGCTCGTCGGGATCCCGGTCGTCGGACTCCGGGTCCTCGGGGTCGCGGTCGTCGGGCTCGGACTCGGGATCCAGCTCGGACTCGGACTCCGGCTCGGACTCCGGATCGGGTTCCGGCGGCGGCAGCTCCTGGTAGTGGGGTGTCTCCCGTGGCCGGCTCCGTGCGGAGCCGGCCACGCTGGTCGTGCGTGCGGGAGCCCCGATCGGCCCGCCGTTCACCCGATCGGTCGTGGCGCGACGCGCGGTTCGGGCGTGGCGTGACGAACGTGAGCCGGTGGCGCGGGTACCGTCCCCGCTGTGACCGCTGCCCGCACGCTCGCCACCGCGCCGGCCGCGAGCGTCCTGCCCGAGCACGTCCGCACCGCCTTCGGGGTGCGTGAGACGTCCCCCCGTCCCGTCGTGTGGGCGGGCCAGCGGGCCTGGCAGTGCGGGGAGGTGCTGCTGCGGCCGGTGTCCGACCACGTCGTCGCCGCCTGGTCGGCGACGGTCCTGGAGAACCTCGAGGTCGACGGTGTCCGCCTCGCCCGCCCCGTCCGCAGCTCGGACGGCCGGTGGGTCGTGGGCGGCTGGGCCGCGTCCCGGCACGTGCCCGGCGTCCCCGAGCCCCGGCACGACGAGGTCGTCGCCGCCTCGCTGCGCCTGCACGCCGCCACCGCGACCGTGCTGCGCCCGCGCCTGCTCGACGACCGCGACGACCTGTTGTCCCGGTCCGCCGCCGCCGCGTTCGGCGAGCGCCGGCTGGATCTGCACCCCGAGACCGGCGGTCGGCTGTTCGCCGAGCTCGCCGCGCACCGCCGCACGATCCGGCTGACCCCGCAGGTCGTGCACGGCGAGCTGTTCGGAGCCATGCTGTTCGACCCGACGGGGCGGCCCGCGGTACTCGACCTCGTGCCGTTCTGGCGGCCCGCGGAGTGGGCGGCGGCGGTCGTCGTCGTCGACGCGGTGGCCTGGGGCGGCGCCGACGAGGAGCTGGTCGAGCGCTGGTCGGAGCTGCCCGAGTGGCCGCAGTCGCTGCTGCGCGCGGTGCTCTACCGGCTGGCCCTGCACGCCCAGCACCCGGACGCGACGGCCGAGTCGCTGGCCGGGATCGAGCGGGTCGCGAGCCTGGTCAGCCGCCGGCTCTGAGGTGTCCGCTCCCGGCACGCTGCTGCTCACCGGAGCCGCGGGGAACATGGGGACGCTACTGCGTCCCCAGCTGGCCCGCGACGGCCGGACCCTGCGCCTGTTCGACACCGCGGAGCTGCAGGCCGGCCCCGGCGAGCAGGTCCGCACCGGCTCGGTGACCGACCGGGACGCGGTCGCGGCCGCGACCGACGGGGCCGACGCCGTCGTCCATCTCGCCGGGATCAGCGGTGAGGCGGGCTGGGACGACATCCTGGCCGTCAACGTCGAGGGGACCCGCGCCGTGCTCGACGCGGCGGTCGCCGCGGGGGTGCGGACCGTCGTGCTCGCGTCCAGCAACCACGCCGTGGGCTTCCGCACCCGCGACGACGGCGTCCCGCTGGCGGCGACCGTCGGGCACGCCCCGGACACCTACTACGGCTGGTCCAAGCACGCGATGGAGGGGCTGGGCAGGCTCTACCACGAGCGGTTCGGCCTGACCGTGGTCTCCGCGCGGATCGGCAGCTGCTTCCCGCGGCCGTCGAACGCCCGGATGCTCGCGACCTGGCTGTCCCCGGACGACGCCGCCCGCCTGGTCGAGGCGGCGGTCGACCCGAGCACCCGAGGGCACCACGTCGTGTGGGGAGTGTCGGCCAACACCCGTCGCTGGTGGTCGCTCGAGGAGGGCGCCGCGATCGGCTACCACCCGCGCGACGACGCCGAGGTCCACGCCGCGGACCTGCTCGACGGCCCCCCGCCGGACCCGGCCGACCCGGTGCACCACCGGGTGGGCGGCGCGTTCTGCGACGCCCCGCTCGGCGTCCCGATGCGCTGAGGCGGCTCACAGCCGTCGCGGCTCCCGTGTGAGATAAGCGTTTCGGGGGTGTCACGTGGGGCCACCCGTCGGAAACTGGGGCTCCCTAGCGTCGTCGACGACGTGACCGCCGGCGATCAGGAGACCGATCCGTGACCACCACCTCCACCCCGGGGCGCCGCATCGGCGGCCGTTGGATCGACCACTGGGACCCCGAGGACGAGGGGTTCTGGCAGCGGACCGGCTCGGCCATCGCCCGTCGCAACCTCTGGCAGTCGATCTTCTCCGAGCACATCGGCTTCTCGATCTGGACGATCTGGTCGGTCCTCGTGCTGTTCATGGGGCCGGAGTGCGGGTTCACCGCGGCGCAGAAGTTCTTCCTGGTCGCGGTGCCGACGCTGGTCGGGTCGATCCTGCGGCTGCCCTACACCTTCGCCGTCGCCCGCTTCGGCGGCCGCAACTGGACGATCTTCGCGGCGTCGCTGCTGATCGTGCCCACGATCCTGGCGATGGTGGTGCTGGAGCCGGGCGTGTCGTACACGACGCTGCTGGTCGTCGCCGCGGCCGCCGGTGTCGGCGGTGGGAACTTCGCGTCCTCGATGGCGAACATCAACGCGTTCTTCCCGGAGAAGGAGAAGGGCTGGGCGCTGGGCCTCAACGCGGGCGGCGGAAACCTCGGCGTGCCGGTCGCGCAGCTGCTCGGCCTGCTCGTCATCGCCACCCTCGGTGCGGGCTACCCGCGGGTGCTGCTCGCGATCTACCTGCCGTTCATCGTCATCTCGGCGTTCCTCGCCTGGAAGCGGATGGACAACATCGCCGCGATGTCCAACGACACCGGCGCCTTCACCGAGGCCTGCCGCGACCGCCAGACCTGGATCATGTCGTTCCTCTACATCGGGACGTTCGGGTCGTTCATCGGCTACTCGTTCGCCTTCGGCCTGGTCCTGCAGAACCAGTTCGACCGGACCCCGCTGCAGGCCGCCGCGGTCACCTTCATCGGCCCGCTCATCGGGTCGCTGACCCGGCCCTACGGCGGCAAGCTCGCCGACCGGTTCGGCGGCGCCGTGGTCACCCTGTGGAACTTCGTCGGCATGGCCGTCGCCACCCTGGTGATCATCTTCGCCTCGGGGATCGAGTCGCTGACGCTGTTCACCATCGGCTTCATCGCCCTGTTCACGCTGTCCGGTGTCGGCAACGGGTCGACCTACAAGATGATCCCGGCGATCTTCACCGGCCGGGCCCGCGTCGCGATCGCCGGGGGCGCGGACCGGGAGACCTCCTTCAACACCGCGCGACGGCTGTCCGGCGCTGTCATCGGCATCGCCGGCGCGGTCGGCGCTCTGGGCGGGCTGTTCATCAGCCTCGCCTTCCGTCAGTCGTTCATGACGGTCCAGTCCGGCACGCCCGCGTTCTGGAGCTTCCTGGTCTTCTACGTCCTGTGCATCGGCGTCACCTGGGCCGTCTACCTGCGGCCGCGCCCGGCCCTGGTCGGGAGCACCGACGCCGCCGCGATGGCCCGGGTCTGAACCGTGGGTCCGGACGACCGGACCGCCACCCACTGCCCGTACTGCGCCCTGCAGTGCGGGCAGTGGGTCGGCCCGTCCGGCGAGGTCGACGCCCGTGAGTTCCCGACCAACGCCGGGGGCATGTGCCAGAAGGGCTGGACCTCCGGCGCTCTGCTCACCCATCCGCAACGCCTGACGTCGCCGCTGGTCAGAGCCTCGCGCGACACCGGTTTCGTCGAGACCGGCTGGGACGACGCCCTGGCCGGCGTCGCCGCGAGGCTCGCCGCGCTGCGTGCCGAGCACGGGCTGGACTCGGTCGCGGTGTTCGGCGCGGGCGGGCTGACCAACGAGAAGGCCTACCTGCTCGGCAAGTTCGCCCGGGTCGCGCTGGGCACCAGTCAGATCGACTACAACGGCCGGTTCTGCATGTCCTCGGCCGCCGCCGCGGGCAACCGGGCCTTCGGCGTCGACCGTGGGCTGCCGTTCCCGGTCACCGACCTCGACGACGCCGAGCTGGTCGTCCTCGCCGGGGCGAACGTCGCCGAGACCATGCCGCCGCTGATGTCGCACCTGACCGCGGCGCGACTGGTCGTCGTCGACCCGCGGCGCACCCCGACCGCGGAGCGCGCGCTCGCCTCCGGGGGGCTGCACCTGGCGCCGCGCCCGGGCACCGATCTGGTCCTGGCGCTGGGGATGCTGCACGCCGCTGTCGTCGACGGACACCTCGATCTGTCCTACGTGGACGAACGCACGACCGGCTTCGACGACGTCTGGGCGATCGCCTCGCAGTGGTGGCCCGAGCGCGCGGAGCGGGTCTGCGGGGTCGCCGCCGCCGACATGCGCACCGTCGTGCGGTGGCTCGCGGAGTCCACCCGGCGCTACGTGCTCACCGCGCGTGGTGCCGAGCAGCACGCGCACGGCGTCGACACCGTCGCGGCGTGGATCAACCTGTCGCTGGCGCTCGGCCTGCCCGGCCGCCCCGGCTCCGGGTTCGGGACGATCACCGGGCAGGGCAACGGCCAGGGCGGGCGCGAGCACGGCCAGAAGTCCGACCAGCTGCCCGGCTACCGGCACATCACCGACCCGGCCGCCCGCGCGCACGTCGCACGGGTGTGGGGGGTGCCGGAGACCTCGATCCCCGGGCCCGGCCGCAGCGCCGTCGAGCTCCTCGACGCCCTCGGCCGCCCCGGCGGTCCGCGTGCGCTGCTGGTGTTCGGCTCGAACGTGCTCGTCTCCGCGCCCGACGCCCGCGCCGTCGCCGAGCGGCTCGACGCGCTGGACCTGCTCGTCGTCGCCGACGTGCTGCCCGGTGAGACCGCGATGCGCGCCGACGTCCTGCTCCCGGTCGCCCAGTGGGCCGAGGAGGAGGGGACCATGACCAACCTGGAGGGACGGGTGCTGCGTCGCCGTCGCGCGCTCGCCCCGCCGCCCGGGGTGCGCACCGACCTGGAGGTGATCGCGGGGCTGGCCGCGGCGCTCGACGCGCCGGGGGAGTTCCCCGCCGACCCGCGGGCCGTGTTCGACGAGCTGCGGCGCGCCTCGGCCGGTGGGATCGCCGACTACGCGGGCGTGTCCTACGACCGGCTCGACGCGGGCGAGGCGCTGCACTGGCCGGTCCCCGCCGACGACCATCCCGGCACCCCGCGGCTGTTCACCGAGCGTTTCGGCCACCCCGACGGACGTGCCCGGATGCTGCCGGTCGACCACGTCGAACCGGACGAGGGTGTCGACGAGGGATTCCCGCTGACCGTGACGACCGGCCGGGTGCTGGTGCACTACCAGTCCGGCGCGCAGACCCGCCGGGTTGCCGAGCTGGCGGAGGTGTCGCCGGAGGTGTTCGTGGAGGTGCACCCGGACACCGCCGCCCGGCACGGTCTCGGCGACGGCGACCTGGCCGACGTCGTGTCCCGCCGCGGGACGACGACGGCGCGCGTCCGCTGCGTCGCCACGCTGCGCCCGGACACGGTGTTCCTGCCCTTCCACTTCGGCGGCGTGGGGGCGGCGAACAACGTCACCAACCCGGCCCTGGACCCGGTGAGCCGGATGCCGGAGTTCAAGGTGGCCGCGGTGCGGCTGGAACCCGCCGGGACCGGGCGGGACACCACCGCCGGAGCCGCTGACACCGCCGGAGCCGCTGACGCCGCCGGAGTCGCGACCGACGGCCTGGCCCCGGCGCTCCCGGTGGGCGCCGGGGCCGCCGCCCGAGCGAGCCGGTCCGCGCGCTGATCCGTCGTTCGCGCGCGTCCGGACGCGCGCGGACCGTGGATCATCGCGCGAACAACGGATCATCGCGCGGGCCGTGGAGCACCGCGTCGGCCGGCGCCGGGAATCCGGCGGACACCGTGTCTCGTCAGGGTTACCCTGACGAGCATGCCCGCATCCGAGCACCGCACGACCCTCGACCACGCCCTCGTCGTCGACGTCACCGAGGCCGCCCGGGCCGTCACCGCTGCGGCGGTCGCCGAGCTGGACCGCCGCGCCGACGCCGTCGCGGGGCCCCCGCCGCTGCCCGGCACGCCGGAGTGGGACGCCGAGCAGGGCACCGACGGTCCGGCCCGTCGCGAGACCGCCTGGCAGGTGGCCGCGTTCCGGATCGCCCTGGCCGCCGGCCTCGACCCGCTGCCGCAGCTGGTCGGGCTGCGGCGCCTCGGGACCAGCTGGGAGACGATCGGCCGCGCCGCCGGGATCACCCGCCAATCGGCGCACGAACGCTGGGCGGGCCGCGTCTCCGCCGTCCTCGACCGCTGAGCCCCGTCCGCGTTCGCCCCGCTGCCCCCGCCCACCTCGCGCGGGCTGCCGAGTCCCGCACGGCGGGAGGACCCTGCGGTGGTCGATCCCCTGGTGGCCGCGGCACCCGGCACGGGCTCCGCCGCACCTCGCACGCCCTCGGCCCGCCTCGTCGGTCCCGGCACGGGCGCCGAGGTGGGTGGGTCCCGGCTCACGGTCTGCGCCCGCCGAGAATGAGGACCTCGTAACGCCCGTGCAATGGCGGGCGTTCCCCTCGTAACCCCCCATTCCTACCGTCGATGGCATGAGCAGGCGCGTGGTGGTGATCGGGCACGGCATGGTGGGTGCCCGTTTCGTGGAGGAGGTCCGCCGGCGCGACCCCGACGGCGAGCGGGTGTCGCTCACCGTCCTCGGCGCGGAGTCCCGCCCTGCGTACAACCGGGTGCTGCTGTCCACCGTGCTCGCCGGCGGGCTGCGACCCGCCATGGTCGCGCTCCCCGTCGTCGACGGCGTCGACCTGCACACCGGTGTCGCGGCGACGAAGCTCGACCGGGCCGCGCGCGTCGTCCACGCCGCCGACGGCACCACCCACCCCTACGACGAACTGGTCCTCGCCACCGGCTGCCGGGCCTGGCTCCCGCCGGTCGACGGCCTCGCCGACGCGGGCGACCGCGACGTGCCCACCCGCGGTGTGAGCCTGTTCCGCGATCTCGACGACTGCGAGCGCATCCTCGACGTGGCGGTGCCGGGCGCGCGGATCGCCGTCGTCGGGGGCGGGCTGCTCGGGGTCGAGGCCGCCCGCGGGCTCGCCGGACGCGGCGTCGCCGTCACCCTGGTGCACCCGCGCACCCACCTGATGGAGCGCCAGCTCGACCCGGGCGCCGGAGACGTGCTCGCGACCGCGCTGCGTGGGCTCGGCGTCGACGTCCGCTGCGGCGTCGGGGCCAAGGCCTGGGATCCCGACACCGGCCTGGACTGCGACGACGGCTCCCGGGTCGCCGCGGACCACGTCGTCGTCGCCGCCGGGGTGCGCGCGAACACCGGGCTGGCCGCCGACGCCGGGCTCGCGGTCGACCGCGGGATCCTCGTCGACGACCGCCTCGCCACCGACGACGGCCGGGTGCACGCCGTCGGCGACTGTGCCCAGCACGCCGGTGCCCCGGGCGGGCTCGTGCAGTCCGGTTGGGAGCAGGCCGCCGTCCTCGCCGACCTGCTGACCGGCACCGACCCCGCCGCGCGCTACCGCGGCACCCGCCCGGTCACCCGGCTCAAGGCCCGCGGCATCGACCTCGCCGCCCTCGGCGACCCCACCGCGGGCGAGGAGGAGCTGCGCGTCTCCGACCCACGCCGCGGCCGCTACGGCGTGCTCGCGCTGCGTGACGACCGCGTCGTCGGGGCCGTCCTCATGGGACTCCCCGACGCCGCGGCCATGATCACCGAGCTGTACGACTCCGGCGCCCCGGCCCCCGAGGACCGGCTCGCGCTGCTGCTCGGCCGGGCCTTGCCGGGGGAGGCGTCCTCCGCCACCGACCCCGTCCGGATGCCGGGCACCGCCGTGGTCTGCCGCTGCAACAGCGTCACCAAGAACACCCTGGTCAGCGCCTGGCGCGCGGGCGCCCACGACGTCGACGCGCTCTCGCGGCGCACCCGGGCCGCCACCGGCTGCGGGAGCTGCCGCGACGTCGTCTGCGGGATCCGGGACTGGCTGGCCGACATCGACCCGCCGGAGGTCCAGGTCGCCTGACGCCCCGTCCGCCGGGCACCGAATGTAGTCGTTCCGTTCCGGTGAGTGCCCTGACTGATCTACGATCCCGGGTGGACGGTCACCGGGAGGTACAGCGTGGGCTCGAGCGGACGGGCGTCGGACATCGTGGGGTTCTGGCGGGCCGTCGAGCTGTTCGACGTGCAGAAGGTGCCCGATCCGGTGCAGGAGCAGCCGCGGGTGGTCGTCGACGTCGCCTCGGACGGACTGTTGCCGTGGCAACCCGAGCACCCGGTACAACGACGGCCGATCCGGTCCGACTACGAATGGTGCTACACGGTCTACCTCGGTCTGTACGAGGCCGCCCGAGTGGTGGACCAGCTCTGTTCGGCGTTCGGCCCCGAGTCGCCCTACACCGCCGGCACCCGGGCGCAGGGCGTCACGTCCGCGGTCATCGCTTTCGTCGTCGGCCCGGACGGGGTCATCGGGCCGGATACCCCGGTGCTGTCCAGCGCCGCGTGGGCCACCGGCAGGCTCCGTTCCCCAGGGCCGGGTTCAGCGCAATGGCTCGACGGTCTGGCACGGGAGCAGAGCGCGCTCCGGCGGGCGTTGACCGGGTTGAGCGACCCTCCCGTCGTGTCACCCCCGTCCGCCGTCCCGCCGGCGCGGGACAGCGGGCGAACCGACCGGTCGGTCGTCTCGCGTGCGGGTGCCGCGGTCCGCACACAGGTCACCTCCGCGGCTCGCGATGCGCTCGATGAGGGGGCCAAGTCCGCCGGCACCGGGGTCGACGGGATCGTCACCGCGGCGATGGGGGCGCTCGTGGGACCCGTGGTCGGGACGATCGCGGGTCCTCTGATCGGCACCATCGCCGGAGGAGTGGCCGGGAAGTTCGTGGAGAAGGTGCTCACCGCACGCCGGGCAGCCGGGCCGCGCGGGGACACCGAGCCCGCCGGCGGCTCGGCCGTACCGACGCCCGTCCACCGGGTCACCATGCACGACCTGACCGCGACGGAACTGACCGAGTTCGTGGGGGAACTCTCCGCCGCGCTCGGCATCGCGGACGTCCTGCAGCCGGCCGGGATCCGGGTCGAGTGCTGGCAGCGGCGACGGCGTCCCGACCGCCCGCCGCGGCCGCTGGAGGCGCCCCTGCTCAACAGCATGATCGCCGACGACCTGGACCGGATCGCGGCGTTGCTGCGCGACGGCGGGGCAGGCCGCGCGTTGCGGGACTACCTCACGGCCGACGCCGACATCGATGACGAGCGGCGCCGCGACGTGCAGGACCACCGCGACGAGGTCCTGAAGCTGGTCGGCCCTGAGTGCAAGCCCGCGGGCCGGTGGCCGACGGAGAGCGACCGCCCCCTGGCGATGGCACAGCAGTTCGCCGTCGACGCGATCCATGCCGAGCTGTCCAGCTCGTCAGGGCTGTTCGCGGTCAACGGCCCACCCGGAACGGGCAAGACCACGCTGATCCGCGACCTCATCGCCGCGCTCGTGGTCGACCGGGCGAAGGTCCTCGCCACCCTCGAGCGGCCCTCCGACGGATTCGGCGGCGTGCTGACCTACGACGACGGGGAGAAGCTTCGCGAGATCGATCTGCTGCGGCCCGAGCTGACCGGTTTCGAGGTGGTCGTCGCGACGAACGGCAACGACGCGGCGAAGAACATCACCCACGAGATCCCGGGGGCGAAGGCGGTGGCCGCGGAGTTCGATGCGCGTGACCGGTGCGACTACTTTCCCGAGCTCACCGACGATCTGCTCGAAGGCCCGTCCTGGGGACTCGTCGCCGCGGCGCTGGGCAACCGGAGCAACAACCGTGCCTTCACCAGCAGAGTCCTGCACGGTGATGGAGCGCCCCGCCCCAAGGGAGGCGCACCGGCGCCCCGGCGGGTCGGCCTTCTCAACCGGTTGACGACGGGCTCGGCGTCGGGACCGTCCTGGTCCGAGGCCCGTCGACGGTTCCGGGCGGCATGCGACGAGGTCGCGCGACGTACGGCAGCCCAGACAGCGGTCGCGGCCGCCGTCTCCGCTCTGCCGGAGCTGCGCGACGCGACGACCTCGGCCGAACGGGAGCTGCGAGCCCAGGGTGAGATCGTCGCGGCGCGCCGCGGGGAGGAACGGACGGCGGCCGACCGGGCATCCCGGCTGCGAGCCCGGCTCGACGACGCCACGGCCGATCTCGATCGTCACGTCGCGGGCAAGCCTGGTTTCTGGGACTCTCTGTTCAGCATGTGGGCGGTCCGACGCAGCTGGTACGCCGACGGCGTCGAGCTGCGTGGACGGCAGCGGACCGCGCGAGAGCAGTGGGAAGCCGCGGAGACCGAGCTCGACGCGGCCCGGGCCGCGACCGCGCAGGCCGAAGAGCAGCTGACCGGGCTCGACCGGAAGCACGCGACGATGCGGGGCGATCTCGCGCGCGCCGAGGAGATCGTGCGTACGGCGCCGACGCTGCCACCCGTCGCCGACGCCGACGACGCGGATTTCGAGCTGACCGCCCCCTGGGCGGATCCGGAGCTGGACCGGGCGCGGTCGGAGCTGTTCCTCGCGGCGCTGACCCTGCACAAGGCATTCGTCCTGGGTGCGCCGACCCGGTTCCGGCGCATGCTCATCACCGCCGGCCGGGTACTCGCGGGTCCGGGCGGGATGCCACCCGCAGCGGTTCTTGCGGCGTGGCAAGGCCTGTTCCTCACCGTCCCCGTCGTCTCCACGACCTTCGCGTCGTTGCCGCGCCTGTTCGATCGCGTCGAGGTCGATGCGCTCGGCTGGCTGGTGGTCGACGAGGCCGGCCAGGCGACCGCGCAGTCGGTGGTCGGGGGGCTGTCACGCTGTCGGCGCGCGGTGATCATCGGCGATCCGATGCAGCTGGAACCGATCGTGACCACTCCCCGTCCGGCTCAACGTGCTCTGGCCCGCCACTTCGCCGTCGACGAGCAGTGGCTCCCCGATGCGCGCTCCGCGCAGACCGCCGCCGACCGGCTCAACCGGTTCGGCCGGCGGGTGCCCCCGCGCGACCCGACGGCAGCCCGGGCGACCGACGACTGGATCGGCGCCCCGCTACGCGGGCCGATGTTCGACATCGCCAACACGATCGCCTATGGCCACACCCCGATGGTGTTCGGCACCCCGCAACGGATCGGCGAGTTCCCCTTGCCGAGCGTGTGGTTCGACGTCCGCGGCCAGGCGCGGGGACATGTCGTCGAGGAGGAGATCGAGATGCTCGCCGATGTGGTCACGAAGCTCCGGAGGGAGCTGCCGGTCTCCGGAATCCGCGTCGTCACGCCGTTCACTGACGTCCGGTGGGCTGCAGCCGGTCGGCTCCGCCGTGACGCGAAGCGGCTGAAGGAGCCGACGGAGGACGATCTGGTGAAGGTCGGCACCCTCCACTCGGTGCAGGGTATCGAGGCCGAAGCCGTGGTCCTCGTGCTCGGCGGCGGCTCCGATGGCGCCCGCAGGTGGGTCACCTCGGCGCCGAACCTGGTCAACGTCGCCGTGACCCGGGCGCAGCGTTGCTTCTGTGTCATCGGGGACCGCCAGGCCTGGTCGGCGATGCCCTACCTGTCGACAGCCGCTGAGCACCTCGGCGTCCGCTGATGACGAGCCCGCATCTCACACCGGGACGCCACCCGGAATGAGGACCTCGTAACGGCGCTGCAATCGCGCACAGTCCCCGTGTAATCCCGCGTTCCTACCGTCGTTCCCGAGCGATCGTGACGGAGGAGATGCACATGAGCCGCCACCTGGTGGTCGTCGGGAACGGCATGGTCGGCCACCGCCTGGTCGCCGCCGTCCGGGACCGTGACACCGCGGGGGACTGGGAGATCACCGTCCTCGGCGAGGAGACCCGCCGCGCCTACGACCGGGTCGCCCTGTCCTCCTACGTGGACGGCAAGTCGGAGGAGGAGCTGCGCCTCGACGACGACGACCTGCGCAGCGATCCGCTCGTCACCTACCACCTCGGCGACGCCGTGGCCTCGATCGACCGCGACGTCCGCCGCGTCACCACCGCGTCCGGCCGCACCCTGGCCTACGACGCGCTGGTGCTCGCCACCGGCTCGTACCCGTTCGTCCCGCCGGTGCCCGGCAAGGATCTGCCCGGCTGCTTCGTCTACCGCACCCTCGACGACCTCGACGCGATCAAGGCGGCCGCCGCGGCGGCAGGCCGACGACCCGGCTCGCAAGGGGCGGCCGTCGGCGATCGTCGTCGGCGGCGGGCTGCTCGGCCTGGAGGCGGCCCGCGCGATGCGGCTGCTCGGGCTGTCGCCGCAGGTCGTCGAGATCGCGCCACGGCTGATGCCGGTCCAGGTCGACGAGGGCGGCGGCGCGCTGCTCAAGCGGCTGGTCACCGCCCAGGGCATCGCCGTGCGGACCGGGGTGTCGCTGTCCGCGGTGTCCGCCGACCGCGGTCGGCTCGTCGGGACGCTCTCCGACGGCGTCGAGCTCGACGCCGACCTCGTCGTCTTCTCCGCGGGCATCCGCGCCTCCGACCAGCTCGCCCGCGACTGCGGCCTGCCGGTCGGCGAACGCGGCGGGGTCTGGGTCGACGACCGCTGCCGCACCTCCGACGACGCCGTGTGGGCGATCGGCGAGTGCGCCGCCCTGGAGGGCCGCACCTACGGCCTGGTCGCGCCCGGCTACGCGATGGCCGAGGTCGTCGCGGACCGGCTGCTCGGCGGGCAGGCCCGGATGACGCCCGAGGAGCTGGACATGTCCACCCAGCTCAAGCTGCTCGGCGTCGACGTCGCGAGCTTCGGCGACGCGCACGCCACGACCGAGGGCGCGCTGGAGATCGTCGTCAACGACCCGGTCGAGGGCACCTACTCCAAGCTGGTCGTGTCCGACGACGCGTCCACGCTGCTCGGCGGGGTCCTGGTCGGCGACGCCTCGCGCTACGGCTCGCTGCGCCCGCTGGTCGGGTCCCGGCTGCCGGACGACCCGGTCACCCTCATCTCGAAGGGCGGGGCCGAGCCCGACGCGTCGCCGCTGCCCGACTCCGCGCAGATCTGCTCGTGCAACGCCGTCACCAAGGGCACTCTGTGTGCGGCGATCGCCGACGGCGCGCACACCGTGCCGGAGCTGAAGGCGTGCACCCGCGCGGGCACCACCTGCGGCTCGTGCGTCCCGGCGCTGGCCCGGATCCTGGAGCAGCAGGGTGTCGAGGTCTCGAAGGCCCTGTGCGAGCACTTCGACCACTCCCGCGCGGAGCTGTTCGAGATCGTCGCCGGGGCCGGCATCCGGTCGTTCTCCGACCTGGTCGCCCGCTTCGGCCGCGGCTCGGGCTGCGACATCTGCAAGCCGGTGGTCGGGTCCATCCTCGCGTCGCTCTACAACGAGCACGTCCTCGACGGTGAGCGCGCGACGCTGCAGGACACCAACGACCACTTCCTCGCCAACATGCAGCGCAACGGCACCTACTCGGTGGTCCCGCGGATCGCCGGTGGCGAGGTGACCCCCGAGGGCCTGATCGTGATCGGCGAGGTCGCCCGCGACTTCGGGCTCTACACCAAGATCACCGGCGGGCAGCGGATCGACATGTTCGGCGCCCGCGTCGAGGACCTCCCCGCGATCTGGCGACGCCTGGTCGACGCCGGGTTCGAGTCCGGACACGCCTACGGCAAGTCGCTGCGCACCGTGAAGTCCTGCGTCGGCACGACGTGGTGCCGCTACGGCGTGCAGGACTCGGTGGGCCTCGCCGTCGAGCTGGAGCTGCGCTACCGCGGGCTGCGCAGCCCGCACAAGCTCAAGTCCGGCGTCTCCGGCTGTGCGCGCGAGTGCGCCGAGGCCCGCTCCAAGGACTTCGGCGTGATCGCCACCGAGCACGGCTGGAACCTCTACGTCGGCGGCAACGGCGGCTTCACCCCGCGTCACGCCGAGCTGCTCGTCTCCGACGTCGACACCGAGACGCTCGTGCGCACCATCGACCGGTTCCTGATGTTCTACGTCCGCACCGCCGAGCGGCTGCAGCGCACCGCGCCGTGGATCGAGGCGATGGAGGGCGGGCTGGACCACCTGCGCGCGGTGATCGTCGACGACTCGCTCGGCATCTGTGCCGAGCTCGACGCCGCGATGGCCCGCCACGTCGACTCCTACGCCGACGAGTGGGCCGGCGTCCTGGCCGACCCGCAGAAGCTGGAGCGGTTCGTGTCCTTCGTCAACGCGCCCGACACCCCCGACCCCACCGTCCGCTTCGTCGAGGAGCGGGGACAGAACGTCCCCGCCCCCGGCCGTCCCGACGAGCCCGTCCTGATCGGCCTCCCGGAGGTGTCCTCCCGATGAGCACCCAGCTCGACGCGTCCACCAGCACCAGCACCACCACCGCCACCAGCACCGGAGCGACCACGACCGCCGCGCCCGCCCCGGCCGGGACCGAGCCCACCGGCTGGCTCACGGTCTGCCCGGTCGAGCGGCTGCAGCCCGGCCGGGGGGTCGCCGCACTCGTCGGCGACACCCAGGTCGCGTTGTTCCGTCTCGCCGACGGCTCGGTGTACGCACTGGGCAACATCGACCCGTTCACCGGGGCCGCGGTCGTCTCCCGCGGCATCGTCGGCGACCGCGGCGGCGAGCCGACCGTCGCCTCGCCGCTGTACAAGCAGGTCTTCGCCCTGCGCGACGGCCGCTGCCTGGCGGGTGCCGACGAGGGCGACGCTGTGAGCCTGCCCGCGTTCGTGGTCCGGGTGATGGGCGAGGAGCTGCAGGTCGGGCTACGGTGAACGCCCCTTCCCGTACCGTCGTGCCCACCACCACCCGCGACGCTCCCGGCCATCTCCGCGCGTCCTCAGCGCCGGCCGGCCGGGACATCGGAGGAACGGAGAACCGGTGACCCGATCCGCCGCACGAGACGTCGCCGCCGCGCCCGACGCGGCGGCGGTGCCACCGCTGGCCGGGTTCACCGTCGGGATCACCGCGGCCCGGCGCGCCGAGGAGCTGGCCACGATGCTGGAGCGCCGCGGCGCCACCGTCCAGCACGGGCCCGCGCTGCGCATCGTGGCCCTCGCCGACGACGCCGACCTGGAGAGCCGCACCCGCGAGCTCGTCGCGGCACCACCGGACATCACCGTCGCGACCACCGGGATCGGCTACCGCGGCTGGATCGAGGCCGCCGACGGCTGGGGGCTGGGCGAGGAGCTGCTCGCCGCGCTCGGCCGGTCGGAGATGCTGGCCCGCGGGCCCAAGGCGCGCGGCGCGATCCGCGCGTCGGGCCTGGTCGACGCCTGGTCCCCGGAGTCGGAGTCCACCGCCGAGGTGCTGGAGCACCTGCTCGACCGCGGCGTCGAGGGGACCCGGATCGCTGTGCAGCTGCACGGCGAGCCGCTGCCCGACGTCGTCGACGCGCTGGAGATGGCGGGCGCCGAGGTCGTGACGGTGCCGGTCTACCGGTGGGCGCCGCCGCTGGACCTCGCCCCGCTGGACCGGCTGATCGACACCACCCTGGCCGGCGGGATCGACGTCCTGGCGTTCACCAGCGCCCCCGCCGCGGCCGGGATCCTCGCCCGTGCCGGGGAG
The DNA here is from genome assembly GCF_020496255.1 of Pseudonocardia sp. ICBG1142. Classification (NCBI taxonomy): domain Bacteria; kingdom Bacillati; phylum Actinomycetota; class Actinomycetes; order Pseudonocardiales; family Pseudonocardiaceae; genus Pseudonocardia; species Pseudonocardia sp. ICBG1142. The sequence continues at coordinate 132,472 of NZ_JAHLJC010000032.1, read as the reverse complement.
CGGGGTCTGCGCGAGGAGCTCCTCACCGCGCTGCGCGGCCCCGTGCTGGCGCTGTGCGTCGGCCCGGTCACCGCGGCGCCGCTGGAGGCGCTCGACGTGCCGACCGTGCAGCCGCAGCGTTCCCGGCTCGGCGCGATGGTGCGGACCTGCGAGTCCGTCGCCCCGGCCCGTGCCCGCAGGCTCCCGGTCGGCGGCCACCAGCTGGAGCTGCGCGGACACGCGGTGCTCGTCGACGGCAGGTTCTGCCCGCTCCCGCCGACGCCGATGGCGCTGCTGCGGCTGCTCGCCAGGCGGCCCGGCCGGGTCGTGTCCCGTGCCGAGCTGCTCGCCGCGCAGCCCGGTGGTGCGGGCGACGAGCACGCCGTCGAGAACGCCATCGCCCGGCTCCGCGCCGCACTCGGTGTCCCCGGCCTGGTGCAGACCGTGGTGCGCCGCGGCTACCGGCTCGCACTGGAACCCGAGCACGGCGCGCACTGCGCCGAGGACCCGGAGGTGACCCGGTGACCGGACTCCCGCTGCTGCTCGTCGCGCACGGGTCGCGCTCCGACGCCGCCGACGCGGTGATCCGGTCGCTCGCCGAGGCCGTCGCCGCACGCGGCCCGCAGGTCGAGATCTGCTACGTCGACGTCCGCGGTCCGAAGGTCGTCGACGCCGTGATCGGGCTGCGGGACCGCGGCCACGACGGCGCCGTCGTCGTCCCCGCGTTCCTCGCCGCCGGCTACCACGTGCGCACCGACCTGCCCGCCCAGCTCGCCGAGGCCGGCGCCGACCCGGCCCGGTTCGCGGTGACCCGCTCCATGGGGCCCGACCCGCTGCTCGCCGCAGCGGCCCTGGACCGGCTGCGCACGGCCGGCTACCGCGACGGCGACGCCGTCGTCCTCGCCGCGGCCGGCTCGTCGGACCCGTCCGCGGTCGCCCAGGTGCACGCGAGCGCCGGGATGCTCGCCCGCCGGGTCGGCCGTCCCGTCCCGGTCGGGTTCGCCGCCACCGGCAGCCCGTCGGTGGCCGAGCTGGTCGCCCGGCTGCACGACGCCGGGGAACAGCGGGTCGCGGTCGCGTCCTGGCTGCTGGCACCCGGTGTCTTCCAGACACGGCTGCTCGGCTCGGGCGCCGACGTCGTCGCCGACCCGCTGGGCGTGCACGACGACGTGGTCGCCGCCGTCCTCAAGCGCTACGCCGCCGGGGCCGCCGCGGTGCTCGCCGCCTGACCGTGCCCCGGCCCGACCCGGACCTGGTCGCCCGGCTGCGGGCGGCGGGCTGCGTGTTCGCCGAGGACGAGGCGGCGCTGCTCGCGACCGCGGCCGACGGCCCGGAGCGGGAGGCACTCGTACGGCGTCGTATCGCCGGTGAACCGCTGGAACACGTCCTGGGCCGGGTGGACTTCGACGGGCTGAGGGTGCGGATCACCCCCGGGGTGTTCGTGCCGCGCCGTCGCAGCGAGGCACTGGTGCACGCGGCCGTCGCCGCCCTGCCGGCCCTCGCTCCCGGGCACCGACCGCTGGTGGTCGACCTCTGCTGCGGCTGCGGTGCGCTGGGCCTCGCCGTCGCCCGCCGGGCCGCCGCCGACCGTCACGGCGCCGACCGTCATGTCGCCGACAGTCGCGCCGCCGACTCCCGCGCCGTCGATCTCCACGCGGCCGACGCCGACCCGGTCGCCACCGCCTGTGCCGCGGCGAACCTGGCCGGGATCGGGACGGTGCACACGGGCGACCTGTTCGCCGCGCTCCCCGGCCGGCTGCGGGGCCGGGTCGACGTGCTCGTCGCGAACACCCCCTACGTACCCAGCGGCGCGATCGCGTCGATGCCCCCGGAGGCCCGCGACCACGAGCCCCGCGCCGCGCTCGACGGCGGCGCCGACGGCCTCGGCCCGGCCCGCCGCGTCGCCGCCGGGGCGGGGGAGTGGCTCGCTCCCGGCGGGACGCTGCTCATCGAGACCGGCACCGCACAGGCGCCGGTGCTGGCGGAGGTGTTCACCGCGCACGGGCTCACCGCCCGGATCGGCACCGACGACGACCGCGGCGCGACCTGGGTGCAGGGCCGCGCTCCCCGCTGACCGGGGTGTCTCGGTCGGCGACGACGGGTCACCCGGTGGTGATCACCAGGCGCCCGGGCCCGTCGGCGGTCCAGGCCCGCTCGACGTCGGCCAGCTCCGCGGTCCGGACCGGCACGTCGAGACCCTCGGTGACGACGGCGTCCAGCAGCCGCGGCAGCTCGGCGAACAGCAGCGCCGGGTCGATGCTCCCGCCGCCGCTGCCGGTGACCTCGATCCGGCGGGCGCGCAGGATCGCCGCGTCCAGCTCGACGGTCCGCCCGGCGAGCGAGCCGATCTGCACGTAGCGCACCGCCCGCCCGCCGTGCTGCAGGCTGCCCGAGCGCAGCGCGTCGAACGCCGCGACCGCGACCGGGCCCCACAGGTAGTCGAGGACGACGTCGGGACCGCCGTCGAGCGCGGCCACGAGAGCGGCGGTCGTCGCGGCGGGGTCCTCGCCGATCCGGACGCCGACGACGCGGTCGTCGGCGCAGACCCGCTCCAGCGCGGCGGGGTCGCGCCCGGCCGCGACCACCCGGCCCGCGCCGTGGTGTAGCGCGATCCGCACCGCCAGCGAGCCGGAGGCGCCGGTCGCACCCAGGACCAGGACCGTCCCGCCGGTCGGGACACCGCGGTCGGCCAGCGGCATCCACGACGACATCGCCGGGTTGACCACGGCCGCGGCGAGCTCGGTCGGCAGCGCGTCCGGGACGGGCACGGCCCAGCCGGCCGGGACCAGTGTGCGTTCGGCGATCGTCCCGTACGGGTCCGGGCAGCCACCGGTGTAGACGCGGCGGCCGTCGTCGAACTCGGCGATCCCGTCGACGCCGGCGACGAACGGCAGCCGGTCCCCCGCGGAGTAGTGGCTGCCCGCGGCGACCGAGCGCACCAGCTGGTGCACCCCGGCGGCGAGCATGCGCACCTCGACCGTCCCGGCGACCGGATCGGGATCCGGGAAGTCGGCGTACGCGGGCGGGGTGGTGAACGACGTGACGACAGCGGCCTTCATGGGGCACCTCCGTTGAACATTGTTCAAATCCAGGTGGCCTACACTCCTCTGAACACTGTTCAACGTCAAGGGGGGTCCGGTGGCGCTGCACCGCGAGGCCATCGTCGACGCGGCGTTCGAGCTGCTCGCCGACGGCGGGCTCGACGCGATCACCGCCCGCGCGCTGGCGGCTCGGCTCGGGGTGCGTGCGGGCGCGCTCTACTACCACCTGCCGGACATGGCGGCGCTGCGCGACGAGATGGCGACGCGTGTCGTGCGGCGGGTGCTGCAGCGCGTCGGGGAGGCGGCCGGGTCGGACTGGGCGACACTGTTGCGGACCGCGGCGGCCGGCACCCGGGACACGCTGCGGGGCTACCGGGACGGGGCGATGCTCGTCGCCGGCACCCGCCTGCTCGACGACGAGGCGCTGCGCTCCCTGGAGGTGCCGCTGGCCGCGCTCGTCGCCGCGGGGTTCGCCCCGCTCGACGCCCAGCGCGCGCTGGCCACGGTGAACGCCTACGTCGTCGGGTTCGTGATCGAGGAGCAGGAGCGCCGGGACCCGGTCCGCGGCGCCGCGTACACCGCCGAGCACCGCCGGGCCCGGCTCGACCCGGACGCGCAGCCGCTCAGCCACGCCCTGAGCGACGAGGTCGTCGCACTGCCGGAGGAGGCCTTCACCTGGGGGGTGGAGGCGATCGTCGCCGGGATCGGCGCGCGCCGTGGCGGGTGAGGCCGGTCAGCGCCTGCGGTGCTCACGGGGCAGCCGGCCGTCGACCATCAGGATCCCCTCGGCCCGCAGCCGGGCCGCCTGCTCGGCGGCGAGGTGCGGGGCCGAGCGCCCGTCGGAGCGCAGCACCCGGTGCCACGGCAGGTCGTGGCCGTCCTCGGCGAGGATCCGGCCGACCAGACGCGCCGAGCGGATCCCGGCGAGCTCGGCCACCTCGCCGTAGCTGAGGGTCTGTCCGGGCGGGATCGACCGGACGACCTCGCGCACCCGCTCCAGGATCTCGGAGTCCACGCCTGCAGTCTGACGCTGTCGGTGCCCCGTGGTCTCATCGCCCCATGAGCCGAACAGCCACCGAGCAGGCGTCGCCGCGCCTGGTGCGTGCGGACCCCCGGCCCGCTCCCGCGCGGGAGTGGACCGGTGCCGCCGCGCGGGTGCTCGCGCACGAGCGCGGCGCGCTGCGGGTGCTGGGCGGGCCGGGCACGGGCAAGACGAGCCTGCTGCTCGACGCGGTGGTCCGGCGCATCCGGGCCGGTGAGCCGCCCGGGTCTGTGCTCCTGCTGGTCGGCAGCCGCCGCGCCGCGGAGGAGCTGCGGGGCCGGCTGACGTCGCTGCTCACCGCGGGCGGCGGCGAGCTCGCCGGGGACTTCGGGGTGCGCACCACCCGTGAGCTGCTGGTGCGGACCGTGCACTCCTACGCGTTCGGGGTGCTGCGGCTGCACGCCGCGCGCCACGAGGACCGCCGCGCGCGGCTGCTCGCCTCGGCGGAACAGGACGTGGTGGTCCGCGAGCTGCTCGCCGGGGAGATCGACGGCTGGAACGGCACCGTCCCCGGCTCGGGCTGGCCGGAGCGGCTCGACCCGGCCCTCGGACTGCCCGGGTTCGCCGCGGAGCTGCGGGAGCTGCTGCTGCGGGCGGCCGAGCGCGGGCTGGGCCCGCGGGAGCTGGCCGAGCTGGGGCGCGAGCACGGGCGCGAGGAGTGGGTCGCCGCGGCCCGGTTCTTCCGCACCTACGAGGAGGTCACGTTGCTGCGCGGGGGCGGCCGGGCGGGGCGCCCCGCAGGCCACGGCGCCGGCGCTGGCGCTGACTCGCCGAGCTCGTCGCCGCGGCGCTGGACACCCTGGCCGCGGACCCGGACCTGCGTGAGCAGGAGCGGCGCCGGGTGCGCCACCTCCTGGTGGACGACGCGCAGGACCTCGACCCGCAGCAGATGGAGCTCGTCGCGGCGCTGGCCGAGCACGCCGGTTCCACGCTGCTCGCGGGCGACCCCGACCAGGCGGTCCTGACCTTCCGCGGCGCCGACCCGCAGGGCCTGACCGTGCTCGACGCGCCCACCGAGGTCCTCACCGTCGACCACCGCCAGCGGCCCGGGGTGCGGGCGGCGGGCCTGCGGGTGGCGGAGAAGCTGCCGGGCGCCGGGGTGACCCGGACCCGGCGCGGCCCGGAGCAGGACGACGGGGCCCCCGAGGCCCCGGACGGCCCGGACGCGGCCGGGGTGGGTGAGGCCCTGCAGGTCCGGGTGTTCGGGTCGCCGTCCGCGGAGGCCGGCTGGATCGCCGACCGGCTGCGGCGCGCGCACCTCGTCGACGGGGTGCCGTGGGCGGACATGGCGGTGCTGTCGCGGTCCGCGCGGCGCACCCTGCCCGCGCTGCGCCGAGCGCTGGCCGCGGCCGGGGTCCCGCTGGCCGCACCACCGGACGAGGTGCCGCTGCCGCGCCAGCCCGCCGTCGTGCCGCTGCTGCTGGTGCTGCGCGCGGCCTGGCGGCCGTCCGCGATCGACGCCGACCTCGCGACCGCCCTGCTCACCTCACCGCTGGGCGGCGGTGACCCCATGCGGATGCGACGGCTGCGCCGCGGCCTGCTGCGGATGCACGCCGCCGCGGGGCACGACGTCCGGACCTTCGCCGACGACGACCGCGTCGAGGCGGGTGAGGTCGACCCAGCCGCGGCGAGCAGCGATCCGCTGTTGGTCGAGATGCTGCGCGACGCGGTCGCGGGCCGGCCCGACCCGCTGCCGATGCTCTCGCCCGCCGAGGCGGCACCGATGCGCGACGTGGGCCGCCTGCTCGACACCGCCGCCCGCTCGATCGGTGCGGGTGACCAGGTCGAGGAGACGCTGTGGAAGGTGTGGCGGCGCACCGGTCTGGCGAAGCGCTGGAGCGAGGCGAGCGCCCGTGGGGGCCCGGGCGGCGCGGCCGCCGACCGGGACCTCGACGCGGTGCTGGCCCTGTTCGACGCGGCCGCCCGCTACACCGACCGGCTGCCCGGTGCCGACGTCGGCGGGTTCCTGGAGTACCTGCTCGACCAGCAGCTGCCGGGGGAGACCCTGGCCCCGCAGGCCCCCCGGGGCGGCGCGGTCGAGCTGCTCACCGCCCACGGCGCCCGGGGCCGGGAGTGGACGGTCGTCGCGGTGCCCGGGGTGCAGGAGGGTCTGTGGCCCGACGTACGGCTGCGCGGCAGCCTGCTCGGCCACGAACGGCTCGTCGACCTCGTCGGCGGGGTCGCCGCCCCCGACGACGCGGTCTCCCGCACGGCGCCACTGCTCGCCGAGGAGCGCCGGCTGTTCTACGTCGCCTGCACCCGTGCCCGGACGACGCTGCTGGTCAGCGCCGTGCAGGGGGAGGACGAGCAGCCCTCCCGGTTCCTCGACGAGCTCGACCCCCGCCCCGCCGACGCCGCCGAGGCCCGCCCGGTGCACCGGCCCGAGCGGTCCCTGGTGATGGCCGAGCTGGTCGGGGAGCTGCGTCGCGCCGTCACCGAGCCCGACCACGGCGACCCGGGGCGCGCCGCGCGTCGTCGCCGGGCGGCGGCCCAGCTGGCCCGGCTCGCCGCGGACGGCGTCCCCGGGGCCCATCCCGACGACTGGTACGGCGTCGCCGAGCTGTCCGACGGCGCCCCGCTGCGCGCCGAGGGCGAGCTCGTCCCGATCTCCCCCTCCGACGTCGAGACGATCGCCGGCTGCCCCCTGCGGTGGGTGCTGTCCCGGCACGGCGGCGACGAGACCGGCGCGCTGTCGGCGGTCACCGGGTCCCTGGTGCACGCACTGGTCCAGGCCCGTGCCGCCGGGGCCGACCCGGCGGAGCTGGAGGAGGCACTGCGGTCGGCGTGGCGGCGACTCGACACCGGGGCCCCGTGGTTCGGGCGTCGCGAGCTGGTCCGGGTGCGCGAGATGCTCGCCGCCTTCGACGACTGGGTGCGCCGCAGCCGTGCCGAGGGGCTGGAGCTGGTGGCCGTCGAGCAACCGGTGCAGCTGGACCTGGACGCCGGGGACGACAGCGAGGGTGACGACCCGGGGGCGCCGGACGGCCCCGCGCTGCTGCCGGTCGACACCGACGGCGGTCCGGGGCGCGGCGGCGGTGCCGCGCGGGCGGCGCGCCGGGTCCGGCTGCGCGGTCGGGTCGACCGGCTCGAACGCGACGACCAGGGGCGTCCGGTCGTCGTCGACGTCAAGACGGGGAAGACGGCCACCTCGGCGAAGGCCACCGCCGAGCACCCACCAGCTGGCCGTCTACCAGCTCGCGGCCTCGCTCGGCGCGTTCGACCAGCTCGTCGGGGCAGGGGTGGAGCCGGGCGGGGCGCGGCTGCTGTTCCTGGCCGACCGCAAGGCGAGCGGCGAGGCCAAGGAGCCGCAGCAGGCGGCGCTGCGCCCGGAGGAGATGGGGCACTGGCGGGACGTGCTGATGACCTGTGCCGAGGACTCGGCAGGGGCGGTGTTCGTCGCCCGCGCCGGGCCGGACTGCGACCGCTGCCCGGTCCGTACGAGCTGCCCCGCGGTCGAGACGGGCCGCACGGTGGTGGACGGGTGAGCGGGCCCGGCCCCACCGAGCGGACGCCCCGTCGGTCAGGGCCGGTGGTCAGGTCACGCGCGCCGGTCGGGCCCGGCGGTCGGCGACGCGGTCGATGACCAGCGCCGCACCCAGCCCAGCCCGAGCGCGACCGCGGCGCAGAACCCGCCGACGGTGTCGGTGGCGTAGTGCGCCCCGAGTCGCACCATGCCCGCGCCGACGGTGCCTCCGGCCAGCAGCGCCGTCGCGGCCAGGGTGGCGACGGCAGGTCCGGTGCGGGCCACCGGCAGCAGCCCCACCAGCAGCAGGGCGACGACGAGCCCGATCGAGACCGCACCGCCGGTGTGGCCGGAGGGGAACGCGTAGCCGTCCGCGGTGGCGGTGCCGATGGTGCGCCCGATCAGTGGTTTGAGCACCGTCGTCGCGATGCCGGTCAGGCCGGGGTCGACGACGGCCAGCACGGCCAGCCGCGGTCGTCGCAGGTACAGGGTCAGCCCGGCGAGCAGCAGCGCGAACAGCACGACCGTCGGCGGGGAGCCGAAGGTGACCGCGTCCGCGAGCAGCGAGCCCGACCGGTGTCCCAGCGCGTCCACCACGGCGTCGGCGTCGCGGTCGATCCGCCCGGCGGTCGCGTCGCCGCGGTAGGCCCAGGCCAGGACCGCGAAGACGGCGACGGCCGCCGCCACGATCAGTGGCGCCGGCCGTCGCAACGGTCCCAGCAGGGACGGGTCGTCGGGAGTGGGGCGCACCTGGCCCAGGTTAGCCCGCGCTGGCGAGCCCCAGGGCGCTCGCCAGCCGTCGCAGGTCGCCCTCCGGATCCGCCATCCCGGGCGTGATGACCTGGGCGCAGACGTGGTCGGCGCCGGCGTCGAGGTGCTCGTCGAGCCGGGCCGCGACCTGCTCCGGGGTGCCGTGCGCGACGAGCGCGTCGATCAGGGCGTCGCTGCCGCCGTCGTCGAGATCGGACTCGGCCCAGCCGAGCCGCTTCAGGTTGCTCCGGTAGTTGACCAGGCTCAGGTAGGGCTTCTCGACGGCCGGGCGGCCCAGGGCACGCGCGGTGGCGGGGTCGTCGTCGAGCACCACCTTGTGCTCCGGTGCGATCAGCGGTCCGGCGCCGTAGCGCTCGCGGGTCGAGCGGGTGTGCTCGGGTGTGGTCAGGTACGGGTGCGTCCCGGCGGACCGCTCGCGGGCCAGGTCGAGCATCTTCGGGCCGAGCGCGGCGACCGCGCGGCCGTCGCGGGGGACCCCGAGCTCGTCGAGCCGGTCGAGGTAGGCGACGAGCGCGGCGTAGGGGCGGGTGTAGTCGCTGGTGGCCTCGGGGTGCCCGACGCCGATCCCCAGCAGGAACCGCCCCGGGTGCCGCGCCTCGATGCGGTGGAAGGACTCCGCGACCTCGTCGGCCGGGGTGGCCCAGATGTTCACGATGCCGGTGGCCACGGCCAACGAGGTCGTCGCGTCGAGCAACGACTCGGTCAGTGTCAGGTCCCCGGGCGGGGAGCCGCCGACCCACACCGCACCGAACCCGAGCTTCTCGATCTCGGCGGCGAGATCGGGGGACAACCCGCTCTCGTGCCGCCACACGCCGTACCGGCCGAGGGAAACACTCATGGTGGTGACTACCACCGCGAGGGTCCGATCATTCCCGGTCCTACGATGGCCCCTCCACTACGCGAGAGGCTGGAACAGCAGTGATCGACCTCAAGGCGGCCCGACAGGACCCGGACACCTTCCGCACGGCGCTGTCCCGTCGCGGCGCGTCCGCGGACTTCGACGCGCTGCTGGAGGTCGACGCGCGCTGGCGCGAGGCCACCGACCGCGTCGGCAGCCTGCGTGCCGCGGCCAAGCAGCGGCCCAAGGGGAAGCCGACCCCGGAGCAGGTCGAGCAGTTCAAGCTGGAGAAGGAGGAGCTGCGCACCGCCGAGGACGCCCTCGCCGTCGCCGACACCGAACGGTCCGAGCTGCTCGCCCGCATCCCGAACCTGCCCGACCCGACCGCCGCCGACGGCATGGCGGAGGAGGACGCGGTCACCGTCCGCACCTGGGGTGAGCCGCCGGTCTTCGACTTCACCCCGCGCGACCACCTGGACCTGGCCTCGTCGACCGGCCGGGTCGACATGGCACGCGGTGCGCGGCTGTCGGGCTCGCGGTTCGCCTACCGGTTCGGGGACGTCGCGCGGCTCGAGATGGCCCTGTTCCGCTACGTCATGGACAAGCTCGCCGGCGAGGGGTTCGTCCCGGTGCTCGGCCCGGTCCTGGCGAACGAGCGGGCGATGTACGGCACCGGCTTCCTGCCCACCGAGGCGTCGAACCTCTACGAGCTGGAGAAGGACGGCCTCTACCTCACGGGCACCTCCGAGGTCGCGCTCGCCGGGATCCACATGGACGAGATCGTCGACCTCGACACGCTCCCCGCGCGCTACGTCGCGTTCTCGACGAACTTCCGCCGCGAGGCGGGCGCCGCGGGCAAGGACACCAAGGGCATGTTCCGGGTGCACCAGTTCGACAAGGTCGAGATGTTCGTCTACTGCCTTCCGGAGAACTCCCGGGACGTGCACGAGGAGCTGCTCGCCCACGAGGAGTCGATCGTGCAGGAGCTGGGGCTGCCGTACCGGGTGCAGAACATCGCCGTCGGCGACCTCGGCAACCCGGCCGCGAAGAAGTACGACATCGAGGCCTGGTTCCCGGTCCAGGAGCGCTACCGCGAGATCACCTCGTGCTCGAACACCACCGACTACCAGGCGCGACGCCTGAACGTCCGGTTCCGCCGCGAGGCCGGTGCGCCGACCGAGAACGTGCACACGCTCAACGGGACCGGTGCCACCGCCCGCGCCATGCTCGCGATCATGGAGAACTTCCAGGACGCGAACGGGACGGTCACCGTGCCGGAGGTGCTGCGGGCCCACGGCGCCCCCGCGACGGTCGGCACCCCGCCGGCCTGATCGCTCTACCGCAGACGGGGTGACGCGCGCGACCTCCTGACGGAGCAACCGAACGGGGTCCCGTGCGTCCTGCTTGCGTGGAGAAACCGGGGAGTGGCGTGTCGCGGGGCGGGGAACGCCCGGACACGTCGCAGCACACCGCCGTCGGTGGTGGGCGCCCCCTCGGGCCCGACGCCCGTCGGCCGTCCGCCGTGCCGTCTCCCGTGCCGTCCGCTGTGCCGTCTCCCGAGCCGTGGCCGACCGGACGACGGGCCCGGGCGCGCCGCGCGGGCGTGACCTCCGGCGCCGAGATCGCCGAGGCGACCCGCGGGCCGTCCGCCGCCGCCCGGGACGCCGTACCGGGGCCCGTGTCCCCGGTGCCGCGGGCCCGCGGGCCCGTCCGCGCCGACGGCACCGTCGCGGCCGCGAGCGTCGGGGACGGAGCGGAACGCACCGTGGAGACCTGCGCCGTCGTCGCGCACCGGTCGACGGGCAGGCACCTCGCCCCGGACGCCGTGCCCGGTCCGCGCTGCGGGCCCCGGCCGCCCACCGCAGCGACAGCGGAGGTCGGTGGCACCGCGGCCAGGCCGGTCCCGCCGCGGACCTCGGCCGAGCCGACCCCCACCGCGCAGATCCCGACAGCGCAGATCCCCACAGCGCCGGCGCCGACTCCGCCGGCGTCGCCCCCCGTGCTGCGGACCTCGACGGCACGGGTTCCCGCAGCCCCGGGGCCGATCACCACCACGTCCCGCCTCCGCCCCACCGAACGCGGAGCCCGGGCCACGGGCGCCCGGGCCGGACGCCCGGACCGAGCCGGGCACCCGGACCGAGCCGTACGCCCGGACCGCGCCGTCACCGGCCTGCGCCGGCGGATCGCGCACGGCGCCGGGGCGATGGCGCTGGTGCTCGTCGCCGCCGCCGGGCTGACCTGGACCGTGCTCGTCCCGCCGGACGGCACGGCCGGTGCCGACCCGGCGACGTCCGCGCTGGACAACCAGCTGCCGCCCCCGCCGCCCCCACCTCCGCCACAGCAGTGGCGTCAGGTCGGCGGCGACGAGTTCGACGGCTCCCGCGTCGACCGCTCCACCTGGACCGTCTACAACTCGCCCGGCGGGTTCGGCAACGGCCTGCGCCGCCCGTCCGCCGTCGGCGTCGGCGACGGCCTGCTCACCGTCACCGCTCGCCCCCGGGCCGCGGGCGGCGGTGTCTCCGGCGGCGTCGCGATGCACGACGGACAGCTCTACGGCCGCTGGGAGTTCCGCGCCCGCACCGACGTCGGCACCGGGTACAGCCCGGCGATCCTGCTCTGGCCGGACTCCGAGCGGTTCCCCGACGACGGGGAGCTCGACATGATGGAGATCCCGTTCGGCGACCGGCACGCGGCCACCGCCTTCGTCCACTACGGTGCGCAGAACCACATCCTGTCGACCGCCAGCCCCGGCGACTTCACCCAGTGGCACACCTTCGCGCTGGACTGGCTGCCCGACCGGATCACCTGGTACGTCGACGGGGTGAAGAGGTGGGAGGTCACCGACCGCCGCGCGATCCCCACCACTCCGATGCACCTGGCCATCCAGCTCGACCAGGGCCCGGCCTCCGGGTGGATCCCCGCTCCGGACGCGTCCACCCCCGACGAGGTGCGGCTGCAGGTCGACTGGGCCCGCGTGTTCGCACCCGTCGACGACGCCGGATAGCGCCCGAGACCGAACCGGGACGACGGCGGGGGCCGGGCACCGCTGTCGGTGGGGCCGGGTAGAACGGTCCCCGTGGACCCCACCCCCGCCGAGCTGGCACGCGCGCTCGGTCTGCACCCGCCGACCGAGGAGCAGGCCGCGGTCATCGCCGCGCCCGCCGGGCCCGCGCTCGTCGTCGCCGGGGCGGGGGCCGGCAAGACCGAGACGATGGCGGCCCGCGTCGTCTGGCTCGTCGCGACCGGCCGGGTGCTGCCCGAGCAGGTCCTCGGGCTGACCTTCACGCGCAAGGCCGCGCAGCAGCTGGGCACTCGCGTCCGGTCCCGGCTGCGCCGCCTCGCCGGGGCCCGGCTGCTCGACGACCTGGACCCGTCGGGCGCCCGGCGCGCCGCGCTGCTGGCGGGCGAGCCGACCGTCGCCACCTACCACGCCTACGCCGGGCGCCTGGTCGGCGAGCACGCGCTGCGGCTGCCCGCCGAGCCCGCCGCCCGGCTGCTCGGCCCGACCGCGGCCTGGCAGCTGGCCCACCGCGTCGTCTCCACCTGGGCCGCGGACCTGGAGATCGACCGGGTGCCCGCGACCGTCACCGGCTACCTGCTCTCCCTGGCCGGGGAGCTGGGGGAGCATCTCGTCGAGCCGGACCAGGTGCGGCGCCTCGCCGAGCGGATGCTGCCGGTGCTGCAGCACGCCCCGCCCGGCAAGCGGCAGCGCGCCGAACCCTCGGCCGGGTACAAGGCCCGCATCGCCGCGCAGCGGATGCGCTGCGAGCTGCTGCCGCTGGTCGAGGAGTTCGCCCGGCGCAAGCAGGCCGAACAGGCCATGGACTTCGCCGACCAGATGGCACTCGCGGCCCGCATCGCCGAGGCCGACCCGGAGGTCGGGCGGATCGAGCGTGCCCAGTACCGGGCCGTGCTGCTCGACGAGTACCAGGACACCGGGCACGCCCAGCGGGTGCTGCTCCGCGCGCTGTTCGGCGTGCCGCCGGGGCTCGCCCCGGAGCCCGGCGACGACCCGGAGTACCGCTCGGTCACCGCGGTCGGCGACCCCTGCCAGTCGATCTACGGCTGGCGCGGCGCGAGTGCCGGGAACCTGGCGCGCTTCCGCACCGACTTCCCCGCCGCGGGCGGCGACCCCGCCCCCGTGCACGGCCTGCTCACCAGCTTCCGGAACCCGGCCGAGGTGCTCGTGCTGGCCAACCGGGTCTCCGAGCCGCTGCGGACCGCGCCCGGCACCGTCCGGGTGGGGGAGCTGCGCCCGCTCGACGGTGCGGGCCCCGGCGACGTGCGGGCCGCCCTGCTGCCCGACGTCGCGGCCGAGGTCGCCTGGACCGCCGACGGCATCGCCGAGCTCTGGCACGCCGGCCACGCCGACGGCACCCCGCCCACCGCCGCGGTGCTGGTCCGGCGCCGCTCCGACATGGACGCGCTCGCCGCCGCGCTGCGCGACCGGCGGGTCCCGGTGGAGGTCGTCGGGCTCGGTGGGCTGTTGTCCACCCCCGAGGTCCGCGACCTCGTCTCCGCGCTGCGGGTGGTGTCCGACCCGCTCGCCGGACCGGCCGCCGTACGGCTGCTGACCGGGCCCCGGTGGCGGCTCGGGATCGCCGACCTGGCCGCGCTGTGGCAGCGCGCCCGCGAGCTCGTCCCGCACCGCCCGGCGCGCCCCGGGCCGCTGTCGGCCGCCGACCTGGCGCTGGGGGCGCTGCCCGGGGAGCAGGCCGAGCAGGCCGGTCTCGTCGACGCCCTCGACGACCCGGGCGGCCCGGAGCGCTACTCCCCGGCCGGGTTCGACCGGATCCGGCGCATCGGCCGCGAGCTCGCCCAGCTGCGCGCCCGCACCGCGGCCCCGCTGACCGACCTGGTCGCCGACGTGGAGCGGACCCTGCTCCTCGACGTCGAGACGGCGGCCCGTCCCGGCCCCACCGGCCGGGCGCACCTCGACGTGTTCGCCGACGTCGTCGCCGACTTCGCCGCCGGCGCGGACGTGCCGTCGCTCCCGGGCCTGCTCGACTACCTGGAGACCGCCGAGCAGGCGGAGGAGGGGCTGACCCCCGGCGAGGTGGAGGTCGCCCCGGACCGGGTGCAGATCCTGACCGTGCACGCGGCGAAGGGGCTGGAGTGGGAGGTCGTCGCCGTCCCGCACCTGGTCTCCCAGGTCTTCCCCGGTCGCAAGATGTCCGGGTCCTGGCTGAAGGACCCGGCCGCGCTGCCGGTGCCGTTGCGCGGCGACGCCGACGACCTTCCCGGCCTGCACCTGCCGCCCCCGGGCGCCGACCGCAAGCAGGTCGAGACCGCGCTCGACGACCACGACGACGCCCTCGACGAGCGCCGCCTCGCCGAGGAGCGCCGGCTGTTCTACGTCGCGCTCACCCGGTCCGAACGGGTGCTGCTGGTGTCCGGGCACCGCTGGCCCGCGACGGGGGAGCGGCCGAAGGAGCCGTCGGCGTTCCTGACCGAGCTCGCCGAGATCCTGGAGGGGCCCGGCGGCTCCGAGGTCGGCGTGCTGGAGCACTGGGCGCCCCCGCCCGAGATCGACGCCGGGAACCCGGCGCTCGGCGTCGAACGGACCGCTCAGTGGCCGCCGGACCCGTTCGACGACCGCGCCGACGACGTGCGCTCCGGGGCCGAGATGGTTCGCGCCGTGCTGCGCGCCCGGCGGCCGAAGCGGCCGCGCCGCGCCGCGCAGACCGACCAGCTCGCACTCGAGCTGCCCCCGGCCCCCGACCCGGAGTCCGGGGCCGGCGTGGTCGACGCGGAGGGGGATCCCGAGGGCTGGGCCGCCGACGTCGACGTCCTGCTCGCGGAGCGGGCCGCGGCCGCCCAGCGGCCCACGGTGTCGCTGCCCGGGCGGCTGTCGGTGAGCCGGCTCGTCGAGCTCGCCGACGACCCGGACGCGCTCGCCGTCCGCCTGCGTCGTCCGGTGCCGATGCCGCCCAATCCGCACGCCCGCCGCGGCACCGCCTTCCACGCCTGGCTGGAGCAGCGCTTCGGGGCGGAACGCCTGCTGGACATCGACGAGCTGCCCGGCGCCGCCGACGAGTCGGTGTCCTCGGAGGCCGACGCGACCGAGCTCGCCGAGCTGCAGGCGGCGTTCGAGGCGTCGGAGTGGGCGGGCCGCCGGCCGGTCGAGGTCGAGGTGTCGTTCGAGACGGTGCTGGCCGGGGTCGCTGTGCGGGGCCGGATGGACGCGGTGTTCGCCGACCCCGACGGGGGCTGGACGGTCGTGGACTGGAAGACCGGCGGCCTGCCCGCCGAGGACCGCAGGCAGGCGGTCGGGGTGCAGCTGGCCGCGTACCGGCTGGCGTGGGCGGCGCTGCAGGACGTCGAGCCCGACCGGGTGCGGGCGGCGTTCCACTACGTCCGCGAGGGCGTCACCCTGCGCCCGGCGGACCTGCTCGACGCCCGCGCGCTGCACGACCTCGTCGCGGGAGTGCCGACGGCGGCCGTCGAGGCATAGATTCCGTCGATCGCAGACCGTCGGAGCATCGACGGCGCGACGGGATGGCTCCGCTGTCGGGGCGCGCTGTACCGGACGGGCACGGAGACACCGGTCCCGGAAGGAGTACAGGCGATGCAGGCGCACAGGGCGATCGGGACCGTGGTGGCCGCGGGGACGGCGACGGCCGTTCTCGCCGGCTGCGGTGCGGCGGGGACCGAACCCGGGACCCCGGCCGGCCCGGCGGCGGCCGGTGCCGGGCCGGCGGTGGCGGTGGGCACGGCACCGCGCCCGGCCGACGACGCCGACCTGGTCGACCGCAGCCACGGTCTGGTCGAGCCCGGCACGGTGCACGTGGACCGGTCACTCGACACCGACGCGGCCCGACACGCCGTCGACGTCGCACAGGAGCTCTACACGTTCTGGGACACCGGCGACCGGTCCCACCTGGACCGGGCCGTCGACCCGTCGTTCGTCGACCGGACGATGCCCGCCGGACGGCCCCAGGGGCCGGACGGGCCGGTGGCCGCCTCGGCCGGGTTCCGGGCGGCGGTGCCCGACCTCCGCTGCGAGCTCGTCGACCTGTACGTCACCGGCGACACGGTCACCGCGCGACTGGTGTTCCGCGGCCGCTTCACCGGCGAGTACCAGGGTGCGCGCGGTCGCGGGCAGGCGATCGACTTCGGTGCGATCGACATCCAGCACATCGGCCCGTCGGGTCGGATCGTCGAGGACTGGCACCTGGAGGACAACCTGACGTTCCGGCAGCAGGCCGGGATCGTGCGCGGCTGAGATCCGGCCGTGGCGCCCGGGCTCCGGACAGCGGAGAGCCCGCGCCCCGGTGACGGGGACGCGGGCTCGGCGCGTGGGGTGGTTCGGGTCGGTGTGGCTGTCGGTGTGGCCTGTCAGTGTGCCTCGGCCTTGGCGATGCCGGCACCGGTCAGGGACCGGACCTCCATCTCGGCGTACTTGCTGCCGTCGTGGCGCTTCTGCCCGATGTAGGTACCGACCACACCGAGCAGGAACGACAGCGGGATCGAGACCAGACCGGGGTTCGCCAGCGGGAACCAGGCGAAGTTCACGTCCGGGAAGATCGAGGTCTCGGACCCCGAGACGACCGGCGAGAACACGATCAGCACCAGGGTGCTGATCAGTCCGCCGTAGATCGAGTACAGGCCGCCGGTCGTGTTGAACCGCTTCCAGAACAGCGAGTACAGGATCGTCGGCAGGTTCGCCGACGCCGCGACGGCGAAGGCCAGCGCGACGAGGAACGCCACGTTCTGGTCCTTGGCCAGGATGCCGCCGACGATCGCCACGATGCCGATCACGATCGCGGTGCGGCGGGCGACCCGGACCTGGGTGGCCTCGGTGTCCTCGACGTTCCCGCGCTTGATCACGTTGATGTAGACGTCGTGCGCGAACGACGCCGACGCGGTGATCGTCAGACCGGCGACGACCGCCAGGATCGTCGCGAACGCGATCGCGGCGATGATCCCCAGCAGCACCGGGCCGCCCAGCGCGGCGGCCAGCAGCGGCGCCGCCGAGTTCACCTTGCCCGGCGCGTTGTTGATCGCCTCCGGCCCGACCAGCGCACCGGCCGCGAAGCCGATGACCAGCGTGAACAGGTAGAACAGGCCGATCAGCCAGATCGCGACCTCGACCGAGCGGCGGGCCTCCTTGGCCGTGGGCACGGTGTAGAAGCGCATCAGCACGTGCGGCAGGCCCGCGGTGCCGAGCACCAGCGCGATGCCGAGCGAGATGAAGTCGATCTTCGAGGTCAGCGACTTGCCGTACTGCTGGCCGGGGGCGAACAGGCCCTCGCCCTTGGGCGAGCCGTCCGCGGCGGCCTGCATGATCGCCGAGAAGTTGAAGCCGAACAGCGACAGCGCCCAGATCGTCATGACCAGCGCGCCCGTGATCAGCAGCACCGCCTTGATCATCTGCACCCAGGTGGTGCCGCGCATGCCGCCGATGAGCACGTAGGCGATCATCACGACGCCGACGACGGCGATCACGACACCCTGGGCGAAGGCGCCGGAGATGCCGAGCAGCAGCGACACCAGCGCACCGGCGCCGGCCATCTGCGCGAGCAGGTAGAAGAACGACACCGCGAGCGTCGAGGTGGCCGCCGCGGCGCGGATCGGGCGCTGCTTCATCCGGAACGCCAGGACGTCGCCCATGGTGAAGCGGCCGGTGTTGCGCATCAGCTCCGCCACCAGCAGCAGCGCGACCAGCCACGCGACCAGGAACCCGATCGAGTAGAGGAAGCCGTCGTAGCCGTTGATCGCGATGGCACCCGCGATCCCCAGGAACGACGCCGCCGACAGGTAGTCACCGGCGATCGCGAACCCGTTCTGGGTGCCGGAGAAGCCGCCGCCCGCGGTGTAGAAGTCGGCCGCGGTCTTCTTCGCGTGCCGGTTGTTGACGTAGAACACGATCCCCAGCGTCACGACGACGAACGCCAGGAAGATCGAGATGTTGAGGGCGGGGTTGCTGTCCGCCGTCGCCGCCAGGACTGTCGTGCTCATCGGGTCCCCTCGATCTCGCCGCGGAGCTTCGACGACAGTGGGTCGAGCACGCGGTCGGCGTAGCGGATGTAGACCACGGTGATCGCGAAGGTCGACACGAACTGCAGCAGCCCGAGGATCAGCCCCAGGTTGATGTTGCCGAGCACCGGGGTGGCCATGAAGTCCGTCGCGAAGCTCGCGAGCAGCACGTACAGCAGGTACCAGGCCAGGAACCCTGCGGTCACCGGGAACACGAACCCGCGCAGCCGCCTGCGCAGCTCCTGGAAGTCGGGGCTCGCCTGTGCGGCGGCCCAGTCGGGAGCGCCCGGCGTCGGATCGCCGGGCTGCTCGTCGGACTCGGTCGTACTCACGTATGCCTCCTTGCACAAGCCACGCACGGCCACGGGACCGGACCCAGGAAAGGGCCTTCGGGCCGTGTGCGGAACCCCACACGCACGCTCCGGGCGACCCAAGATGCAAGCGGCCGACGACCGGACGATCGAGCGCGGCACCGGACGACGAGCGGTCTTGACGACGATGTCGCCGCTACGCTAAAGCGCTCACTCTCGATCGGCCAGATGGAGCCGTAGCATCGTAGCTTCCGCGTCCGACGGAGCGTGATCGCCCAGTGACACTGCGATCATGACGAGGAACGCGCAGGGCACCGACCACAGCGCCGGCTGGGCGAGCAGCATCCCCGCGGTCCCGCCGAGCCCGAGCGCGGCACCCAGTGCCATCGAGCCGAGCGTCGCGAGGAGCCCGGTGACCATCCCGGCGTAGGCGCCCCGCGCGGTGAGCCCCTTCCACCACAGGCCCAGCACCAGCAGCGGGCAGAACGTCGACGCCGCGACGGTGAACGCCGAGGTCACCGCCGCGCTGACGTCGACGCGCACCATCAGCAGGGCCGCCGGGACCACGGCAGCCGACGCGGCCAGCGCGGTCAGCCGCAGCCGGCGCAGTCCCGAGGGCATGAGGTCGTGCGCGAGCGCGCCGGACAGTGCGAGGAGCAGCCCGAGCGAGGTGGCCAGGAACGCGGCGAAGGCACCCGCGGTGAGCATCGCGGTCAGTGCCGCCGCGGTGCCGCCGCCGGTGACCCGCCCGGGCAGCGTGACGATCGCGGTGTCGGTGCCCTGCGAGAGGTACAGCTCGGGGGTGAGCACCGTGCCGAGGAGCCCGTAGACGATCGGGAACAGGTAGAACGCGCCGAGCATCGCGACGGTGATCGCCGCGGTCCGCCGGGCCCCGCGCCCGTCCGGGCTGGTGTGGAACCGCACGATGATGTGCGGCAGCCCCATCGTCCCCAGCGCCGTCGCGACCAGCACCGACCAGGTCGTCAGCAGCGGCGAGGTGTCGGCGGCGCCGAGCAGCGGCAGCGCCCACTCGGCGCCGCCGGGCACCGGCAGCGACGCGTGGTCGCCACCCAGCTCGGGCACAGCGGCGCCGTCGGGGAAGACCCAGACGGAGTCGGCGGCGGCGTGGTGCGGGCCGGGGGCGAGCGGGACCGGCGCCCCGTCGACGACCACGACGGTCGGCTCGGTCAGCACCAGCTCGGTGTCGAGCCGGAAGTCGACCGGGGTCGCGGCGGTGAACCGGGTGAACTCCGGCGGTGCGGCCATGTCGGCCCGCAGCGCCGGGCCCGCGAGCAGCAGCAGCCAGATCGCGGGCCCGGCGAACAGCAGCAGCTTGAGCGCGAACTGGAACGCCTGCACGTAGGTGGCCGCGCGCATCCCGCCCAGCGCCAGGGTCAGCCCGACGGCGAGCCCGGACACCACGACCCCGACCCAGTAGTCGACGCCGGACACCAGCGTCAGCAGCTGCCCGGCCGCGACGATCTGCGGCACCAGGTAGAGGACCGCGATCACCACGACGACCACCGCGCAGAACCGGCGCAGCGACCGCGACCCGAGGCGGGCCTCGGCGAACCCGGGCACGGTCAGCGCGCCGGAGCGGCGCATCGGCGCGGCGACCAGCGCGAGCATCAGCAGATAGCCCGCCGCGAACCCGACCGGGTACCAGAGCGCCCCGGTGCCCTCCTTGATCACCAGCCCGGCGACGCCGAGGAACGAGGCCGCCGACAGGTACTCCCCGGAGACCGCGGCCGCGTTGAGCATCGGCGAGGTCCGCCGGGACGCGACGAGGAAGTCCGAGGTGGTCCGCATCGCCGCGACGCCCCGTGCCCCGATCAGCACCGTGACCAGCAGCAGGGTGACGACTGCGGCGGCCGTCACGGGCGTTCCGCGCGTTCGGCCCGGCGCAGGTGCCACCACGCCAGCAGACCGAGCAGCGGGTACGGCAGCCAGGCGACCGCGATCCAGCCCAGCGGGAGCCCGCCGACCCGCCACCGGGCCAGGTCCGGCGCGAGCCGCAGCAGCACCGGCAGCCCGAACAACAGCACCGCGGCGCAGGCCAGGGTGACCACGGCCCGGCGCAGCTGGGCCCGGCGCAGGCCGCGGGCCCGCTCGGCCAGCCCCGGGTCGAGCGCCGCGGCCGGCTGCGGGCGCGGTACGGCCGTGGCCCGCTCGGGCGGTGCGCTGACCGCGACCCGGCGCGGGCGGGAGCTCACGGCAGCCCCCGGCCGCTTCCCTGGCCCCCGCTTCCCTGGCCGCCGCCGTCGCCGTCGGGGCCGCGGTGGCCGTCGAGCGCCCCGGCGGTGGCCGCGGCGAGCAGCTGGTCGCGCAGGTCCCGGGCGTGGCGACGGCTGACCGGCACGTCACCGGCGTCGGTGTGGGCGAGGAGACCGCCGCCGGCGTCACTGCGCAGCTCGCGGACCGCGGGCAGGTGCAGCAGGAAGCTGCGGTGCACCCGCACGAAGCTGTGCGGGTCCCAGTGCTCCTCCAGCCGCGACAGCGGGATCCGCACCAGGTGCGAGCCCTCGGGCAGGTGCAGTCGCACGTAGTCGCCGTGGGCCTCGACGAAGCGGACGTCCTCGCGGCGGACGTAGCGGCTGCGCCCGGCGGCCTCCACCGGCAGCACCGCGAGCTCGTCGACACGGGGCAGCGCGGGCCCCGGCGGCTCCGGAGAGCGCGCACCGGGGGCGCCCGGCCGGGCGGCCGAGCGGCCCGCCCGGGCCCGGTGCACCCGGCCGAGCGCGTCCGCGAGCCGGTCCGCACCGACCGGCTTGAGCAGGTAGTCGACGGCGCCGAGGCCGTACGCGGCGACGGCGTGCTCCTCGAACGCCGTCACGAAGACGATCTCCGGCGGGGTGGCCATCGCGGCCAGCACGCCACCGAGCTCCAGGCCGTCCATCCCGGGCATGGTGATGTCGAGGAAGACGGCGTCGAACCGGCCGGTGGGGATCGCGCGCAGCGCCTCGACCGCGCCACCGGCCCGGGCGACCTCGCCGACGTCGGGCGCGTCGGCCAGCAGCGCGCAGATCTCGTCGAGGGCGGGGGCGACGTCGTCGACGGCGAGCACCCGCAGCGGTGCGGCGGAGGGGACCACCTCAGATCACCACCCCGGGCTGGAATCGCGGGATCCGCAGCACGATCCGGGTGCCCGCGCCGGGCGCGGTCTCGATGACCAGGCCGTGGTCGGGGCCGTAGACCGCGCGCAGCCTGCGGTCGACGTTCACCAGCGCCAGCCCGGCCCCCTCGGCGGTCCCGGCCAGCACGTCGCGGGCGTGCTCGGGGCTCTTGCCCGGACCGTCGTCGTCGACGGTGATGACGCAGACGTCCCCCTCGGCCTCGCCGCTGACCTGCACCAGCCCGCCGTCGGCGGAGCGCTCGACGCCGTGCTGCACCGCGTTCTCCACCAGCGGCTGCAGCGCCAGCACCGGGACCGGCACCGGCAACACCTCGGGCGCCACCCGTACCTGCACCCGCAGCCGCTCGCCCAGCACCGCGCGGGCGAGGGTCAGGTAGGCCTCGACCGACCGGAACTCCCCGGCCAGCGGCACGTAGTCGCCGCGTGCGGCCAGCGAGTGCCGGATGAACTCGGCGAAGGTCTCCAGCAGGTCGCGGGCGCGCGCCGGGTCCGAGCGGACGAACGAGGCGATCGTGGTGAGCGCGTTGTAGACGAAGTGCGGCGAGATCTGGGCCCGCAGCGCGCGCAGCCGGGCGGCCTCGGCCTCGGCCTCGCCGTCGGCGAGGCGGGCGCGTTCGAGGGCGTCGGCGACGAAGGCGGCGGCCCGGCGGGCGGCGGCGGACCCGACCTCACCGGCCAGGACGAGCACCGGCCCGTCGCCGACGGGCAGTGCGGTGCGGCCGGCCTCGGTGAGCCGCCGCCCGCGGGTCCGCCCGGCGAGCGCGAGGCCGTCCGAGCGGCCGGGGCCCCACCAGGAGTCGGGCAGGCCGGGCCGGACCAGGCCCGCGGCGTCGGCACCGCAGAGCCCGGCGAGCCTGCGCAACGCCTCGGTCGCGGCAGGGGACCCGGCCGGTTCGCGCAGGCCCGCGGCCACGGCGACGCCCGTCTCGAGCGTCTCGGTCGGGTCCGGACCCGGTGCGGCGGCGCCGCGGAACCGGCGTGCGCTCAGCCGCGGCCGCAGCGACGTGCGCGCGGTCGGCGTCGCACGTTCGTGGTCCCCGTCGGCCGACACCTGAGTGAGGATAGGGCCCGCGCGGTCGGTGCGGCGCGACCTGGGCGCTAGCCTGCGCAGGTGATCGGCTCCACCCGGCTCAGCGCACTCGACCCGCATGTCGAGGGTGCGCTGCGGATGCCGGACACGCGGTCGGGTCCGGTGCGCTCGCTGATGACCCGCCTGGTGATCGCGGTGTTCGCGCTCGGCGCGACGACGTTGATCGTCTTCTTCGGGCGCGACGGCTACCTCGACAACAACGGTGCGGGCGAGATCTCGCTGCTCGACGCCCTCTACTACGCGACGGTGTCGCTGTCGACGACCGGCTACGGCGACATCGTCCCGGTCAGCCCGATGGCCCGCGGCATCAACATCGCGGTGATCACCCCGTTGCGGGTGCTGTTCCTGATCGTCCTCGTCGGCACGACCGTCGAGCTGCTCACCGAGCGGTCTCGGCAGTCGTTCCGGATCCAGCGCTGGAGGTCGCGCGTGCGCGAGCACATCGTCGTCGTCGGCTACGGAACCAAGGGTCGTGCGGCGGTGGAGACGCTGCTGGGCGACGACGTGGACCCCGGGAAGATCGTCGTCGTCGACACCGACCGGGCGCGGCTGGACGTGGCGTCGGGGCTGGGGCTGGTCACCGTGTCCGGCAACGCGACCCGGTCCGCGGTGCTGCGCATCGCCGGGGTGCAGCTGGCGACGACGCTGGTCGTCGCCCTGGACCGCGACGACACCGCGGTGCTGGTCACCCTGACCGCCCGCGAGCTGTCCAAGTCCATCTCGATCGTCGCCGCGGTGCGCGAGGCGGAGAACGTGCACCTGCTCCGCCAGTCCGGTGCCAGCTCGGTCATCGTGTCCGACGAGACGGCCGGCCGGCTGCTGGGCGTCGCGACCCGCTCGCCCGCGGTCGTCGAGGTGGTGGAGGACCTGCTCACCCCGGACGCCGGCTTCGCGATCTCCCAGCGCCAGGTCGAGCCGACCGAGGTCGGCGGCTCGCCGCGGCACCTGCCCGACATCGTGCTCGGCGTGGTGCGCGGCGAGCAGCTCCACCGGGTGGACTCCGCCGCCGTCGACGCGCTCGAGCGCGGCGACCAGCTGCTCTACGTCCGCAAGGCGACCCCGCCGGACGAGGAGTAGACCTCTCGGCCTGAATCGGCCCCTTGACCTGAATCGGACTTCAGGTCGCACGGTGGTGACCATGCGATCACCGACCGGCTACACCGACCTCCCCGGGCTGATGACCCGGTTGACCGGCGACGAGAAGCACGAGGCCGCCGCGACCTCCACCCTCGACGTCCTCTGGGTCCTCTACGACCGCATCCTGCGCGTCGACCCGCAGCACCCGGACGACCCCGACCGCGACCGGCTCCTGATCTCCAAGGGGCACGGCCCGATGGCGCTCTACGCCGTCCTCGCCGCCCGCGGCTTCCTCGACCCCGCGACCTTCGACCGGTTCGCCGCGTTCGACTCGAACCTCGGCCACCACCCCGACCGCACCCTCGTGTCCGGCGTCGAGATCTCCTCCGGCTCGCTCGGGCACGGGCTCGGCCTGGCCGTCGGCACCGCGCTCGGGCTGCGGCTGGCCGGGCGCGACGCACGCACCGTCGTACTGCTCGGCGACGCCGAGTTCGACGAGGGGTCCAACGCCGAGGCCGTCCAGTACGCCGGCCGGGCCGGCCTCGCCGGGCTGACCGCGGTCGTCGTCGACAACAGCTCGGCCTCGCACGGCTGGCCCGGCGGGATCGCCGCGCGCTTCGCGGTCGAGGGGTGGGCGACCGTCGACGCCGACGGCCGCGACCACGACGCGCTGGAGCGGGCGTTCCGCACCGACCACGCCGACCGGCCGCTCGCGGTCGTCGCCCACGTCGAGCCGAAGGGGAGTGTCCGATGACCGGCTTTGCTCTGCTCACCGATACGCAGCACGCCACCACCTCCGAGCCCACGACCCCGCCCGACCTGCGGGAACGCTTCTACGGCCTGCTGCCGGAGCTGCTCGCGTCCGACCCGCGGGCCGTCGCGCTGCTGGCCGACATCGGCGCCGGCTACATCGAGGCACCGGCCGCCGTCGCCGACCGGGTGATCAACCTCGGCATCCGCGAGCAGCTGCTGGTCTCCGCCGCCGGTGGGCTCGCGCTGGCCGGGATGCGCCCGGTCGTCCACACCTTCGCGCCGTTCCTCGTCGAACGGCCCTACGAGCAGCTCAAGCTCGACCTCGGCCACCAGGGGGTCGGTGCGGTGCTGGTGTCGGCCGGCGGGTCCTACGACATGGCGGGCGCGGGGGAGACCCACTTCGGCCCGCGCGACGTGCCGCTGCTCGACACCCTCGAAGGCTGGACCGTGCACGTGCCCGGGCACGCCGACGAGGCCGAGGCGCAGCTGCGCGCCGCCCTGCCCGGCGACGACCGGGTCTACCTCCGGCTGTCGGGCGCGTCCAACGCGCGGCCGTACGGCACCGGGCCGTCGATGACGGTGCTGCGCCGCGGGAGCCGGGGGACGGTCGTCGCCGTCGGGCCGCTGGCGGACCGGACGCTCGCCGCCGTCGAGGGGCTCGACGTGACCGTGCTCTACGCGCCCACGGTGCGCCCGTTCGACACGGCGACGGTGCGCGCCACCCTGTCCGAGCCGGACGTCGTGCTCGTCGAGCCGTACCTGGCCGGGACCTCGGTGCGGCCGGTGGCCGAGGCTCTGCGCGACGTGCGGCACCGGGTGCTCGGACTCGGGGTCGGCGCGGCCGAGCTGCGCCGCTACGGCAGCCCGGACGACCACGACGCCGCCCACGGCCTGGACGTCGCGGGCATCCGGCGATCGGTGACGCGCTTCCTCTCGTAGGGTCGGGGCCGTGCGTCTGGCCACCTGGAACGTGAACTCCGCGAAGTCCCGGCTGCCCCGGCTGCTGCCGTGGCTCGACGAACGGGAACCCGACGTCGTCTGCCTGCAGGAGACCAAGCTCTCCGACGACGACTTCGCCGCGAGCTTCGACGAGGCACTGGCCGAGCGCGGCTACGCGTGGGCGCACCACGGCCAGGGCCGGTGGAACGGTGTCGCCCTGCTGTCGCGGGTGGGGCTCGACGACGTCGTCCGCGGCCTGCCCGACGAGCCCGTCTTCACCGAGGGCGGGCTCGCCGAGCCGGACGCGCGCGCCGTCACCGCCACCTGCGGCGGACTGCGGGTCACCTCGGTGTACGTGCCGAACGGCCGCAGCCCGGAGGACCCGCACTACGCCTACAAGCTGCGCTGGCTCGCCGCGCTGCACGACCAGGTGGCGGCGGGCGACCCGGACTCGACGGTCGTCGCCGGGGACGTCAACATCGCCCCCACCGACGACGACGTCTGGGACCGGTCCCTGTTCGACGGCGCCACCCACGTCACCCCCGCCGAGCGGGCCGCGCTCGCTGCGCTGCTCGGGACCGGGCTGCGCGACGTCCTGCGCGAGCGCTGGCCCGACGAGCGGGTCTTCAGCTACTGGGACTACCGGGCCGGCCGCTTCCACCAGGACCAGGGGATGCGGATCGACCTCGTGCTGGCCGGATCGGGCCCGGCCGACCGGCGCGCCGCTGTGTGGGTGGACCGCAAGGCACGCAAGGGGAAGCTGCCCAGCGACCACGCCCCGGTCGTCCTGGACCTGGACGAAGCCCCCGACGGCGACGTCGGGCCGGTCGTCCCGCCGCCGTCGGCCCCGGCGCCGCTCAGCCGTCGGCGATAGCCACTCGCCGCCCGCCAGGTCCGCCGCGCGGTTGGAGCTGCGCCACATGGGGTAGGGCGATAGCCCATAAGGCCTAGCAGTGACTCCCGGGGGATGACTCGCATGACGCGTAGGACCATGACCAGCCCGCGCCGGATCAGCCGCACCGTCGGTGCCGCCGTCGCCGCGGCCGCGCTCGTCGGACTGACCGCCTGTGGTGGCGAGACTCCGCAGGTGCCGAACCTGCCGGACAACCTGCCGCAGGTCCCGGGCGTCGGTGACCCGCGCCAGGCGTTCGGCGACGCCCACCAGAAGGCCCTCGGGCTCGCCGCGCTCGGCGGCATCGGCCTGGAGCAGGGTGTCGGGAACACGGTCAAGGAGCTCGCGCCGCAGGTGCAGGGCGAGGGCCAGCAGCTCAACGACAAGCTGCGGGGGCTGGCGTCGGCGATCGGCGTCTCGCTGCCCGACCAGGTCTCCCCGGAGATCCAGGCCCAGGTCGACGACCTGAAGGCCCGCACCGGTGAGCAGTTCGACCAGGGCTGGCTGCAGGCCGCGCAGGCCCAGGTCGGAGCGCTCAGCGACCAGGCCCAGCAGCTGCTGAACGTGCCCGGCCTGCCGCCGGAGCAGCTCGACCAGGCCCGGGCGCAGCTGACGAACCTGGGTGAGCTGAAGACCAAGCTGGACCAGACCGCGGCCGAGGCCGGCGCCACGACCCCGGGCTCGGGCTCGGGCTCGGGCTCGGGCTCGGGCAATGCTGACGGGAACGGCGCCGACGGGAACGCCGCCGGAAACGGGACCGCGCCCGGCAACGGCTCCGGCAACGGCTCCGGCGACGGGACTGCCTCCGGTTCCGGCTCGCCCGCCGTCGACGCCGGTACCGGCGGCCAGGCGGCGTCGGCCTCCGACGTCGCGCTGCCGGTCGCGCTCGGCGGTGCCGGGCTGCTGCTGCTCGTCGCCGGCGCCATCCGGCTGCGTCGCGCCCGCGCGTGACCCGTCGGCGCCGGCGCCCGGCCGGGGGCGTCCGGGGAGCGGCCGCGCTGCTGCTCCTCGGCGTCGTCCTGCTGGGCTCCGGCGCCGGTCTCGCGCTCGGCGGTGACTCCCGCCTGGAGGCGAGCGACCTCGGCGCGGTCCCCGCGGAACCCACCGCCGCGACGCGCGCGGTGCCGGCGGCCCGGGTACTGCCGGTCCTGGCGCCGCCCGACCCGGTCGCGGTGCCCGGGGCCCCGGCCCCGATCGCGCCGCGCGAGCCGTGGACCGTCTCGGCGGTCTTCCCGCGCCCCGCGGCCGGGCCCGGCGCCGCGGCGCCGCCGGTCGTCCCGGCCGTCCTGGAGCTCCCCGCGCGCGGCCTGGCCGCACCCGTCGACGCGGTCGGCACCGCCCCGGACGGCGGGATGGTCGTCCCCGAGCAGGTGCGCACGGTCGGCTGGTGGGCACCCGGCGTCCTGCCGGGCGGCACGACCGGGAGCGCCGTGATCGCCGGCCACGTCGACTCCCGCACCCAGGGCATCGGGTTCCTGTCGGTGCTGCCGCAGCTCGTCGTGGGCGAGCCGGTCGTCGTGCGTGGTGCCGACGGCCGCACCGCCGGCTACCGGGTCGTCGCGCGTCGCGAGTACGGCAAGCACGACCTGCCCCGCGAGGTGTTCCGCCGCGACGGCGACCCGCAGCTCGTCCTGATCACCTGTGGCGGGGTGTTCGACCCGGCCGCACGGAGCTACGAGTCGAACATCGTCGTCTACGCCGTCCCGGAGCCCTGATCCGTCGCCGGCCCTGCTGCGTCACGGTGAGCAGAGCGGCCTCACCGGATACCCGGTCGGCCCCTCGCCGGCGACCGCCTACCCTGACCTGCGTGAGCAGCACCGTGACCGCCCCGCAGGAGACGACCGAGGCCCCGGAGTACGCCGCCGTCCGTGAGGCCGCGCAGCGCGCCCGGGCCGCCGCCCCGGCCGTCCGCGCGGCGGGCGAGGGCCGGATCGACGACGCCCTGCGCGCCGCCGCGTCGCTGATCCGGGACCGGGCGCACGAGCTGCTCGAGGTCAACGCCGCCGACGTCGCGACGGCCGAGCGGAACGGCATGGCCGCGGGTCTGCTCGACCGGCTGCGCCTGGACCCCGAGCGGCTCGCCGGCATCGCCACCCAGCTCGAGGTGCTCGCCGCGACCCCCGAGCCGCCCACCGAGTGGCCGGTCCGCACGCTGGAGACCGGCGAGCGGGTGTTCGAGCGACGCATCCCGGTCGGCGTCATCGGCGCGGTGTTCGAGGCCCGACCGAACGTGACGGTGGACGTCGCCTCGCAGGTCCTCAAGGCCCGCAGCGCCGCCGTCCTGCGCACCGGGTCGGCCGCGCTCGGCAGCGCCACCGCACTCGTCGAGCAGGTGCTGCGCCCCGCACTGGCCGACGCCGGGCTCCCCGAGGCCGCCGTCCAGCTCGTCCCGCTGCCCGGCCACGCCGGCGCCGAGGCACTGGTCGGGCTGCCCGACCTGGTGCCGCTGGTCGTCGTCCGGGGTTCCGGGGACGTCACCCGCAAGCTGTCGGTGCTCGGTGCGACCGCGGGCACCCGGGTGCTCGCCCACGCCGACGGCGGCGGGGTGCTCTACCTCGACGCCAGCGCCACCGAGGCCGACGTCACGCGGCTGGTCACCGACTCGACCGACCGGCTCGGCGTCTGCAACCGGCTGAACCTGCTGCTCATCGACCGGCCCGTCTACGACACCCTGCTGCCGATCGCGAAGGCCGCCCTCGTCGCCCGCGGCGTCGCGCTGTCGCTGCCCCCGCACGACCACCCGCTCGGCCACGAGTGGGCCCTGGACCCCGGGGCGGAGGCGCACGTGACCGTCGCCGTCGTCGACGGGCCGGACGACGCCGCCGACACCGCCGCCCGGGAGACCTCCGGCCTGGCCGCGACGATCTGCGCCGCCGACGAGCAGGTCGCCCGGCGCTTCATCGACCGCTACACCGGCACCGGGGTGTTCTGGAACGCGCCGTCGCGGCTCCTCGACGGCTACAAGCTGCTCGGGCTGCCCGAGACCGGCATCAACGTCGACCACACGCCCGGCCCGCGCGGCCCGGTCACCTACCGCGACCTCGGACTGCGCCAGTTCGTGATCCTGCCGCCCGAGCACGCCTGACCGGGCAGGTTGTCGGGGGTGGGGGATAGCCTCGCTCCCGTGTCCGTGATCGCCGACAAATCCGCTCTCGAGCTGCACCGGGCCACGCTGGCCAACGGGCTGCGCGTGCTCGTCGTCCCGGACCCGGCCACCCCGGTGGTCGGGGTCTCGGTGCACGTCGACGTGGGCTTCCGTTCCGAACCGGAGGGCCGCACCGGCTTCGCGCACCTGTTCGAGCACCTGATGTTCCAGGGCAGCGAGAGCCTGGAGAAGCTGGAGCACTTCCGGCAGGTCCAGTCCGCGGGCGGGATCTTCAACGGCTCGACCCACCAGGACTACACCGACTACTTCCAGGTGCTGCCCGGCGCGGCGCTGGAACGGGCGCTGTTCCTGGAGGCCGACCGGCTGCGGGCCCCGAAGCTCACCGTCGAGAACCTGCGCAACCAGGTCGACGTCGTGAAGGAGGAGATCCGGCTCAACGTCCACAACCGCCCCTACGGCGGGTTCCCGTGGATCCTGCTGCCCCCGGTCCTCTACGACACCTTCCCGAACGCGCACAACGGCTACGGCGACTTCTCGGAGCTGGAGCAGGCGAGCCTGGACGACGCGGCCGCGTTCTTCGACACCTTCTACGCGCCGGGCAACGCCCTGGTCACCGTGCACGGCGACCTGTCCGAGCACGGTGTCGACGGCACCCTGGCCCTGGTCGAGCGGCACTTCGGGGACATCCCCGCCCGGCCGGTCCCGCAGCGGCCGTCGTTCGCCGAGCCCGCTCCCGGTGCCGAGCGCCGGCAGGCGGTGGCCGACGCGCACGCCCCACTGCCCGCGCTCGCGCTCGGCTACCGCGTCCCCGACCCGGCCGCCGAGCCCGACGCGTACCTCGCCCACGCCATGCTCGCCACCGTCCTGGCCGACGGCGAGGCCTCGCGGCTGCAGCGCCGCCTGGTCCACGGCGGCGCCGACGGGGCGGCCCTGGTCACCGACGTCTCGGCGTCCAACGGCCTGATGGGCGGCCCGTTCGACGCCCGCGACCCCGACACCTTCACCATCACCGCGGTGCACCCGGCCGAGGTGTCCGCGGACCGGGTCACCGCCGCGGTCGACGAGGAGCTGGACCGTCT
This sequence comes from Pseudonocardia sp. ICBG1142, assembly GCF_020496255.1. Taxonomy (NCBI): domain Bacteria; kingdom Bacillati; phylum Actinomycetota; class Actinomycetes; order Pseudonocardiales; family Pseudonocardiaceae; genus Pseudonocardia; species Pseudonocardia sp. ICBG1142. The sequence continues at coordinate 101,979 of NZ_JAHLJC010000032.1, read as the reverse complement.
CGCCGAGCAGGGCCCCGACACCGAGGAGCTGGCGCGCCAGACCGCCCGCTGGGTCGCCGCCCTGCACCGCGAGGACGACCGCGTCATGTACCGGATGCTCGGGCTCGGCGCCCGCGAGCTGCTCTACGGCCGCGCCGAACTCGCCGTCGAGCTCCCCGGCAGGCTGGCTGCGCTGACCGGTGCCGACGTCGCCGCCGCGGCCGCCCGGCTGCGGTCCTCCGGGCGGGCCGTCCTGCTGGTCGAGCCGACCGCCGAACCGGCCGGGGACGGCGACGCGTGAGCGCCCCGACCCGTCCCGGCACCGTGAACCACACCGAAGGGGGCCCTGCGTGAGCGCCGCCCGCACCCACCGCAGCGCGGAGGAGATCGGCCGCACCGAGCGCGGCCCCCGCCCGCTGCCCGCGCTCGGCCGGACCAAGGAGGTGCCGCTGCCGGACGTGCTCACCGAGACCCTCCCGAACGGGCTGACCGTCCTGGCCGCCCACCGCCCGGGGGTCCCGCTGGTCGAGACCGTCCTGCGGATCCCGGCCGCCTCTCCGGAGCCGGTCGCCGACGCCGCCCGCACCGCGGGCACCGAGGTGCTCGCCGAGACCGTCCTGACCGGCACCGCGGGCCGCGACCGGATCGGCATCGACGACGCACTGGCCTCGGTCGGCGGGGAGCTCGGCGTCGCCGTCGACCCGGAGTACCTGCAGGCGGGGGGCTCCGCGCTGGCCACCGGACTGCCGACGGTCCTCGACGTCCTCGCCGACGTCCTCACCGGCGCCACCCATCCCGACGCCGAGGTCGCCCGTGAGCGGTCCCGGCTGGCCGAGCGGATCGCGGTCGCCCGCGCGCAGCCCCGCACCGTCGCCCGCGAGGCGCTGATGCGTCGCCGCTTCGGCGACCACCCGATCGTCTCGGAGATGCCGACCGCCGAGGCGGTCGCCGCGGTGACCCCGGAGCGCGTGCGGGAGCTGCACGCCGACGTCGTCGTCCCGGACGGCGCGAGCCTGGTCCTCGTCGGCGACATCGACCCCGAGGCCGCGATCGCCGAGGTCGCCCGCCGGCTCGGGGGATGGACCGGCGACCACCCCGCCCGCTCGCTGTCCGCCCCGCCGATGCCGCAGGCGGGCGACCTGGAACTGGTCCACCGGCCCGGCTCCGTGCAGTCCCAGCTGCGCCTCACCGCGCCCGGCCTGGACCGCACCGACGAGCGCTACACCGCCTTCCAGCTCGCGAACCTCGTGTTCGGCGGCTACTTCTCCTCGCGCTGGATGGAGAACATCCGGGAGGACAAGGGCTACACCTACGGCGCGCACTCCGGCCAGGAGTTCGTGCCCGGCGGCGCGGTGCTCGGCCTCGACGCCGACGTCGCCTCCGACGTCACCGCCGCCGCCCTGCTCGAGACCCGCTACGAGCTCGGCCGCATGGTGGCGGTCCCGCCGGCCGAGCAGGAGGTCACCTCGGCTCGTCGCTGCGCGATCGGCTCGCTGCTGATCTCGTTGGACAGCCAGTCCGCGCTGGCCGGCACCCTGTCCGCGCTGCACGCCGCGGGGCTCGACGTCGACTGGCTCCGGGACCGGCCGCGCCGGCTGGAGGAGGTGACCGTCGACGAGGTCGCCGAGGCCGCCACCGCGCTGTTCGCGCCGACCCGGTTCACCGGGGTGATCGTCGGGGACGCCGACGTGATCGGGCCACCGCTCGCCGCGCTCGGCGGCGTGGTCCGCGGAGGCGGGCGATGAGCCGCGGGGACTTCTCCCTGACCGAGGAGCCAGTGCTGTCGCGCAACGCGCTGTCCCGCGACGAGAACCGGCGCCTCGACCCCGGCTACGTGCGCGACACCTGGGCGACGGCACGCGTCGTCGTCGTCGACGAGTCGGGCCGCACCCCGGTCGACTGGGAGGTCGAGCCGGGCCGTGAGTTCCGCGAGGTCGACGCCGCCGCCTGGGACGACGCGGCGGGCCGCGGCGGGCACGTCCGCACCCGCGCGGGCACCGACGTCGCCGTGGAGCCGCCGGCCGAGGCCGTGCTGCTCGGCGAACGCGACGGCGTCCCGTACTGGGCGGTGCGTGTCGGGACCGAACGCACCGCCGACAGCGACATCTTCACCGGCGAGGGGGAGTGGGCCGACCTGCGCGCCGCCGGCGCGTTCCTCGACCCGCTCGGATCGGGGCTGCTCACCGGTGCGGTCGCCACGCTGAACTGGCACGACCGCGCCCGGTTCTGCGCGATCGACGGCACCCGCACCCGCCCGCACAACGCGGGCTGGGCCCGGGTCTGCGACAACGGCCACGAGGAGTACCCGCGCACCGACCCGGCGATCATCTGCCTGGTGCACGACGGCGCGGACCGCGTCCTGCTCGCCCGCCAGCCGATGTGGCCGGCCGGGCGCTACTCGGTGCTCGCCGGGTTCGTGGAGTCCGGCGAGTCGCTGGAGGCGTGCGTGCACCGCGAGATCTCCGAGGAGGTCGGCATCGCGGTGTCCGACGTGCGCTACCTCGGCAGCCAGGCGTGGCCGTTCCCGCGGTCGCTGATGGTCGGCTTCCACGCGATCGGGGATCCGGACGTGCCGCTGACCCCGCAGGACGGCGAGATCGCCGACGCCCTGTGGATCACCCGGGACACGCTGCGGGCGGCGCTGGCCCGCGGCGACTGGGGCTCCCGGGACGAGCCCGACCCCGGCGACGGCCCGGTCGTCATGCTGCCGGGCAAGGTCTCGATCGCGCGCACCATGCTGGAGTCCTGGGCAGCCGCCGGGGGCTGACCCTCAGACGAAGCGACGGCCCGCCCCGGTGAGGTACCGGTGGCGGGCCGTCGCGCTCCGTGGTGGGAGATCAGGGGAGGTGTCAGACCCCGAGTCGGGTCTTCACCTCGGAGAAGCTGGGGTTCGTCGCGACCGACTCGTCCGGGAACACGACGGTCGGCACCGTGCGGTTGCCGCCGTTGGCCTTCTCGACGAACGACGCGGCGTCCGGCTCGCGCTCGATGTCGATCTCGCGGTAGCCGATGCCGGCCTGGTCGAGCTGCAGCTTGAGCCGACGGCAGAAGCCGCACCAGCTGGTCGTGTACATCGTCAGGTCCGCCATGTCGGGTACAACCGGCCGGCTCCGCGGATTCTTCCCCGCCGGCTGTGACCTGCCCGGCACCCGGACGGGCGGGACGGGCGACCCGTGACCGTCGGGGGTGGGTGTCAGGATGGGTGGGTGCCGTCCCGATCCGCCGCCCGCCCCGCCCGTGCGACCCGCGCCGTGCCGGACCCGGCGGCCCCGGTCGGCGCGGACGGTCTGGACCCCGAGCAGCGGGCCGCGGTGTACGCACCGCGCGGCCCGGTGTGCGTCCTCGCGGGGGCGGGCACCGGCAAGACCCGCACGATCACCCGGCGGATCGCGCACCTGGTGACCTCGGGCCACGTCGCCGCCGGCCAGGTACTGGCCGTCACCTTCACCGCCCGGGCCGCGGGGGAGCTGCGCACCCGGCTGCGTGCCCTGGACGCGTCCGGGGTGCAGGCCCGGACGTTCCATGCCGCCGCGCTGCGTCAGCTGCGCTACTTCTGGCCGCAGATGGTCGGTGGCAGCCCGTGGCCGCTGCTCGACGGCAAGCTGCGGCTCGTCGGCCAGGCCGCCGCCCGCGCGCGGGCCGGAACCGACTCCGATGCGCTGCGCGACCTCGCCTCCGAGATCGAGTGGGCGAAGTCCACGCTGGTCGCCCCGTCGGACTACGCGGCCGAGGCCGCCCGCCGCCGTCGCGACACACCTGGCCCGGCCGAGCAGGTGGCCGCCGTCTACGCCGCGTACGAGGAGCTGAAGAACGCGAGCGAGCAGCTCGACTTCGACGACCTGCTCCTGCACACCGCGATCGCGCTGGAGGAGCACGGCGGCGTCGCCGAGGAGTTCCGGTCGCGCTACCGGTGCTTCGTCGTCGACGAGTACCAGGACGTGACCCCGCTGCAGCAGCGCCTGCTCGACGCCTGGCTCGGCGACCGCGACGACCTGACCGTCGTCGGCGACGCCAACCAGACGATCTACACCTTCGCCGGCGCCTCACCCCGCTACCTGCTGGAGTTCCCGCGCCGCTTCCCCGACGCCGCCGTCGTGCGCCTGCAGCGCGACTACCGCTCCACCCCACAGATCGTCGGCTGCGCGAACCAGCTGATCGGCGCGGCCCGCAACCGGCCCGCCGGGTCCCGGCTGCAGCTCGTCGGGCAGCTCCCGCCGGGGCCCGACCCGGACTTCTCCGAGCACGAGGACGAGGCAGGGGAGGCCGCCGCCGTCGCGGGCCGGATCCTGACCCTGATCAACGACGGCACCGAGCCGTCGGAGATCGCGGTGCTCTTCCGGATCAACGCCCAGTCCGAGGCGTTCGAGCAGGCCCTGTCCGACGCCGGGGTGCCCTACCAGATCCGCGGCGGCGAGCGGTTCTTCAACCGCCCCGAGATCCGCCGGGCGATGCTCGCGTTGCGCACCGCGGCGCCGGACCAGCGGCCGGGCACCGACCTCGTCGACGTCACCCGCGCGGTGCTGACCGCGCGCGCCGGGCTGACCGACGAGCCGCCGAAGGGCGCCACCCTGCGCGCGCAGTGGGAGTCGCTGCTGGCGCTGGTCGGCGTCGCCGAGGAGCTCGCCGCGGTCGAGCCGCAGGCCGACCTGCACCGGCTGTGCGTGGAGCTGGAGACCCGCGCCGACCACGCGCAGGCGCCGGTCGTCAACGGCGTCACACTCGCCTCGCTGCACGCCGCGAAGGGCCTGGAGTGGGACGCGGTGTTCCTCGTCGGGCTCGCCGACGGCACCCTCCCCATCGGCCACGCAGGTGACGACGAGGCCGCCGTCGAGGAGGAACGCCGGCTGTTCTACGTCGGAGTCACCCGCGCCCGGCGGGTGCTGTCGATGTCGTGGTCGCTGTCCCGGGCCTCCGGGCGCGGACCGAAGCGACGCCGCTCGCGGTTCCTCTACGGACTGATCCCGGACTCGCACCCCGCGTCCCGTGTGGCCGGCGAGCGCCGCCCCGGGGGCGCCCGGCCCAAGTGCCGCGTCTGCGGGACCCCGCTGTTCGGCACCACCGCCACCAAGCTCCTCCGCTGCGACGACTGCCCGTCCGATGCGGACCTGGAGCTGCTGGACAGGCTGAAGCAGTGGCGGGCGGCGGAGGCGAAGGCGCAGGACGTGCCCGGTTTCGTCGTGCTCACCGACGCCACGCTCACCGCGATCGCGGAGCAGCGGCCGGCCGGCCCGTCGGCCCTGGTCGGCATCCCGGGGATCGGTGCGGCCAAGCTGGACCGCTACGGCGACGAGGTGCTCCGGGTGCTCGCCGAGCACGAGGCGGAGGGGGCGCGACCCCCTCTTCGGTAGGGATCTGCGTGAACTTCCGGCGAGACTTCGAATAATCGGTTGCCGTGCCGTGTGCGGCACTTCTAGTGTCGTCGGCACCAGGTGGAGCGCCACGCTCCCGACACAGACGCGTCGCGCGGGAGACCGCGGGCGGAACCGGAGGAGGTGACGAGATGGGCACGATCAACACGACCGACCTGATCGGCACCGCCCTGTCCGTTCCGGCCCCGGTGTGCGTCCCGGAGCAGACCGTCGTCGCGCACGACGTCGCTCACGCGGGCATCGCGGTCACCGCGGAGTCCGGCGTCCGTCGTCGTCAGCAGGGGGTGGCGCTGCTCGCGCCGTCGACGCCCCGTTCCACGGGTGAGGTGTACCCGCAGGGCGGCATGTCGGTCGCGGTCGCCGGCCCGATCTTCGATGACAAGTGCACAGCTGCGTTCGTTCCCGGGCGCCGAGGGGGTACCTGACCTCCTCAGCACCCAGCGAGTCCCATCGGGGCCGCGGAACCCACGCACACGGGTTCCGCGGCCCCGATTTTTTTGTCCCAGATTCCGTCCCGAGAGATGACACACCCTGACCAGACCGGTCCTGACCTGTAGCAGAGAAGTTCGATCGAGGAGGTCGATCGTGTACGTGCGATCCGTTCCGTGTGACGGCGGAATGATCACCGAGCAGTCCGGCGCCGGCGTCGGACCCGACCAGGTGCGGCTCCGGTCGGTGCCGAGCGGGCCGTCCGGCCGCGGCTCGGCCCTGCCCTGCCGCAACGGCGACGCCGACCTGTGGTTCGCCGAGGCCCCGGCCGAGCTGGAGGAGGCCAAGTCCCGCTGCGGCGGCTGCCCGCTCCGGCAGGCCTGCCTGGACGGCGCGCTGGAGCGTGCCGAGCCGTGGGGCGTGTGGGGAGGCGAGATCTTCGACCACGGTCGGGTGATCCCGCGCAAGCGCCCGAGGGGGCGTCCCCGCAAGGCCGACCTGGAGCGCGACCGGGCACTGGCCCTGGCCGCGAGCCGCTGACCACAGCACCACCGGCGCGACCCGCACCGCGGCACCGCCGACCCACCAGACCCGAGGAGACCGACATGAACGACCTGAAGCCGGCACCGGCCGTGCGACCGATGTCCCACACCGACCGTTCGTCCCACCTCGTGAACCAGGAGAACGTGATGACGCTCATCCAGGAAGCGTTGGCGAGATCCCATCAGCAGGAAGCGCAACGGGTGGCGGCCGAGCACCGGCTCGCGCGCCGGATCACCGCGGGCCGCGGCTGGTCCTGGATCGCGGCCTGGGCCGCCTCCCGAGCCGAGCGGGCGCGGCTGCGCGCCGGCTGATCTGCGGCCGACCCCTCGGTGCCCCGTCCGGACTTGCGTCCGGGCGGGGCACCGTCGTGTCCGGGGCCTGCCGTGCCGCGGGTGGGAGGGTGCCTGCTCGTCGCTGTGCTCTGCTCACCGATACGCAGCACCGCAGCTCAGGGGGCCTGCGAGCCGGCGAAGGCGTCGGCGAACTCCGGCGACGGGGCGATCTCGGTGATCACGTCGACCAGCACCCCGTCCGGCCCGGCGACGATGAAGTGCCGTTGTCCGAAGGCCTCGTCCCGCAGCGGGAGGAGGGCCTCCAGGCCGCCGCGGACGACGAGGCGGTCCCATTCGGCGTCGACGTCGTCGACCTCCATGTTCACCAGCATCCCGCCGGCCGACCGGCCGCGGTACGCCGCCGAGATCGTCGGATGGTCCCGGTCGAGCAGGGCGAGCTCGAAGCGCCCGCGCCGAAGACTGACGTACCAGTCGGCGTCGAAGACGCTCTCGAATCCCATCGGCCCGGTCCAGAACGCGCGGGCGGCCGGGAGGTCGGCCGTCGCGAGGACCGGGTAGCAGCTGTGGAGCACGGTGCACCCTCTTTGCGTACCGTCGGTATGTGAGCAGAGTCAGCATACCATCGGTATGTCAATCGGGTGATGGCGCAGCCGCCCGGTCCGAGTGAACCGGATGCCGAGTCGTCGGGGTGGCACCTGGCCGACGCGCCGGGAGAACCCGGCGGGCGCGCAGTGGTGGCGGGCCGGGCGGGCCGCGCTCGACCGGGCGTCACTGGCTCCGCGACGAACCCGGAAACAGCGCTCACCTGCAGTGCTGCGTATCGGTGAGCAGAGCAAAGCGACGACAGCACACCCCTGCCCGGAGGACCGGTGGAGCGAGGGGAGGGGTCAGCCCGTCGGGGCGTCCGGCTCGAACATCTCCGGCTGCCACTCGGCGACGATCTCCCGCAGCCGCACGTGGGAGTCGAGCTGGCACAGGATGCCGACGGTCCCCATCGTCACCCGGTGCACCAGCAGGAACCGCGGGGGCAGGTTCAGCGACCGGCCGATGGCCGCCTCCGGGCTGCGGAGGTCACCGACCCGCTCGGCCTGCTGCTGGATCCACCGGCGGCTGAAGTGGAACTCCTCGGTCCCCAGCGGTTCGGTGAAGGGCGCGAGGTAGCCGAGGATCTGGTCGGACTCGATCCGGGCGCCGTCGCGGACGAACCCGGCCGAGCGCATCAGGGACATCAGGTCGCCGCTGCGCCTCTCGAGCGCGTACTTGGTCATCGTGACCAGCTCGGGCGGCATGCCGTCGGGCATCCGGGCGACAGCACCGAAGTCGAGGACGAGCAGGCGGCCGTCGTCGAGGATCCCGAAGTTGCCGGGGTGCGGGTCGGCGTGCAGCAGGTGCGCGCGGTCCGGCGCGGAGTAGTGGAAACGGGCCAGCTGGTTGCCCGCGTGGTCGCGCTCCTCGCGGGTGCCGTCACGGATGATCGAGGCCAGCGGACGGCCCTGCACCCACTCGGTGATGACGGCCTTGGGCGCGGACCCGACCACGCGGGGGATCTTCACGTCCGGGTCGTCCTCGTAGAACGCGGCGAACTCGCGCTGGTAGGCGGCCTCGTCGCGGTAGTCGAGCTCCTCCTCCATGCGGTCCTTGAGCTCCGCGACCAGCGGCTTGATCTCCATCCCGGGGACCAGCGGCTGCAGGATGCGGCTCATCCGCCCGAGCTGGCGCAGGTCCGAGCGCAGCGCCTCCTCGGCGCCGGGGTACTGCACCTTGACGGCGACCTCGCGGCCGTCGCGCTTCCAGACCGCGCGGTGCACCTGGCCGATGCTGGCCGAGGCGGCAGGGGTCTCGTCGAAATCGGCGAACCGGGACCGCCACGACCGCCCGAACTGCTGGGTGAGCATGTAGTCGACGTCGGCCATGGGCATCGGCGGCGCCGCGGCCTGCAGCTTGGTGAGTGCCTCGCGGTAGGGCTCGGCGTACTCGTCGGGTACGGCCGCCTCGAACACGCTCAGCGCCTGCCCGAACTTCATCGCTCCGCCCTTGAGCTCGCCGAGCACCTCGAACAGCTGCTCGGCGCTCTTGGCCGCGAGCTGGGCGGCGATCTCGTCGCGGTCACCACCGGTGAGACGGCGCCCGAATCCTGCCGCGGCACGTCCGGCGACGCCGAGCGGGAGGCCGGCGAGCTTGGCGGTGCGCGAGACGGTCCGTCGGGGAATGTCGCTCACACCATGATTGTCCACCCGGCCGGGGTGGTCCCGCACGGCGCGGTGGGCCCCGACGCACCGTCCGGTACCGGCCCGGCCGCTGTGCCGCAGGGGCAGCCGGGGCGTCGGAACCCCGGTCGGGTGACGACCGTCGCCGCCTCCGCGTCGACCTCCAGCACCGCGCCCCACGACGCGGGCGGCGCCCCGCCGCGTACCGGCCCGTCGACGGCGGCGAGCACCTGACCGACCGCCACCGCCGCCGTCGCGACCAGCACGTGCGGTGCCGCCGACGACGGCACCCCGGCCGTGCCGGGCGCCCCGGCGCAGTCGGGACACGGCCCCCGGCCGGGCAGGACGAGCGGCCCGACCGCGCCGCAGCCGTCGCGCAGGGCCACGAACAGATGCTCCATCGGCGACTCCGGCTGCAGCGGTCCGTCGCCGACGAGCACCACCAGGTCCGCGGGGACCCGCCGGGGCGGATCGGTGCCGACGCCCGCGTCGCGCAGGAAGGCACGTAGCTCGACCTCGCGGTCCCGGCCCGGCCCCACCGGCAGCCCGGCCAGGACGTCGTCGGCGCCCGTCACGCCGTGGACCTGCGGGTACAGCTGTCCGATCCCGGCCCGGGCCAGCCCGGCGACGACCGCCACGGCGAGTGCGTCCGCGCCCCGGACCTCGACGAGCGTGCCCTCCCGGCGCCGCCGGACCCGGTCCTCGACATCGGGGTCGGCGAGCAGCCCCGCCCGCCACAGGACGGCGAGCAGCACCGCGACCTCGTCGTCGCCCCGGGTGAGCGCACCGGTCGCACACGGCCCGTCGACGAGCCGGTCCAGTGCGGCGACGGCGGCGGGGGACAGCTCCTCCAGCAGCCGGGCGCGCGGTGGACCGGACCCGATCCGGCGGGCCCGCGGCCCGGCGGGGAGGACGGCGAGGTGGGCGGCGAGCGCGAGCCGTGGGGGCAGTCCGGTCACCCGGGCCACGGTGCCCGGTCCGCGTGGCGACGGGGCCGGAACGCGTCCGCGCCGTTCGCACCCGCGAACCGCGGCGGCCTACCCTGGAGCCATGGCGAGTCCCCCGGTAGAGGTCCGACGCAGCGCCCGCCGGAAGCGCATGGTCAGTGCCCGACGGGAGGGGGAGCGGCTCGTCGTGTTCATCCCGGGCTGGATGTCCGCCGAGCAGGAACGCGACTGGGTCGCGGAGATGGTGAAGCGGGTCGAGGCGAGCGAGGCACGTCGCCGCTCACCGGGCCGCGACAACGACGAGGCCCTGATGCGCCGCGGCCAGGAGCTGTCGAAGCGCTGGCTGGAGGGGCGGGCGCGGCCGTCGTCGATCCGGTGGGTGCCGGTGATGCGCACGCGCTGGGCATCCTGCACCCCCGACGACGCCACCATCCGGATCAGCGAACGCCTGCGGGACGCACCGGGCTGGGTCGTCGACTACGTGCTGGTGCACGAGCTGGCCCACCTGCTGTCCGCCGCGCACGACGACGTCTTCTGGTCCTGGGTGCGCCGCTACCCGCGCACCGAGCGGGCCATCGGCTACCTGGAGGGCCTCAACGCCGCCGCCGAACTCGGCATCAGTGGTGTCGACGGCGACCCCGCCACCGCCGACGAGACCGACGGGTCCGCCGACGCGGACGGAGAGGTCGGCGGGTTCGGCGGGACCGGCCCCGGGGTGGAGCCGGTCCGCGCGACCGGGACCTGAGCCGGGCTCAGGAGCCCGACCGGCCCGGCCCGTCCTCGCCGTCGGTGCCGTCGGTGTCCTCCGAGGAGGGCTTCTCCGACGGCCCGGACGCCTCGGCCCTCTTGTCCGCGTCGTTCTCCGCGTCCTTCTCCGCGTCGGCCGCCATCTGGCGCTCCAGCTCGGCGATCGGGTCGTCCGGGACGGCCCCGCCGGCCGTACCGCCGCGCACGAAGGCGGCCGGGTCGTCCAGGTCGTCGGCCGACGGGATCAGGTCGGGGTGCGCCCAGACGGCGTCGCGACCCTCGACGCCGCGCTCGGCGCCCAGGAGCTTCCACAGGTCCGCCGCGGCCCGCAGCTTCCGCGGCCGCAGCTCCAGCCCGACGATCGTCGCGAACGCCTGCTCCGCGGGTCCGCCCGAGGCGCGACGGCGACGCATCGTCTCGCGCATCGCCTCGGCCCCGGGCAGTCGCTCGGACAGGGCCTCGGCGACGACGGTGTCCACCCAGCCCTCGATCAGGGCGAGCAGGGTCTCGAGCCGGGCCAGCGCCGCCTTCTGCGCCGGGGTGTCCTCCGGCTCGAACATGCCGGACTGCATGGCCTCCTGGATCGACTCCGGGTTCGACGGGTCGATCCCGCGGGCGAGCTCCTCGATCCGTGAGGTGTCCACGGTGATGCCGCGGGCGTACTCCTCGACGGCGCCGAGCAGCCGCTCGCGCAGCCAGTGCACGTGGGTGAACAGCCGCTGGTGGGCGGCCTCGCGCGCGGCGAGGAAGAGCGTGACCTCGCCGGCCGGGCGGTCCAGGCCCTCGGTGAACCGGGCGACGGCCTCGGGCAGCAGGGCCGACGTGCGCTCCGGGCCGACCGGGATGCCGAGGTCGGTGGAGGTCAGCACTTCCTTGCCGAGCTGGGCCAGGCCCTGGCCCAGCTGGCTGCCGAACGCCATCCCGCCCATCTTGCCGAGCATCCCCAGCATCGGGCCGGCCGCGCCGCGGACCTCCTCGGGCAGACCATCGACCCAGGCCGAGGACAGCCGCGTCGCCACCGGGTCGCAGAGCCGCTTCCAGGTCGGCATCCCGGCCCGCACCCAGTCCGAGGGCGTCCAGGCCTTCACCTCGCCGCCGGAAGAGGGGAACGACGTCGCCGGGTCGAGCCACAGCTCCGCGAGCTTCACGGCCTCGGCGACCCCGCTGCGCTGGGCGTCGGTGAGCGACGACGTCGACTGCGCGAGCTGCTGGGTGGCGATCTGGGCGGCGAGGTCGTAGTCGACGGGCCCGCCGTCGCCCGAGCCGCTGCTGGAGAGCATCTGGCCGAGCTGGGACAGCATCTGGCCGAGCTGGCTCATGTCGAACTGGCCGCCGCCGGGCATGCCCGGCATGCCGGGGAGCCCGCCCATGCCGAAGGCCGCGAACGGGTTCTGGCCCGCGCCGCCGGACGGCCCCGAGGGGTCGTCGGACTGCGGGTGCGACCCGAAGCCGAACGGGTCCTTCGGGCCCTCGGGCTCACCCTTCCCACCCGTGCCCGACGCACCCCCGTCCTTGCCGGAGGCGTCGCCGGAACCCGAGTCGGGCTGGTCGCCGGGCTCGCGGTCGGGGTCACGGTCGGCGGGGCCGAAGCCGAAGGGGACGTCGCTCATAGCGTCCACCGTACGCGGGGCCGGGGGGTGGTCGCCGCCCCACGGCCGGTGGATCGGGCCTGGTGGGGCCGTGTTCGCTGCGGGCGGACCGGGGAACTAGGAGCATCCGGCGGGCGTACCGCCGGTGTCGAGGGTGGTCAGCGCCCCGACCGCCTCGTCGAGGGTCCCGACCCGCACCAGCTGCAGTCCGTCGGGTGCGTCCTCGGCGGCCTCGGCGCAGTTCGCGGCCGGCACCAGGAACGTCTGCGCACCGACCTCGCGGGCCTTCAGCATCTTGAACCGGATGCCGCTGATCGGGCCCACCCGGCCCTCCGCGTCGATGGTGCCGGTGCCGGCGACGAACCGGCCGCCGGTCAGCGGGCCCGGGGTCAGCTTGTCGACCAGCGCCAGACTGAACATGAGGCCGGCCGAGGGGCCGCCGACGTCGCCCAGGGAGATGGTCAGCTTCTGCCCCTCGGCGGGGGAGGTGGCCGGGGTGATGCCCAGGAAGGCCCGCGCCGGGTCGTCCGGGTGGGCGGCCGGGGTGACGGTGACCCGGCGCGGCGCGGCGTCCCCGCGCCGGATCGTGAGGGTGACCGGCTCCCCGGGGCGCGCGGCACCCATCGCGTCGAGCAGCCCCTGGACCGAGGTCACCGGGGTCGCGCCGACGGCGCGGATCTCGTCGCCCGGCTCCAGCACCCCCGCCGACGGCGAGCCGGGGGTCAGCGCGCCGACCGTGACCCGGGTCGGCAGGTGGAGGTGGTTCAGCGCCGCGGCCTCGGCGTTCGCGATCGAGCCGTCGAACTCCTGCTGGTTGGCCTGCGTGACCTGCTCGGTGGACTCGCCGGGCGGGTACAGCGACCAGCGCGGTGCGAGCCGGTAGGTGCCCGAGGCCCACATGCCCAGGGCCCGCAGCGTCGAGATCCCGTCGGTGACGCCGACGGTGGTCATGTTCAGGTGCCCGGTCGTCGGGTAGGTCGGCAGCCCCTCCGCCGACACCACGGGCGTGCCGTCCACCTCGCCGAGGGTGTCGAACGTGGGCCCGGGCCCGAGGGCGACGACCGGCGCGGGGACCACCGTCCCGACCGCGGTGAGGGCCAGCAGCACGAGGACCGCGGTCACCCACGTCGAAGATCGAACGCCCACGGGACGGAACCCTACGATCGTGCGACGGCGGGGGTGCGCCCGACCCCGGTCCGTCCTGCGACGATGCGGGCCGGGGTGCCGGTGCCGAGCTGCCCGATGTGTCGTTTTCGTCCCGACACGCCGGGACCCGACGGCGACTTCACCGAACCTCCGTACAGTTGCCCTCGGAGAACCGTGCCGTCACCCCAGCCGGCCGCGCTCTCCACGTGTCGTACCCGAACTGTGGAGTGTGCCCGTGTCGTCCATGCGGCCCCCTGTGGGAGCGCCGTCGCTGACCCGCCGAACCCGGATCCTGCTGGTCGCCGCGGGCGTCCTCGTAGTGCTTCTGCTCGGTGGCTCGCGGCTGCTGAACTTCTACGTCGACTACCTGTGGTTCGGCGAGGTCGGTTTCCGGAGCGTCCAGCTCACCCGGCTGTTCACCCAGATCGTGCTCTTCGGGGTCGTGGCCCTGGTGGTGGGTGGTCTGGTCGCGCTGACGCTGTGGCTGGCCTACCGGTACCGCCCGGTCTTCGTGCCGGTGTCCGGCCCCGAGGACCCGGTCGCGCGCTACCGGACCACGATCATCCAGCGCCTGCGCCTGTTCGCCGTCGGCGTGCCGGTCGTGATCGGGCTGATCGCCGGTCTCGCGGCGCCGGCGCAGTGGGAGACCGTGCAGATGTTCCTGCACGGCACCCCGTTCGGCCGGGCCGATCCCGAGTTCGGCAACGACATCGGGTTCTACGCCTTCACCCTGCCGTTCCTGCGGATGAGCCTGAACTGGCTGTTCGTCGCCGTCGCGATCTGCTTCGTGCTCGCGCTGGTGACCCACTACATCTTCGGTGGCATCCGGCTGTCGGGCCGCTCCGGCTTCGTCTCCACCGCCGCGCGGGCCCAGCTCGCCGTGCTCGCCGGGGTGTTCGTGCTGCTCAAGGCCGTCGCCTACTGGTTCGACCGCTACGACCTGCTGTGGTCCAACCGGAACGCGCAGACGTTCTACGGCGCCACCTACACCGACCTCAACGCGGTCCTGCCCGCCAAGCTGATCCTGCTGGTCATCGCGGTGATCTGTGCGCTGGCGTTCTTCGTCGCGGCGTTCCGCCAGAACCTGCAGATCCCGGCCGTCGCCGTGGTCATGCTCGTCGTGTCCTCGATCCTGGTCGGAACGGCGTTCCCGCTGGTGCTGCAGCAGTTCGTCGTCGCGCCCAACGCGAACGTCAACGAGGCCCCGTCGATCGAACGCAACATCGCGGCGACGCGGGACGCGTTCGGCATCGGGCCGGACAAGGTCGACATCACGCCCTACGCGGGCACGTCGGAGGCCACACCGGCCCAGGTCCGGGCCGACACCGACACCATCCCCAACATCCGGCTGCTCGATCCGGGCAAGCTCAACCGCACGTTCACCCAGCTCCAGCAGCGACGGAACTTCTACGGGTTCTCGCCCAACCTGGACATCGACCGCTACACCGTCGGCGGCCAGACCCGCGACTACATCGTCGCGGCGCGCGAGATGAACGCCAACGGCCTGGTCAACAACCAGCAGGACTGGATCAACCGGCACCTGGTCTACACCCACGGCAACGGGATCGTGGCCGCGCCGGCGAACCAGGTGAACGAGGCGCTGGAGGACGCGGGCGGCTCCGGCGGCCTGCCGAACTTCCAGGTCTCCGACACCCAGCAGCAGGGCTTCGTGCCCGTCCAGCAGCCCCGCATCTACTACGGCGAGCTGCTCGACAACCAGTACTCGATCGTCGGCGCCGAGCCGGGCACCCCGCCGCGGGAGTACGACTCCGACGAGTCGCAGTACACCTACACCGGGGCCGGCGGCGTCCCGATCGGCGGGCTGTTCAACCGCACGGTGTTCGCGCTGGCCTACGGCGAGCGGAACATCCTGTTCAACAACTCGATCAACGCCGACTCGAAGATCATGTACGTCCGGAACCCGCGGGACCGCGTGCAGGCGGTGGCCCCGTGGCTGACGCTGGACAACGACCCGTATCCGGCCGTCGTCGACGGGCGGGTGCAGTGGATCATCGACGGCTACACCACGCTGCAGAACTTCCCCTACGCCGAGCGCGTGCAGCTGGGTGACGCCACGTCGGACTCGCGGCTCGGGCCGAACGGCCAGCAGCTGCCGAACGACACGATCAGCTACCTGCGCAACTCGGTGAAGGCCACCGTCGACGCCTACGACGGCACCGTGAAGCTCTACGCCTTCGACGAGACCGACCCGGTGCTGCAGACCTGGGAGAAGGCGTTCCCGGGCACGGTCGAGCCGCGCTCGGCGATCACCCCGGACCTGCAGGCCCACCTGCGCTACCCGGAGGACCAGTTCAAGGTCCAGCGTGAGCTGCTGACCCGCTACCACGTCGACGACCCGAACGAGTTCTTCTCCACCGTGTCGTTCTGGGACGTCCCGTCCGACCCGACCGTGCAGGGCGGCAACGGCGGCAGCCAGGACGCGCAGCCGCCGTACTACATCTACGCGGGGCTGCCGGGGCAGGAGGGCGCGTCGTTCCAGCTGACCAGTGCGCTGGTCAGCCTGCGGCGGCAGTTCCTCGCCTCCTACGTCTCGGCCAGCTCGGACCCCGACACCTACGGGAAGCTGACCGTGCTGCAGCTGCCGAACGAGACCCAGACGCTCGGCCCGCAGCAGGTCCAGGCCCGGTTCCTCGGCTCGCCCGAGGTGTCGTCGGAGCTGAACCTGCTACGGCAGAACCAGACCACGATCGACTACGGCAACCTGCTGACGCTGCCGGTGGCCGGTGGTCTGCTCTACGTCGAGCCGGTCTACATCGAGCGTGCGGGCGGGCAGGACAACTCGACCTACCCGCAGCTGGCCCGCGTCCTGGTGTTCTACGGCGACCGGCTCGGCTACGACGCGAGCCTGTCCCGGGCTCTCGACGAGGTGTTCGGCGCCGGCGCCGGTGCCGCCGCGGGCGGAACCGCCCCGACGACCGGGCAGCCCGGCCGGCCGACGACGCCCACGACCCCGACCACGCCGAACGGTCAGGGTGCCCAGACCCCGGCGGCGCCCAACGCGGCGCAGGCGACCGCGGCGCAGCAGATCCGCACGGCGTTGAACGACCTCAAGGCGGCCCAGCGGTCCGGTGACTTCGCCAAGCAGGGCGAGGCGCTGGCGGCGCTGGACCGTGCGGTCGCGGCGTTCCAGAGCGCCGGCGGCTGATCGCGGCTGGTCCTCGTCGGGCCGGACCCCCCTGCGGGTGGGGTCCGGCCCGGTGTGTAGGGTTGTGCCTACAACACAGACGGAATGCACGCGGTTCCGTTCGGCGCGGGGTGGAGCAGCTCGGTAGCTCGCTGGGCTCATAACCCAGAGGTCGCAGGTTCGAATCCTGCCCCCGCTACCACTCACGAAGGCCCCCGAGGACACCTCGGGGGCCTTCGTCGTTGCGAGGTCCCCGGACACCGGAACCGACCCCCCCGAGGGGCCGATGAGCGTCCGGTGTACGGTGGGGACACAACACAGACGGGATCGCACGCGGTCCCGGACGGCGCGGGGTGGAGCAGCTCGGTAGCTCGCTGGGCTCATAACCCAGAGGTCGCAGGTTCGAATCCTGCCCCCGCTACCACTCACGAAGGCCCCCGGGGACACCCCGGGGGCCTTCGTCCTGTCAGGGGGTCCGCGCGTACTCGGCGACGACCACGCCCGAGCGGTACGGCGTCGACCGCACCAGCTCCCAGGACCGCGGGTGGTACCCGCCGGCGTCGTCGAACAGGGACTTGCCCGCTCCGAGGACGACCGGGTTCACCTTGAGCACCAGCCGGTCGATCTCGCCCGCCAGCGCGGTCGCGAGTCGCCCGCCCCCGCAGAGCCAGATGTCGGCGCCGTCGCGGCGCCTCAGCTCGCGGACCAGCTCCACCGGGTCGCGCCCGGTCAGGGTGATCCCGGCGGGCACCGCGTCGGCGGGGCGGCTGCGGGACAGGACGTACTGCTCCAGGTGCGGATACGGGTCGACGGTGACCGACAGGCCTGCGGCATAGGTGTTCCACCCCATCAGTACGGTGTCGAAGCGGGTGTTGTCCGCGGTCAGCCCGAGCATCTCCAGCCCGACGGCCGGGATCGTGTCGGTCCAGTCGCGCAGGATCATGTCGATGTGGTCGCCGGTCTGCGGGAAGGCGTCGAAGGTGTCGTCGGGGGCCGCGATGCGGCCGTCGAGCGAAACCGCGACGTAGTAGACGAGCTCACGCACGGGCAGACCTCCGGGGTCGATCAACCACGACTGCTGTCGTGGTTGATCGAAAGTACAACAGGCGTCGTGGTTCGTCTACGGTGCCCGTATGGCACGCAACGACGACCGCAGGCAGCGGCTGGCCGACGCCGGGCTGGCCGTGCTGGCCCGCGAGGGCGCCCGGGGGCTGACCCACCGCGCGCTGGACCGGGAGGCCGGTGTCCCGACCGGCACGGCGTCGAACTACTTCCGGACCCGCGCCGAGCTCGTCCGTGCGCTGGCCGACCGGATCGGGCAGCGGCTGGCGCCGGACCCGGAGACCGTCGCCGGGCTGCGGGAGGGGGAGGCGGGGCCTGCGATGTTCGCCGACCACATCCGCGACGTCGTGCGCCGGCTCGGCGCCGAACCCGAGGTGACGCTGGCGCTGTTCGAGCTGCGCCTGGAGGCCGCCCGGCGGCCGGAGGTCGCCGAGGTCATGGGGGAGTGGCTGCGCGCGGGGTTCGCCGGCGACGTCGCCTACAACCGGGCCGCGGGGCTGCCCGGCGGGCCCGCGGAGATCGCGCTGTTCCACTACGCGGTCGACGGCCTGCTCCTGGACCGGCTGACCCTGTCCATCGACCCGGACACCCCGACCGACGCCGTCGTCGACGCGCTCGTCGACGGTCTGCTCCCGCCCTCTCAGGGCGCCGGTGCGACCTCCAGCACCCGGTAGCCGCGCTCGGAGGCGAGCCGGGTCGTCGGGAAGCCCTGCTCGTCGCTCAGCCACCGTTGCAGCGAGTCCGAGCCCAGGTTCTTCGCCACCACCAGGTAGGCCCGCCCGTCGGGGAGGAGCCGCGGGAGCCAGCGCAGCAGCAGCTCGTGCAGCGCGGCCTTGCCCGAGCGGATCGGGGGGTTGGAGTAGATCCCGGCGAAGGTCACGTCGTCGGGAACCTCCTCGGGCCGGCAGGCGGTCACGTTGCCCAGCCCGGCCGCCTCGGCGTTCTCCCGGGTGAGGCCCAGCGCGCGCTCGTTGAGGTCCACCGCCCACACGGGCAGCCGACGGCGCCGACTGGCCAGCGTGAGCGCGATGGGGCCGTAGCCGCAGCCGACGTCGAGCAGCGCCCCGCGGACCGGCGGCATCGGCGCGGTGTCGAGCAGCACCTTCGTCCCGCGGTCGAGGCGGCTGTGCGAGAACACCCCGGTGTCGGTCACCAGCGACAGATCCACGTCGGAGGTGTGCAGGCGGACCGACCCGCGGTGGCTCGCGACGGACGGCGTGGCGCTGAAGTAGTGGTCACCCACGCCGGGTGATGCTACGGCGGGGACACTGGGTGCATGCCGACACCACAGCCGATCCCCGAGGACGTCCCCATCCGTGAGGAGCCGATCCGGATCGGCCAGTTCCTCAAGCTCGCCGGACTGGCCGAGGACGGCGCGGATGCCCGCGAGATCCTCGAGGCGGGCGAGGTCACGGTCAACGGGGCGCCGGAGCACCGTCGTGGCGCCCAGCTCCGCCGTGGCGACGTCGTCTCGGTGGCCGGGCGGAGCCTCCGCCCGGCCTGAGGCTCACCAGCCGAGGTGGTCGAACGCCGTCGCCAGTGTGGGGGCGAGGGTCTCGGCGTAGGTCGCGGTCAGGTGGTTGTCGTCCATGTAGACGAGCACGTTGCCCACCTCGCTGCGGCAGAGCGCCGGGTCGCAGATGTCGTCGGACACGTCGGCGAACACCACGTTCGGCGGGACGCCCGGGACCACCGACCACGGCGGGTACAGCGCGTGCCGGTCGACGTCGCAGTCCGGTGCGCCCCGGCCCCGCGTGGCGACGCAGTCGACCACGTTGAAGTCGAACCGCGGGTTGTCGCGGACCGCGACGACCGGGATCCCGGCCGCGTCGAGCCGCTGCCAGGCCTGCACGAACCCCTCGGGGGTCTGCTCGTGCAGCCCGGGCCGGACGTCGCGGCTGGCGAGGGTCAGGACGGCGTCGGGGTGCATCTCGACCAGCTGGTCGTGCACCGCGGCGTTCCAGTCGGTGCAGCCCTGGTCGTCGGCGACGGTCTCCGAGCGCACCGACATCGGGCAGGCCCCGCGGAACATGCCCACCATCGACCAGTTGCGCTGCTCGGCGATCACCGCGAGCGCGGCGGCGTACTGCTGGGCGTGCGAGTCGCCGACCACGGCGACCGTCCGCTCCGAGGTCTCCGGGGCCGGCGCGGGCACCGTGCAGAGCTCCAGCTCCGCGCCGTGCTCGGACGGCCCGCAGTCCCAGCTGGTGCCGTGGTAGCTCCAGTCGTCGGGCGCCTGCACCAGCGACGGGGTCAGCTCGGCGTCGGCCGGGTCGAGCGAGGCGAGGTCGAACTGCGGGGACAGCGCCCCCGCGCCCGGGTGCGACGGCGAGCCCGCCAGCACCGGCGTCGACGCCCGCGCGGTGGCCAGCCCGTACCAGGACCCCGCGGCGACGAGCACCGTCAGCGCCAGCACCCCGCCGGTGCGCAGCGCGCGGCGTACGTCGAGCGCGGCGACCCGCTGCTCGACGAACCGGTGGGTCAGCCAGGCCAGCACGAACGACACCGCGATCACGCCGGCGCCCTGCTCCAGGTCCAGCCGGTCCTGCCCGGTGCGCACCAGCGTGAGCGTCAGGATCGGCCAGTGCCACAGGTACAGCGGGAACGAGAGGTCGCCGATCGTGCGCAGCACCCGTCCCGACAGCAGGTGGTCGACGCCGAACCGGTGCCCGGACCGCCCGGCGACCAGCACCATCGCCGCGGCCAGCGTCGGCCAGAGCGCGGCCCAGCCGGGGAACGCGCGGTCCACCTGCAGCAGGATCCCGCAGGAGACCAGCGCGACCACGCCGCCCCAGCCGAGCACGGCGCGGGTGCCGGGGGTCAGCTCCGGCCGGTCCTCGATCCGGGAGATCCACAGCGCCAGCAGCCCACCGAGCGCGAACTCCCAGATCCGCGTCGCGGAGTGGAAGTAGGCCAGCGGCTGGTTCACCAGCGTCAGGTACACCGAGTACGCGAACGAGGCCCCGCCGACGGCGAGCAGCGTGCCGGTGAGCCGCCGGTGCAGGTCGGCCCCGTCCCGCCGGGTCGCGATCGCGACGCCGGCCACGACCAGCGGCGCGAGCAGGTAGAACTGGCCCTGGATGGACAGCGACCAGAAGTGCTGGACGATGCTCGCCGCGTTGTCGCGGGCCGCGTAGTCGACCGAGTTGTGCGCCAGCTCCCAGTTCTGCAGGAACAGCAGCGACGCGACCGTCTCCCGGACGGTCGGCATCCACCGGTTCTCCGGCAGCAGCCAGAACCCGGCCACCACACCCGCGGTCAGGACCACCGTCATCGCCGGCAGGAGCCGGGAGAACTGCCGTCGCCAGGTGGCGAGCACGTCGATCCCGCCCCGCGCCGCGGCGCGGTACAGGCCACCGGTGATGAGGAAGCCGGTGATCAGGAAGAACACGTCGACGCCGCCGGAGACCCGGCCGACCCAGACGTGGTAGACGACCACCAGCAGCACCGCCAGGGCGCGCAGGCCCTGCAGCTCCGGACGGAACCGGGAACGCGTGGCACCGCCGGCGGTCGTTCCGGTGCGGGCGGCGGGTGCTCCACCGGGAGACGTCACGAGTGGCAGCTCCTCGTTCGGCACGGTCGGGTAAAGGAAAGTTTACGTTCCGGCCGCTCAACGACGACGGCGGTCACCGGGTTCCCCCGGTGACCGCCGTCATGGGTCAGGGTGTCGCTCAGTATCCGATGTATCCGCCGTGGCTGCCGACCCGGCCACCCGCGTCGAGGGTGTCGATGCCGTAGCGGTCGATCATGTAGCGGACGCCGGCGGTGATGTTCGCGATCGGGTCGGTGATCGACCGGTCCGCGAAGTCCGGGTGCACGTAGGCCGCGAACGTCGAGGGGATGACCTGCATGAGGCCCTCGGACGGGTTGCCGGCCGCGGCGTTGGAGTCCCAGTTGTTGATGGCGTTGGGGTTGCCGTTGGACTCCTTGAGGATGATCCGCTTGAGCCCGGCCGCGTAGGACTGGGACAGCCCCATGTGGTCCAGGGCCTCGGCGATCCAGCCGTCCAGCCCGCCCTTGGCGACGATCGCGTCGATCCGGGCCTTCTCGGCTGCGCGCGCCTGCTCGGCCGCGGCGGCCTTGGCGTGCTCGGCGGCGATCTTCGTCGCGATCTCGTGCGCCTTGCCCAGCGACGCGAGGTCGGCGTCGCTGGCGGGGGCCGCGGACTGCAGCGCGCCCGACGCGGCGGACGGCTGGGCGAAGGAGACCGGGCTGAAGAAGCCGGAGGTCGAGCCGTCGGTGGCCTTCGTGGCGGACGGGATGTTCGCGGAGTACGCGGCCAGCGTCGTCGCGGCGGTGGTGCCGCCCTCCTCGGCGTCGGCCTGCGCGGAGGTCCCGTCCAGAGTGGTCGGGACGATCGCGGCGAACGCACCGGAGGCGAGCACACCGAACGCGGCGCCGGTGGCGGCCGTGCGGGTGCCCGCACGGCGCGCGTCGTGCGCGGGGCCGCCGTGCCGCGGCGAGCGGAGGGACGGCGCAGCGGCCGTTGCTGCGGGTGTGGTCGCCACGGATCGGGGGAACCCGTGGTGGCCACCGGGGGAGCGGTGTCCGGTCAAGGAAACGCCTTTCAGATCACGGACGGCACCGCGCACGAACGGCCGGGTCGGGGGTCCCGGGTGAGCCGGTCGGGGAGTCCGGCTCCAGCCCGCTCGTGATCGGGCCGTGATGACTGGGGACAACCGTAGAGGCCCCCGCCCCGGGGGTCCAGCACCGGGGTTGTCGGTCGCCGCGCGACAGGCACCGTTCACCGGTTTCGTGATCTTGAGCGTGTGCGCGAGGCAACCCGATGGACGGTGCAACCCGGCCGACGGACGGTGGTCTCCGCAGGTGGCGGGCGGGCGACGAACGGCGCAATACTAGAGTTGGCTCAAGGTTTTCACGGGCCGTCCCCGTGCGCGGAGCGGCGCGCGGGGACGGCCGCGGCGGGGTGGCGGACGGGGGACGGGGATGGACACGGGTGACCTGTTGACCATCGGGGAGATCGTCGAGCGCAGCGGGTTCCCGCACTCGGCGCTGCGCTACTACGAGCGCGAGGGGCTGATCTCCGCGACCCGGACCTCGGGCAACCAGCGCCGCTACCGGCGCAGTGTGCTGCGCAGGCTCGCGTTCGTCCGGGCGGCCCGGTCCATCGGGATCGGGCTGGAGGAGGTCCGTACCGCCCTCGACGCGCTCCCCGCCGACCGCACACCGACCCGGTCGGACTGGGCGCGGCTGTCGCGGTCCTGGCGCGGCAGGCTCGACGAGCAGATCGAGGCACTGACCGCCCTGCGCGACGGCCTCGACGGCTGCATCGGCTGCGGCTGCCTGTCGATGACGACCTGCCGTCTGGTCAACCCCGACGACGCCGCCGCCGCGTACGGCGACGGCGCCCGGACGCTGCCCGCCGCGCTGCGTCGCCCGCCGGTGCACGGCCGGTGAACCCTGGGTCGCGACCGCTGCCGTGGCGGGCCGGGCTGCCTAACCTGGGGTCGTGACCGATCTCGTACCGGACCGCTGGTTGACCGTCGACGGACTCGCCAACGCCCGTGACGTCGGCGGCCTCCCGCTCGACGGCGGGGGCCGCGTCCGCACCGGCGTCCTGCTGCGCACCGAGTCCCTGGAGGGGCTGGGCCCGGCCGCCGTCGCGTACCTCACCGACGAGCTGGGCGTGGTCCAGGTGCTGGACCTGCGCACCGACCGCGAGCGCACGACCTACGGCCTCGGTGCGCTCGCCGACGCCGGGGTGCCGGTGCACCGGCTCAGCTTCATCCCCGAGACCGGCATCGCGCTGCCGGAGACCGGGGACGCCCACGCGGCGCTCGACCCGATGCTCGGCCACTACCTCGCCTACCTGGAGGGCCGGGGGGAGTACGTCGTCGACGGGGTCCGCCGGATCGCGGCCCTGGACTCCGGCACGACCGTCGTCCACTGTGCCGCGGGCAAGGACCGCACCGGGGTGCTCGTCGCGCTGGTGTGCGCCGCGGTCGGGGTGCCGCGGGAGGAGATCACCGCCGACTACGCGCTGTCCGCGACCCGGATCGACGCCCTGTTCGAGAAGTGGACGACCGCCTCCGGGGAGCCCATGCCGCCCGCCGACGAGCTCGACCGGCACCGCCCGCGGGCGGAGGTCATGGCCGAGTTCCTGCGGCTGCTCGACGAGCGCCACGGCGGCCCGGTCGGCTGGCTGCGGGAGAACGGCCTCACCGACGACGAGCTGGCGCGCCTGCGGGCCCGGCTGCGCGAGGAGAGTGCCTGAGCACCCTCAGGGCAGCTCCTCGATCGGCACCATCGGGTCGAGCTTGCGCAGCGACCCCGGGTCCCCGGTCACCGCGGGCCAGCCCCGGCGCCGGGCGGCGGTGACGACCTGGCCGGTCACGATGTCGTCGAGCCCCTGGGAGGCGAGCAGCAGCCCGGCCTCCTGGGCGCTCTCCGGGGAGAGTTCGTGGATCACGGTGTTCGGCAGGCCCAGCAGGACCTGCAACGCGGCGTGGTGCTCGGCGTCGACCATCGACCAGGCGCGGCCGAGGGCGGCGCTGGGCACCGCGAGCACGATGTTCTCCTCCACCGCGGCCCAGACCAGGGCGCGCATGTAGACGGGGCGACCGGTCGCGAAGGCCGCCAGAGCCGAGGCATCGAGGACGCGTCCGCCGATCATCGCGGGCTCAGCCGACGGCCACGGGCGGAACCGGGCGCAGCGAACGGCGCGCGGCATCCAGCTCGTCGGCCGGCGGGGGACCGCCGTAGAGGTCCGCGAGGGTGGCCAGGGAACGGTCCCGGTCCTGCCGTGCCTGCACGGCTTCCGCCACGTAGGCGGACAGGCTCGCCGCCGATCCGCGGGACACCGCGTCCCTCGCCTCTGCCACCAGCTCGGCCGGCAGCGTGACCGTCACCCGCTCGCTGCGCATACCGGAATGGTACTCCGCGCATACCGCCACCGGCCACGGGCACGCCGTGGGAAGCAGGTTACCGGCGGGTATGGAAGGCTCCGGGGCGGGACAGTGCCGACCTCACACGCAGAACGGGTGCATCCATGGACCTGACCTTCACCCCCGCCGAGGAGGAGTTCCGCGAGGAACTGCGCTCCTGGCTCCGCGCCCACATCCCCGACGAGTGGACCCGCCCCGGGTTCTGGGAGTCACTGGAGGACTCCGAGAGCTTCCGGCTGCGGCGCGACTGGGAGCGGGACAAGGCCGACGCCGGGTTCGCCGGCATCCAGTGGCCCGTCGAGTACGGCGGTCGCGGCGGCACCCCCGGCATGAAGGCCATCTACGACGAGGAGACCGTCCGCGCCCAGGCGCCGCGCACGGTCAACCCGCTCGGCCTGACCTTCCTCGCGCCGACGGTCATGGCGATCGGCACCGACGCGCAGAAGAAGGAGATCATCGGCCCGCTGCTGCGCAACGAGGTCGTGTGGTGCCAGGGCTTCTCCGAGCCCGGCGCCGGCTCCGACCTCGCCGCGCTGTCCACGAAGGGCGTGCGCGACGGCGACGACTTCGTCGTCAACGGACAGAAGGTCTGGACCACCAACGCCGTGCACGGCGACAAGATCTTCACCCTGGTCCGCACCGAGGCCGGGTCGGAGAAGCACCGCGGCATCTCGATGCTGCTGATCGACATGAACCAGCCCGGCGTCACCGCGCGGCCGCTGCGCCAGATGAGCGGGGCCAGCGAGTTCGGCGAGGTGTTCTTCGACGACGCCCGCGTCCCGGTCACCGACTGCCTCGGCGAGATCGGCGACGGCTGGCGCACCGCGATGCTGCTGCTGTCCTTCGAGCGCGGCGCGTCCGGCATCTCCCAGTACACCGAGTTCCGTCGTCAGTACGACGAGATCGCCGCCGTCGCGCGGAAGCTGGGCCGTGCCGACGACCCGGTGATCCGCGACGACCTGGCCCGCGTCCTGACCGAGCTGGAGTGCCTGAGGCTGCACTCGATGCACGTGCTCACCCAGGTCGAGCAGGGCCGCGACCTCGGCTTCGAGGCGTCGATGACCAAGCTGCAGTGGTCCGAGGCGTTCCAGGACCTCTGGGAGGTCTACGACCGGATCCTCGGCGAGGACGCCACGCTGGACGCCCTGCCCGACGGCACCGACCTGCGTCCGCTGCACGCCCAGGCCATGTGGTCGCGCTCGGTCACGATCTGGGGCGGCTCGTCCCAGGTGCAGCGCAACGTCACCGCCGAGCGCGTGCTCGGCCTGCCCCGCTGATCCGCAGGAGGAGCCACCGATGTTCTTCGCACTCACCTCCGACCAGCAGGAATTCGGCGCCGCGGTGCGCGACTACCTGGCGCAGCGGTTCGACCTCGCCGCCGTGCGCACGGTCGTCGAGAACCCGTCCGACGACGGCAACCCGGCGTCGCTGTGGCGCGCGGCCGGCGAGCAGGGGTGGACCGCGGTCACCGTCGACGAGGACCACGACGGCCTCGGTCTCGGCCTGGTCGAGGCCCAGGTGATCGCCCGCGCGCTCGGGGCGGGCGTCGCGCCCGGCCCGTGGCGCGGCACCGTGCTGGCCGCCGACGCGATCCGGCTCGCCGGCTCCGACGAGCAGAAGGCGGCCTGGCTGCCGAAGCTCGCCGCGGGCGAGGCGGTCGGCGCGTTCACCACCCGGGGCAGCGCCGCGTCCGGTCTGCCGGTGGTGGAGTACGGCGCCCTGGCCGACGTCGTCGTCGCGCCGGCCGAGGACGGCCTGCCCGGGCTGGCGCTGGTCACCGGCGCCACGGCGTCACCGGTCGGCAGCTACGACGGCACCACCCGGCTCGCGTCGTGCAGCGGCGGGACCGCCGAGGCGCTGCCCGGCACCACCGTCGTGCTGCAGCGGCTGCTCACCGACCGGGCGGCCGTGCTGGTCGCCGCGGACCTGGTGGGCATCGCCCGCGAGGCGCTGACCCGCACCGTCGCCTACGACCGCGAGCGCACCCAGTTCGGTGTGCCCGTCGGGTCGTTCCAGGCGCTCAAGCACGCGCTGGCCGACCTGCACGTCGGGGTCACGATGGCCGAGTACGCGGCGCTCTACGCCGCGCACGCGGTGGACACCGGGCTCGACGACGCCGAGCTCGCCGTCGCCGTCGCCAAGGCCAAGAGCAGCGACGTGGCGCTCCAGACGACCGCGGCGATGATCCAGTTCCACGGTGGCATCGGCTACACCTGGGAGCACGAGGCGCACTTCTTCTACAAGCGCGCCAAGCGGCTCGCCGGCCAGTACGGCGACGTCGCCGTCTCCCGCGAGCGGATCGCCTCCCTGACCGTCGGCGCCTGACCCGTCCTCGGGCCGCGCGTCGTCCGGCCCGGCCCGCTCACCGCGGCCGGGCCGGAGGCCCGCGCGAGGTCGGCGCGAGGCCACAGTGCACGCCGTCTGCTCAGGGCGGATGTGCGCTGTGGACTCGCGCGCCCGGCCCGGACGTGGGACCGTCGGACGATGGCACCCGTCACACCGGTCAACGCCACCGCCGCCGCTCTCCTCGGCCTGCTCCACGGAGGGCCGATGACCGGCGGGCAGCTGGTGGCAGCGGCCGGTGAGCGGTTCGGGCTGTTCTTCTCCGTCACCCGCAGCCAGGTCTACCGCGAGCTGCCCGCGTTGACCGAGGAGGCGCTGCTGCGTCTGGGCAAGCAGGGCCCGCGGGCCAGCCAGCAGTACGTGATCACCGCGGCGGGCAAGCGGTCGTTCAAGCACTGGCTCGCCACCGGCGGCGACGCCGACGCCGTCCGCAGCCCGCTGGTGCTGCGGCTGCTGCACGCGGGGACGCTGACGGTCAAGCAGCGCACCGAGCTGGTCGCGGCCGCCCGTGAGGCCTACGCCGAGCGGCTCGCGGTGGCGCGTGCCGCCGCCCGCGCGACCGACGACCCCTACGGCCGCCCGGTCGCGGACTTCGCCGTCGCCCACACCCGGGCGATGATCAAGCTGATCGACGCGATCCCCCAGGACTGAGCCGGGGCGCACCCCCGCGTACCCTCGACCGTTGTGAACTCCGACGTCCAGGCCGACCTGAAGGACCTCGACACCACGCTGTCCAGCATCGAGGCCGTCGCCGACGTGCCCCGGCTGCGCCAGGAGATCGAGGAACTGTCCGAGCAGGCGGGCCGGCCGGACCTCTGGGACGACGTCGACGCCGCCCAGCAGATCACCAGCCGGCTGGCCTACGCCCAGGGCGACCTGCGCCGGCTGGACGACCTGCGCCGCCGGCTCGACGACCTGCCCGTGCTCTACGAGCTCGCCGAGGACGAGGGCGACGAGTCCGCCGTCGCCGACGCCGACGCCGAGCTCGCGAAGCTCCGCAGCGAGATCTCCTCGCTGGAGGTCCGCACGCTGCTCTCGGGCGAGTACGACGAGCGCGAGGCCCTGGTGACCATTCGCTCGGAGGCAGGCGGGGTCGACGCCGCCGACTTCGCCGAGATGCTGCTGCGCATGTACCTGCGCTGGGCCGAGCGGCACGGCTACGGCACCGACGTCTACGAGACGTCCTACGCCGAGGAGGCCGGCATCAAGTCGGCCACCTTCGCCGTCCACGCCCCGTACGCGTTCGGGACGCTGTCGGTCGAGGCCGGCACCCACCGCCTCGTGCGGATCTCGCCGTTCGACAACCAGGGCCGGCGCCAGACCTCGTTCGCCGGTGTCGAGGTGGCCCCGGTCGTCGAGACCTCCGACCACATCGAGATCGACGAGAAGGACCTGCGGGTCGACGTGTTCCGCGCCTCCGGGCCCGGCGGTCAGGGCGTCAACACCACCGACTCCGCGGTCCGGCTGACCCACATCCCGACCGGGATCGTCGTCGCCTGCCAGAACGAGCGCTCCCAGCTGCAGAACAAGGCCTCGGCGATGGCCGTCCTGCAGGCGAAGCTGCTGGAGAAGCGGCGCCAGGAGGAGCGCGAGCTGCGCGACTCGTTCAAGGAGGCCGGGTCCTCCTGGGGCAACCAGATGCGCAACTACGTGCTGCACCCGTACCAGCTGGTGAAGGACCTGCGCACCGAGCACGAGGAGGGCAACCCCTCGCAGGTGCTCGACGGCCAGATCGACGAGTTCATCGAGGCCGGCATCCGCTGGCGCAAGCAGACCGAATCCGCCTCGTGAGCCGGGGTCGTCGCGCGGCCGCCGCCTGCGGCGCGCTCGTCCTGCTCGCGCTCGCCGGGTGCACCGGCGGTGCCCAGGAGCCTGCCGCGGACGGCGCCCCGCCCGCGGCCGTCGCCGCACCGTCGGCCCAGGACGCCGTGGCCGCGGCGGGCACCGCGCTCGTCGACGCCGGCTCGGCGCGGGTCGACGTCGAGCTGGACTCGGTCACCGGCCCGATGCGTGCCTCCGGTCCCGCCCGCTTCACCCCGTTCGCCGCGGACCTCACCGTGGCCCTGGGCACCCGTGGCGCCCAGGTCAGGGTGCTCGACGACCGTGCCTGGGTCCGCTTCGGTGGGAGCGACCGCTGGCAGCCGCTGTCCACGGGGCTCGTCCCGGTCGGCGCCGTCGGCGGGATGCTGCACGCCGCCCCCGGCCTGCGCGACGTCGTCGCCGCGCCGGGGACCACCGACGTCGACGGCGTCGCCGCGACGACCTACACCGGGTCCGTGGTCCTCGCCGCCGCACGGGCCGGTGCCCCGGACCCGGCGGTCGGGACCCGTCTCGACGAACTCGCCGGGCTGGTCTCGCCGACCCCGCGGTTCACCGCCTGGCTCGGCGCCCCCGACGCTGCCCCCGCCGACCGCGGACGGCTGCTCCGGCTGCGTCTGGAGCCGCAGGCCCCGGCCACCGGGACGCAGACCGCCGGTGCCGCCGTCCCGGGCGCGGTCACGGTCTCGTTCGCCGACCCCGGGCTGCCGGTGGAGATCACCGCCCCCTGACGGCGCTCCCCGCGGCCCGTCGCTCGCCCGCCTCGTCTCGCGCCTCGCGCGTCGCGGGGTGTGCGTCGCGGTCTGCGCCGGGCCCGGGGCGGGTGCGGTGCGCCGAGATGCACCTCAGCGGGCCGCAGAGATCGACAACTCCCGCTGAGCTGCATCTCGGCGCGCGTCCGACGCGCGGCGGGACGGTCGGCGGTGCGGCGGGTCGGCGCGGCCGGGCGGTGCCGCGGGCGAGCCCGGGCGGGGCTCAGTGGGCCGCGGTCGCCCCGCGGGTCAGGGCGGCGAGCGACACGGCGGAGAGCGAGGCCGCGGTCAGCATGGTCACGGCCATCGCCGTCGCGCTCGACCCGACCAGCGGCGAGACCAGGGCCCCGAGGCCGAACTGGGTGGCCCCCAGCAGTGCCGAGCCGGCCCCGGCGCGGTCGCGGACCTCCTCGGTGGCCAGCGCCGCGCTGTTGCCCATCACGAAGCCCAGCGTCGTCAGCGTCGCGAACAGCAGCACCAGCACCGGCCAGCGCGCCGCTCCCAGCAGCACGACGACCAGCAGGGCCGCGCACAGCACCACCAGTCCGCCGACGGCCGTCACGAGCTGGCGCCGCGGGGCGATCCGCGCGGCGAGCCGGCCGCTGACGACGTTGCCCAACACCAGGCCGGCCGCGTTCGCCCCGAAGGCGAGGGCGTACTGCGTCGTCGAGAGGCCGAGGGTCTGCTGCAGCACGAACGGCGACCCGGAGATGTAGGCGAACATCATCGAGAACGCCGTGGCGAAGGCCAGCACGTAGCCGACGTAGCGACGGCGGCGCAGGAGCGCGCCGACGTCGGCGAAGGTCCGTCGCACACCGCCGGTGCTACGGGCCGTGACCGGCAACGTCTCGTGCACCGCGACCAGCGACGACACCAGCATCAGCAGGGCCAGCCCGGCCAGCACCACGAAGATGCCCCGCCAGCCGACGACCCCGCCGAGCGAGCTGCCGATCACCGGTGCCACCACCGGCGCGATCCCGTTGATCGCCATCATCAGCGAGAACAGCTGCGCGGTCCGCGCACCGGTGGTGCGGTCGGAGATCATCGCCCGGCTCAGCACCAGGCCGGCCGCCCCGCCGAAGCCCTGCAGGAACCGGGCGACGACGAGCACCGCGACCGACGGCGCGACCGCGCTCGCCAGGCACGCGACGAACAGCAGCACGGTGCCGGCGAGGACCAGGCGTCGCCGCCCCCAGCTGTCCGAGAGCGGGCCGATCACCAGCTGCCCGACGGCCAGCCCCACCAGGAACGCGGTCAGGGTCAGCTGCGACGCCGACGCCGACGCCCCCAGCTCGGCCGCCACCGTCGGCAGTACCGGCAGGTACATGTCGGTGGCCAGCGGCGCCACGGCCGTCAGCAGCGCGAGGACGCTGATCCCCACACCGTCCGGGACGGTGCGGCCCCGCACCGTCCTCGGCGCGGCCTGCTCGGTACCCACGGTCATGACTGTCCTCTCCGGCGACGATTACCTATGAAGGTATATATGAACTGTCGCGTAGTATCGCGTCTGTGACCGAGGTCAAGGAGCGTGACGACGACTGGGCGGCCCTGGTGGACGCCGTGCACGACCTGTCGCGCGTGCTGCGGGCGGCGGGTGAGCGCGCGGTCGGGCTGGACTCGATCACCGGGTCCGAGCACGAGGTCCTGCGGTGGGTCGCCGCGCGTCCCGGGCATCCCGTCTCGACGGTGGCACGCGGGCTCGGCCTGCAGGCCAGCAACGTCAGCACCACCGTCCGGTCGCTGGTCGAACGTGACCTCGTGGAGCGCCGGGCCGACCCGGCCGACGGTCGTCGTGCCCTGCTCCACCCCACGGCGCGGGCCGCCCGGCACCGGGAGCTGCTGGTCGCGGCGTGGTCGCGGCAGATCCGGGTTGCCCTCGACGACCTCGACGACGCCGACGCCGTCACGCTGCGGGCGGCGGCCCCCGTCCTGGACCGGCTCGCCGGTGCGCTCGACCCGTCGCGGGCCCCGGTCGTCGCCGGACCGGACTGACGGGCGTGTCGTCACCGCCCGTGCACTCCGGGCGGCGGTACCGTCCCGCTCCGTGATCGAGCTGCGGGACGTCACCAAGCGGTACCCGACGTCCGGGCGTCCGGCGCTGGACCGGGTCTCCGCGACGGTCGGGGCGGGCGAGTTCGTGTTCCTGATCGGACCGTCCGGGTCGGGCAAGTCGACGCTGCTGCGGCTGCTGCTGCGCGAGGACGTCCCCACCTCGGGATCCATCCTCGTCGACGGCCTCGACGTCGCCGGGCTGCCCCGGCGCAAGGTGCCGCGACTGCGCCAGCGGATCGGCTGCGTGTTCCAGGACTTCCGGCTGCTGCCCAAGCGCACCGTCGCCGGCAACGTGGCGTTCGCGCTCGAGGTGCTGGGGCGCAAGCCGTCGGAGATCCGGATCGCGGTCCCGGAGCTGCTGGAGATGGTGGGGCTGCAGGGCAAGGCCGAGCGGCTGCCGCACGAGCTGTCCGGCGGCGAGCAGCAGCGCGTCGCGATCGCCAGGGCGTCGGTCAACCGGCCCCCGCTGCTGCTGGCCGACGAACCCACCGGCAACCTCGACCCCGAGACCGGGCGGGAGATCATGCAGGTCCTGGAGCGCATCAACCGCGGTGGCACCACGGTGCTGATGGCCACCCACGACTCGTCCATCGTGGACGCGATGCGCCGCAGGGTGATCGAGCTGGCCGACGGCGCCGTGCTGCGCGACGAGGCCCGCGCGGTGTACGGGGCGGGCCGGTAGATGCGCCCCGCCCTGCTCACCCGTGAGGTCTCCTCCGGTCTGCGCCGCAACGTCACGATGACCGTCGCGATGGT
The DNA here is from genome assembly GCF_020496255.1 of Pseudonocardia sp. ICBG1142. Classification (NCBI taxonomy): domain Bacteria; kingdom Bacillati; phylum Actinomycetota; class Actinomycetes; order Pseudonocardiales; family Pseudonocardiaceae; genus Pseudonocardia; species Pseudonocardia sp. ICBG1142. The sequence goes on along the minus strand of NZ_JAHLJC010000032.1, from coordinate 69,897 downwards.
GCTGACCACCGCGGTCACCCTGATGTCGGTCGGTGCGGGCCTGCTCGTGCTGCGCACCATCGACGACATCTCCGCGCTCTACACGAACCGGCTCGAGATCCAGGTGGCGCTCACCCCGGACGTCTCGGAGACCGATCCCGACTGCAGCGGGCCGACGTGCGCGTCGCTGCGCAGCGCGCTGGAGGCCGCCCCGGGCGTCGGCGGGGTCACGTTCGAGTCCCAGCAGCAGGCCTACACCCGCTTCCGCGAGCTGTTCGCCGGACAGTCGGTCGCCGACGTCGCCCGGCCGCAGTCGCTGCCCGCCACCCTGCGGGTCACCCTCACCGACCAGCAGGCGGGCGCCGCGGCCGCCCGGGCCGCCGTCGAGGGCAGGCCCGGGGTGCGCGGGGTGATCGACCAACGCGACGTCGTCGGGACCCTGTTCGACTTCCTGAACGGGGTGCGCAACGTGGCGTTCGCACTCGCCGTCGTGCAGGCGCTCGCGGCGATCCTGCTGATCTCCAACACGGTCCAGGTGTCGGCGTTCATGCGGCGCACGGAGGTCGGCGTGATGCGCCTGGTCGGGGCGACGCGCTGGACCACCCAGCTGCCGTTCCTGGTCGAGGCCGCCATCGCCGGTGCCGTCGGCGGGGCGCTCGCCGGGATCGGTCTGGTCGCGGCCAAGTACGCCGTCGTCGACGACCTGTTCGCCGCGATGGGGCAGGCCGGGGTGATCCCGCCGGTCCGGATCACCGACGTGCTGGTGGTCTCGGCGCTGCTCGTACCCACCGGTGCGCTCGTCGCGGGGATCACCGGCTACGTGACGCTGCGGGCCTACGTGAAGGTCTGAGTGCTCAGCCCCGCGGGGGCAAACGCTGCGGCGTGGTCGCGGGCGAACTCCTCCAGGGTGCGGGCCGGGTGGCCGGTGAGGACGGCGACGGCGTCGTCCACCCGGGCCGCCTCGCCGCGCGCGTAGTGGGCGTAGTCCTCGACCAGTCCCGCGGCCTGCCAGGGTGGCAGCACCCCGTCCAGGGCGGCGGCGAACGCCTCCGGGGTGAGGTCGTCGAACGACACCGGGTGCCCGGTCGCCTCGGCCAGGGCCGCCGCGATCTCGGCGTGGGTGACGGCACGCGGTCCGGTCAGGTCGTGCACCGCGCCGTCGGGTCCGGCGCCGGTGAGTACCGCCGCGGCGGCGTCGGCGATGTCGCGCACGTCGATCGCGCTCACCGCGGCGTCGCCGATCGGGGCGCCGAACCGGCCGGTCGCCGCGACCAGGGGGGCGAAGGCCAGCAGGCCCTGCAGGAACAGGTTCGGCCGCAGCACCACGTGGCTGATGCCCAGGTCGCGGACGTGCTGTTCCACCGCGGCGTGCCAGCGCAGGAACCGCACCGGGGAGTCCGCCCGCGCCGCGAACTGGGACAACAGCACCAGCCGGTTCACCCCGGCGGTCGTGGCGGCGTCGGCCACCGCGATCTGGGTCGTTGCGGCGTCCGGAGCCGAGGGGGAGTTGAGGAACGCCGCGTCGACCCCGTGCAGCGCCGCGGCGACGGCGTCCGGGTCGCGCAGGTCGCCCCGCACGACCTCGACCCCGACGCCGGCACCGGCGAGGCGGTCGGGATCGCGGACCAGCGCCCGCACCGTCACGTCCCGACCGGCCAGCGCGGTCAGCAGGTGCCCGCCGATCCCGCCGGTCGCCCCGGTCACCAGCACCGTCGTCGTCATGCCCGCCTCCTGTGATCATTGGTCCGATATGAGAGCACTGCTCTCGATAAAGAGTCTGCACGCGGCGTCGCCGAAGTGCAAGAGCACTGCTCCGGCGATGCCGCGGTCGGATACCGGTGGCGCACCGCGGGTAGGCTGGTGGTGTGAAGGAACAGGGCCGGAAGGTGATCGCGCAGAACCGTCGGGCCCGGCACGACTACGCGATCCTGGAGGAGTTCGAGGCCGGGGTCGCGCTCAAGGGGACCGAGGTGAAGAGCCTCCGTCTGGGCCGGGCGTCGCTGGTCGACGCCTTCGCCACGATCGACGACGGCGAGGTCTTCCTGCGCAACCTGCACATCCCGGAGTACGTGCGCGGCAGCTGGACCAACCACGAGCCGCGCCGCACCCGCAAGCTGCTGCTGCACCGCGGGGAGATCGACCGGCTGATGGGCAAGACCCGCGAGGGCGGGCTCACCCTGGTGCCGCTGTCGCTGTACTTCAACGACGGCAAGGTCAAGTGCGAGATCGCGCTCGCCAAGGGCAAGAAGGACTACGACAAGCGCCGCGACCTGGCCAAGAAGGACGCCCAGAAGGAGATCGCGCGTGCCGTCGGCCGCGCGGCCAAGGGGCGGGCCCGGGACCTGCGCGGCTGAGCCACGGCCCGCCTAGGGTGGGGCCGTGGATCTTCCCGTCCCGCCGGTCGACGACGCCGACGTGCCTCGCTGGACCGCCGAGCTGGGCCTGCCCGGCCTGGTCGACGTGCACGTGCACTTCCTGCCCCAGCGGATGCTCGACAAGGTCTGGGCCTACTTCGACGCCGCCGAGACCCACTACGGCACCCCGTGGCCGGTGCACTACCGCATGCCCGAGGACGAGCGCTATGCCGTCCTGGAGCGGCTCGGCGTGCTCGCGTTCGCCCCGCTGACCTACCCGCACAAGCCGGGCATGGGGGAGTGGCTCACCGGCTGGGCGGGCGAGTTCGCCGACAGCCACCCGCGTGCGGTGCGTACCGCGACCCTCTACCCGGAGCCCTCGGTCGTGGACTACCTCGGCCGTGCCGTCTCCGACGGGGCGCGGCTGGTCAAGGTGCACGTCCAGGTCGGCGGGTTCGACCCGCGCGACCGCCTGCTGCGCGACGCCTGGGGGCTGCTCGCCGACGCGGGTGTCCCCGCGGTCGTGCACTGCGGCGACGGGCCGATCCCCGGCGAGTACACCGGGCTGCAGATCTTCGCCGAGGTGCTCGAGGCCCACCCGGACCTGCGGATCGTGCTCGCCCACGCGGGCATGCCGGACTTCCGGGGCGCGCTGGAGCTGCTCGACCGGTTCCCGAACCTGGTGCTCGACACGACGATGGTCGGCACCGCGTTCTCCCAGCGGCTCTCCCCGCTGCCGTCGGACTGGCCGGCACGCCTGGCCGAGCACCCGGGCCGGATCGTGCTCGGCACCGACTTCCCCAACATCCCCTACGCCTACGCCGAACAGCTCGCCGCGATCGCCGACTGGGCCGCCGCCGAACCCCGCCTCGGCACGGCGTTCCTGCGCTCGGTCCTGCACGACGCCCCGGCCGCGCTGCTGGGCGTCGACGACACGAGGAGTTCCTAGATGGTCAGCCCGCAGCACGACCCGACCGGAGGGGCCGCCCCGGGTGACCCGGTCGACATCGCCCTCTACGGCGCGACCGGTTTCGTCGGCGGCCTCATCGCCCGCCACCTCGCCGAGCACGCCCCGCCCGGGGTGCGCATCGCGCTGGCCGGGCGTTCGGAGGCCAAGCTCGCCGCGACCCGGGCGTCGCTGCCCGGGTCGGCCCGGGACTGGCCGCTGATCGTCGCCGACGCCGCCGACTCGGCCGCGACCGACCGGCTCGCCGCGGGCGCACGCGTGGTGCTGAGCACGGTCGGCCCGTACGCGAAGTACGGCCTGGGCCTGGTCGGGTCCTGCGCGAAGGCCGGTACCCACTACGCCGACCTCACCGGTGAGGTGCTGTTCGTCCGCGAGGCGATCGACCGCTTCCACGAGACCGCCCGCGCGAGCGGTGCGCGGATCGTGCACTCCTGCGGCTACGACTCCGTCCCCTCAGATCTGGGGGTGTGGCTCGCGCACCGGGCCGCGCAGGCCGACGGCGCCGGCGGGCTCACCGAGGTCCGCACGGTCGCGACGATGCGCGGCGGGGTCTCCGGCGGCACGGTCGACTCGCTGCGCGGGCAGCTGGACACCGTCCGCACCGACCGCGGCGCCCGGCGTCTGGCCGCCCGTCCGCACTCGCTGAGCCCCGACCCCGCGGCCGAGCCGACGCCGTCGCAGCCCGCGGACGCGGGGCCGCCGGCCCGGCTCCCGGACGGCACCTGGACCGCGCCGTTCGTGATGGCGTCGTACAACACCCGGATCGTGCGCCGCTCGAACGCGCTGCTCGACCACGCCTACGGCCGCGGCCTGCGCTACGGCGAGCTGCAGGGCTGCGGGCGCGGGGTGTCCGGCGCGGTCGCCGCGGCGGTGGTCACCGCAGGGCTCGGCGCGCTGGTCGGCGCGTTCATGGTCCGGCCGATCCGCCCGCTGCTCGACCGGGTGCTGCCCGCGCCCGGCACCGGGCCGTCGGAGCGGACCCGCGAGCGCGGCTGGTTCCGGATGGACGTCCGCGCCGAGACCGAGTCCGGGCGTCGCTACCGGGTGCGGGTGTCCGGCCCCGGGGACCCCGGCTACGCGGCCACCGCGGTGATGTTCGCCGAGGCGGGCCTCGCCCTGGCCCTGGGCGGGTCCGCGCTGCCCAACCGCGCGGGCTGCCTCACCCCGGCCACCGCGCTGGGCGACGTGCTGGTCGACCGGCTGCGCGCCGCGGGGCACACCTACGAGGTCGCGGCCGGGTGACACGCCACCCACCGGCAACCGGAATGTCCGGGCGGGCGCGGGGCGTTATGCTGTGCGTCCGTCCGGGTACGTCCGGGCGGAGTGCAGATGGACCGCGGGTCCCGCGGGACCCGACCAGGGGGTGAACGGTTTCGACTCCGATCGTTGATCGAGGTGAAGCGTGCCGAGGAAGGCGACGATGATCTCGTTAACCATGCGTCGCAAAAAAATAAGTGCCGACAACAGTCGCACTGCCCAGAGCGCTTACGCGCTCGCTGCCTGATCACCAGGTAGGGGCTGTCGGGCCGGAGGCGTCCCCGCTCCGGGTCCCGACATCATTCAGGGGACTCACCCTGCGGTTCGGCCGCGGAACCGCAGGGGACATCCAACAGCGGCTGGGATCGTCACACCGGCTTGTTCGCGTGACCGGTGGATCCGAGTAGAGACACAGCGGACTGCGCACGGAGAAGCCCTCGTGAACCGACGGAGGACCCGGGTTCGATTCCCGGCACCTCCACCTCCCAGCGGCCCCGTCCCGACCCCGGGACGGGGCCGTTCTCGTCTCTCGGGAGGGTCGCTCCCCGGGAAGGATCGTTGCGCGACGAAACTATGCATTGCTAACATCTCCGGTGGGAGTGATGCCGATGACCGCCGTGACCCGACCCGTGCCCACCTACCCGATGGCGCGTGAGTGCCCCTTCGACCCGCCCGCCGAACTCGCCCGCATCCGTGAGGACGAGTGCCCCGCCGGGGGGCCGGGCGTCGCCCGCGTCCGGATCTGGGACGGCAGCACGCCGTGGCTCGTCACCCGCTACGACGACGTCCGCACCGCGCTCGCCGACGAGCGGCTGTCCGCCGACGCCGACCGCGAGGGCTACCCGGCCACGTCGCGGTCGCGTCACGTGCGGTCCCAGGGGCGCCGCCGCAGCTTCATCATGATGGACGGTCCCGAGCACGCCCGGCACCGGCGGATGCTCATCGGCGAGTTCACCGTGCGCCGCATCGAGCGCCTCCGGCCGCTGATCGAGCAGACCGTCACCGAGCTGCTGGACGCCATGGAGGCCGGGGAGAACCCGACCGACCTGGTGCAGGCGTTCGCGCTGCCGCTGCCGTCGCTGGTGATCTGCCACCTGCTCGGGGTGCCCTACGCCGACCACGCGTTCTTCGAGGCCCAGAGCCGGATCATGGTCGACCTCACCTCCAGCGCGGAGGCCTCGGCCGCGGCGTCGGACGCGCTGCAGGACTATCTGGCCGGACTCGTCAGGGCCCGGCTGGCCGAGCCGCGCGACGACGTGCTCGGCGGCATGGCCGCCCGGGTCGCGGCCGGGGACCTCACCGTCGACGAGGCGAGCGCCTCGGCGCTGCTGCTGCTCGTCGCCGGGCACGAGACGACGGCGAACATGATCGCCCTCGGCACGCTGACCCTGCTGCACCACCCCGACCAGCTCGCCGCCGTCCGCGACGGCGACGCCACGCAGGTCCGCGGCGCGGTCGAGGAGCTGCGTGGCGTCGCCGTCACCCACATCGGCCGTCGCCGGGTCGCGACCGAGGACCTGGAGATCGGCGGCGTCACGATCCGGGCGGGGGAGGGCGTGGTGCTCGCCGCCGAGGCGGCCAACCGCGACCCGCGGCAGTGGCCGCACCCCGACGAGGTCGACGTGTCCCGCGGGACGAACCGGCACGTCGCGTTCGGGTTCGGGGTGCACCAGTGCCTCGGGCAGCCGCTGGCCCGCCTCGAGCTGCAGATCGCCTATCCGGCGCTGCTGCGGCGCTTCCCGGGGCTGCGGGTCACCGTGCCGGACTCGGAGATCGCGTTCCGCGACGACATGGCCGTCTACGGCGTGCACGCGCTGCCGGTGGCATTCTGATGTCCATGCGCGTGATCGTGGACAAGGAACTGTGCATCGGGGCCGGCCAGTGCGTGGTGACCGCGCCCGACGTCTTCGACCAGGACGACGACGGAATCGTCGATCTGCTGACCGACTCGCCCGCCGAGGGCGACCGGGACGCGGTGAAGGAGGCCGAGCACGTGTGCCCGGCCCGCGTGATCAGCGTCGAGGACTGAGCCCGCTCAGGCGGCGCTGACCCCGATGAGCATCCCGACCAGGTAGGTCGCACCGGCCGCGATCGCGCCGAACGCCAGCTGGCGCAGCGCCGCCGCCCACCACGACCGGGAGGTGAACCGCGAGGTCAGCGCCCCCGCGACGAGCAGGCCGAGCCCGCCGACGGCGAGGCCGAGCGCCAGTGAGCCGTAGCCGAGCAGGAACGTCAGCAGCGGGATCAGGCCACCGACCGCGAACGCGGCGAACGACGACGTCGCCGCCACCCACGGCGAGGGCTTGTCGTCCAGGCTGACGCCCAGCTCCTGGCTGACGTGCATCCGCAGCGCCAGCTCAGGGTCGCGGTGCACCTCGCGCGCGACGGCGTCCGCCGTCTGCCCGGTCAGTCCCATCTCGCGGAACCGGACGGCCAGCTCGTGCTCCTCGGCGCGCGGGTGCAGCACGAGCTCGCGGCGTTCGACGGCGGCCTCGGCGTCGAGCGCGTCGTTCTGGGTGCCGACCGAGGCGAACTCGCCCAGGGCCATCGAGAACGCCCCCGCGACGACGCCCGCCAGTCCGGTCAGCACGATCAGGTCGCGGTCCGCCCCGCCCCCGCCGACGCCCGCGATCAGCGCGATGGTGGTGACCAGGCCGTCCATCGCGCCGAACGTCGCGGCGCGCAGCCAGCCGCCCGAGACGTCCCGATGGGAGTGGTCGTGGCTGTGGTCGGCGAGTTCCGCCTCCAGCTCCGGATCGTTCACGCCCGCAACGATAGGACGGATGCGGTCGCCGCGCGGCGGTGCGCGACCGGCCCGACACTGGGTCGATGTCGTCCGATGACACGGCTCCGCTCTGGCTGTTCGCCGACCAGCTCGGTCCGCACGTGTGGGACACCGAGGAGTTCGCCGACCGCGAGATTGTGATCGTCGAGTCCGCGCGGGCGCTGGGCAGGCGTCGCCACCACCGTCAGAAGCTGCACCTGGTCCTGTCCGGGATGCGTCACCTCGCCGAGCAGCTCGGCGACCGGGCCACCCACCTGCGCACCGACACCTACCGCGAGGCACTGGAACGGGTCGGCCGCCCGGTGGTGGTGCACCAGCCGACGTCGTTCCCCGCCTCGGACATGGTCCGCCGCTTCGTGCGGGAGGGGCTGGTCACCGAGGTCCGGCCCACCCCGACCTTCGCGCTGGGGAAGGATGAGTTCGACGCCTGGGCCGGGGACCGCGAGACCTTCCGGATGGAGGACTTCTACCGCGCCCAGCGCGAGCGGTTCTCCGTGCTGATGGACGGGGAGAAGCCCGTCGGCGGGACGTGGAACTACGACCACGACAACCGCGAGTCCCCGCCGAAGGGCGCCCGGACACTCGACGTCGAGCCGCCCTGGGAGCCCCGCGAGGACGACGTCGACGCACGCGTGCGGGCCGACCTCGACGCGGCCGGGTACCCCACCGTCGGCCGGGACGGACCGCGCCGCTTCGCCGTCACCCACGAGGAGGCGACCGCGGCCCTGCGGCACTTCGTCCGGCACCGTCTGGACACCTTCGGCCCGTACGAGGACGCGGTGCTGGAGCAGGACTGGGCCATGGCGCACTCGTTGCTGTCGGTGCCGATGAACCTGGGTGCGCTGCACCCGCTGGAGGCGGTGCACGCCGCCGAGCAGGCCTACCGCGACGGGGACGCCCGGCTGTCCAGCGTCGAGGGGTTCGTCCGTCAGATCCTCGGCTGGCGGGAGTACGTCTGGCAGCTGTACTGGCGTTTCGGGCGCGGCTACACGCGTCGCAACCACCTGCGGGCGCGCACGCCGCTGCCGGACTGGTGGACCGACCTCGACGCCGACGCCGTCACCGCGAACTGCCTGTCGCACGCACTGGGCGGGGTCCGCGACCGCGGCTGGACCCATCACATCCCGCGCCTGATGATCCTCGGCAACCACGCCCTGCAGCGCGGCTACCGGCCCGCGGAGCTCAACGACTGGTTCGCGACGGCGTTCGTCGACGGGTTCGCCTGGGTGATGCCCGCCAACGTGATCGGGATGAGCCAGCACGCCGACGGCGGGCGGATGGCCACCAAGCCCTACGCCTCCGGCGGCGCCTACATCAACCGGATGACCGACCTGTGCTCCGGCTGCGCCTTCGACCCGAGGGTGCGGGTGGGGGAGAAGGCCTGCCCGTTCACCGCGGGCTACTGGCAGTTCGTGCACCGCCACGAGGAGACGATGGCGGGCAACAACCGCACCGCCCGTGCCGTCGCCACGATGAAGCGGCTGACCGACCTCGACGCGCTGCTGGAGCAGGAGTCCGCCCGCGAGGAGTTCTGACCCGGCGGGATCGCTAGGCTCCCCCGTCGTGACCGCAGCCCGCCCGCTCGACGTGCTGGGCACGGTGCTGCGGCTGGGACTCGCCGCGGTCTGGCTGGTGTCGGGAGCGGTGAAGCTGACCGAGCCGTTCACCACGGCCGTCGCCGTCGCCGCCTACCGGGTGCTGCCGGACGCCCTCGTCGTGCCGGTGGCGACCCTGCTGCCGCCGCTGGAGATCGCGCTCGGCCTGCTGCTGCTCGCGGGCCTCGCCACCCGGCTCGCCGCGGTGGTGGGCACCGTGCTGCTGCTCGCGTTCGTCGCGGGGCTGGTGCAGGCGTGGGCCCGCGGGCTGGCGATCGACTGCGGCTGCTTCGGCGGCGGCGGTCCGGTCGACCCCGGCGACACGAGCTACGGCCCGTCCCTGCTGCGCGACCTCGCCTTCACCGCGGCCGCGGTGTTCCTGGCGGTGCGCCCGCGGACGCTGTTCTCCCTCGACGGGCGCGGGGACCGGGCCGGGACACACGACCACGACCGGCGGGCGCCGGCGGACGCGACGGAGGAGCACTGATGGGACAGAGTGAGCGCGAGCGCCGGCAGGCCGCGCAGGCCCGGCTGCAGGCGGCCGGGATCAGCCCGCCGCGGACCTCGGGCGGGCTCGGTCGCAACCTCGGCATCGGCGCCCTGGTGCTGGTCATCGCCCTGGCCACCGGCGTCTACGTGCTGTACCAGAACTACCAGGAGGCGACCGTCGCGACGTACCCCGTGACCCGCGACGGCGTCGTCGTGAAGGCCGGGAACCAGGCCGCCCCGGTGGCCGTGGACCTCTACGAGGACTATCTCTGCCCCGCCTGCAAGCAGTTGGAGAGCGGCGTCGGGAACCAGCTCACCACCGCGGTGAACGAGGGCAAGGCGAAGATCAACTACCACCACATCGTCATCCTCGACGAGCGCTCGACCCCGCCCGGTTACTCCACCCGCGCCGGCAACGCCGCACTGTGCGCCGCCGACGCCGGGATCTTCCCCGCCTACCACTCCCGCCTCTACACCGACCAGCCCGCCGAGGGCAGTGCCGGGAAGTCGGTGCAGGAACTGATCGCGCTCGGCACGGAGCTGGGCGCGAAGGGCGACTTCGCCGGCTGCGTCACCCGCCAGGCCAACAGCCAGGCGATCGCCGACGCGACCAGGGCCGCCGTCGCCGACCCGGCGGTGGCGCCCGGTGGCCGGTTCGGCACCCCGACCGTGATGGTCGACGGGGTCAAGATGGATCTGAGCAACGGGAACTGGCTGTCGAAGGTGACGGGCTGACCGCACCCACGCTCACACGCGGCAGGAACCACTGCACCAGCGGTCCGACGGCGAGCGCGTAGACCACCGTCACCGGGCCGAAGACACCGCCGAGCGACCACCCGACCAGCACGACCGTCACCTCGATCGCGGTCCGCACCAGCCGCACCGACAGGCCGGTGCGGGCCGCGAGCCCGGTCATCAGCCCGTCCCGCGGGCCCGGTCCCAGCCCGACCCCGATGTAGGCGGCCGTCGCCACCGCGTTCAGCACGATCCCGGCGACGGCGAACCCCATCCGCAGCCACAGCGCCTCCGGGGCGGGCAGCACCGCGAGCGCCAGGTCCACCGTGACCCCGATGACGACGACGTTCGCCACTGTCCCGAGTCCCGGCCGTTCCCGCAGCGGGATCCACAGCAGCAGCACCCCGACCGCGACGACCACGGTGACCGCGCCCACCGACAGCGCGGTGCCGCCGGCGACGCCCTGGTGGAACACGTCCCACGGCATCGAGCCGAGGGCCGCGCGCATCATCAGCGCCATCGAGACCGCGTAGCCGACCAGGCCGGCCACGAGCTGGGTGAGTCGCCGGGTGCGCCGCGGCATCCGCAGCGACCAGCGGGAGTTGTCGATCGTCACGAGATGGCATGCTGCTTCCATCGGTGGTCTGTCGTCACCGTGCCACTCGAGCGAAAGTGGATCGGGAATGACGCAAGGGATCGGGGCGGAGCGCCTCGCCGCGCTGTGCGGCGACGTCCACGGCGGGCGCGGCCCGGCGTACCGGGTGCTGGCCGACGCGGTGCGGGTGCTGACCGGCGACGGTCGGCTGCCCTCGGGCACCCGACTGCCGGCGGAGCGGCCGCTGGCCGAGGCACTGGGCGTCAGCCGGGTGACGGTCGCCCGTGCCTACCGCGAGCTGCGCGACGACGGCTGGGCCGAGGCCCGGCACGGGGCGGGCACCTGGGTGCGGCTCCCGGACCGGACCGGTGGCGTCGACGGGGTGTGGGCACCCGGGCCGGTGGACCGTGGCGCGATCGACCTCGCCCACGCCGCCCCCGCCGCGCCCGCGGTACTGCCCGACCTGGTCGCCCGCGCCGTCGAGCGGGGTGCCGCGGAGCTGGCCGGACACGGCTACGGGCCGGACGGCCTGCCTGCGCTGCGGGCCGCGATCGCCGACCGGTTCACGACCCGGGGGCTCCCGACCGGGCCGGAGCAGGTCGTCGTGACGGGCGGGGCGCTGCAGGCGATCGGGATCGTCCTCGCCGAGCTGGCCGGGCCGGGGGACCGGGTGCTCGTCGAGCATCCCACCTACCCGTCGGCGCTCGACGTCGTCGCCGACGTGGGAGCGGTCGCCGTCCCGGTGGCGGTGGACGGCGCCGGCGCGACGCCCCAGACGGTGCTGCCGCGGGCCGCCCGGCAGACCGCGGCACGGGCCGCGTACCTGATGGCGGACTTCCAGAACCCCACCGGCCGTCTGCTCGACGACGACGCCCGCGCCCGGCTGGTGCAGCGCCTCGCCCGCCAGGGCACGGTCGCCCTGGTCGACGAGACCTTCGCCGAGCTGGACCTGCGCGGGGGCGCCACGGGGCCGCTGCCGTGTGCCGCGCACGCCGCCGGACCCGACGACGTCGTTACCGTCGGCGGACTCAGCAAGATCGCCTGGGGCGGGCTGCGGATCGGGTGGGTCCGGGCCGGCCGCGAGCGCGCGGCCCGGTTGCGACGACGGCTGGCCAGGGCCCAGCTGGCGCTGCCGGTGCTGGAGCAGCTGGTCGCCGTCGAGGTGCTGGAACGGCTCGACGTGCTGCGGGCCGAACGGGTCGGGGTGCTGCGCACCGGGCGCGACCTGCTGGCCGCCGAGCTCGCCGCGACCCTGCCGGACTGGCGCTTCACCGTCCCCGACGGTGGGCTCGCGCTGTGGTGCGACCTCGGTGCCCACGTCTCGACGGCGCTGACCGCGGCGGCCCCGCGGCACGGTCTGGTGCTGGCGCCCGGCCCGCGGTTCGGGGCCGGGCACGCGTTCACCGACCGGCTGCGGGTGCCGTTCACCCACCCCGGACCGGTGCTGACCGAGGCGGTGCGCCGGCTCGCCCGCACCGTCGCCGACGTCGACGGACCCGGGTCCCGGGCGACGGTCGCCGACCCGGCGACCCGGGCCGGCGTCGTCGTCTGAGTGGGGTCAGATCACCAGGTCGATGAGCAGCACCAGGACCAGGCCGGAGACCGAGATGACGGTCTCCATGATCGACCAGGTCTTGATGTTCTGGCCGACGGTGAGCCCGAAGTACTCCTTGACCAGCCAGAACCCGGCGTCGTTGACGTGGGAGAAGAACAGCGAGCCCGCGCCGATCGCCAGCACCAGCAGTGAGGTCTGGGTCGGGTCGAGCGTCGGCAGCAGCGGCACGAGGATCCCCGCGGCGGTCACGGTCGCGACGGTCGCCGACCCGGTCGCGAGCCGGATCGCCACCGCGACCAGCCAGCCCAGCAGCAGTGCGGAGATGCCGGCGCCGGTGGCCCAGCCCGCGATCATCGCGCCGATCCCGGTGTCGACCAGGGTCTGCTTGAACCCGCCGCCCGCGGCGACGATCAGCACGATCCCGGCGATCGCGGGGAGCGACCTCTCCAGCGAGCCCATGATCCCGGCGCGGTTCATCCCCGAGCCGGTGCCGAGGGTGACCATCGCGACCAGCACCGACAGCAGCAGCGCGACCAGCGGCGTGCCGACGAAGTCCAGCGCGGCGCGCACCGGGTTGCCCTCGGGCGCGGCGATGTCGCCGACGGCCTTGCCCATCATGAGCACGACCGGCAGCAGCACCGTGAACAGGGTGGCGGCGAACCCGGGGCGCCGGGTGGGACCGCCGTCCGGCAGATCGCGGCCGGCACCGGCACTGGAATCGGCACCGGCACCGGCACCGGCACCGGACCCGGGTCCGGCGTCGGCACCCGCGCCGGTCCCGGTCGATCCGGCGGACGCGGTGGTGCTCCCGGCCGCGACCGGGGACTCGAACAACGCGGGCGGGGAGACGTCGACCCAGCGGGCCGCCAGCGTCGCGAACAGCGGCCCGGCCAGCACGACGACCGGGATCGACACGAGCACGCCGAGGACCAGGGTGATGCCCAGGTCGGCGTCGAGGATGCCGATCGCGGCGAGCGGGCCGGGGTGCGGCGGGACGAGACCGTGCATCGCCGACAGCCCGGCCAGCGCCGGGATGCCGACGGCGATCAGCGAGACCTGGGCCCGGCGCGCGACCAGGAAGATCACCGGCATCAGGATGACCAGACCGATCTCGAAGAACATCGGCAGGCCGATCAGTGCCCCGACGGCGGCCATCGACCACGGCAGGGTCCGCGGGCCGGAGCGGGAGACGATCGTGTCGACCAGCCGGTCGGCACCGCCGGAGTCGGCGAGCAGCTTGCCGAACATCGCGCCCAGCGCGATCAGCGTGCCGACGCTCGCGGCGGTCGAACCGAACCCGTCGGAGAAGGCCGCCACGGCGTCGCCCATCGACATGCCCGCCACCGCCGCGACCAGCAGCGAGCCGATGGTCAGGGCCAGGAACGGGTGCAGCGAGAACTGCGTGATCAGCAGGACCAGCGCGACGATCCCCACCAGCGCGGCGGTCACCAGGCGGCCGGCGGACGCGACCGGCTGGGCCTGCTCCGCGGCCAGGACGAGTGCGGGGTGCAGCGTCATCGCGGGGCCACCTCCGACCCGGTGGCGGCGAGGGCGCCCGCGACGATCTCGTCGACCGGCCTCCGGATGTCCAGGGTCGTCCCGGCCTCGTCGGCGGCCAGCGGCTCCAGGGTGGCCAGCTGGGAGTCGAGCAGCGCGGTCGGCATGAAGTGCCCGGAACGTCCGCCCATGCGCTCGGCGAGCACCGCCGCGTCGCCGGAGAGGTGCACGAACACTGTCGACGGCGCGTGGGCGCGGAGCCGGTCGCGGTAGGTGCGGCGCAGCGCCGAGCAGGCGACGACGAGCCCGGTGCCGGTGTGCTCGGCCAACCGGGCGCCGACGGCGTCGAGCCAGGGCTCGCGGTCGGTGTCGGTGAGCGGGATCCCCCGGGTCATCTTCGCGACGTTGGCGGCCGGGTGCAGACCGTCGGCGTCGGTGAACGGGACACCGAGTGCGTCGGCGAGGGCGGCACCGACGGTGGACTTCCCGGAGCCGGACACCCCCATCACGACGACGAGGGGGCGGGGTGGTGGCTGCTGTGTCGCCGGCTGTTGCGTCACTGCATCGGCTCCTCACGGTGTGGCGGCATCGGCACGCGGACCGGGAGTACCCGGGCCGTTGTGGGTCCAGGGTCGGTCATAAGTATTACTTTTTCAACACAGGATCGGTTCAGATATGCCTTTTCCGGTGTTCGGCATCGTGAGGTGGCACGATTCGACCGTGAGCGGCGCGACGGAGGGCACGGGACTGCACGCGGACGTCCTGGACCGGCTCGGGACCGCGATCGCCGCAGGCACGATCGGCCCCGGCGAGGTCCTACGGGCCGAGGAACTGGGCGACCGCTACGGGGTGTCGCGGACCGTCGTCCGGGAGGCCGTGCGGGTGCTGGAGTCGATGGGCCTGGTGCGCAGCAGGCGCCGGGTCGGCACCACCGTCTCCCCGCGCGGGCAGTGGAACGTGCACGACCCCAGGGTGATCCGCTGGCGGCTCGACGGCCCGGGCCGCGACGAGCAGCTGCGGTCGCTGTCCGAGCTGCGCTGCGGCGTCGAGCCGCTGGCCGCCGAGCTGGCGGCCGACCGGGCCACCCCGGAGCAGTGCGGGGTGCTGGTCGGTGCGGTGATGGACATGACCGCGCACGGCCGCGCCGGGGACCTGTTCGCCTACCTGGAGGCCGACCAGCTCTTCCATCGGACCCTGCTCGCGGCCTCGGGCAACGAGATGGTCGCGGCGCTGGGCGACGTCGTCGCCGAGGTGCTCGCCGGGCGGACCCGGCACCACCTGATGCCCAGTCGTCCGGAACCGGAGGCGATCCGGCTGCACCGCGACGTCGCCGACGCCGTCCGGGCGGGTGACGCCCCTGCCGCCGGAGCGGCCATGCGGGAGATCCTCCGTGAGGCGGATGCGGCGATGCGGGCCGGCGTGACGCGCGCGCCCGATCAACGATTGTGATGATGGTGCGGATTCGGGCGTATCGATCGGTCGCCCGCGATCGACCTGGGGAGTGGGCGCGGCGAGATGTCGCGGGACGGTGACGAACGATTGAGATGATCTTGTAATGGCCGTACGTCGGGTGACGGAAGAGCTCCAGCGACTGGGCTTGTCGGGCTACGAGGCCAAGGCCTACGTGGCGCTGGTCAGCGCGGGCGAGGCGGTCAACGGGTACGAGGTGGCGAAGCGGTCCGGGGTGCCGCGCAGCACCGTCTACGAGACGCTGGGCAAGCTCGTCGGCCGCGGCGCGGCATTCGAGGTCCGGGCCGCCGAGGGCACCGGCTACGTCCCGCTGCCGCCCGCGACGCTGCTGGAGCGGATGCGCCGCGACTTCGACCGCACGCTGGGCATCCTGCAGAACGAGATCCCGCGGCTGACCGCGCCGCCGCAGGTGCGGCTGGTGCACTCGCTGACCGAGCGCCGGATGCTGCTCGAACGGGCCGAGGACGTCGCCGCCGCGGCCCGCTCCGAGCTGTACGTGCTCGGCTGGCCGGAGGACGTCGAGACCCTCAAGCCCACGGTCCGCCGAGCCGAGGAGCACGGCGTCGACGTCGCCACGGTCGTCTTCGGCGTCGACGACGACCCGGTCGGCTGGCACACCGAGCACCGCTACTCGGCCCCGTCGGCGGTCGAGGACAACCTCGGCCGGCGGATGCTCGTCGTCGTCGCGGACCGGGACCAGGCCGTGATCGGGGGCCTCACCGCCGACCGCACCTGGGGCCTCTACACCGACGACCCGGCCGCGGTGCTGCTCGCGCACCTCTACGTGCGCCACGACATCGCGATGCACCGCGTCGCCGAACGGTTCGCCGAGCACGGGTTCGACGAGTTCTGGGCCGACGACCCCGCCCTGCGACGGCTGCGCGAGCCGGTCGGCGAGCCGGTCCGGGCCGCCGACGGTGCACCGCGCTCGGTCGGCCCGGAGACCGACCCCGACGGGGACGACGGCCGGAGCCGGGCCGGCTGAGCACGGCCCCGCGACCTCAGCCCGAGACCTTAGCCCGCGGGCACCTGCGCCGGCCTGCGCCCGCCGAGGTGCCGGCCGAAGAAGTCGAGGATGATCTGCGCCCGCTGGACGCGGTGGCGCGGCGACCCGTCACGCGACATCCCGTGGCTCTCCTCCGGGAACCGCCAGTACTCCACCGGCCGCCCGAGCAGCCGCAGCGCGACGAACAACGCGTCGGCCTGCTCGACCGGGCACCGCAGGTCGTCCTCGGAGTGCAGGATCAGCATCGGTACGTCGATGCCGCGGACGTGGTGCAGCGGGGACATCCGCCGGTACTCCTCCGGCGCGTCCAGCCACGAGCGGCCCAGCTCGTGGCTGAACCACCCGGCGACGTCCGAGCTCCAGTCCAGCGACTCCAGGTTGTTCACCGCCCGCTCGCTGCAGGCGGCGGCGAACCGGTCGGAGTGGTGCGCGGCCAGCCACGAAGTGAGGTATCCGCCGTAGGACCCGCCGAGCACGCCCACCCGCTCCCGGTCGAGCTGGTCGAACTCCGCGAGGGCGCCGTCGAGCGCGGCGATCACGTCGTCGGCGTCGATCCCGCCCCAGCCGGTCCCGGGCGCGGTCTCCGCCAGCGGGCTGCGGATCGCCCGTACCCGGTCCTGGGTGTAGCCGGTCGATCCGTGCGGGTTGCACCACACGACGGCGTAGCCGGCGCCCGCCCACAGCCGGAACTCGTCGAACCAGGCGTCGGCGTACTGGGTCATCGGGCCGCCGTGGATCGACAGCAGCACCGGGAGCCGGCCGCCGGCGCCGGTGGCGGGCTCGTCGGGCAGCAGCACCCAGGTGTCGATGTCGCCGTCCCCGGCCGGGGACGGCACGGCCAGCCGGTACGGGGTGCGCCCGCGCGGCACGGCGTCGTGGAAGGGCTCGGTGAGTGCGGTGAGCCGGCGCAGCGACCCGCCGTCGGTGACGTGCAGCTCCCCGAGGTGGTCGTGGTCGGTGACCAGTACGACGGTGCTCCCGCCGGCGCGGTCGTAGGCGGCGACGGCCCGCGCGCCGGTCAGCAGCGCCTCCGCGGTGCCCGCACCCGGTCCGTCGGCCGCGACCCGGTACAGGTGCACCCCGCCGC
Source organism: Pseudonocardia sp. ICBG1142 (assembly GCF_020496255.1). Lineage (NCBI taxonomy): Bacteria > Bacillati > Actinomycetota > Actinomycetes > Pseudonocardiales > Pseudonocardiaceae > Pseudonocardia > Pseudonocardia sp. ICBG1142. The sequence continues at coordinate 52,526 of NZ_JAHLJC010000032.1, read as the reverse complement.
GGTCCTCACAGGACACCAGCAGGTGCCCGTCGTCCCAGATCGGGGCGCGGGCGCCGGGGAAGGGCCGCCAGGTGCGGTCGATGCCGGTCGCCAGGACGTCCTCGCGCCCGGTCGCGACGTCGACCAACGCCGGCGACGCGTGTGCCGGGGATGCCAGGTGGTCGTCGGACGCCAGGGTAGCCAGCCGGGTGCCGTCCGGCGCCCAGGACGGGTGCGTGTGGTGCCGCCCGCTGCGGGTGAGTAGCCGCGGCTCGCGGCCGCCCGCCGCATCTCCGCCCGCCGCGTCTCCGCCCGCCGCGTCGACGAGGTAGATCCGCGCCGTCTCGTCCAGGTCCCAGTCCGGCTCGCGGTCCGCGACGACGGCGAGGGTCCGCCCGTCCGGCGACCAGGCGGGCGACGAGTGCTCGTACGGCCCGCCCGCGACGGCCACCGGGTCGCCGCCCCCGGCGTCGACGACGAACACCGTCGACGGACGGTCGATGATCCAGCCCTCCCCGTCCAGCCGGCTGAACAGCCGGTCGATCCGGCGGGGTTCGCGGGCCCGGTCGTCGTCGCCGGTGGCCCACCGGGCCGCCCGCTCCCGGGACACGAACGCGATCCGGGTGCCGTCCGGCGACCACACCGGCTCGGAGATCCCCTCCGGACGCTCGCAGACCACCACCGGCTCGCCCGGGACGCCGATCGGCAGTACCCGCAGCTGTCCGCCGCCGCCGTCGCGCCCCGTGACGACGGCGAGCCGCGTCCCGTCCGGTGCCCAGGCGGGGGAGGAGTCACCGTGCTCGGAGCCGGTCAGCCGCCGCGGCGGACTGCTGCCGTCGGTCGGCGTGAGCCAGATCGCCGTCCGGTACCGGTTGGCGCCGAGGTCGACGCGGCGGACCGCGCCGGCGACGTGCGCGCCGTCCGGGGACACTGCAGGGGGACCGAGGGTGACCAGTCGTCCGATGTCAGAGGGCTGCACGGGGTCGACGGTAGGGCGCGACGCCGGGAGGGGCACCCCCCTTTCCGGGCCGGAAACCGGCCGGTGTAGTGTTCTTCATGTCGCAAGGGGCTGTGGCGCAGCTGGTAGCGCACTTGACTGGCAGTCAAGGGGTCAGGGGTTCGAATCCCCTCAGCTCCACCCTTCGGAGCAGGCGGTATCATCTACTGGTGGTGCCGCCTGCTTCGCGTTTGACCTGCGGTTCTGTCCCAAACCTTGATCATAAGAGGATCGTCTTAGTTGATCATGGTTGTATTCACTGTGGTCTCATTGTGGAGCTATCGTGGAGCGCGCTGCTCCACGGTGCGAAATGGGGTCAGGGTTCTGCTCCACGATCGTTGTGTCGTTCGGGCGAATCTGGCGTGGTTTATTGCGGTTGGGTGCGGTACGGCGCTGGGGTGTGGCCGCGGGCGTCTCATGATCGTTTCGGCGTCGTCGGCCGGTAATGGGGTCAGCGGTTGGTGGGCGCTTTCCAACCTGGTAATCATGAGGTTGGGCGGGCCACGGCGTGGTGTCGCCGAACTAGGTGAAGCTCCTGGTAGATGGGTGATTGCCTAGATCAACCCGCGCCAACCAGGAGCTTCACCGGTGCTTGTCTACCCGTCATCGATGCCCGTGTCCAACCGCGCCCTGCACACCCTCACCGATGCACTACGCCGGCACCGCAAGAACCTCGGCAGCCGATGGCGCCGGCTCCCGCCCGGGCAGCAGGCGCTGTTGGTGCTGGCGCACCTGAACAAGGGCGAGACCTACACCGTGCTGGCCGGTGGATTCGGCATCGGGACCACGACCGTGTTCCGCTACGTCCGCGAGGGCGTCGACGTCCTCGCCACGGTCGCGCTGAGCCTGGACGAGGCCCTCGACGTAGCCCGGCGCAAGGCGTTCGTGATCCTCGACGGCACGCTGCTCTCGATTGACCGGGTTGGGATGGGCTCGGGCTATTGACTCGCCCTGGGTTCGGTGGAGGCATCTGGGATGCCCCGGGTTCTGCGGAGTCGCGTAGCTGGAATCTCTAGGCCACGACGATCTTGCTCTGCGTCTCGAACTCTAGCGGTGAGAGCCAGCCCAGGGCGCTGTGTCGGCGGCGCCGGTTGTGCCAGATCTCGAGGTACTCGAAGATCGCATTGGCCAGCTCAATGCGGGTCTTCCACCGCCGCCGGTTGAGCAGCTCGACCTGCATCCGCGACCAGAACGACTCGATCACGGCGTTGTCGAAGCAGCCCGCGATGCTGCCCATCGACGGCACCAACCCGGACGCGCGCGCTCGGTCGGTGAACGCCCAGGATCCGAACTGCGTCCCACGGTCGGAGTGGATCACCGCCCCGGCTGGCGGGGTGCGGGACTCGATGGCCATCCCGAGCGCGTTCGTGACCAGCGCCGCGGTCGGCGAGGCATCGATCGACCACCCGACCACGCGCCGCGAGTACACATCCAGGACGGCGGCGCAGTACACCTTGCCCTCCCGAGTCGGGTGCTCGGTGATGTCGGTGACCCACAGCTGGTTCGGGCCCTGGCGGGCAAAGTCCCGATCCACCAGATCCTTCGCGATCAGATCCGGGCGCGGACGCTTCCACCGCGGCCGCCCGGTCACCCCGCGGATGGCGTTCCGGGCCATGAGCATCTCGACCGCGTTGTGCCCGACCGCGATGCCGCGGCCCAAGACGAGCTCGGCGTGCACCCGCCGGGCTCCGTAGGTCCCGCGCGAGGCGACGTGCACCTCGCGGATCTGGTCGAGCAGCCAGGCATGACGGATCGAGCGGGCCGACGGCGCGCGGGGCAGGGCAGCGTAGTAGCCGGACTCCGCCACTCCGAGCACTCGGGTGGCCATCTGCACCGGCAGGTCCTCGCCGGCCATCACCGCGATCGCTTCGTAGATCCTTTTGGGGGCACCACCTTCCCCAGCAGCTCCGAGGCCCGGCGGTGGATCGCCAGCTCGGTCTCCAGCTCCGCGATCCGCCGGTTCGCCGCGGTCAGCTCGGCCTTCTCCGTGCTGGCCAGGCCTGGCTGCAGACCCTTGTCAACGCGGTCCTGGCGTCGCCAGGTGTAGATCGACTGCGCGCTGATCCCAAGATCGCGCGCGACGTCGACGACCGGCCTGCCGGCCTCCACAAGATCGAGCACCTTGCGCCGAAACTCCGGCGGATACCCACGCCTGCCCACGAACCCTCCTCCAGGGTCACGTGACCAGAATTCCAGCTACCCGACTCCACCGAACCCGGGGCCAACCACCTCCACCAGACCCAGGGCGAGTCAGTACTCGCAACGGCCGCTCACGCGGCCTGAACCAGCTACCCGACACGGGGCAACCAGAGTCTGGGCAGTCCCCTCGCATCGTCGAGGATCTGCACCGGATGCACGGCGGACGGTGAGCGGGTCGAGGTTAGGAAGAGCCCGATCGCCCCCGGGCCTCCAGGGTCAGATGGATCGCCAGTAGCGAGCGGTTCAAGCTCGCGACCCGAGCCAGGTAGCCCCCGGTTGCCCCGATGAGCTCCTCGACCGCCGAAGGGGTGAGGGAATCGGTGAGGTCTCGCTGAAGCACCGACATCGCCCTGATCGCGGTGGTGGCGACTGCTGCCAGTTCAACGTCGAGTGTCGAGAACAGGGACTCCGTGGACGACGAAGATAGCGCGAGGATCTGCTCGCGGGTCTGCGCCAGCTCGCTGTGATGGCGGGCCCGGTCGCGGTGCATGAGCAGAGTCACCGCGTCCGAGGCTAGCTGCGGCTTCAGACTGAAGTCAGGTTCGACAGCGGGTTTAGGGGTGCTCGCAGCGTCCTCCTCGTGTCCGTGTTTCGACTCGCCGTGGTAGACGCGTGGTGTTGCAGTGGGCTGCTTGGCCACGGCACGTACCTCTCTCCGCTAAGCTGCCAACAACGATCAACAGCAGTTGATACTGGAGGGCGAGACGGCTCTTTGTCAACCTGTGCTGTTGGTCTGCGAAGACGGGGGCAGCAATATGCCTGTTCATTGAGGTATCGGGGTGACCTCGGAACGAGACTTGGCTCGGATCGCTATCAACCAGTCAACATGAGTTACGGTGTCCATGTGCTTCGTACCTGGCGTCAACGGATGCCTTAGCTCCGCTCGTGTTGGGCACGTCGAAGTAGGAGGGCTGTGTCGCTGTCCCGGCTTGAGCTGAGTGGTGCATTGACCTGCTGGCTTCAGTTGTCTGCCCACCGGGGCTACGTGGGGAGGCGGTGTTCTCTCAGGCTCGGTTGCCTCCGAGGCCAGCGAGGCGGAGCGAGAACGTGTCGCGCTCCGCTACGGAGCTCCGCGCTGGTTCCTCACCGCACGGGCGAGGCAGTTGGGGGCAGCTGCAGACGCACGCGGCTCTGCATCGGTGGGACGACATCCGGTCGAGTGCGGTGCTCGGACGAACGGACGGGGCATTCCTCATTCGAGCCTCGAGAGATCGAACTAGAGGTTCGGAAGATCCGGACAGAAGTTCTAGGCTCATGTGGTGTCCTGTCTGTCTATGATTGGTACCGCGATGGACACCCGTGGAGGATGAGCTGAGACGCGCGCGAACACGCGACGCGAGCTTGTGGCGTCGCTGTCGGAACCAGGTGCGAGAACTTGACCGAGCCGTTGGTCTAACTGGGCCCCTGGAACCGGAAGACTTCATCGGCCGGCTTGCCTCACATAGAGGCCGCCCGATCGAGCTACGGCCATTCCAGCACACCGACGTGCCCGGTGGCGTCTGCGGCCTCTGGATCGATCGAGTCGACAGCGATGTCATCGGCTACCCGGTCGACGCTCGGCACGCGCTACATATCGTGCTGCACGAGGTCGGCCACATGCTGCGTAGCCACCGCGGCCGGGCGCCGGTGGCCGACTCGCAGCTCGCTAGCTTCATGCCCGACCTCGACCCGGTGATGGTTCGAGCGGTGTTGGGCCGTTCTGTCTACAGCGACGTCGAAGAGCGGGAGGCGGAGCTGATCGCCTCCCTGATCATGCACCGCTGTGGTGGACGGTCGCTCAGTAGTCCAGTGCCGGCTGCCGACGACCCGATCGCGCACCGCGTTCGGCGGGCGTTCGGGGGATGAGGCTCTGCCCACGATGCTCGTCTGGCCCTAGTACGACACAGAGTCGGCGTCCCCGGCCACCTCCCTGAGGTCATAGGGGACCAGGCGTCCACCTTCCTCGTTTGGAATATCGAATTGGTCGGTTAGCTGAGTTTCGTTCTAGACGGCGCGGTTTGAGCACGAGTTGTTCTCTCCGCGCGGGGCTCAGCTGGACAGGACACTCCGGCTACTCACGGTACCGACGGCTATGGCCTTCTATATCCAAAGTGAATCAGAATCGCGGAGGTGCTGTTTCGGGTCGACTGCCACGCTGATGATGCTGGAATCGACCATTCTCGGCGGTGGTCCGATGAGAAGCCCGAGCTGAGCAATGGGCGCCCAGCTGGCCAGTCTCTGCCGCGACATTCGTGCCCGTTCCCATCCAGGCGAAGCACTACTTCGCAGGGCGTCCGCGGACCGGCAAGGTTTCAAGGCCTCGAACGAGCATGCTCCGGCGGTAGCGTAAGGGCTGACTGTCGTCGAGTTGTAGCTCCGGCACCGCGGTCAGAAGCTCAGTGAAGAGGATCTGGGCTTCCACCCGGCCCAGGGCGGCCCCGAGACAGTGGTGGATACCGTGGCCGAAGGGGATCGCACCGCTGGTATCGCGTTCGATGTCGAGGGCGTCGGGAGCGGGAAACCGGACAGGGTCCCGGTTCGCTGCCAGCGGGGAGACCACGACGGGGTGCTCGGCCGGGACGACAACTCCATCCAGGTCAATGTCATCGGTGGTGAACCTGAAGGTGACAGTATTTGTCGGACCGTCGAAGCGTAAGAGCTCGTCAAGCGCGGCGGGGAGCCGCGAGGGCTCGGCGCGAAGCGAGTCAGCGACGGCCTGATTTTCCAGCAAGGCGCGCATCCCGTTGCCAACCAAGTTAACCGTGGTCTCGTGACCGGCGATCAGCAGGAGCATCGCCATCGAGACCATTTCGCGTCCGGTGAGCCGGTCGCCGTCGTCCTCGGCAGTCATCAGACCGGTGAGAAGATCGTCCCCGGGCGTGCTCTTCTTCTGCTCCAGGGTCTGTACGAGCAGGCCTGCCAACGTCTGGGACGCTCGGTCGATCCTGGCCGGGTCCCCGATGGACAGCATGTCGGCGATCGCGCCACGCAGCACGTCCCGGGCTGGCTCGGGGATACCCAGGAGTTCGCAGATCACTGCGGTGGGTACGGGGAGCGCGAACGCGTCGAGCAGGTCCACTGGCACGCCCGCGTCGAGTCGCTTCCTCAGCTCTACGACCTGAGCAGCAGTGATCTCGGCAATGCGCGGCTTAAGCGTGTCGACCACACGCGGGGTGAACGCTGTCGAGACCAACTTCCGCAAGCGGGTGTGCTCGGGAGGGTCGGTGTTGAGCATGTGCGCGCTAAGACTTTGAGAGAAGTCCCGATCGCGCACCGAGGGTTCCGTGTGGCGCTCGTAGACGCGCTGAGCGACCGTGACGTCCTTGCTCAGCCGAGGGTCGGCGAGCGCGGTTCGTGCTGCCTGGTGGCCAACGACGAGCCACACCTTCTGCTGGTTGGGGGTGATCACGTTGTGCACGGGTGCCTCAGCGCGCAGGCGCGCATAGACCCCGTGAGGGTCGGCGAAGAAATCGTCAGTGAACACGTCGTCACGGACCTGCGCAGGGTGGGCCACATGAACTCCAGCCAGCTCGGGATCGCGGGATGGGGACAAGCGAGGTCACCGTACCGCAGGCGATCAATGTGAGTTGTTGTGGGCAGGGGCAAACGCCGTGCATGAGTTGGAAGGGCCCGCTAAATGAAGCAGCTGACTCCTCCGAGTTCAGCGACCGGAGTCGGCTGCAGCGGCCAGCTCGGTGACGAGGGGAGAGTGTCGGTACGCCTCGGCAACTCGTTCCAAGCGTGCGGCCTCTCGATCGAGATCCAGCCGCTCGATCTCCATCCGTAGCTCGCGGCTGCCTTGCGCTTCCTGGAGCTCTGGCGCGGTGTGCCTGCGCAGTGCATGTAGGCCGGCCATCAGCACGACTGCGTCGGCCACAGCCAGGGCGTCCTCGCCCTCGAGACCGCGTGCATGGAGGCTTATTCAGGCTCCGTCAGGTAAGTGTGTAGAAGATGAGTCCGATGACTGCCGAGATTGTCGTTTTAAATGTGGCGTAGGGCCGCCGGTAGTCTGTGTGGAGAACTTTCCACGTTTTGATATGGGCGATGACTCGTTCGATGGTGGCGCGTGTGTGGTTGAGGCTCTTGTTGAATGTTTTTTGCCAGTCGAGAAGTTCCCGGCCGGGTGGTTTTTTGAACGGGGTGAGCATGCCGCGCCCGATGTATCCTTTATCGCCGATCGGGGGGTATGTGGCGAGGTGGTCGAGGGCGCCGGATTGGTCGAGGCAATATAGGTCGTGTCGGGAGCCTGGGGTCGGGTCGGAGATCCACGACAGCTGCCCTTCCAGGGTGGCTGCGACCTGGACGACGACGCCGGTGGTGCGATGCTTGCCCGACCACAGACCCGGCACCGCGGCCCATGACCAGCAGGGCAGCAAGGTTCCATCGATGATGTACTGCCGATCGGCACGAAGCTCCTCTGCCGTCGGAACGACACTCCGCAGCGCCTGTGCCAGCAACGGTGTCACCCCCGTGATCGCTCGACTAACCGTCGACTGCGACACCCCATAGGTTTCCGCCAACTCCCACTGCACACGATTCCCGCGCAGATACGCCAACGTGATCACCACCGACCAGAACAACCCCAGAACCGGCGGCCAAGACAAACGTGCCTCCGTCGCGTCCCGCTGATCCTGCTCATACACTATAGCGACAAGATCCTGAATTTCATCACGCCGGAAACCAGTGGTATAGTACATACTGCGGCAGCCCGTTCATCTCGGATTGATTCGGCAAACCAATATTCGCGATGGACGGGCTGTCGCCCAACCCGACACGCCGGGCTAGATCGTTATTTCACGGGGCCTGAATAAGCCTCATGGGCCTCAGCGAGGGCGGACCCGTGTTGGCCTGAGGGGACGAAGGGCGAGGCGAGCATCTCCGCGTCGCAGATCTCGATGACCCGGCCATAGAGCTGCAGGCTTGGCCGGGTGCGGCTGTCGCGATCCGGCAACGAGATCCGAGGGAGGACTTGGTGGACTTCTGTCCAGAGTGATTCCAGTCGAGCATACGCCGCACGGTGTCGGCGCATCCGGTTAAGTGCGATGATTGGCGCGAGAACCGTTGGGGCCCACTGTCGGAAGGTGAACCCTGCGATCGCCATCATCACCGCGACGGTGGGAAGCACCGTGGCAACAATGAACTCCAGCAGCCCGTAAGCCACATCGTCGCCCGACACCACCTCCACGCCGGAGTGATCGACTGTCAGGTTGAACATCCGCCCGGCTGTGTACAGAAGAGCGACAGCGCACGCGGCGGACACCAGCTGCATGCCTGATCGCACCCATCGATCGGCCTCGCCAGAAGCGCGGCGCCGGATCAATAGAGTCAGGTCGACGAGGGCGACCGCGAGGTAGATCAGGTAAAGGAAATAGTAGGCAATGATGCCCGCCGGTGCAGCAGGATCGGTGAACTCCTCCGGCTCGGCAGGGTTAGTCCAGAAAAGCCCCGTCATGACCACGAGCGTGATCGTGAGAAGGGTGCCGCGCCTTCGTAACCTGCGGAGCGCATTCGCCGGTTCGTAGAGGATAAATAGCACCATAGCTGTTGCAGCAGTCGCTCCTAGCAGGGTGAAGCCGTTACCCAGAAGCTGCCCTAGGTTCACTCGGAGCAGGTTCAGGATCTCTCGCGCGGCTGGAGCCTGGACCGCGAACGAGATGGAGAGAAAGCTCAGCAGCAGTACCAGAGCAATGACATCCGGAGGGCGCGGCGTGCTACGAAGACTGCGGCCGCGGTAGACCGCGGTGGCCAGCAGGGCCAATGCCACGGCGAGGAAGACGGCACTGATGACCGCCCGGCTGGGCACACCACATCACTCCCAGAGTCGTCGAGACCAATTCTGGCCAGGTTCTGGCGGAGTCAGCTATCATCGGCGCCGCCGAACCGTTTCACAATCCCAAGGATCGTGGATCGGTCCGGTTTCGACAGACGAGTGCTGCGCATCATGATCTCGCGGACCTCGGCATCACGGGCAGCACTGAGCAACTCGAGCTGCTCAGCTATCTCATGCGCCTTGTCATCGTCGAAGAAGAACGCCGGCGGCACGCCGAAGAACTTCGCTAGCGCCTCAAGATGGCGCATCGTGGGGTTATCCCGCTGTCCCGTACGGAGCAGCCAGAGGTAGGCAGCCGAGATGCTGACCCCTGTATCGCTGATCGCGGAGGCGACCTCTGGATTGCTGTAGGCCTTGCGGCCCGACGGGTAGACCGTCTCGAACAGGTAGTTGAGACGATCGGCGAACGTTGAGAAAGTCCGATCGGCTCCCCTCTCGCTCATTTGGCGGAACCCCGTCGGGAGGTGCGCGCGGACGCGAGAACCGCCGTCGCCTGCAGGCACAGATACGCACTGAGCACTCGCTCACTCCTTCAGCCACGTCTACTCATGTTCACACGCTAGGCCCCGCAGGGCTACACCCGGCGGTGTGACTGGTCGCTGAACGGCGAGGTCATCGCGTTCAGCTGCGGGATTCACGCCTACTCGTCGTCGCTTGCTGATCGACATGGGTCGACAAGGTACTTATCGATCGGCTGGGAGTGCTCGGAGGCCGTTGGCCGTAGCGAGCAGGGTAGTCAGCGATCGTTCCGCCTCTCCGCAGCGCTGTGTCACCCACCGGCCCCGGAGCGGTGGGTGACACAGGGAAGTCCACCGGCACGGTCGGGACCGTGCCGGCTCGACGGCGGATCCACGAGTTCCGCCCTCGACGGCAAGGACGTAGTCCCGGTAACCGCCTCGGCCTCTGGGGGACGACTACAGTCGACGGCGACGCGGTCGAGTGGGCGCCTGCCGGGCAAGATGTTGAGGGGCATCGTGGGTGAGCTGAGGAACGAGGAGTTCGCGCGGTCACTCGCGGATAAGATCAACTACCTGGCTGGTGTTGCCCAGTACAGGGTGGTGCCTGTGTTAGGGGGCCGCGAGCAGACGGGGAGGTACTGCTGTTCGGAGCGGCAGGATCGGCCCGTTGGTCGTTGAGGGGGCTGTCGACCGTGTGACCGGTGGAGGTGTCGATGATCTCGCGGCCGGCCCCAGGATTTCTCCACGGTGCTCGCATCGACCAGCGCGTGTGGACGCGCCGACCGACCTGACAGCTGTGCTGGCGACCTGGCCGAGGCTGCCCGGTCGTCGGCGAGGGCCGCGCTGCGCAGCGCGGCCTTGGGAGGGGCATGACCTTCGCACCGAACAGCAGCAGCGCCCTCACAACCGCGGTCGTGTAGGAGGTTGGCTCGGTGGCTGGGACGACACCTGTGCAGGCCCGGCGTCGAGCGCTAGTGAGGGCAGAAGTTATAGAACTACCGTCGCCCTCTCGAGAATCGGGTACGGGCCGGATAAGGGGGCAGAGTGAGGTCGCAGGGTGACTCCACGCGGTCGCGGTCTCTGGCGGACAAGCTTAACTACTTGTTCAGCACACTCGAGGCGGAAGGACGGCCCTCCACCCTGGACGAGGTGGTCGCGGGCATCCGAGCGTCCGGTGGGTCGGTGTCGCGAGGGACGTTGAATCACCTGCGTCTGGGACGTACCACGAACCCGTCGAAGGCGACGCTGGAGGACATCGCCCGGTTCTTCCGGGTGCCGGCCAGCTACCTGCTCGACGACCCGTACGCGCAGGTCAGCACTGAGGATCTCGAGGTACTGCAGGTCGTGCGCCAGGCAGAGATCGCCGACCTCGTCCGGGCTATCGGTCACCTCCGGCCAGCGACCCGTCGAGCGCTGGAGCAGGTCGTCGCCGATCTGCGGGCCATGCAAACGTCCGGATTCACGGAGCGCACGGACCGCCGCTGATGGCCCCTCTCTTCCGGCGGTGGGGCTCTCGGTTGGCCGGGACGGCGGTAGTTCGGTCGCTGGTCCTGCGTCGCCGGAGTGTCGGCTCCCACCGCGAAGTGCTCGTTGGCCAGCGGCAGAGCCGTCACCTCAGAGGCGACCCTGTCCTGGCCGGTCCGACCGTCGAGCACCAGCGGCCCGGCGTCGATGCAGCCATAGACCATGCCGTGCCAGGCGGTGGTGACCGTCGGGGGGATCCGCCCAAAGCCGTGGGTGATCCGCCACAGCTCCGCGCCGGTCGCGTCGAGTCTCTGACGGCGTCGGTCCCGAAGTAGAGGGCGAGAGAGCAGACCGTGAGTGCCTGGTCATCGGAGCGGCGGGACCAGCCCGGCTGGCCGTTGAACGGGCTGTCCACCGGTCGCGAGGTCCACGACCTGACTGCCTCCGGCCGACCGCGAGAGGCTGCTCCGGTCGACCAGCATCCGAGCTCGGCCGACCGGGCAGACCGCGCTGCCGGTGAGCCTGGCCCAGCGGGTCCTGCCGTCGTTGATGCTCAAACCGCGCTGTTCCCGCTCGATGAGATCGTCGACGACGGTGCCGTCGCCGACAAGCACGGCGGCGACGCCGGGCGCGGGCCAGCGCACGGTCCCGCTCGACAGATCGATCGTGGCGGTGCGGGCGGAGGTCGCGGTCGAGGATCTCACGATGGCCGTGGTCCCGACGACGCCGGCGACCGAGACCGTGAACCCCGTCAGCGGCCCTCGAGCCACCCGGGCGGCAGCGGGACCGCGATGGAGGAGGACGTGCAGGCGGAGCTCGGATCCGCGGCGACGAGCTCGATGCCGCGGCGGGCCGGGGTGGTGCCCTGGCCTAGCTGCTCGACGGGCCAGGACGCGAGGACCCGACGGCTCTCGGACAGGTCGGCCTGCACAGGAGTGTCAAGGAGCGGTGGGGCGCCGATCGCCGTCTGCCGGGACACATCGAGCCCGCTCAACAGCGGGGCCTGGGCGAAGCCGCCCATGATCATCTCGCCCGAGGTCAGATTGACCCGGGTTAGGCCTGTGTCGGCCAGCTACCGGCCATAGACGCCGTCGAGGACCTGCGGGGCTCGGTGTCCCCGCCGATGGGCAACGCGGCAGCCCGAACGCCGTCGGAGGGGCGAATGCCTACCTGGTGGCCCCCAGCCACCAGGCTGACCAACCTTCCTGGACATCACACTTAGGTGCGAAACCGCAGAGTCTGATCGGGCCGGGCGGAACACCTGCCGGTCAGCCGACCGCGACCCAGCTCAGGGGGGTTCGTCGAGGATGAGCAGTCGGGGTGGGGTGAGCGGCCCAGGCGATCGCGGTCTTGGGTGGTCCGGCCTCCCCGCGAAGCGCCTCTCAGACTGTGGCCGGCGCTTGAGCGGAGGCGGGGTGCGGGAAGCCGCCGACCGCCCCGGCCGCATCGTCTGGCGCATCCGTATCGGCCCACCGCGACCCGCCTGAAGACCGTTCACCGGGTCGAACAAGTAGCACCCGTCGTAGTCGTCGTGCCGGGACCAGCCATGGCGACAGTTCGGGCACGAGTCGCCGGCCGCGGGCATCACCAGGAACTCAGTCGACGTCGTCACTGTCCGGGTGACGACGACGTCGGTGCCTGCGACGGGAAGACCGGCCGTGACGATCGTGGCGGAACCGGCGAGCGCACCCATGAGTGGCCGCCTACACCACAGTCGGGGTCCCGCCCTCGTCGCGTTCATCCATCGATCGAGATGAAGATGCTAAGATGTCTAGCATGATAGATCAACTGATGTCCACCTCAGGCCTGGACGGACACCACCGGGATCTCCGTGAGCACGGCCCCGTCGCGCCGGAGACGCCAATCCCGCACGAACGTCGCCTCGAACCCGCACACCACGGTGTACGGCGCTAGCCGCAGCCCGCGCATCCGTGCGGACGCGTTGCCAGTCCACATCCGTCGGTGCTCCGCCGCTCATGCTTTCGGAAGACGAATACGCGGGAGGGTTCAATTGGCTCGGAACGAGATCTCGACCGATGACATCCGCACGACCTACGACGAGTTCACCGGCACGTACGCGCGCATCTGGGACGACAACCTCCACGTCGGCTACTGGAGCGACGACGCACCGGACGCCCCGGTGCCTGTGGCAACGGACCGGCTAAACGGTGAACTCTTGACCAGGCTTCTGACGCAACCCGGGGATCGTGTGTTGGACGTGGGCTGCGGGATCGGGACACCTGCCATGCGTCTGGCGCGCGAGCGCGACGTATCGGTGGTCGGCATCACGATCAGCGCGTACCAGGTCCATCGGGCGACTGAAGCCGTGCAGGCAGCGGGTCTTGCAGATCGCGTCTCATTCACCGAGGCAGATGTGCGATCCATGCCTTTTGCGGACGAGTCGTTCGATGCCGTGAGGCTTATTCAGGCCCCGTGAAATAACGATCTAGCCCGGCGTGTCGGGTTGGGCGACAGCCCGTCCATCGCGAATATTGGTTTGCCGAATCAATCCGAGATGAACGGGCTGCCGCAGTATGTACTATACCACTGGTTTCCGGCGTGATGAAATTCAGGATCTTGTCGCTATAGTGTATGAGCAGGATCAGCGGGACGCGACGGAGGCACGTTTGTCTTGGCCGCCGGTTCTGGGGTTGTTCTGGTCGGTGGTGATCACGTTGGCGTATCTGCGCGGGAATCGTGTGCAGTGGGAGTTGGCGGAAACCTATGGGGTGTCGCAGTCGACGGTTAGTCGAGCGATCACGGGGGTGACACCGTTGCTGGCACAGGCGCTGCGGAGTGTCGTTCCGACGGCAGAGGAGCTTCGTGCCGATCGGCAGTACATCATCGATGGAACCTTGCTGCCCTGCTGGTCATGGGCCGCGGTGCCGGGTCTGTGGTCGGGCAAGCATCGCACCACCGGCGTCGTCGTCCAGGTCGCAGCCACCCTGGAAGGGCAGCTGTCGTGGATCTCTGACCCGACCCCAGGCTCCCGACACGACCTATATTGCCTCGACCAATCCGGCGCCCTCGACCACCTCGCCACATACCCCCCGATCGGCGATAAAGGATACATCGGGCGCGGCATGCTCACCCCGTTCAAAAAACCACCCGGCCGGGAACTTCTCGACTGGCAAAAAACATTCAACAAGAGCCTCAACCACACACGCGCCACCATCGAACGAGTCATCGCCCATATCAAAACGTGGAAAGTTCTCCACACAGACTACCGGCGGCCCTACGCCACATTTAAAACGACAATCTCGGCAGTCATCGGACTCATCTTCTACACACTTACCTGACGGAGCCTGAATAAGCCTCCGTATGGGCGCTAGAGTCGCTGCATCATGTGCCGGACCGCAGGGCCGCTCTCAGGGAGCTTCACCGCGTGCTGCGGCCCGGAAAGTGTCTCGCGCTCGGCGACTTCGCGCTTCGACACGCTCCTCGCGGCTCCGACGCGGAAGTAATCGACGGGTTTCGCGCGGCAGGTGGGGTAGCGACGCTGACAGTCATCGAAGATATTCTGGCCGATCTCCGATCCGCTGGATTCGAACTGCAGTCTCTCGTCGATATCGGGGATCATGTGCGCCCTACGATGTTGCGGCACGCTGAACTGTTCCGAGCGGCTCGACCAGACCTGGAGTCTCAAATGGGTGTTGTCGGGTTGGACGAGATGATCTCCCGGAACGAGCAGTTGGCGGATAGTAGGGCGTTCAGCTACATCCTACTGGGCGCCCGCCGCTCACCGGTGTGAGTGTGCTCCTGGCTCGCTCTGTATCACTTCCAGGTTCCGCAGTGCTCCGGTCGCCGACTTCTTGGCCTCCACGGCCAGCCGTGATACCCGTTGCTTGACTTGGCCTCTCTGTGCTCGCCCGGGTACAGACCTCAGCCTGCCATGATGCTTTGTGAAATAGGTGGAGCATGATTTCATCCATATGCCTCGTGGTGCAAGCGAAGTGGCAAGGGGTAGTAACGTAGAGCTGCCCCTGTTAAAGCAGTCGGAGAAAGAATGCTATGAATGGTCGTTGCTTGCATGGCGATTTGGTGCAGGAAATAACGACCGGTAGTCCTATCTTAGGGGGAGGAGCGCACCGCGGCCGACCGCCGGTGTGCGAGATCTCAGGCGTGATCGGAGAGTCAGGCGTCCGGGGGTGGACAGGTAGCAGCGGAGTATGAGGAATTGCTCCGCATGGGCTCGTGCATCGGCGGCCAGGTTGTGACGGAAGGATGCATGGGCGTCAGAAATCGGGGATTCTGGACTGGGAATCGTGACTGCTCGGGAGACGTATGGGGAACGCCAGCCTGAGGTTCAAACAGCGGAAAGGGCGACACTGGCCTACGGAGATAGCGGTGCGGCCTCTGCGGGGTCGCTCGACTGAGCTTAAAGTCCTGACGGAACTGCTGCATACCCGAGTTGCGGATGCCGGCGTGGCGCTCGTCGAGGGACCGGCTGGCAGCGGCAGGTCGCGGCTGCTCGCGGAAGCGGAGCGGATCGGTCGTCGGCACCAGCTCGGCCTCGTGAGGGTGGGTGGGGATCGAGCGTCGGACCAGGCGGCCGTGGCCCCGCTGGTGTCCGCCACCGCGTACACCGGTGCGTCGGACGCGGTGGACCCGCCTGCGCCGGGCCACCGGCTCCCGGTCCACCTCGAAGGCCTGCGTCGTCGGATCGGTGAGATGAGCCGGCGGAACCGCTCGCTGATCGTGTTCGACGACCTTCACCGGGCCGACCCTGCTCTCCTCCTCGCTCTCCAAGACCTCGTCCACGAGTTCGCTGAGCGACCTCTGACGTGGGTCCTGGCCCGCCGCGCTGACTCATCTGCGGACAGCGGCGACGCTGCTTCCGATGTTTTCGACCGACTCGCTGCGGCAGGCGCGCGACGGCTGGTGCTCCATCCACTCGCTTCCGCGGACCTGAGGCGAATCGCTGGCGACGTCTTCGGTTGCACGAGCCTGGACGGCCGCCTCGCCGAGCATGCCGAGGCGGTTGACGGCAATCCTGCACTCCTGCTCGGGCTGCTGATCGGACTTCTGGAGGAAGACCGCGTGCGGGTGCGCGACGGTGTCGCGGGCCTCGTCGATGGGGAGGACAATGTCGGCAGCAGGTTGTCGCGGTGGAGTCTGCCCGTCCCGGAGGGGTTCCGACGCCTCGTCGCCGGGATGCTGCATGAGCTGGGTCCGGAGACCCGGCGCCTGATTGAGGTTGGCGCGGTCCTGGGGATCTCATTCGCTCCCGACGACGCCGCCGAAATCATGGGCACGACGGCCGCGGCGCTGCTCAGCGCCGTGCGCGAGGCGCTGAGGGCCCGGATCCTCGCCGCAGCGGTCGACGATTTGACGTTCCGCAGCGAGGCCGTGCGCCAGGCGATCCTCCAGGGCATCCCAGCGCCGCTGCGCCCGGCGCTGCACCGGCAGTACGCTGCCGTGCTGGCCGAGCGCGGCCGCCCGGCGAGCGAGATCGCCGTGCACCTCGCCCGCGGAGCGCGTCCCGGCGACCGCGCCGCCATCGGGGTCCTGCGGGCCGCCGCCGAGCGCATGGTCACCAGCAACGCTGCGACCGCAGCTGAGCTCGGACTACGCGCCCTGCACCTCACCGGAGAGGACGAACCTGACCGCGTGGCGGTGGCTGGGACGGCTGCTAGGGCGCTCGTCCGTGTCGGCCCCCTCGCTCAGGTGGTCGAGCTCGGTGAAGCTATGGCTCGGCGGATCACCGGCGGGCCACCCTCTGAGGAGCTGCGCGCTGCGGTCGCCGTCGCTCACTTGCTACAAGGCCGACCTGACCGGGCTCTCGCCGAAGGCGGCGATCCCGGCGAAGAGGGCGAACTCGGTCGGGTCTTGCTGAGCGCGCTCTCCCACGTCGACCCCGTCACCTCCGAACGCCGCGCCCGCGCACTCATCGATGACCCGGCCGTCGATCAGATCACCCGCGACCACGCTCAGACCTGCCTCGCGCGAGCCCGTTGGCATGCCGGTGACATCGAAGCGGCCCTGGTATTGGCTAAGGCTTCCGCGGCGGCGTCGTCCGCGTGGTTCGATCCGCCGCTCCTCCTCGTCGCTGCCCTGCTAATCCGTGTGGGTGAGCTGGAAGAGAGCCGCTCCGCGCTGGAGACGGCCCATCACCAACTGCGCGTCGACGGGGCCGCGGTGCTGGGAGGGGCGCCTGACCTGGTGCGATCATCACTTGAACTGGCGGCTGGCCGCCCAGCCGCGGCCATCGCCGCAGCCACGGCCGGACTGGCGGCGGTGCCCGGGTGCGAACCGACCGGGCTCGCGGCCCCGGCCCGGCGTAGCCTCGCGGTCGCTGCGCTGCGCGCGGGCGACCTGGCTACGGCGACCGAGCAGCTGGAGCAGCTGGAGCAGCTCGTCCCGGGTGGCCCCGCGGCCTGCTGGCTCCGCGTGCAGGTCGTCGCCGCACAGCCCGACGGTGCGGCGCTGACCCACCAACTGCTCGGGGTGTGCCGGGACCCCCACCTGCTACGGGCCGTGGTCCTTGACGACGAGACCGCGGCCCCTTGGCTGGTTCGACATGCCGCCCAGGAGCTCCCGGCTGCGGTGCTCCAGGTGCTCGATGCGGTCGACGAGCTGTGCGCCACTAACCCGGGCGTCGAGGTGGCCACGGCCGCTGCCTTTCACGCTCACGGGCTGGCGGGCGACGATGTACACCGGGTTGCCCTGGCCGAGCAGGCCTACCGGGATATCTGGTCAGCGGCATCGGCCGCCGAGGACCTTGGCCGGCTGTCCGCCGCCGACCGCGAGCGTGCGATCGCGCATCTAGACAGGGCGTTGAAGCGGTATGAGGCGTGCAACGCGACGCGCGACGCGGCACGGGTTCGGCAGCGGCTGCGCCGACTGGGGGTGCAGAGACGGCACTGGAACACGGAGCAGCGTCCGGCCATCGGGTGGGGCAGCCTCACCAGTACCGAGCGACGAGTCGCCGAACTGGTCGCGTCGGGCCTGACCAATCGACAGGTGGCACACAGCATGTACCTGTCGCCACACACCGTCGGCTTCCACCTCCGTCAGATCTACCGCAAGCTCGAAGTCCGTTCGCGGGTGGAGCTCGCCGCGCAGTCGCGGAGACGTTCGTGAACGCCGGTGCCGCCGACGAGCGGTTCGCTGCGGCCTCCGCCTCGCCCGGGAGCGGTCCACCCGGCGATGCGCAGCGCCTGTTCATGAGTATGTTCCCCTCGGGGGTCGCGGTCGTCACGGCGACGGACGGCGGTGGCGTGCCCCACGGCCTCACCTGCACCGCGATGACGAGCGTGTCCCTGGAACCACCGACGCTGCTGGTCTCGCTCAATCACGCGAGCGGGACGCTCGCCGCGTTGCGTGAGAGCGGACGGTTCGCGGTCAACCTGCTGCGGGCACGATCAGAGCGGACGGCAGAGATCTTCGCCGGGCGGGTGGCCGACCGCTTCGACGCGACGATCTGGACACCGTCGGTGTCCACCCGTCAGCCGCGCCTGGTCCGGGACGCGTTCGCGTTCGCTGGCTGCACGGTCCACCAGGCGATCAGCGTGGGCGACCACGAGCTCGTTGTCGGCCGGATCCAGGAGATCGAGGTCGCAGAAGACGTCCCTTTGCTCTATGGAATGCGGCGCTTCGCCCGCTGGCCGGTGCAGCAGCTATGAGCCGCGGCCCGGGTCGGAACCTGCGCGTCCGCGCAGTGCTTTGCGCACGTCGTTCCGCTGCTGGCCCGCGCCGTATCGAATCGTCATCGGGACCGCGAGAACAAGGAGCGCCATGGACGAGCCGATCCGCAGGATCGTGATCATCGGCGGGGGGACGGCAGGGTGGATGACTGCCACCTACCTCGCCCGTGCCCTCGACTCGACGGTGGACATCACCGTCCTGACCGCGCCGGACGTGCCAACGCTTGGGGTCGGTGAGGCCACGATCCCCAATCTGCAGACGGCGTTCTTCGACTTCCTCGGCATCGAGGAGGACGAGTGGATGCGAGAGTGCAACGCGAGTTACAAGGTCGCGATCAAGTTCGTGAACTGGCGCACCGGCGGCCCAGGCGAGCCGCTCCCGCGCATCGACGAGCACGGCGCGAGCGATCACTTCTACCACGTCTTCGGCCTGCTGCCGAATTCCGATCGGTTGCCCCTGTCGCATCACTGGGTGCGCCGGCGTCACCGGACCGGTGACGGCGAGCCGTTCGACTACGCGTGCTATAAGGAGCCGCCTCTGCTGGATGCGCTGCGCGCGCCCCGCTTCGCCGATGGGCGCCGGGCCACGAGCTACGCCTGGCACTTCGATGCCCACCTCGTCGCGGACTTCTTGCGCCGGGTGGCCACTCAGCGGTTCGGGGTTCACCACGTCGAGGACAGAATCAAGTCCGTAGCGCGGCGTACTGATGGCGGCATCCGATCTGTGACGGGCCGGTCGGGTGCCACTGTCGAGGGCGACCTCTTCGTGGACTGCGCCGGATTCCGGGGCCTGCTGATCAACCAGGTGCTGGGTGAGCCGTTCCTGGACATGAGCGACCAGCTGTTGTGCGACAGCGCGGTGGCGACGGCCGTTCCACATGACGACGCCGTCCACGGTGTCGAGCCCTTCACCTCGGCCATCGCCATGCCGTCCGGCTGGACCTGGAAGATCCCGATGCTCGGCCGGTTCGGGAGTGGCTACGTCTACTCCAGCCGGTATGCCACCGAGGACGAGGCGGTGCAAGGCTTCTGCGCGCTATGGGGCCTCGATCCGGCAACCGCTTCGCTGAATCGGATCCGGTTCCGCGTCGGCCGCAACCGCCGGGCGTGGGTCCACAACTGTGTAAGCATCGGGACGTCATCATGTTTCGTCGAGCCCTTGGAGTCCACGGGCATCTTCTTCATCTACGCCGCGTTGTATCAGCTGGTCAAGCACTTCCCCGACACGGGATTCGAACCAGTTCTCAGGGACCGGTTCAACCGCGAGATCGAGCTGATGTTCGACGACACACGAGACTTCATCCAGGCGCACTACTACTTTTCGCCGCGGATCGATACGCCGTTCTGGAAGGCTAGTAAGGAGCTCGTGCTGAGCCCCGACATGCAGGAGAAGATCGAGACCTACCGGGCTGGCCTCCCGGTCAACCCGCCCGCGAACGACGACGCGCAGCAATACTACGGCAACTTCGAGGAAGAGCTGCGCAACTTCTGGAACAACAGCAACTACTACTGAGCCTTTCCCAACCTGTTTCCGCTGGTCAGGTGGGGTCGGAGCGGAGGAGCTGGGGCGCGATATCGCGTTGAACCCGTCTTCGCCGCTGGTGTGGGTGCCGTTCAGCACTTCAGTGCGGCGTTGACCTGCTCCTGGGGAGGGATCGGCGGCTGGGTGCCGCGGCGGCGACCTTCTGGGGCGGCGCCAGGGGCCATCGCTACGGGCTTCGGGTCCTCCGACCAGGGCAAACAGGTTGGGAAAGGCTCACTGTGTACTTGCCGGGCTTGGTTTGGTCCCCGGGCGGTCGTTGCCCCGTCTGGAGCACCTCCCTAGCGCAGCGGAACGCGCCGACCGGCAGTTCGCGGAGGTGCGGCGCCAACAGCAGGAACTGCTAGGCACCCTGCCGACCTGCTACGAGTATCTGAGTCGGCAGCACAGCTGAAGCCACCTCGGAGTGGGCCCCGGACGCTGCTCACCCCGAGGTGGCGGCCCGGTGCGGCGCCGCGGGTCTCGTGACCGCTTGGCCAGTGAGCGTCACCTCACCGCACGAGCTCCTCGATGTAGTCGACCGCTAGCGGGGCGCCCCCATGCTCGCGGTAGCTCGCGCGCAGGGTGGCGGCCCGCTCTCGGAACGACGGCTCTCTCAGCACCCGGTCCACCGCCCGTCTGATGCCTGCGGCGAGATCACTCCGGCCACGCACGTGCAGGCCAACCCCCGCCCACGCAACGTGTGCGGCGACCTCGTGCTTCTCCTCGGTGGCCGCCGCGACGACGAGCGGGACGCCGTGGGCGAGCGCTGCGGCAACCCCGCCGTAACCGCCGTTGGTCACCATGAGGTCGGTGTGCGGGAGCAGGTGGGTGTGCGGGACGAACCGCTCCACCCGAGCGTTGGCAGGCAGGGGCCCGAGGTCGAGTAGCTCGGGCGGGACTCCGGTTGTGACGACGAGCAGGGCGTTCAGGTCGGCTAGCGCGTGCAGACACGGCAGCAACAGGCGGTCGACGTCGTTGGCCACGGTGCCCTGCGTGACGTGCAGCACTGGGCGCCCGGCATCCAATTCATCCCACCAGCTAGGCAGCATGCCCGCGGGCGGCGGGTCTTGTAGCGCACCGACAAACCGGACGGCCTTGTGCAGATCGCTCCGCGGGTACTCGAACCCGGGCACGGTACCCATGAGGTAGAGGTCCGGCGGCTCTACGATGTTGGTGAACGCCCCACCGGGTAGCGGCGCCAGGCCCAGCTCGGCCCGCAGCGCCGACCCGGCATTCCGCAGTCGTCGCAGAACCAGTTGGTCAGCGGTCCAGCGCAGCGCGCGGTTGCGCAGGCGCCCCGACACAGAACTGTCCGGGCCGAGCCCCAGCCCGATCGGCGCGGTGTCGCGGCTGTCGAGGATGTAGACCGAGGTGGCCACCCACACCAACGGCACACCGCGACGCGCCCGCAGGAAGCCCGCCGCGAAGCAAGTCTCGTCGCTGATCAGAGCGTCCACCGGAAAGCGTGCCGTGATGCGCTCCAGGTCGCGCAGCTGCGCCGGAGCGGTGTCCAGGAACACCTGCTGGAAGCCAGTCGTCATTCCCCGGATACCAGTGAGGCCGGCATGGTGGGGGAAAGCCCGCTCCCGGGGCATCCCGCCATAGTCGTAGGCGTCGACCATCGCCTCGTGCACTGCGCCGGTCCGCTCCACCCGATCCTGGTAGGCGCGGCCCGTGTACCAGCGCACGTCGTGCCCGCGCCCAACGAGCTCCCGCGCGATCGGCAGGAGCGGGTTGACGTGCCCGTCACCTGGTGCCGTCGCGATCAGTAGCTTGGCCATCGGATCGCCTCCTCGTTCTTATGCCGCCCGGCGGTCGTGCCGGGCGGACCCGACCCAGGAACCCGCCAACCGCGCGTACGGGCAACGCACGGGACAAGAACCGCCTGGATGCGCGGGGTGTCCGGTAGCGGCACCGGTAGCGGCTCCGGTTGTGGCACCGGCGCACTGCCGCACCCCGCGTGCGGCGAGTGATGTGCCCGGGGCGGCGCGCCGCCGACGATGAACGCACCCGACCACTCGCGGAGGTGCCCTCGTTGAGCAGCACGGACCACACGGCAGCGACCGACGTCGTCGTGATCGGTGCCGGGATATCCGGTCTCGTCGCCTCCTACGAACTAGAACGACGCGGCCTCGCGGTGGAGGTGCTGGAGGCGGCCCCGCATATAGGCGGCCGGATTCTCACCCACCGCTTCGGCTCCGGAGAGCGGGCGCCGTTCGTCGAGCTGGGCGCCATGCGTATCCCGACAGACCATCAGAACACCCTGCATTGCGTCGCCGAACTCGGGCTGTCCACGAAGCTGAGCACGTTCCGAACTCTCTTCTCCGAAGAGGGCGCTTACCACACCACGAGCGCCGGGTTCGTTCGGGTCCGGGATGCGGCGGCCGACCTGGTCGCTGACTTCCGTGACCGACTCGACGGCGCCCACTACCCGGAGCAAGCGATCCTGTTCGGAGCCTGGCTAACGGCGATCGGTAACGCTATCGCTCCGGCGAACTTCCGGGACAGCCTTCGCAACGATGTGAGTATGAAGCTGCTGGCACTCGTGGACGGTGTGGACTTGACGCCGTTCCTCGGAGGCGAGCGCGGCGACCGGTTCGACCTGCACGCGTTCTTCGCCGCGCACCCGCAGCTGCGCGCTACCTCGGACGGGCGGCTCAACCGCTTCCTCGACGATGTTCTCAACGAGACGAGCTCGGACCTACTGCGGATCGATGGAGGCATGGACCAGCTCTGCGACGCGCTGCACAGCCGCCTGGTCGGTCCGGTCCGGTGTGGGCACGAGGTTGAAGGGTTAGCGGTCGGAGGCGACGGCGTTGTCCTGCGGATCCGGCACGACGGGGGGACGACTGTCCGCCGGTGCGCCCGGGTGCTGTGCACTATCCCGTTCTCGGTCCTGCGCGGCCTCGCCTTAGAGGGGCTGTCCCCAGACAAGCGCGCGATCATCGACGAGGTCCAGTACTGGTCTGCGACCAAGGTCGCGTTCCTGTGCCGGGAGCCGTTCTGGGAGCAGGACGGCATCTACGGTGGGGCGTCGTTCAGCGGTGGTCGCGTCCGACAGACCTACTACCCGCCCGTCAACGGTGATCCACACCGCGGCGCCGTCCTACTGGCCAGTTACACGATGGGTGACGACGCAGACGTGCTGGGTGAGCTCGACGAGAACCAGCGCCACCGAGTGGTGCTGGAGGAGGTCGGTGCAATGCACCCCGAGCTGCACGAGCCCGGCATGGTCCAGGAGGTCGTCAGCCGGGCCTGGGGCCAGCACCGGTTCAGCCTCGGAGGCGGGGTGACCCGGTGGGGCAAGGACACTGCGGCGTGCATTCGGGAGCGGGACCGAGCCGCGGCGCCGGAGGGGCGGCTCTACTTCGCTGGCGAGCACTGCTCGTCGACCACAGCATGGATTGACGGAGCGATCGAGTCCGCTGTCGGCGCCGCCCGGAGGATTGTCACCGACGCCGCGGCCTCGGACCTGCAGGGGGCAGGGGGGAGTGCCTCGTGAGCGTGTTCGACCTACCGCGACTGCACTTCGCGGGAACCGCGACGACTAGCTTGCCCACAGGGCCCCGGTTCTCCCGGCTGTTGGACCAGGAGACCAACACAGTGCGCACTGACGACGGCCCCTTTCCCATCGACCGCCCGCCCGCGGAGTTCCACGACTACCTGCGGAGGCGGACCCCGCGCTTCGATGCCGCAGGACGCCAAGACCCTGATGGGCAGTTCAACTCGACCACCGGCTGGAACCTCGGGGGCAGCGGACACTTCGGTGTCGAGGCCGTCTTCATCGGCGTGGAGCTTGCACCTGGTCAGCCGGACACCGCCGACCCAGTGGTCGGGCGCAGCCTTGACATGTGGGGGCACTACAACCCCTACCTCGCGACGACGTTCAACAAGGCACGCATTTTCGACGTCGACCCGGCATCGGAGTGGACCAGCACCCTCATGGTCGGGCAGCTCAGCTGCGGCCGCCTGGGGCGCTCCCATGAAGCTGGCTACCTGTTGACCGCACCGGTCTCCGGGTACCACCCGCCACGTTGGCACGACTTCCGTCACGTCCCCGCCACCGATGACCACCCGTTCGCGAGTTACACCCGGCGATCAGTGCTGCACCAGTTCGTCGTGCGCGAAGGCGTGGAGTTTCCCACCCCTCCAGTGGTCTCTCCGGCGCTGTCGCGGTTACGGGAGCTTCTCGACAACGGGCGTGCCGGCGGGCTGGTAGTACAGTTTGTCCTGTCTAACATGGCGACCCCGGTGGTGGCGGACCGCCCGGACCGGTGGGATCTGCATGGCACTGTCGCGCCGTGGTTCCCGGGGGAGATGACGACCTACCCTGCGGGCCGGTTGCTGGTACCGGGCCCGGGCCACTGGTCGCCGCTCCGCACGCTGTCGCTGGCCGTGCACGACGAACACGTCGTGCTGAACATGGTCAACGCACGGCCCCGGACCCACCGCGCGGCGGAAGCTGGACCGCGGGGCACTCACCCGGTGGGTCAGCCCGTGGACGTGGGGGAGCTGGAGCTGCGAACAGTCGACGGGGATCGCCTGGTCGCCGTCGTCACGCCGGAGGCCTACCGTGCGGCGGACGCCACGTGCGGCGTCGTCACCGCAGCCCGCACCGACTGCGGCGCGGTCGACGGGTCGCTGCACTTGGTCGGAGACTTGCCCGGGGGCGGTCGGGGCCCGCTGCTGCGGGAACGTGAGATCAACATCCAGAGCGACGACGCCAGCCTGATCCTTGAGCACCCGCGCACCTCTGAGTGCGAGGAGCACGACCACCTCGTCGAGATCCGCTCCTTTGTACGCGGCCGCCCGGCTGCGGTGGCCGAGGTCCGGGTCACACAGTACCCGAACCCCGCTGCGTTCCCCGCCGACCCCGCGGCGCGGGAACCCGGGGTCGCAGCGACCGCTCTGGCCGTCGCGGCGCTGTCGGATGCGACGGGGCTAAGCGGAGGATTGGGCACGCCAGCACCGCACACCGTCGTCGCGACCGACGACCGCGGCATCGGACGGATCCGCATCCACGGCATGCGGCCGGGATCGTGCCGGCTCCTGCTTACCACGGGCGAGGCCCCCCTCCCGCCGGATCCGGACGGACCCGGGTCCGCTGTCGAGGGCTACGACGACGGCGACGCCCTCGGTGTCTGGTCACCGGCCGGCGCGATCGCGCTCCGGATCCTTCCCGACCACTGGCACTTGGAGCAGCTGCCGCAGGACGACGTCTCCGTCGATGTTCTCTATCGGGAGGTGTTCGCCTACTACGAGCTGCTGTTCACATTCATGAAGTCCGATGTGTTCAGCCTCGCTGACGACTTCCGCGTAGCTACTCACCCGCGGCTGATCTGGAACATGTGCGATCCCCGCAACAAGGCGACGACGTACTACATGCCACCGTCGCGCGACCTCACCGAGCCCCAGGCCGGACTGCTGCTGAAGTTCTTACGAGCCTCGCATGCTGCGGCCGAAGCCCCGGTCGAGGTGCCGGTCACCACCCCACGCCGCTCCAGCACTCCCGGACGCGGTGAGCTGATCGCCGCCCTGCGGCAGGCGGCGACGGCCGAGCTGGCCGTGATGCTGCAGTACTTGTACGCCGTGTACTCGCTGCCCACGCTCGGTGCGGGCAGCCGGCTGGTGGAGCGCGGCGACTGGACCGCGGACCAGCTGCAGATCATCTGCGGGGACGGCGGGGAAACCCTCGACGGCGGCCTCCGCGCGACGTTGCTCGGCATCGCCCGTGAGGAGATGATTCACTTTCTCGTCGTCAACAACATACTGATGGCGATCGGCGAGCCGTTCACAGTGCCGGGAGGCTTATTCAGGCCCCGTGAAATAACGATCTAGCCCGGCGTGTCGGGTTGGGCGACAGCCCGTCCATCGCGAAGATTGGTTTGCCGAATCAATCCGAGATGAACGGGCTGCCGCAGTATGTACTATACCACTGGTTTCCGGCGTGATGAAATTCAGGATCTTGTCGCTATAGTGTATGAGCAGGATCAGCGGGACGCGACGGAGGCACGTTTGTCTTGGCCGCCGGTTCTGGGGTTGTTCTGGTCGGTGGTGATCACGTTGGCGTATCTGCGCGGGAATCGTGTGCAGTGGGAGTTGGCGGAAACCTATGGGGTGTCGCAGTCGACGGTTAGTCGAGCGATCACGGGGGTGACACCGTTGCTGGCACAGGCGCTGCGGAGTGTCGTTCCGACGGCAGAGGAGCTTCGTGCCGATCGGCAGTACATCATCGATGGAACCTTGCTGCCCTGCTGGTCATGGGCCGCGGTGCCGGGTCTGTGGTCGGGCAAGCATCGCACCACCGGCGTCGTCGTCCAGGTCGCAGCCACCCTGGAAGGGCAGCTGTCGTGGATCTCTGACCCGACCCCAGGATCCCGACACGACCTATATTGCCTCGACCAATCCGGCGCCCTCGACCACCTCGCCACATACCCCCCGATCGGCGATAAAGGATACATCGGGCGCGGCATGCTCACCCCGTTCAAAAAACCACCCGGCCGGGAACTTCTCGACTGGCAAAAAACATTCAACAAGAGCCTCAACCACACACGCGCCACCATCGAACGAGTCATCGCCCATATCAAAACGTGGAAAGTTCTCCACACAGACTACCGGCGGCCCTACGCCACATTTAAAACGACAATCTCGGCAGTCATCGGACTCATCTTCTACACACTTACCTGACGGAGCCTGAATAAGCCTCCGGACATCGACTTTGGTCGGATCAACGGCGAACTGCCTATCCCGCTGGACTTTGCACTGGAGCCGCTGGGCGTCGGCAGCCTGGACCGCTTCCTAGCCATTGAGAGGCCCGCCCACCACGCCCGCGGTGGACGAGCCGTGCTCGACCTGTGCGACCCGCAATGCCGGTACAGCTCGCTCAGCGAGCTGTACGCGGCGATCCGAGACGGGCTGCAGCGCGTGCCGGACCTGTTCCTCGTCGAGCGTGGCCGCGGGGGCGGTGAGCACCACCTGTTCATGCGCGAGTCGATGAACACCGCCCATCCCGACTACCAGCTGGAGGTGGATGATCTGCCGAGCGCGCTGTTCGCGATCGACTTCGTGACTGAGCAGGGCGAGGGCGGCGTGCTCAGCGGAATGGCGGCCAGCCCGCCTGATGACTCCCACTACGAGACATTCCTCCGGGCCTATCGCGTCGTCGCGGGTGAGCAACTCCGCTCGGCCGTGACGAGCCCGTGGTCGCCTGCCTACCCCGTGCTGCGCAATCCCACCGTCATCGCCGGTCGCGACGGTAACCGTGAGCTGATCCTCGACGAGACCGCCCGTCAGGTCGCGGTGCTATTCAACCGGTCCTACTTCCTGATGGTTCAGCTGATGGTCAACCACTTCGGCCGCGCGCCGAACTCAAGCCTGCGCCGCTCGGACCTCATGAACGGGGCGCTGGAAGTGATGACCGGAATGATGCCCTGGCCGAGCTATTGGTCACCCTTCCCTCCGGACGCACTGGCCGGACAGCAGGCCCGACGTTCGAGCTGGAGGAGATGCCACGCATGGAGCCACGGACGGACGTCGCGATGAGGACACTGGCGCTGCGTTTCCACCACCTGGCCGAGGCCTGCCGCTTGTGCAGTATCGTCCCGCCCTCGGTCGCGGGCACTGCCCAACATCTCGGCACGTACTTCGGGAGCCGGGCATGACGACGACCGATGTGCTGATTGTGGGCGGTGGGCCGGTCGGTCTCGCTCTGGCGCTGGACCTCGCGCACCGGGGAGTGGACTTTGTGCTGGTGGAGGCCGGCGATGGTGTCGTCGACCACCCCCGCGTCGGCAGCGTGGGTATCCGGTCTATGGAGCTGCTGCGCCGCTGGGACCTCGCGCACCGGGTACGGGACGCGGGCTGGCCCGCGGACCATTCTCTCGACGGTGCCTGGGTGACGTCGGTCGGAGGACACGAGATCTATCGGGTCCACATGGGCACGGTTGCCACCCGTCCGCGCTCCCCGCACAGCCCGGAGCTGGAAGCCATCTGCCCCCAGCACTGGCTGATGCCGATCCTGTTGGGGGCGCTGGAGGAGCGCGTTCCGGGACGGGTCCGGCTGCGCCACCGCTTGGACGGCCAGCGGCTGTTCCCGGACCGGGTTGAGGCGACTGTCACCGATCTTGCGGCCGGGACTTCCCATCCGGTCACAGCCCGCTGGATGGTGGCGGCCGACGGCGCCGGCTCCCCTGTGCGTAAGAGCCTGGGTATTCCGGCGCCCGCCGTTCATGAGACCCGGGTCTTCCGGAACATCCTGTTTCGGGCGCCGCAGCTACGAGCACAGCTTGAGCATCGGAACGCGCTCTTCTGGTTCCTTATGTCGCCCCCCGGACTCCGCTTCCCGATGCGCGCGATCGACGGTCATGGAACGTACCGAGTGACGGTCGGTGTCACGGAGGGCGAGCCGCAACCGCCCGCGGACGAGCTGGTGCGCTCGGCCGTGTCCCCCGCGTTCCGCAGTTGATGGGCACATGAGCGGGGTCCGCGGGGAGTAAGGCCTGGTCAGCGTGCTGCGCCTGCGTGAGAGTGCTCGAAAACGTGGGCACACGTTTTGGCGGGTTGAGGCTTGTGTGAGCTGCCCGGAGTGTGATCGGCTGCGGTCATGTATCTGCGGACGACCGAGCGGCGGAACAAGGACGGCTCGGTCGTGCGCTACCTGGCCCTGGCCCACAACCAACGCGTCGGTGCCACCACGAAGGCGAACGTGCTGCTCAACCTCGGCCGGGAGGACCGCCTGGACCCCGACGGGCTGCGCCGGCTGGTCCGCTCGATCAACCGCTACCTGGGCGAACCCGGCACCGACGCCGGCACGGACGCCGCTGAGTCCGCGGGCGCCGGTACCGCGGCCGAGGGGCTGCGGTTGATCGCCTCCCGCCCGGCCGGGGCGGCGTGGTTGCTGAACGGGCTGTGGAAGGCCCTGGACGTCGAGGCCGCCCTGCGCAAGGTGCTGGGTGGGCGCCGGTTCACCACCGATGTCGAGCGGGTGCTGTTCGCGCTGGTGGCGAACCGGGCGATCGACCCGTCCTCGAAGCTGGCCGCGGCCGAGTGGGTCGGCCACGACGTGGCGATCCCCGGCCTGGACGCGCTCAGCGAGGATCAGGCGTATCGGGCGATGGACCTGCTGATCGAGGCCGACACCGACGCGAAGGTGCAGGAGGCGGTGTTCTTCGCGGTCGCGGACCTGCTCAACCTCGAGGTCGACCTGCTGTTCTTCGACACGACCAGCACCTACTTCGAGCGCGACACCGAGGACCCCGACCCCGCCGAGGGCACCGACAGCAGCACCGACAGCAGCGTCGACGGATCAGACGCAGTGGCAAGCCCAGGCGGCCCGGGCGGGTTCCGGCGCTACGGGCACTCCAAGGACCACCGCCGGGACCTGCCGCAGATCGTCATCGGGCTGGCCGTCACCCGGGAAGGCATCCCGGTCCGGTGCTGGTGCTGGCCCGGCAACACCAACGACCAGGCGATCCTGCCGCAGGTCAAGGACGACCTACGGGGGTGGCGACTGGGCCGCGTGGTCACCGTGGTCGACCGCGGGTTCTCCTCCCGGGACAACCTGGCCTACCTTCAGCGCGCGGGCGGGCACTACATCGCCGGCGAACGGATGCGCGACGGCAGCCCGCACGCCGCCCAGGCACTGTCCCGCCAGGGCCGCTACCAGCAGGTTCGGGACAACCTGCGCGTCAAGGAAGTCCGGATCGACTCCACCCCCGGCGTCCGGTGGATCATCTGCCACAACCCCGACGAGGCCGAACGCGACCAGGCCGCCCGCGAAGCCGCGATCGCCAGGATCTCCGCCGAGCTCGACCGCATCGCGTCCGCCCGCACCCGAGCCCGCGAGGCCGCCCGCACCCGCCGCGCCGCCACCACAACCAGCAAGGCCGCGTGGCGGCACGCCGCCCGGGCCGCCGAACGTGAGGAGGCCGCGCACGTCAAGGCCGAATGCGCGCTGCGTGAACACCCGGCCCTGGGCCGGTGGCTGCGCCAGACACCGTCCGGGCGGCTGCAACTGGACCGGACCAAGATCGCCGCCGAAGCGAAGCTGGACGGGAAGTACCTGCTGTCCACCTCCGACCCGGACCTCTCGGCCGAGGACGTCGCCCTGGGCTACAAGAACCTGCTGGAGGCCGAGCGCGGGTTCCGCGACTTGAAATCCACCATCGAGCTGCGGCCGGTGTTCCACCGCCTCGAACTCCGCATCCGCGCCCACGTCCTGCTCTGCTGGCTGGCGCTGCTGCTGATCCGGGTCGCCGAACGCCGCACCGGCCGCACCTGGCGCACCATCTCCCGCGAGCTGGGCCGGCTGCACACGATCACCCTCACCGGCCCGGCCGGCACCGTCGTGCAGACCACCGAGCTCACCACCACCCAGGCCGGCATTCTTCGGGCCTGCGGGGTCACCCCACCACCCCGGATCACCACCCTCGACCCCGCCTAACCAGCCCAAACAGCGCCAACAGGCACCGCGGCGGGCATGGACACACGCCCACCCCGCTCCCACACCAGCGGTCCTGCAGGTCAACCCCCGAATTCAGCCCTCACATCTGCCCACGAACTGCGGAATCCGGGTGTCCGTGGACACCTCGTTGGAGGTGCTCTCCGACAACCTATGGCACCTAACGCACCGGGTCGCGGAGCGGCTGCGGTCCGGCCGGGTCCTCCTACTCGGCGGCGCGGCGCACACCCTGTCGCCCTCCGGCGGATTCGGGATGAACACGGGCATCGCCGCCGCAGCCAATCTGGGTTGGAAGCTCGCGGCGGCCCTGGCGGGCTGGGCTGGGCCGGACCTGATGGACAGCTACGCCGCGGAGTGCGGTCCGATCGCAGTGCGGAGCCTGGAGGAGGCGAACCGCAACCTCAGACGGACCCTGGACCGGTCGCTGCCGCCGGAGCTCGACCACGACGGCGTCGACGGCCGCGCCGTGCGCGCGGCAATGGCTCGGCGGCTGGAGCAGTCGGGTGTTGACCGGGAGTTCCGCTCGGTATGGGTGCACCTCGGCACCCGGTACCGCTCGACCGTCGTGGTCGATGACGGCACACCGGAATCCCCGCCCGGCCCGGACGGCTGGTCTCCGAGTGCGGCCCCCGGATGTAGGGCGCCGCACGTCGACCTCGGCGGCTCGTCGACGATCGACCTGTTCGGTGCCGGCTACCGCCTCGTCGTCTGCGACGGGGCCGGGCCCGGAGCGCTCGCCGGTGCCGAGGAGCTGGCCGCAGCGTTCGCCGAGCGGGCCGTGCCGTTCCAGCTTGCGCCGCTCCCTGGGCAGCGGGTCCGCGACGCCTACGGAGCACCACTGGTGCTGGTCCGACCGGATGGCCACGTCGCGTGGCGCGCCGCCAGCGTTCCGGACGACCCCGGGGCGCTCGTCGACACTGTTCGGGGAGGGGCGTGGTGAACGCTCCTGCACCGCTCTCGCCCTTCTCTGTACACGGGTGGTCGCCCGAAACCCTGGCCGACCCCTACCCGATCTACCGGCTCTACCGGGAACGCGAACCGGTGCACCGCGGCGCCAGCCCGGATCCCGACGGCCCGACCACCTGGTATCTGTTCCGCCACGCCGACGTCGTCGAGGTTCTCACCTCGCCGCTGTTCGACCGCGGCCCGACGACGCGTAGCGGCCCGTTAGTCCCTGACGGGCACCCGAACCTGCGGGCGCTCGTCGACAACTGGCTCGTGTTCCTTGACCCTCCCCAGCACACTCGGCTGCGAGCGTTGCTGAACAAGGAATTCACGCCACGGATCATCGCCGCGATGCGGCCCCGGATCGCGGACGTGGCCCAGCGCCTGGTAGACCGGATGCGCGGCCGGGACGAGGTGGACCTCGTGCAGGCCTTCGCTGCGCCGTTCCCGATCATGGTGATCGCCGACCTGGTGGGCGTCCGGCCTGAGGACCAGGAGTGGTTCAGGGAGCAGGTGCTGCTGCTGCGCGAGGGCATAGCCTCCCGCACTGGCCGGCGCACCGACGGGTACACGGTTGCCGAGGCCGCGGCGACCGAACTCGTCACTCACTTCCGGCGCGAGATCGTCCGCAGGCGCAAGGGGGACGGTGTCCGGCACGACCTGCTCGCGCTCCTGGTCGACGCGCAGCGACGCGGTGAACCGCTGACCGATGACGCCCTGGTCGGCACAGCGGTCCATCTCCTCATCGCGGGCCACGAGACCACTACGAATCTCATCTCGAAGTCCATACTCGCCCTGCACCGCCACCTGGAGCTGGCCGACGGGCTCCGCGGTCGCCCCGATGTCGTGTCAGCGGCGATCGACGAGCTCGTCCGCTACGACCCACCGGTGCAGATGATCACGCGGTGGGCCCGCCCAGGGGCGCGCGTTGCGGGCCTCCGGGCTCACTCCGGCGACAAGGTCGTTCTCGTCCTCGGCTCGGCCTGTCGTGATCCCGATCGGTTCCCTGATCCGGATCAGCTCCAGCCCGACCGCGCTGCGTCCCGTCACAGCGCCTTCGGCGCCGGCATCCACTACTGCCTGGGCACTCCCCTCGCTCGCCTCGAGGCGGAGATCGCCCTCAACCTGCTGCTGCACACCCTGCGGCTGGACCGGCCGGTCCGCGTTCTCGGCTATGCCGAGGACATCGTTTTCCACGGCCCTACCTCGGTCCTCGTCCGGACGCACGAGGCCGAACCGGTCAGAGGAGGTACGCCATGACCCCGTCCGTCGTGATCGTCGGCGGAGGCACCGCCGGCTGGATGACCGCCAGCTACCTCGCGGTGGCATTCGGTCCGCGCCTATCCATTACGCTCGTAGAGTCCGAACAGGTGGGCACGATCGGAGTCGGCGAGGCGACGTTCAGCACAATCCGTCACTTCTTCGACTACCTGGGATTGGAAGAACAGGACTGGATGCCGCAGTGCGCGGCGTCATACAAGCTGGCCATCCGTTTCCAGGACTGGCGCGCTCCAGGCCACCACTTCTACCACCCGTTCGAGCGTCCTGAGACCGTTCAGGGATTTACGCTCCTGGACTGGTGGCTTAGGGGGGAGGCCGGACGGCGACCGTTCGACGAATGTTGCTTCCTCACCTGGTCGATGTGTGAATCCCGCCGCTCCCCGCGCCAGCTTGATGGGTCGCTGTACGTCGGCGGACTCGACGGCCCCCTTGGTCGGTCGACGCTGTCCGAGCAACGAGAGCAGTTCCCGTATGCCTATCACTTTGACGCCGACCTGCTCGCGAAGTTCCTGCGGAGCCACAGCACCGCTCGGGGTGTGCGGCACGTGGTCGACGACGTGGTCGAGGTAGGCCAGGACACGCGCGGCTGGATCACCCATGTGCGCACGTCCGAGCACGGTGACCTCGCTGGCGATTTGTACGTCGACTGCACAGGGTTCCGCGGCCTGCTCATCAACCGGACGCTCGGCGAGCCCTTTCGCTCGTTCTCCGATGTGCTGCCCAACAACAGGGCAGTGTCGCTGCGAGTCCCGCGCGCACCGGGGGCCCGGGATGTGGCGCCGTACACGACGGCGACCGCTATGCCGGCGGGATGGATCTGGACGATCCCGCTGGACCGGCGCGACGGCACTGGTTATGTGTACTCCGATCAGTTCTGCACGCCGGAGGAGGCCGAGCGGACCCTGCGGGAGTTCGCCGCGCCGGGCAGCGACGGCCTGCTGGCCAACCACGTCGAGATGCGCATCGGACGCACCGAGCGCCCCTGGGTGAAGAACTGCGTGGCGATCGGGCTGGCTGCCGCGTTCGTCGAGCCCCTGGAATCGACGGGGATCTTCTTCATTCAGCACGGCATTGAGGAGTTGGTCAAGCACTTCCCCAAAGGCGACCCCGACCCCATGGTCGTCGCCGACTACAACCGGCGGGCCGCATACGTCGTCGACGGGGTGAAGGAATTCCTTGTCCTGCACTACCGAGCGGCCAAGCGCGACGACACCCCTTACTGGAAGGAGGCCAAGATTCGGCCGGCCCCGGACGGGCTCCTCGAGCGCATGACCTACGGATCCCGCACTTTGCTCGATGAGTCCGGCATTTACCCGCACTACCACGGGTTCGAGGCCTACTCCTGGAACACAATGCTGCTCGGTCTCGGCAGCGGGCCGCAAACCTCGCGACCGGCGGTGGGCCTCATGGACGGGGGACGGGCGCTCGCGGCGTTCGAGGCGCTGCAGGCGCAGGCTCAGCGCACGGTTGCGGCGCTCCCCGGGTGCGGGGACTACCTGGACCGGCTGGCGGGACGATCGTGAGCGGCGAGCGGATCGCGGTGGTGCGGCGATGGCTCGAGGACTACGCACCGCACCCGCACCCCCAGCTCGGGCGCGACGGCGTGGTGTGCCCGTATATGGTGCGGGCCCTGCGGCGCGACTATGTCCGGATCTACGACCTCGACGTCGCCAGCTACCAGCCGGGGGATGTGGCCGCAACCGACCTCCTCGTCGTCACGGCGCACGAGGAGCTGCGGACCAACCTGCGCCGCGCCGACGCCCTGGGAGCGGACCGTACATTCATCGTGTCGATGATCGTGCCGCACGGCTGGCCGGACGCCGCGCTGCGCGTGCTCGTCGCCCAGGCCCACGACCGGCTCAAGCCGTACTTCGTTCCGTCGGGGTACATGGCCGGCGACTTCTGGCCCGACCATGAGACTGTCGGCCTGCACAACCCCGACTTCCGGCCATTCACCAGCCCGGTGCCGGTGCTCGGCATGCGTCCACTGGTGCCCGCCGACCTTGCGTTCTTCGTCAAGCACGAGCCGACGCCGCAGTCGCGCTTGCGCTACTTGCGCCACTACGCCGAGGTTTTCCGAGGGGCCCTCAACGCGCACTGGGAGGCGCGCCTGACCGCGGAGCTCGCGACGGCCGAGCGCGACGTCGCGGCCACGCTGCGGGAGCCGGGCTGACGGGGGGGCGGGCGAGCCCGGATGCTCACTCGTCCGCTAGGGCGGCTCGCCAGATGTAGAACCCCGCCGGATCGAGCGCGGCTAGGGGGACCGGACCCGGGCCGTCGTCGGCGGCTGCTGCGCGGACCCAGCCGCGCAGCGCCAGCGCAAGGGCCGGCTCTTCGTCGATCCGCTGCACCAACGCATACAGGACGGCGAGCTGGTGTAGGCACGGTCGGCGCCGCTCCCTGCACCGACACGTGGCCTCGATGTCGTCCGTGTCGGGCGCGACGTCGCCGACCGTGGCCGCCAGCTCGTCGGGTGCGTCCCCGCCGGACAAGGCCTGCCACGCCGCGGGGTTCTCGTCCAGAAACGCGTCGGCCCGCTCCCGGGCGGCGTCGTCCCACAGGGGGAAAGCTAACTGGATCGAGTGCTTGGCGTCCTTTGCTCGCACGACCGCGTCGATCCGGCCCGGTGCGGTCGCCAGGTACTCGACCCGGTCGCGCCGGGCGAGCGCTCGGGCCTTAGGCAACCTGGCGTCGACGGTGGTGACTGCGGTGGGCTCGGCCAGCCTCAGCCACGCCCGCCCCCATGCGGTCACACCGAACTCCGGGATCACGGGGCGGACCCCGGGACCGCGAGGTCGAGGACCTCTCGCAGCACGCGGTCGTCGAGGGCGGCCAATCGCGCCTCGCCGCCCTCGGCGATCACCGCCGCGACACCGCGCTTCTCCTCGTGGATTCGCGCGACGTGGTCCTCGACGGTTCCGGCGGTGACCAGCGTGTAGACGGTGACCGGTCGTTCCTGGCCGATACGATGCACGCGGTCGCTGGCCTGGTCCTCCACGGCCGGGTTCCACCAGCGGTCGTAGTGGATGACGGAGCTGGCTCGGGTCAGAGTCAGCCCGAACCCGGCCGCTCGCAGGCTCACGACCATCACCGGGGCAGCTCGCGGCGACTCCTGGAACTCCACGACCATGCTGTCCCGCTGGCGTCCGGTGAGTCCCCCGTGCAGGAACGGTACGCCGCGACCGCCCAGCACACCGTCGAGGTGCGCGACGAGCAGCTCGCCCATCTGCCGGTACTGGGTGAATACCAGGGCGCGTTCCCCCGATGCGGCCAGCTCCGCCACTATCTCGCCGGTGCGGTCGAGTTTGCCGGACCTGCCAGGCAGCGGTCCGTCCTCGCCGAGCAGCTGCGCCGGGTGGTTACATATCTGCTTGAGCCGGGTGAGCAGTGCGAGCACTCGGCCCCGCCTGCCGATCCCGCTGCCCAGACCCTCACGGAACGCCTGGTCCACGGTGTGCCGGTAGAGCCTGGTCTGCTCCGCGGTGAGCGAGCAGTACACCGGAACCTCCTGCTTCGGTGCGAGCTCCGGAGCCACCTCCAGCTTGGTCCGACGCAGCACGTGCGGCGCCACCAACTCGGCGAGCCGGTCCGCCGCGGCCCGGGACCGGCGCTGCTCGATGGGGACGACGAACCGGCTGCGGAACCTGCTGCGTGTTCCCAGCAGCCCCGGGTTAGTCAGCGACAAGATCGACCACAGGTCTTCCAGCCGGTTCTCCACGGGGGTCCCGGTCATCGCCAGCCGAACCCGTGCCGTCAGACGCCTGGCCGCCTGCGCAGCCTTGGTGCGCGGGTTCTTTACTTGCTGGGCCTCGTCGAGCACGAGCACGTCCCACTCCCACGCGGTCAGCCGGTCGGCTTCCGTGCGCAGCACCCCATAGCTGGTGAGCACGACGGTCCCGGGAGCCAGCCTGTCTAGGAACCGACCGGTCCCGTGAAAGCCAAGCGTCGGCAGCTGTGGTGCGAACCGCGC
This sequence comes from Pseudonocardia sp. ICBG1142, assembly GCF_020496255.1. Lineage (NCBI taxonomy): Bacteria > Bacillati > Actinomycetota > Actinomycetes > Pseudonocardiales > Pseudonocardiaceae > Pseudonocardia > Pseudonocardia sp. ICBG1142. The sequence continues at coordinate 15,797 of NZ_JAHLJC010000032.1, read as the reverse complement.
GAGCTCCCGCTCCCACGTGCCGAGCAGCGACGTCGGACACACGACTAGGGTGTGTCCTGTAAGGGTTCTGATCTGCGGTCGGCGATCATGGCCGGGTGGTAGGACGTGGTGAGTTGACCGACGAGGCCTGGGCACGGATCGAGCCGCTGTTGCCACCGGTCGCGAGTGGGGGCCGTCGGTGGCGCGATCACCGCCAGGTGATCAACGCGATCCTGTGGAAGCTCCGCACCGGCGCGCCCTGGCGGGACCTACCCGAGCGCTACGGGCCATGGAAGACCGCGCACGAACGACTGCGGATCTGGACCAAGGACCGAACCTGGGAACGCATCCTCGACCACGTGATCGTCAAGGACGACTCCGTGGGCGTGGTGGAGTGGACCGTCAGCATCGACTCCAGCAGTGTTCGGGCCCACCAGCACTCCGCCGGTGCCCGGAAAAAGGGGGCTGCACCACCGCGTGGGTTGAAGCCATCGCCGTCGACGGAGAAGCCCGTGGACGGTCTCGCGGCGGGCTGACCAGCAAGATTCACCTCGCCGTCGACGGACGCGGCCTGCCGATGTCGATCATCCTGACTCCCGGTCAGGCCGGGGACAACCCGCGCCTGTTGCCCCTGCTCGACCAGATCTCGGTCGGTCGCGACGGCCCGGGCCGGCCCCGCAAGCGCCCGGACCGAGTGCTGGCCGACAAGGCCTACTCCCATCCCTCGACCCGAGCCGCGTTGCGGCGTCGAGGGATCGCGTTCACCAGCCCGGAGAAGTCCGACCAGATCGCCCGCCGCGCGGCCAAGGGCAGCCGTGGTGGGCGACCACCGACGTTCGACCCGTGGCTCTACACCAACCGCAATGTCGTCGAGCGCTGCTTCAACCGGCTCAAGCAGTTCCGCGGCCTGGCCACCCGCTACGCCAAACGAGCCGCCTACTACCGATCCGAGATCATCATCGCGACCATCGTGTTGTGGCTGCGCACCGACTTACAGGACACACCCTAGATGCGGCCGGTCGCCGCGTCGCAGCGAGAGCAGGCAGATCGCCTGCAGCGTTTTACCCAGCCCCATCTCGTCGGCGAGGATGCCCCCGGCCTCGAGCCCAGCCAACCAGACGACCCCCTGGCGCTGGTAGTGCCTCAACTGCGCTCTCACCTCCGGACGCGGGTCGCAGCGGATCGCGAGCGCGGTCGCCCGGAACCCCTCCAGCACAGTCACCGCGGGATCGATGCTGGTCTGGTCCGGGCGCAGGGCCGCATGCGCGGCGATTGGCATGCGCTCGGCGAGCCGGCGGAACTCCTCGTCGCCCGCGCCGGATCGCAGCAGCGCGACCGCCTCCGCCCAGGCGTGGACGGAATCGCCGATCCTAGGGTCTTGGCCGCCGGCGGTTGCGGCGTGAGTGTGGGCTGCGACCGGTCCTTGCCCCTCATCATCGTGCGTCTTCAACCCGGCCAGTGACCCGAGCACCTCCTCGACACCGACCAGCCGGGCCGGCATTCGCGTACCGACCATTTCGCCACGCGTCAGCCCGGCGGGCAAGGCGAGCGCCAACGCCCCGGGTTGCCCGACTGGCAGGCCGAGGCTGCGCAGCGTCACGTCAGGGTTCTCGCCGCCCCAGAAACACAGCTGAGCAGACCGCGGATCGTACGTCGCTTGCAGGTCGGCCGGCCTGAGTGCGCGTGCGGCGCCCTGCTCGGCTGCCACCGACCCCCTAGTTGTCCCAGCCCTCCCGTCTCCATTCATCCGCTCACCTCACCTCCCGGCCGCTCGCCCCGCCGGCTGGGGGCCCGGCGTGGTGCGCCGCCCTGCACGCCCGCGCGGGTTCGACCGGTACGACGGCTTCGCCGGCCCGCCCGTGCCAGGGTTGGCGCGTCCCAACCAAGCCACGATTGGACCGCGATGCCCGCTGCGCCGGACACGCCGATACCGCCGTCGCCAGACGACGCGCTCGCCGCTCGCCGGCTCGTCCTGGGGCGGTTGGCCTCTGCCGCGGTGCACGCCGCTGTCGTTCTCGGGATCCCCGGCGAGATTCGAGACGTTCCTACCGCGGCGCCCGAGCTGGCCGACCGGCTCGGTGTCGACACCGGGGCGTTGCGGCGGCTGCTCGACGCCCTGGTCGCGCTGGGCGTCGTGGATCGTCGCCCGCTCGACCGGTACGGGCTGACGGGGATCGGGCGATCGCTGCTCGAGGACGCGTTCGGTACTGCCGCTCCCTCAGCGTTGCTCGCGGGCAGCGAGATCGGACGGGCCTGGGACGGGCTAGTATACGCTGTGCGCACAGGGACCTCGGCATTCGTCGCCAACACCGGCACCAATGTGTTCGCGCACCTCTCTTCCGCCCCGGCGGTCGAGGCCGTCTTCTACCGCTCGCAGGCGGCCGACCTGCAGCTGACCCTTGAACGGCTTAACGGCGTCGACTTCGCCCGATACGCCACGATCGTCGACGTCGGAGGCGGCGACGGTGCGCTGCTGGCGCATGTACTGCAGCGGTACCCGTCGGCGCGCGGTGTCCTGGTAGACACTGCAACGGCCGCCGCGGCCGCCCGTGATCGTTTCGCGGCTCCAGAGTTCGCAGGGCGCATCGCGGTCGTCACCGGAGACTTCTTCGCAGCCCTGCCACGCGGCGGCGACCTGTACATTCTGCGAGACGTCGAGGCTTATTCAGGGACGCTCAACAGACTGCTGCGTTGAGACGCTGGCCTGGGGAAGCGCCTTGCTTCATGATCATCCTGAATAAGCCTCGTCCTGCACGATTGGTCCGACGAGCGCTGCGCCGACTTGCTCGAGGTCTGTCGGCGCGACATGCCGCCGACCGCCACCCTGCTGGTGATTGAGCGCAGCGTTCAGCGCGACGAGAGAGGTGGGAGCGACGGCGACACGATGAACCACCTCATGGACCTCTACATGCTCAGCGTCCTCGGTGGTGGGCGCGAGCGCACGGCGGCCGAGCTCGACGAGCTTCTGGGCTCGGCAGGGTTCCGGGTCGGTCGGCGACACTGCCTCGGCCTCGCCACGGTCATCGAGGCGAGGCCGGCCGAAGCGGCGGCCTGAGCAGGGCATCAGGACGTCCTCGCTTCGGCCTCGGCGGCCCCCGACTCGGCGAGGTATCGGCGGGGGAGGGTGAACGCGACGGCTGCGGCGAGTACGGCGACGGCGATCCCCACGGTGAGTGCGACCGCGAGCGCCTCCGCGTAGGCCTGGGAGGTGCTGGCTGTCGACAGCACAAAGTAGGCGCTTCCGACCGTGGCGAAGCCAAGGCTGGCCGAAAGCTGGCCGACGCTGTAGAAGAGTCCGGAGGCGTCGGAGGCGTGCTCGCGGGTGACCTGGGACACCGACATCTCGGTCAGCGGTCCGACGACCAAACCCATCCCGAGCCCGCCGACGGCGCTCCCAGGCAGGAGCTGCCAGAACGCCGGGTCACCCGCGGTGCCGACCACCGCTACGATGACAAGGGCCATGCCCGCGGACATCACGACCAGCCCGGCCTGGACGACCGTGCGGCCGATGCGGGGGAGCAGCACCGTCGTCCCAAAACCGGCGCCGATCCCGGTGAAGATCGCCCAGGGGATCACAACCACGCCGGCGAGCAGCGCACTGTAGCCGAGGCTGCTCTGCACATACTGCGTGACGACCAGCGAGAAGCCCATAACCGGGACGAAGAACAGGATCTGCACCGCCATCGAGGCCCGGAACACCCCGCGTCGTCGCAGCGCGCCGGGCACCAGTGGCTGTCCACCGCGGCGTTCGGCGAACCGCTGGTGCGCGATAAACGCCATGAACAGGGCAGCCCCGGCTGCGGCTGTAACCAGCCCGGAGACCGCCTGCCCGCTCTCCGCCATCGTCGAGAGTCCATAAATCACCATGAACAGCGACACAGCCGAGAGCAGCAGTCCGGGCAGGTCCAGCTGAACCCGTTCCGGCGGTGTCGCCGGGAGCGTACGCAGCGCCAGGACCAGGATGAGCGCGCCGAGTGGAACGTTGATCATGAAGACACCGCGCCAGCTGGAGCCGAACAGGTCCAGCCCGATGATCAGGCCGCCGAGGACGGGTCCCGCGGACGCGGCGATCCCGAGCAATGCAGAGAAGGCGGCCATCGGCTTCGCTCGCTCCGCCGGCTCATACATGAGCTGGATGGTCGCGAGCACCTGGGGGATCATCAGCGCCGCGAACGCGCCTTGGACGATCCGCGCGCCGACGAGTAGCGAGGTCCCAGTCGCCAGCGCGCACGCCAAGGAAGCGAGCGTGAAGCCGACGCAACCGATGAGGAAGGCGCGTCGCACGCCTAGCCGCCGCCCCAGGCGAGCTCCGGTGATAAGTCCGACCGCGAAGGTAAGGGTGTAGGCGGCGAGCACTGCCTGCGTCTCGGACGCGCCCGCAGCGAGGTCCTCGGTGATCGTTGGCAGCGCCACCGTCACGATTGTGACGCCGAGCAGGTCCAGGAAACCGGCGAGGAGGAGAGCTGAGAGCGCGATCGTTCGCTGCTGCATGCCACGATAATACCTGAATGACTAAGATAAGTGGGCCCCGGCTACCCTGAGGCGTGTCCTCCGAGGAGGCCGTCGAGCTGATCGTGCGGCTGCTGCCGCCGTGGCTCTCCGCCGTCCAAGCAGTTAACGAGGTGATCGCCCGTGAGGCCGGTGTCGGGGCGTCCGACCTGCGGTGCGTGCATGAGCTCGTCGTCGACGGACCGCTGCCGGCGGGGGAGCTCGCCCGCCGGCTCCACCTGACCTCCGGCGCTATCACCCACATGGTCGACCGACTCACGGCGGCTGGCCTGGTCTGTCGGGTCCAGGACCGCCGCGACCGGCGCCGTGTGCTGGTCGAGGCTGACCCGGTGGCCCGCGAGCGGCTGATCAAGCGATACACGATGTTGGACGAGCAGGTCCGTCGCACCCTCGCGCAGTTCACCGCCGCGGAGCGAGCGGTGGTCGCCCGGTTCGTCGAGGCCAGCGTGCGTGATATCCGAGCCTTGCTCGGGTGACCACGGCGGGGACCTACTTCCCTGCGTCGGAGGTGCGGGAGGGCGCGGATCGCGGCAGGGTCCGCTCACCACCGACCGGTCCGGCAGAGCCGCCGGCCGACGCCGCACCGGGGCAGTGGCCTACGGGGCTGGCGGTGGTCCGCTGTCTGGTGGACGGACGGGGCTGGTGCCCGACCACGTGCTGTGCGTGACCGCTCGCCGTAGCTCCTCCTCGCTCTGCTCGACGCGGCCCATCGCGCAGCGGAGCAGCGGCGGGGCCATCAACGAGGTCACGATCGCGACCACCACGATTACGGTGTAGCCGGCGGTGTCGAGCACCCCCAGTCGCAGCCCGACGATGGCGACGATCACCTCGACGACGCCGCGGGCGTTCATGCCGGTGCCGAGAGCGATCCCCTCCCAACGCGACAGGCTCGACAGACGTGCACCGAGGTAGGCGCCGGCGAACTTGCCAATAATCGCCACGGAAAGCACGGCGAGCGCGGCGAGCAAAACGTCGGGACGGGTCAGGGCGGTGAGGTCCATGCGCAGGCCCGCCGTAGCCAGGAAGACGGGGGCGAGCACGGACAGGACCACGATGCGCAGAGGGCCGAGACGACGTTGTACCTCCGGGCCGGTGGTGGACAGCAGGAGCCCGGCGATGAACGCGCCGAGGACGGCCTCCAGGTTCAGGGCGTGGGTGATGGCCGCCGCTGAGAAGACGATGATCAGAGCGAGCGTTATGGTCGGGCCGGGAGCCTCGCTGCGAATGGCGCGTGCCGTGGCCCATTGCACGACCGGGCGCCCAACGACGGCAGCTACCAGCACGAATCCGACCATGGAGACAACGGAAAGGGCGACGGTCCCAGTGGCTACGCCGGTGGTCGCCGCGGCGGCGACGACAGAGAGTAGCAACCAGGCCACCGCGTCATCGACCATGGCTGCGGCCAGAATGAGTTGGCTGAGGTCGCGGTGCAGCAGATTCATGTCGGACAGGGTCTTGGCAACCACCGGGATGGCAGTGACGCACATCGCGACGCCGAGAAAGAGCGGGAACACTGACCCAGCGACCGGGGACGAGCCGGCGCCGGTGGCGGCCAGAGCGTTCGTTAGGCCGAACCCGAGGGCGACGCCGAACACGAGAGGGATGAGCAGCCCGGTGAGACTGACGGTGATCGCCACACGGCGTTGTCTGCTCAGGAATCGCAGATCGAGGTGGGCGCCGGCGAGTGCGACTAGGAGCAGCAGGCCGATCTGACCGACGCCGTCGAGTAGGTGCATCTGCTCGGGTTCGGCGGGCAACAGCCAGTTCGCCAGGTCCGGGGCCAGCCATCCCAGCAGCGACGGACCGAGCAGCACTCCGGTGAGCAGCTCTCCGACGACAGCCGGCAAGCCGACGCGTTCGGCCAGCGCGCCGAGCAGACGACTGATGGCGAGCAAGAGCACAAGACCGAGTAGGAAATGCAGGAGGGTGTCTGCGGACAGGGGCGGTACGGGCGCCGTGTCTGACATGGCCGGCTCCAGAGATGAGGATCGGGCGTCGAATGTCGGGACCGGTCGACCACGCTCTCACCTGTCCACCGATCGAGTTGGCTGACCGTTCGGGTGGGTGCCGCGAAATCTCCGTCGGACGCCGAGCCGGGTCCGGGGGGCGCGGGTGACCGCAGCTTCGCGGGCCTCGCCGGGACGGGGAAGACGGAGCCCGACGCGGGCGGTGCGCGCGGCATCCCGGTCCGGGCTCCGGGTGCCGTCCGGATGTACATGGTGCTCCCGCCTAGAGCCGCGACAATCACGCCACCGTGGCACGAGCTGCCCGTCAGGCAGCCAGCACCGGTGGAACCTGCGCGTGTGTGCGGGGAGCCACGTCCGGTGTGGACCGCGGTCGGCGATGTGGTCGTTCAACCGGGTCGCCCAGCGCGCATTGGCGAAGGGTCTCGGTGGCCGACAACGCGGACCGCGCCCCTCGGGTCGTCGAGGGGTACTCCGTCCGCTGCCGTTGTCCCTGAACGCGTCGGCCCACTGGTTGGCTGCAGCCCGCAGGAGCCGCCGTCATTCGGGGCGGTCGGGGACTGCTAGGGCGTGTCTCCCAAATAGGCGGACCGGGGTGCGCGATGCTTGATCGGTGCCGCGCACCGCTGTCCTGACCGATGCCCAGTGGGCCCGTCTGGCGCCGCTGTTGCCCTCCTCCGAGGGGCGTCGCGGGCGCCCGTTCCGCGATGACCGCCGGGTGCTCGAGGGGATCATCTACCGGTATCGGTGCGGGCTTGCCTGGCGAGACGTCCCGGCCGAGTTCGGGCCGTGGCAGACGTTGTGGAAGCGGCACCGCCGCTACAGCGGAGACGGCACCTGGGACCACATCCTGGCTGCTCTTCTGGTCGAGGCCGACGCCGCCGCGGTGCTCGGGTGGGCGGTCAGCGTGGACTCCACGATCATCCGTGCCCACCAGCATGCCGCGACCCTCAAGCGCGACACAGGGGGCCGGATCGAACTACACGAATCTGCTCGCCGAACCAGCAGATCACGCGCTGGGACGGTCCCGCGGAGGGCTGTCGACGAAGATCCACCAGCTCGTTGACGGGCACGGCCGCCCGCTGGTGGTCCTCCTCGGCCCCGGCCAGGGCGGCGACTCGCCAGTGTTTCCGCACCTGATGGCGCACCTGAGCATCGCCCGACCGGGCCCGGGACGACCCCGGACCCGGCCCGAACGCGTGCGCGCGGACAAGGCCTACTCCTCACGCGCGATCCGCCGGCACCTGCGCGAGCGCCGGATCATCGCTGTCATTCCGGAGCCCTCTGACCAGCAGGGGCACCGCAAACGACGCGGCTCACGCGGCGGCCGACCGCCCGCATTCGATCCGGTCGACTACCGAAACCGCAACGTCGTCGAGCGCGGGTTCTGCCACGTCAAGCAGTGGCGCGGTCTGGCCACCCGTTACGACAAGCTCGCCCTGACCTTCCGCGGCGGCGCCGTCCTGAAAGCGATCCTCACCTGGCTCCGCGCATTGGGAGACACGCCCTAGACCGCTAGGTCGACGATGTGGAGGCGCTCGCATCCGGGGTACCCCGTCGCGAGCTCACAGCAGAAAGAATGCGCGCGTTGGTGCGCGACGGCCGGGGAAGCGTACTGGTGGGTCTCGCGGAGGACGCCAGTCTCGAGGTGAAACGTGAAGTGCACCTGGGCGCCAAGGCCGTGGAGATCTAGCTGGCGAAGGACGTCGCATCGTTCGCGAGTACTGGCGGCAGCGGCCTGGTCGTCATCGGCCTCGCCACGAAATCCCGTCGTGAGTACGACGAAATATCCCGGGTCCACCACGTCGACCCGCGACTGACCGTTAGCGCCATTCGTCGGGTTGTGGATCGGAACACGTTCCCGAGGATTGAGGGTCTTGAGGTAAAGCGAGTTCCGGCAGAGCCGGACGGAGCGGCCGAGCTTATATACATCTTCGTTCCACCTCAGCCTCGCCCTCTTCTCCCATTTCTTGTGGCTGGCACCGTTATCCAAGACAGGGTCGAAGCTATCTGCGCAGGAATTCCGACACGGAGAGACGACGAGACGGCGATGATGTCCGTCCAGGAGTTGCACTCGATTCTGTGGGTAGGGGTAGCGCTATATGAGCAAGACCGCCCGGTACTGCACTTGCGGCGTCGCGTTGCCGGCGCAGCGCAGAATCTCCAGGGAAGCCCTGACCGCAGCCACAGCGGGCTGAGCCCGGGCGCATGTTGGAGAAGTAGCGAGCGATATCGCGATGGTTCAAGCTTCGTTGGTGTCGTCCCGGCCCAGCGGCGCCAGCGCGACCAGGTCGGGATCGTGGCTGTGAAGGTTCTTCTTATGCTCGGCGGCGATAACGGACCGACCGCACTGGGTTCGCCCAGCGCGTCAACGAAGACGGCGTCCTCGATAAATGCCTCCGCCCGCCGGTCGCCGTCACCGGCGTTCCACGCTTCGGTCAGCTTCGCAACTATCTCACCGGCGTCATGCCGACCACTGTGCACTCTCAAGCCAGGTTGAGATCAAGAGGCTTATTCAGGCTCCGTCAGGTAAGTGTGTAGAAGATGAGTCCGATGACTGCCGAGATTGTCGTTTTAAATGTGGCGTAGGGCCGCCGGTAGTCTGTGTGGAGAACTTTCCACGTTTTGATATGGGCGATGACTCGTTCGATGGTGGCGCGTGTGTGGTTGAGGCTCTTGTTGAATGTTTTTTGCCAGTCGAGAAGTTCCCGGCCGGGTGGTTTTTTGAACGGGGTGAGCATGCCGCGCCCGATGTATCCTTTATCGCCGATCGGGGGGTATGTGGCGAGGTGGTCGAGGGCGCCGGATTGGTCGAGGCAATATAGGTCGTGTCGGGAGCCTGGGGTCGGGTCGGAGATCCACGACAGCTGCCCTTCCAGGGTGGCTGCGACCTGGACGACGACGCCGGTGGTGCGATGCTTGCCCGACCACAGACCCGGCACCGCGGCCCATGACCAGCAGGGCAGCAAGGTTCCATCGATGATGTACTGCCGATCGGCACGAAGCTCCTCTGCCGTCGGAACGACACTCCGCAGCGCCTGTGCCAGCAACGGTGTCACCCCCGTGATCGCTCGACTAACCGTCGACTGCGACACCCCATAGGTTTCCGCCAACTCCCACTGCACACGATTCCCGCGCAGATACGCCAACGTGATCACCACCGACCAGAACAACCCCAGAACCGGCGGCCAAGACAAACGTGCCTCCGTCGCGTCCCGCTGATCCTGCTCATACACTATAGCGACAAGATCCTGAATTTCATCACGCCGGAAACCAGTGGTATAGTACATACTGCGGCAGCCCGTTCATCTCGGATTGATTCGGCAAACCAATATTCGCGATGGACGGGCTGTCGCCCAACCCGACACGCCGGGCTAGATCGTTATTTCACGGGGCCTGAATAAGCCTCAATATAGGTCGTGTCGGGAGCCTGGGGTCGGGTCGGAGATCCACGACAGCTGCCCTTCCAGGGTGGCTGCGACCTGGACGACGACGCCGGTGGTGCGATGCTTGCCCGACCACAGACCCGGCACCGCGGCCCATGACCAGCAGGGCAGCAAGGTTCCATCGATGATGTACTGCCGATCGGCACGAAGCTCCTCTGCCGTCGGAACGACACTCCGCAGCGCCTGTGCCAGCAACGGTGTCACCCCCGTGATCGCTCGACTAACCGTCGACTGCGACACCCCATAGGTTTCCGCCAACTCCCACTGCACACGATTCCCGCGCAGATACGCCAACGTGATCACCACCGACCAGAACAACCCCAGAACCGGCGGCCAAGACAAACGTGCCTCCGTCGCGTCCCGCTGATCCTGCTCATACACTATAGCGACAAGATCCTGAATTTCATCACGCCGGAAACCAGTGGTATAGTACATACTGCGGCAGCCCGTTCATCTCGGATTGATTCGGCAAACCAATATTCGCGATGGACGGGCTGTCGCCCAACCCGACACGCCGGGCTAGATCGTTATTTCACGGGGCCTGAATAAGCCTCAATGCTCGCGCGCAGATTCTTGATGCCCGCCGGAGTCGTGAATCAGATTCTAGGTTTGCGAAGAAGAGTGCGCGGTAGTCGCGGTGACCTCATCATGAGAGGTGGGGCCACCGCGACTACTTCGCTTGCGCGGGTCGCCGAGTTAGCTGCGACGAACGCCAGCCAGCAGTGCGGCTAGTCCGATGAGGCTGGCGGCCGCAATGAAGGCTCCGACGGCAGATGGAGTGTGATCATCGCGCAGGTTGGTGAAACCGCTATACACCATGAAGCCGGCGCACGCGAGCAGAAGCAGTAGAGCCCATCGTGGAGGGCGTCGCTCCTGCACTAATATCCCCCGCATTCTCGTGCCAGGTCGAGTCCGACGTTCAACACGCCCCCAGCTACGGCTCCGAACAGAGTGTAACCGGCGACCGCCTGGGTCACCGCAAGCGATGCGCCTGCTACGGCAGTGACTGGGAAGAAGTAGATCGCGCCGGCGACTCCCGCTACTAGTCCGACCCCAGCGCCAACCGCCTTCGCGCACCCGAGAGCGTCCAAGCCACTTGGATCGCTGTAACTGCAGGGGTTCGCCAGCCCGTAGGTGTAGGGATTGGGCTCAGCCTGGGACGGATCAGGCTGAGTGAAGCGAGCGAGGATGGGGTTGTGCTGGCGGTACCCGGTCAGGTATGTGCCGTGGTTGTCGGCGAGCTGCTGAGCGCCGATCCAGCGGAACGGGTTGCCGGCCGCAGCGGTGCCGGTGGAGGTGGTGTCGCCGTAGGGCTTGTAGTCGTACTTGGCGGCGAGGGCGCCGTTGCCGTCGATGAGGGCGAGTGTGGAGCCCTGGTAGTCGGTGACGGCGTAGAGGTTCTGCCCGTTGGGGGCGGTCTGGCCGATGAGGCGGCCGGCGGGGTCGCGGGTGAACTCCGACCGTGCGCCGTTGGTGGTGATGGCCGTGACGCCGATGGCGGTGTTCTCGAGGCGCTGTTCGGTGACGACGCCGCCGGCGTTCTTGGAGATGACCGCGCGCTGGGCCTGGTCGACCGAGTCGTAGGTGAAGTCGATCGTGCCGTTGCCGGCGGTGGTCGAGCTGCGGAGCTGGTTGGTGGGGCTGTAGGTGTTGTTGATCAGCCCGTTGGAGCCGGTGGTGAGGTTGCCGGCACCGTCGTGGGTGTAGGTGGTGTTGTTGCCGGATGCGACCTGTCCGGCGGAGTTGATCCCGAAGTTGCGTCCCTCGGCGGAGGTGAGGTTCGAGGCTCCGTCGAGGGCGTAGGTGAGGTTCCCGGCTGAGCTGTTGCGGGCGGTCAGCTGGTTGAGCGTGTCGTAGGTGTAGGAGAACGCGGTGCCCTCGCGGGTCTCGCGCTGGAGCTGGGTGGTGTCCTGGTTGTTGGCGTTCGTCCAACGGTAGGTGCGGTCGATCCGCTTGGTTCCGCCGCTGGTGGCTGCGACGAGTGCGGTCTGGCGACCGGACTTGTCGTAGGTGGTCGAGACCGTGAAGTTGCCGGGGTAGGTGGTCTTCGTCCGCTGGTCGTTCTTGTCGTACTGGTGGCTGGCCTCCATGCCGGTCTTCGGGCCGCGCTGGAAGGTGAGCCGGTTGGCGGCGTCGTAGTCGTAGAAGGTGTGGCCGCCGTCGTTGAACAGGTCGGTGACGTTGTTGCTGGCGTCGTAGCGGTAGAAGACGCGGTAGATGACGCCGCTGCGGGTGTTGTGCGCCTCGGTGACCTGGTTGCGGGGGCTGTAGGCCAGCTGCAGGCCGGTGTCGCCGAAGTATCGGCCGACCATGTTGCCTTCGGCATCGAAGTTGTTGTACTGCAGGGGCACGTAGGTGCCGTTGTTGTCGCGGCCGATCTCGACGAGGCGGTCCATCGCGTCGTAACGGTAGAAGATCTTGCTGCCGTTGCCGTCGACGATCTGGGTGACGCGGTCGAGGTTGTCGTAGCCGATGACGCGGGGCTGCATCGGCGTCGGCGGGGTCTCGACGGTCATACGGCCGCCACCGCCGTACTGGTAGGTGGTGACCCGGTTCGCGCCATCGGTCTTCTTGGTGGGCTGGCCGGCGGCGTTGTACTCGAACTTCACGACATCGCGGTTCTGCTGAACCGAGCGGACCGAGGTCAGGTCACCGGCGGCGTTGTAGAGCCGGGTCATCTGGTTGCCCTGGGCGTCGGTCATCGACGTCGGGAAGTACGGGTGGGCAGCGTTGGAGTAGCCGACCGAGTTGCTGGCCCCGGTGGGCAGCGTGGCGCTGGTGGGGCGGTTGTTGGCGTCGAAGGCGTAGGTCAGGTTCGACCCGAGCGCGTCGGTGGTCGAGGCGACGTCGCTGTTGGCGGTCCAGGTCTTGGACTGCTCGTTGCCCAGCTGGTCGACGGCCTTGGTCTGGCGGCCCTGGCTGTCGAAGTAGTAGTTCGAGACGCCCCCGCGGGGGTCGGTCTCGGTGGTCCGCCCGGAAGCCGGGTAGGAGTACTGGGTGGTGGCCGGAGTCTGGCCGTTCGGCTCGTTGATCGAGGTGACGCGCCGCTGGGCGTCGTAGCCGATGGTGTAGACGTCGCCGTTGGGGCTGGTGATCGAGGTCAGGTTGCCGTTCGAGTAGCCGAACTTGACCTCGTTGTCGAGCTGGTCCTCGAAGGAGACGAGGTCACCGGCGGCGTCGTAGTTGAACGGTCCGTGCTCGCGGCCAACCGGGTCGGTGTAGGACAGGACCCGGTCCTCGGAGTCGTAGTCCTCGAACTTGGTGACCCGGCCGATCGAGTCGTAGATCGCTGCGACGCGGTCGTTGTTGGCGGCGTCGTAGTTGAGCTTGGTGCTGACGTTGTTCTTGGTCAGCTGCTCCTTCATGACGCCGTTGGGGTGGAACAGCCAGCGATCCTCGGTCTTGTCCCACTTGATGGTCCAGACACCGTCGCTGGCGCGCGTCAGCTTGGAGTTCGCGCCCGAGCTGCCGGTGTAGGAACCGTTGGACTGGCGGGTGTAGGTCACGACGTAGCCGGTGGGGCCGTGCAGCTTCACCGTGGCGCCGCTGTTGATGATCTCGAGGCCGACGTCGAGGCCGGTGGACATCGCCCAGCCGCGGCCGAACGCGCCGGAGCCGGTGGACATGTTGTTGTAGACGTGGGAGACGTCGGAGGCCTGGCCCTCAGCGGCGACCACCGAGTTCGTGTAGCGCACGACGATGTTGCCGTTGGCCAGGTTGGTCAGCAGCTGCAGCTTGTCCGAGATCTGGCGGACCTCGACCGGGGAGAAGTCCCGCAGCCCGATTCCCGCCGCGCCGGCGTTCGGGCCGGGGCCGACCTTCTGCGTCTGCATCTGCGGGGAGATGGCGCCGCCGGGGTCGGTCGACTGCCCGGAGACGACACCTTGCCCCGGGTCGGCAGACACGACAGCCGGCGTCCAGGGCTCCGGCGACGGTGCGCCGCCGACGTTCGGGGTCGTGTCAGCGTCGCCAGGCTCGTAGGTCTCTGGCTTGTGGTCGGCGGTCAGCGCCGACCCGGGCTGGTTGGGATCCGGCGGGGGCGCAGGGGGCTGGGCTGCGGCCAGACCTCCGAACGCTCCCGAGCCGGTGGCAACGACCGTAGCCATTGCCACCAGCATGGTTCGTAACCGAAAACGCGCAGCATTGAGGCTTATTCAGGGCCGCCTGGCGGGCTACCTCGCTGCGGTCCCGACCTGGAGAAACACCGCACTTCATGATCACCCTGAATAAGCCTCTATACCACTGGTTTCCGGCGTGATGAAATTCAGGATCTTGTCGCTATAGTGTATGAGCAGGATCAGCGGGACGCGACGGAGGCACGTTTGTCTTGGCCGCCGGTTCTGGGGTTGTTCTGGTCGGTGGTGATCACGTTGGCGTATCTGCGCGGGAATCGTGTGCAGTGGGAGTTGGCGGAAACCTATGGGGTGTCGCAGTCGACGGTTAGTCGAGCGATCACGGGGGTGACACCGTTGCTGGCACAGGCGCTGCGGAGTGTCGTTCCGACGGCAGAGGAGCTTCGTGCCGATCGGCAGTACATCATCGATGGAACCTTGCTGCCCTGCTGGTCATGGGCCGCGGTGCCGGGTCTGTGGTCGGGCAAGCATCGCACCACCGGCGTCGTCGTCCAGGTCGCAGCCACCCTGGAAGGGCAGCTGTCGTGGATCTCCGACCCGACCCCAGGCTCCCGACACGACCTATATTGCCTCGACCAATCCGGCGCCCTCGACCACCTCGCCACATACCCCCCGATCGGCGATAAAGGATACATCGGGCGCGGCATGCTCACCCCGTTCAAAAAACCACCCGGCCGGGAACTTCTCGACTGGCAAAAAACATTCAACAAGAGCCTCAACCACACACGCGCCACCATCGAACGAGTCATCGCCCATATCAAAACGTGGAAAGTTCTCCACACAGACTACCGGCGGCCCTACGCCACATTTAAAACGACAATCTCGGCAGTCATCGGACTCATCTTCTACACACTTACCTGACGGAGCCTGAATAAGCCTCATTCATCGAGGCTTATTCAGGCCCCGTGAAATAACGATCTAGCCCGGCGTGTCGGGTTGGGCGACAGCCCGTCCATCGCGAATATTGGTTTGCCGAATCAATCCGAGATGAACGGGCTGCCGCAGTATGTACTATACCACTGGTTTCCGGCGTGATGAAATTCAGGATCTTGTCGCTATAGTGTATGAGCAGGATCAGCGGACGCGACGGAGGCACGTTTGTCTTGGCCGCCGGTTCTGGGGTTGTTCTGGTCGGTGGTGATCACGTTGGCGTATCTGCGCGGGAATCGTGTGCAGTGGGAGTTGGCGGAAACCTATGGGGTGTCGCAGTCGACGGTTAGTCGAGCGATCACGGGGTGACACCGTTGCTGGCACAGGCGCTGCGGAGTGTCGTTCCGACGGCAGAGGAGCTTCGTGCCGATCGGCAGTACATCATCGATGGAACCTTGCTGCCCTGCTGGTCATGGGCCGCGGTGCCGGGTCTGTGGTCGGGCAAGCATCGCACCACCGGCGTCGTCGTCCAGGTCGCAGCCACCCTGGAAGGGCAGCTGTCGTGGATCTCCGACCCGACCCCAGGCTCCCGACACGACCTATATTGCCTCGACCAATCCGGCGCCCTCGACCACCTCGCCACATACCCCCCGATCGGCGATAAAGGATACATCGGGCGCGGCATGCTCACCCGTTCAAAAAACCACCCGGCCGGGAACTTCTCGACTGGCAAAAAACATTCAACAAGAGCCTCAACCACACACGCGCCACCATCGAACGAGTCATCGCCCATATCAAAACGTGGAAAGTTCTCCACACAGACTACCGGCGGCCCTACGCACATTTAAAAACGACAATCTCGGCAGTCATCGGACTCATCTTCTACACATTACCTG